>JBKEEB010000007.1:0-8952 GCA_047975735.1 Niabella sp.
GGTTTCCAGTTGTTGGGATTGCAGGATTTTCCCGGGCAAGGCACTGCATTAGTTGGTGTGGTTAATGTCTTTTATCAGCCAAAGGGGTACATAAGCCCTCAACAATTTAAGCAGTTTTGCAATTCCACCGTTCCACTTAGCCGTATTGAAAAATTTGTTTACACAAATAATGAAACATTTAAGGCCGCAATAGAATTATTTCATTATGAAGAAAAACCCTTACATGCATCTATTTCATGGCTAATAAAAGATGAGAGCGGAACTATTGTAAAAAAAGGAAATTTTACATCTAAAACCTATCCGGTAGGTAATTGCTTGCCGGTTGGTAATATTGTATTTCCCTTGCAGGATATAAAAAAAGCAAAAATGCTCACATTAGAAGTAAAGGTGGATAATACGCCTTACACCAATGATTGGGATTTTTGGGTATATCCAAAAAATACACCTCAATTGTTAAATGAGACATCTATTTATTATACGGATACACTTGATAAAAATGCAGAAAAAATTCTTAACGAAGGCGGTAAAGTATTTTTAAATGCCGCCGGTAAGGTTGTAAAAGGAAAAGAAATTGTACAGCAGTTTTTACCCATATTTTGGAACACCTCCTGGTTTAAAATGAGGCCGCCGCATACTTTGGGTATTTTGCTTAATAATCAACATCCTGCTTTTAAATACTTCCCTACAAGCTATTACAGCAATTTGCAGTGGTGGGAAATTGTAAATAAAGCACAGGTAATGCACCTCGAAGATTTTCCTAAATCTTTCAGGTTATTGGTTCAACCTATTGACACCTGGTTTATGAACCGCAGGCTGGGGTTGATTTTTGAAACTAAAGTAGGCAAAGGAAAATTAATGGTAAGTAGTGCCGATTTACAATCGAATTTACAAGAAAGACCTGCAGCCAAACAATTACTTTATAGTTTACAACAATATATGTTATCACCCAATTTTAATCCGGCAAACGCTGTAAATATTAATTTGGTTAGAGACTTGTTTACATCTCCCTCAAAGTTTGTATGGGATGCTTTTACAAAAGACAGCCCTGATGAATTGAAGGCTGTGAAAAAATGATAAAAAATGTTATCAACATATACTGTGTAGTTTTGTAACAAAAGTTACAGTGATGCCAAAAAAAATCAGGAAATTTGTACTATAAAGATTACAGTATGACAATAGAACAAATATATACCGGATGTTTAGCCCAAGGTGCTTATTACATAACATCTGCCGGTGAGGCAGCTATTATTGATCCTTTACGCGAAACCAAACCTTATATTGACAGGTTAGAAAAAGATGGCGTAACGCTCAAATATATTTTTGAAACTCATTTTCATGCCGATTTTGTTAGCGGCCACCTTGATTTAAGTACAAAAACCGGTGCTCCCATTGTTTATGGGCCAACGGCAAAACCGGAGTTTGAAGCAATTATTGCTACAGACGGGCAGTTATTTGAACTCGGAGATGTTAAAATAAAAGTATTACATACTCCCGGCCACACTATGGAAAGCTCCTGCTATTTGCTATTGGATGAAAATGGAAAAGAAAAAGCACTATTTAGTGGTGATACGCTTTTTTTAGGTGATGTGGGCAGACCTGATCTGGCACAAAAAGCAGCTAATTTAACGCAGGAAGAACTGGCCGGTTTGCTGTATGAAAGTTTATATAATAAAATTATGCCTTTGGCAGATGAGGTTACTGTATATCCGGCGCATGGTGCCGGCTCTGCCTGCGGAAAAAATATGATGAAAGAAACCGTTGATAGTTTGGGAAACCAAAAGAAAATTAACTATGCATTGAATCAGCCAAATAAAGAAGCCTTTGTAAAATCGGTAACGGACGGTTTATTACCACCACCTGCCTATTTTGGAATGAATGTGGCAATGAACAAACAAGGCTATGATAGTTTTGAAGAAGTTTTAAATCAGGGAATGAAAGCATTGTCTGTTGAGCAATTTGAAGTAACCGCTGAAAATACAGATGCATTAATTTTAGATACACGGGATAATAAGGAATTTGCAAAAGGGTTTATACCTCAATCCATTAATATTGGACTACAGGGAGATTTTGCACCCTGGGTTGGAGCAATGATTATTGATGTAAAACAACCCATACTGTTAGTAGCTGACAATGGTACAGAGGAGGAAGCCGTAACCAGACTCAGCAGGGTTGGTTTTGATAATGTTGTAGGCCATTTATCGGGCGGTTTTGATAGTTGGACAAGCGCAGGCAAAGAAGTTGATACCGTAAATCGTATTACGGCAGAACAGTTTGCCATAGACCTAAAAGTTGGCTCAGATACAGTAGTTGATGTACGTAAAGAAAGTGAGTATGGGGCAGAACACATAGAAGAAGCATATAGTAAGCCCTTAGCATATATAAATGATTGGGTGAAGGATATTAACCCCAAAGAACATTTTTACATACATTGTGCAGGCGGCTACCGCAGTATGATTGCCGCCAGTATTTTACAGGCAAGGGGTTACAGAAACTTTACCGAAATTGAAGGAGGTTTTAAGGCAATTGCCGATACTGAAATTCCCAGAACGGATTATATATGTCAATCAAAAATACTTTCCTAATATTTAGTTTATGTAAAACTGTTTAAGGGTTAGCAAATGCAACTTATTACTTTTTTAAAAATTAAAAATCACGCATATGAAAAAAAACATGGGTGCCGCAGATAAAACCATTCGTATTCTCATGGCAATTGCCATTGCAGTTTTGTACTATACAAATATTATTTCCGGTACATTGGCCATAGTATTAGGAGTAGTGGCTATTATATTTGTACTAACCTCCTTTATCAGTTTTTGCCCTTTATATGCCCCGTTTGGTATTTCTACCTGTACAAAGAAGGAAAAATAACTAACCATGAGGAAAAAAATTCCGTAATTCGTAAATGTGAATATCCTTTTCATATTTATTTTCGTATGTTATGAATAAGCGTTTCAGAAAATTAATCAATGACCTGCACCTTTGGTTGGGGTTGGGTAGCGGTATCGTTCTCTTTATAGTTTGCCTTACGGGAACTATTTATACTTTTCGAACAGAAATTGAAACTTTTTTTAATAAGGATACCTATTATTTTAAGGTAGATGATACTGCAAAACAACCTGCCATTGATAGCCTTATTCAATTAATTGAAAAGCAAGAGAAAACTTCAGTTGCCGGATTTTCAATTCCAACAGAGAAAAATAAAGTTTGGACATTTTCTTTAAAGCCAGAAAAAGGCAAAGGCGAAAAAGCTAATGCAAGAGGGAAACAAATTTTAGTAAACCCTTACACCGGTCATATTGTAGGCGGTACCCAAACAAGTAGCGGAAAGTTTTTTTTAACAATGATGAAACTGCATCGTTGGCTATTGTTAGAACAGCAAACGGGACGTATTATTGTTGGTGTCTCAACCCTTATTTTCACTTTTCTTTTATTATCAGGCCTGATTTTATGGCTGCCAAAAAAACTGAAATACTGGAAACAGGGTTTTGTTATTTTGTTTAGTGCCAGATGGAAACGTATTAATCACGATTTGCATAATGTACTGGGTTTTTATTCTTTTCTTGTTATATTGATGATGGCCTTAACCGGCCTCTGTTGGTCTTTTGACTGGTATAAAAACGGTGCCTCTCAATTATTGGGAGCACCTGTATTACAACGTGGTGGTGGTAAGCCGATAACCTCAAACAATTTATCCGGCACAGGGGTTGCTGTATCTACAGTACTTACCGTTGCAGATAATGCATTGCCACAAAAAGGAGAAACACGAATAAATTTTCCTGAAGACAGCATTGGTGTTTTTACGGTTATAAAAAACAATGAAGCTGCATTTAACGTATCGGCAACCGATAAAGTTAGTATTGATCAATATTCGGCCGCAATTCTTAACGTAGAAAAGTTTTCTGAAAAGCAGTTGGGAGCAAAAATTGCCGCAAGCATTAAACCAATACATACCGGAGAAATATTTGGGTTGTTTTCTAAAATTATTTACTTTATATGTTGCCTTATAGCTACCAGCCTGCCGGTTACAGGCACCCTTATTTGGTGGAACAAGCTCAAAAAGAAGTAGTGAATAATTACTGATATAAAAATTGTTATTTCCGTTCTTAGCCCCTTACATTTGCAGCCCAAAATAAATGTAGAATGGATTTTAAATACGTACAGTATATTAGTACAGAGCTGGCATTGCCGTTGAAAAATGTTGAAAGCGTTGTAAAACTGCATGCCGAAGCAGCTACAATTCCTTTTATCAGCCGTTACCGTAAGGAAGTTACCGGTAATATGGACGAAGTACAGGTAACAGACGTTTTTGATAAAATAAAATATTACGATGAGCTGGAAAAGCGTAAGGAAACCGTTTTGAAAACCATCGGCGAAGCCGGGAAACTTACCCCCGAGTTGCAGCAGCGAATTGAAGCTACCATGAGTGCTACCGTGCTTGAAGATATTTACCTTCCTTATAAACCTAAGCGTAAAACAAAAGCTTCCGTAGCAATAGAAAAAGGGTTGGAGCCTTTGGCCAAAATTATTTTTGAACAACAAAATCTTGAAATAGAAAAAGAGGCTGATAAATTTATTACTGAACAGGTGAAAGACTGTTCTGATGCGTTACAGGGAGCCAGAGATATTGTGGCCGAATGGGTGGCCGAAAGTGAACAGGCAAGAGGCTTAATACGATCTTTATTTGAACAAAATGCACAACTTTCGGCAAGAGTTCTTACTACAAAAAAAGAAGAAGAAGATGCCCAAAAATACCGCGACTATTTTGATTTTAAAGAACCGCTATCGCAATCACCATCCCACAGAATTTTAGCTATTAGAAGAGGAGAGAAGGAAGGGTTCCTTATCATGGATATTTCTATTGAAAAAGATACTGCAATTGCCGAAGTAAAACAAAGTTTTATTACGGCCTCCAACGAGGCATCGCAACAATTAGAGCTGGCTATTGAAGATGCTTATGTTAGATTGCTAAAACCTGCTATTGAAACAGAATTTAGAATGAACAGTAAAGCACGAGCTGACGAAGAAGCTATTCACGTGTTTGCAGAAAATTTGCGTCAGCTTTTATTAGCATCGCCTCTCGGACAAAAAAGAGTATTGGCTATTGATCCCGGATTTCGTACCGGCTGTAAAGTTGTTTGTTTAGATGAAAGCGGTACCTTCTTAAAATATGAGACCATTTTTCCCCATGCTCCGCAAAACCAATGGGCAGAAGCTATTGAGACCATCAAAAGGCTTGTAAAGCAATACCAGATAGAAGCAATTGGTTATGGTAACGGAACAGCCAGTAAAGAAACTGACAGGTTGGTAAGAGGTATTGATTTTGACAGTTCTGTTGCAGTTTTTATGGTAAACGAAAGTGGCGCATCTATATACTCCGCCAGTGATGTGGCTCGCGAGGAATTTCCTAATGAGGATGTAACTGTAAGAGGAGCCATTAGTATTGGCCGTCGGTTGTTAGACCCTTTGAGCGAACTTGTAAAAATAGACGCAAAAAGTATTGGCGTTGGTCAATATCAGCACGATGTAAACCAAACCCGTTTAAAAGAAAGCTTAGATAATGTAGTAGAAAGTTGTGTGAACCGTGTGGGAGTAGATATTAATACAGCCAGCAAACATTTGTTGATGTACGTATCGGGGCTTACAACATCCACCGCAAAAAACATAGTTGAATATAGAGGCAAAAATGGTGCTTTTAAAAAACGTTCCGAACTGTTAAACGTAAGTATGTTGGGGCCAAAAGCTTATGAACAATGTGCCGGGTTTTTAAGGATTCCCAATGCAGATAATCCCTTAGATAATTCTTCAGTACACCCCGAAAGCTATGGTATTGTTGAGTCAATGGCAGAAAAATTAAACTGCACCGTTACCGAACTGATTCAAAGTGCCGACAAAAGAAAAGCTATTAAAGCAAAAGATTTTGTAACGGAAACTGCCGGTATTTATACCATTGACGATATTTTAAAAGAATTGGAAAAACCGGGGCGCGATCCGCGGGATACGATTGAGGAATTTCGTTTTGCAGATGGGTTGACAGCCATTGCTGATTTAAAAGCTGGTATGAAAGTGCCCGGCATTGTAACCAATATTACCAATTTTGGTGCTTTTGTAGATGTGGGTGTAAAACAAGATGGTCTGGTGCATGTTTCCCATCTTGCCAATAAATTTGTGAGCGACCCCAATGAAGTGGTTAAACTTAACCAGAAAGTAATGGTTACGGTTTTGGAGGTAGATGCAACTCGTAAAAGAATTTCGTTAAGCATGAAGGATGAAAATGCCGGCAAAAAAAATGTTGGAGATAACAAAGGGGGAAATGCTGTACGAGGCACTAAGCCCCTTCCCAAAAACAGCTTTCATAATAGCTTGGAGGCTTTAAGAAAAAAGTTTGATAAATAGGGTTTCAATTTTTATCAATTGATGCTTTATATACAGAACGATGAACGGAGCGTCGCAAAATTGATGCCGTTTGTTTTAAAGCTGGGAAAAATATCGCAATTCATCATTTAAAAGAAATCTGCTGCCATTTATGGCTCATTAATTATCTTAGCGGCTTATTACAATTATCAATAACAATGGATTCATTATACTCAAAAAGGGGTGTTTCTGCACAAAAGGAAGAGGTGCATGCTGCTACAAAAGATTTAGACAAAGGCCTTTACGAGAAAGCTTTTTGTAAAATTTATCCCGATGTATTAGTGGGCGATGAAAACTGGGTGAACGTGATGCATGCTGATGGTGCCGGAACTAAAAGCATTTTGGCCTATTTGTATTGGAAAGAAACGGGTGATATTTCGGTATGGAAAGGGATTGCACAGGATGCTATTGTAATGAACTTAGACGACCTGCTTTGTGTGGGTATTTATGATAAATTGATTTTTTCTTCAACCATTGATAGAAATAAAACCCTGATACCTGCAGCGGTATTAAGTGAAGTGATTAATGGCAGCCAGACCTTTTTTGATGAGATGAAAAAACACGGTGTCGGCATTACTTTTATGGGTGGCGAAACGGCTGATGTTGGGGATGTGGTGCGTACCATTGCAGTAAATGGAACCATGACGGCACGCTGGCCAAAGGATAAACTGATAACAAACGAAAAAATAAAACCGGGCAATGTAATTGTAGGATTGGCCTCTTTTGGAAAAGCAAATTACGAAACGGATTATAACAGTGGTTTGGCCAGTAACGGCCTTACCAGTGCCAGGCATGATGTATTGCAAAAACATTACGGGCAAAGCTATCCTGAAACCTTTGAACCTTCTTTGGATGATGACGTTGTTTACATTGGCCCGCATAAAATGACGGATACCATTACCATAGATAGGCAGGAGACGAATATTGGTAAGTTGCTACTAAGCCCTACACGCACTTTTGCTCCAGTACTGAAAGTATTGCTTCAGGAATATTTTGATGATGTTTATGGGCTTATTCATTGCAGTGGCGGTGGCCAAACAAAATGCCTGAAATATATTCCCGACGATGTGAAAATTATAAAAGATAATCTTTTTACACCGCCGGCTATTTTCGATATTATTCAAAAAGCAAGCGGCGCTGATGCCAAAGAAATGTATCAGGTGTTTAATATGGGTACCCGTTTGGAAATTTATACCAACGAACAAGCGGCTGATGCCATTATAAAAGCGGCTGCTTCTTTTGGTGTACAGGCGCAGGTAATTGGCAGGGTAGAAGCTGCCGACCAAAAAGGGTTGGATATAATTTTGCCTGATGGAATAATTTCTTTTTAAAAAATGGGTAATAATTTTTTTCGCTTTTATCAGCCCTTTGTAAAAACCTTGCTGTGCTTTTCAGTAAAATAAAATTAAAGCAAGAATAAGTTTTTATGCACCCCTAAAAGCTTGTATTCTTTGAAAATTATTTATCTTTAGTAAATGAAAATTACTAATGCTTGCCTACCGTATAAGTTGCTTATCTGTTTCTTTCTTGGTGTTGAAATATTGGGTTGTAAAAAAGACACTGTTACCGGAGAGCCTGGTGCTATTACCTCATTCAGGTTAGAAGCTGTTCATAATGGCCAGTGGTTATCAAAGGATATTTTGGGCATAATTAACGGAACGACTATTAAGCTTTCTATTCCGGATCAGGTTCCTGTAAATAGCCTTGTAGTTAGTTTTGTTTATTCTGGTAAAGAAATTACAGTTGCTGGCATTGCCCAACAATCGGGTATTACTGCTAATAATTTTGAACAGCAGGTAATTTATAGTATAAAAGGTAACAATGGTGATATTGTTCAGTTTACAATTAATATTGAAAAATACAGTGAAAACGGATTGGATATTAGCGAGTACAGTATATTAAAAAACAATAACATCTTGTTAGCATCCGATGTAAATTTTATTATACGAAACGATTCTATTTTAGCTACAATTCCGCCAACGGGAGGTAAATCCTTTATTCCCAGTTTTAGTTCTTCTGCTACAACTGTTTTAATCAATGGAGTACAACAACAATCGGGGACTACGGTTGCAGATTTTTCAACTCCTTTTCGTTTAACACTGGTTTCCGTAAACGGCTTTAAGAAAAACTATATTGTACACGTTGTTTGGAAATATAAGTTACCTCATATTTATATTAACACGGCAGGTAATGCACCTATCGTATCAAAAGATGATTATTTGAATGCGACTATTAGGATTGAAGGCAACGGCGTTTATCCCGATTTTGAAAATACTACCCGCATCAGAGGCAGAGGAAATTCAACTTGGAATTTTCCTAAAAAGCCATACCGCCTTAAATTAGATGAAGATGCCTCTTTGTTGGGCTTATTGCCTGAAAAAGATTGGGTTTTACTCGCTAATTATATTGATGGAAGTCTGATGCTCATCAGAATTGCTTTGATAATTGGCGAGCTGATGAATATGTCTTACGTCAATCACTTGATACCAGTTGATCTTATAATCAATGGTGTCTTTAAAGGCAGCTATGTATTTACAGAAC
>JBKEEB010000018.1:0-77932 GCA_047975735.1 Niabella sp.
ATCATCATCTTTAATATTTACTTTTAAATTACCATATTTAGTTATTTTAAGTTGTTGTTTGTCATAATATAATGCGTTGTCAAATAAGTCATCAGCAGTTACTGTAACAACTACTTCTTGGTCATATTTACCAGCGTTATTGTTAACATCTAGTTGAGAATTTGAGAAAGAACAAGCAACTGTTGTTGCAGTATCCTTATAATTTACTAAAGCATAAGTTAAAGTTCTACCATTATTTGATAAACCTAATTCAACATCATCGTATGCAGGATTAATATCTGTAAGGTTGTCATAAGGAACTGTCCACATATTATTCCAACTTCCTGGAGTAAAAACATAACTTACAAAGCTACCCCATCCCGACACCCCACCTGCATTGGTAGTATAACCGACTACTTCTTCTCCATAGGCACTAGCAGCAGGCATGAAATTAGCCCATTCTACAATTGTTTTGGGTAAAATCACCTCTTCCGCTATACCTGATGTGGGTCTGTTAGGGTTTTGATTAATATCAAAAAACTTTTTACACGATGGTGCTATAAAAAGCAAAAGACCCGTAATTAAAAATATATTTAGTTTTTTCATTTTCATTGTATTTATTAGAATTTAAGTGTAAGGGTTGCACCATAGTATCTGTTTGGAGGATTTTGCCCTAAACTATTTAACCCTATATAATTACCAGTACCATTATCACTGTATTCCGGATCGGTATAAACATTTGTTTTAGGAACCAGCATTATTAAATTACGTCCTACTAAACTGAACATAGCCCCTTTTAAAACTCTTGTTCCAATAATACTTCGAGGAATATCATAACTCAATACCAATTCTCTCAATTTCCAAAATGCACCAGATGTAACATAGTTTTCATTCATTCCGGTTCTAGTACTTGCCAATGTCCAATATCCGGGGCCTCCATCAGCCACTGTAATATTTGTATTATCCACATACTTATTCTGTGTGGCATCCCAATATACAGAGTTAGGAAATACAAAACGCTCCCTGTCAAACATCGTCGTATTGATACCTGCACCCGTAAAGTCTAATGTAGTCCCCATCGCATTGTATATTAAATACCCACCGCGATATTCAGCAACTGCTCTTAAAGACAAGCCCTTTGTATCTCACATCCAAGTTTACACCTAAACGATGGAGTGGTTGTGTTCTTCCCATATATTTAATTGTAGGATCTAATGTGGGGTATCCGGTAATCGGATCAACAATTATTTTTCCACTTGCGCTATCACGCAGGTGTGTTGTAGCGTACAAAGCAGGAAATCCTTTTCCCGGAGCAGCATATACACCCGTTCCATTACCATAGCTAAATAGTCTGAATAAATCTAAATCAGGAATTCCCAGCTCAACCACTTTGTTATCATTATAGGTGTAGTTAATAGAGATTCCGATTTCCGTATTTTCAGTTTGCACAGGAATAACCCCCAAACTGGCTTCAATTCCAGAAGCAGACGTAATTCCTGTATTAGTTAACAATGATGTAAACCCTGTAGATGGGGCAATAGCCACCGGAAGTGTTTGATTTTCAGTTCTGCTCTTATATGCTGTTACTGAAGCAGTTAAACGACTCTGCCACATTTCTAAATCAATACCTATTTCCTGAGAATAAGTAAATTCCGGTTTTAAACCTTGTGTAACAATAGAGTTGTCAACACTGTATCCAACATTGCCTGAATAAGGATATCCTGATGCCTGAAAGAAAATAGGCAAAGTTCTATATGCTCCCAAGTTCACATTACCCACTTTCGCTGTTGATACTCTAATTTTCAGCAAATTAATAGGTGTTGAATTTTTTATTGAAGAAAAGGCATCGCTTGCAAGGAAAGAAAGGTCAGCACTCGGATAGAAAAATTTGTTATACTCCGGATCTAATACAGATACCTGATCTCGCCTACCTGTTAGGTGTAAAGTAAGATATTTATGATATGTAGCATATAGCTCACCCCAAATACCCATTGACCTCGACCTTGCCATATCTCCACCTGCAGTGGGTGGTGAGGTTTGATTTGACAAATTGTACAAACCAGGAATCGCAAATCCGTTAATATTACCAGCTAAATTATTGCCGTCATCCTGAATAACCTGAACACCTAAATTTGCGCGGAAATTAAAGTTCTCTATATTAGTTTTTCGGAAAGTAGTGATAAAATCTCCAATTAATGTAGCTTCCTTTCCTCTAAAATCACTCAAACTACCTTTTATGTCTGATTTTTTATAAGAACCATTGGCATGATCTTTAGCATATTGATTAAACAAAAATACATCTTGCCAATTTTTTCCTTCCCAATATCTCGTAGTCATCCCCACACGACCCAATAAATCCACCCATTTTGCCGGAGAATATTTAAGCGAAACATTACCAACCAAATAATCGTTTTGAGTTCGGGTTCTTTCATTATCCTTTAAAAAATAAGGATTGTTATAAAATGCATTATAGTAGTAATTAGGCATGGCAAAAGAATCTACCTGCCAATTTTTATACCTTGTTAAAGGTACTTGGCCTGGAGAATTAAGAACCAAATCGTATATACTACTCAAATTTGTTGCTTGAGTATAAACATTTTGTGTATAACGAACTGAATAATCAAGATTAACTTTATCAGAAATATCCTGGGATCCACCAATACTCAACGCAGTTCTTTTGTATCCATCACCCTGTAAAGTACCTTTTGCATCTAAATATTGTGCAGAAAAATAAATCCGGCCTCTATCGCTGGTTGGGGCTGATACTGAAAAATCAGTCTGAGAAGTTAATGCTGTTTTCCAAAAATTCAATTTTCCTTCTTTTGCATTCCACGCATAAGGAACTGTTTGTATTTGCCCCCCAGGCGTTGGATATTCGCCAATTGTTACCATAGAACCGTCAAACTTTGGTCCGTATTGCTGATTTTCATAGGCATTATAAACCTGAATATAAGAATCAGAACCCGATCCAAATTGTTTTTGTATGCCGGGGTAGAAACCAACAGCCTGAGCTGATATTGTTTGGGATAATGTGATTTCCGGCTTCCCTATTGCAGTACCTCTTTTTGTAGTAACAATCAAGGCTCCATTAGCAGCGCGAGATCCATAAAGTGCTGCAGCAGATGCGCCATTCAAAGTTGTAATATCGGCAATATCCGATGGGTTTAAGTTTCCCAAAACCGAGTTAGGTACAATTACATTATCCAATACAATTAAAGCCTGATTATTACCTGTAATGGAACGATACCCACGTAATACTATACTATAGTTAGGATTTACCCCACTATTTACACCATTAATCTGCAAGCCAGGAACTTTACCTGATAATGCAGTTGTTACATTTGTTGGTGCTGCCTGAACTAACTTATCAGCCTTAATTGTTGTTGAGGCGTACCCTTGTTCTCGTTTATTAATTTTTAACCCAGATGCCGTTACAACCACTTCCTCAATCAGTTGCCCCTCACCTCTAGTTAAGGACACCACTATTGAAGATTGTGAGCCAACTGTTACTTCCTTATCGGAAAAGCCAGTCGCACTTATAACTAATACAGTACCTGTACGGACATCAATGCTGAAATTACCATCAGCATTAGCAGAAACACCACGATCTGTGCCTTTTTGCGTGATGGAGGCAAAGGGCACTGCGCTACCTGTTTCATCTAAAACCGTTCCCGTAACTGTTTTGGTTTGTGCAAAACCAAAAACCGAGAAAGCCATCAATAATGATAGCATCACAATTTTTCTCATGTAATTTTTTGTTTCGTGATAAAATATAGATTAAAACATTTTGTATTTTAAATACAGTTAACCTGTTTTCATAGTTAATACAGTATTTAAATCGCAAAACTTAACGGCAAGTTATATTTTTTTTAACAAAATATTCATATTTCGTTAAAAAATTCAACAGCACAAACGTTTGCACTTTAACAATATTTACATTAATATACTAATAATCAATATATTAAACACATGCAATAAAAAACGGATATTTTTAAAAGTTGATTAAAATCAATACGTCGTTTAATCATAAAAACTAATGTTTGTTAGTTTTTATGATTGTCATAATTTATAGCCAATTTGAGTTATGAATTAAAAAAGGCAGCCTATATAGGCCGCCTTTATAATAAGAAATCGACAGTTACTTATCTTGACCCTGTATAGGATAAGACAAGATTTTTAATTTCTCGCTTCGTAGATGTTTGATTCCAATCGAAGTTTAAGGTAAATGTTTTAGTAGCAGGGTCGTATTTATTAATAGCCCCTGGAATATTAGCTAAGGTTGCATTTCCAATAGCTGCCATTGTTACTAAATTAGTTGCCGGATCTACTGTTGCCCTCAAATTATTAATTCCCCCAATACCACTGGTACCACCGGCCCATCTCATATTTCCTAATTCTACCGTATATGCACCCACAGTTGTTAAGGTAACATTGGGGTTACCGGCCATTGAACCGCTTAATGCGTCGTTTGCCGGAGTGGTTGGATTTGTATAGCGTATAACTTCTCCGGAAACAACTTTATAACTACCATCGTATATATTTTTGGGCGTAACCGATATGATAATCCGTCCGAAATTTTTACTAATTATTTCACCTGAAGCATCTGAGATTTGCAAGGGAAGTGCAAAAGAACCTGTTGGACTAATCTGATCAACTTTAAAATCAATAGGTAATAGTATTGTCCTTGTTCCTTTTTTAATAACAGCAGTAAGTGGAAGTGAGTAGGTTGTTGATGGCAATAGCGTAACATTTGTACTTTTTACAGTGTTATAACTACTAAGCAAAGCTGCATCCACAGCTACTGTTACAGTAATATCCTTTGATGCTGTATTTTTCCCCGTATAGTTCAAAGGAAGTTCCAAAATTGCTGAAGGTGAAATTTCGTAGTTTACAGAATACAACCTAAATGAGTCGGTAGGAGCACTTCCCAATCCGGCAACATTTCCAAACTCTACAGTAGCCGGTACCGCAACGGGGTCCAAAACCATATCTCTGCCTTTCAGGCATGCCTGTAAGCTTAAGACAGATAAAGCGATTATAATTAAATATATTTTATTCATAATTGTATAAATTTATTTTGCCCAAAATATTTTATCAACAAGAGGGTTTATAGTTCCCTGAGCCTTTACGTTTTCTGAATTATAAGAAAACTCTCTTGCAGGATACTGAATACGCGTTGGCAACTTATCCGATTGAGCAGATGTTGACAAAGTTGAAGCAAAGCTGGTGTATTTGTTTGCTGTTGTAGGCAAAGTAGATACGGGGTACTTTGTTCTGCGGTATTCGTTCCAAGATTCATCAGCCTTAATCATATTATGCGCAATGTATTTTTGTGTAATGATGGCTTCAATTTTTTCTTCAACCGTTGTAGTTAGGCCAAAATTTACTAACCGGTTTGTTTCGTTATCCCGCATATACTTATTGGCTTCTTTTGCAGGGTCAATTTGTATATACCTTGTGGTAACCGCAGATGTAGCAAGAGCCCCATTAGCAGTATCAACATATTTTGTGGAAATATTTCCGGCTTCGTCTCTGTTTAAATATTTAAATGATTCCAATACCCCGCTGTTAAAAGCTGTGGTTGCATTGCCTGAAATTAAACCCCGCACAATCGCTTCCGCCTGTAAAAAGTAGCTTTCTGCTGCAAGCATAATGGGCTGTGCAGCAGTAGGACCTTTAAAAATACCTATTGATGCATAGTTTGTTGCCGATGGTGAAGAAGCTAATGTAATATACCAGTCATTAGGTTGCTTTACAACGGCAGTTGTACCACCCGGTTCTCCTAATTGGTTTACGCCGGGCGTTGGGAATGTTCTGTACAATAACCGTCCCCTGTAATAGTCATTGATTTTAGTACCGTCATAAAACCCTAACATATAATAACTGGGTACCCGCTGTGTTAAGCCCTGGGCTGAACCTGCCGCAGAATATACACGACCCCAAGTGGGACAGGTTTTACCGTCCTGATTGGAAAAGCCGGGTTGCACCATCGCATCCTGCGCCAAAAAACCATCCGAAGAAAATGTGGTATTGGCAAATGTAACTTTGCTGCCCGCCCTTAAAAGAATCCGTAGTTTAATTGTATTGCCAAACTGTTTCCATTTGGTAATATCGCCGCCAAATAAAGGGTCGGTAGTATTTGTAGGATTTAATGCTGCTGTACTGGCACTGCTAAAGTTTGTAAATGCATCATCAATTAACATGGCAATTGCTTTATATACATCCTCGGCTTTATCATACTCCGGCGTTAAATTGTCAACACCCATATTAGCCTTGCTAAAGGGTATATTATTATATGCATCTACCAAAGCCTGATAATGTACCGCTTTTAATATGCGTGCTACACCGGCATATTTTACATAAGACTCATCTGCATCTCCTCTGGCAATAATGGCATTTAAATCGGTAATATTATCGTACAAATCCCACCAGAATGTATAGTTACCGGGGCCGTAATTATAATCTATTAAAGAACCGAAACCTGATACCCCACCAGGGTTTACAATTGCACCGCTTAGTTCTCCGCCATAACTGTCAGCCGCAGGCATAAATCTTGCCCAATTGACAATTGTTTTACCCAATAGAAAACTTTCTTCTACAGTACCTGTAGGCGTATTGGGGTTTTTGTTAATATCTAAAAACTTTTTACATGATGTTGACATAGTAACAATAACTATCAACATTAATAAATAAGTTTTGTATGTAATTTTATTCATAAAGTAGATGATTTAAAAGTGAAAAGAGAATGTTGCGCCATAAAACCGAGATGGAGGGTTTTGCGACAAACTGCTTATTCCTAAATAGTTTCCATTTCCATTATCACTATATTCGGGATCTGTAGCATAAACGTTTTCTTTTGGAACCAGAATAAGCAGGTTACGCCCTACAAGATTAACAGACGCTCCTTTTAAAAACTTTGAGTGGTTAAATATGTGATCAGGTAAATCGTATGAGATGGACACTTCTCTTAATTTCCAGAAATCGCCCGAAATAATATAGTTCTCGGTAATACCTGTTCTTGGGTTGCTTTGAGTCCAATAGCCTACATTACCATCTGCAATAGATACATTTGTATTATCTACATATTCGCCAGTATTAGGATCTTTATATACCGAATTGGGGAATACGAAGCGCTCTCTGCCAAATAACGCTGTATTGTACCCGGCTCCTGTAAAGTCGTAAGTTGTACCGGCTCCTGCATATAATACATAACCGCCTCTATACTCGGCCAAAGCCCTTAATCGTATATTTTTGTACGAAACATCCAAATTCACACCGGCTCTGTGCAAGGGCTGGGAGTTACCTAAATAACTTATAGTTGTATTAACCGATGGGTAGCCCGTAACAGCATTAACAATTACTTTTCCGGTGGCAGAATCTCTAAGATGCGTTGTTCCAAAATATGCCGGGAAAGGCAGTCCATTTGCTGCATAAACCCCGGACTGATTGCCAAATGTAAATAGTGCTACCCTTGTAATATCCGGAGCAATGCCCAAATCCACAACTTTATTATCATTATATGTATAGTTAACCCCGATTGTTACAGACAGATCCTGTTTTTTAATTACATTAAAACTTAAAGAGGCTTCTACCCCGCTACCCCTTGTTAAGCCCACGTTTGCCAAAAGGCTGTAATAACCGGAAGACTGTGTAACTTGTATAGGAAGTGTTTGGTTTTTAGTTTTATTTACGTAATACGTAAAATCTCCGGAAATGCGTTTAAAAATTTCAAAGTCAAAACCAATCTCTTGCCCTAAGGTAAACTCTGGTTTTAAACCCTTTTGTACTAACCTGTCTCCAATGGTGTAAGATACAACTCCATTATATGGATACCCTGCTCCCTGCCCTACCGTAGGTTGTGTATTATAAGGCCCTAAGTTTACATTACCCACATTAGAAATACCGGCTCTTACTTTTAATAAATTAATGGCGGTACTGTTTTTCAATGCGGGAATAGCATCTGAAAGAACAATAGCCAAATCGGCCGATGGATAGAAGAAAGTGTTGTAACCGGGATCTAAAATAGAAACGTGATCTCGTCTTCCTGTTAAGTGTAACGTAGTAGCATATTTTTTAGCGGTAATATAGGCTTCTCCATATACACCTATCGTTCTGGCTTGAGACATACCATCTGAAGCAGAAGCCGTTGTAGTTAAATTCGACAGATTGAAAATTCCCGGTAAGGCCAGTCCGGAAATACTACCATTTATAAACTTTGAGTCATCCTGAATTAACTGAGTTCCTAAGGTGAGCTTAAAGTCCCAATTTTCTATATTGGTTTTTTTAAATAATGCCTGAAAATCTCCCACCAATGTATTTGTATAACCTGAACCGTCTGAAATATCGCCTAAAATATCAGATTTTTTATACGACCCATGGGAAAGACCTTTTGCATAGGTACTGTACAAATATCTATCGCTCCAGCTTTTTGCCGTATAATTTCTGGAAGTCATACCGGCTTTACCTACCAAATCTAACCAGCTAACCGGAGACCATTTTAGGCCAATATTACCTACAAGGTATTCGTTACGTGTTTGAGAACGATAGTTATCCTTCATGAAATACGGGTTATTATAATAAGCATTATAAAAGAAATCCGGCATAGCAAAAGAATCTCTCTGCCAATTTTTATAACTTGTTAATGGGATGTGCCCGGGAGAGTTTAGTACAAGATTATATATAGAACCGGACTGCGTTGTTTGTCTTGTATAATTTTGGGTATATCTTAATGAATAATCTAAAGTTAAATTATCATGCACTTTTTGGTTGCCCCCAATTCCTACAGTAGATCGGTTATATTTATCGCCTTCAATAGTACCATTATTAGTTACAAACTGTCCGGAAAAATATAATCTTCCTTTTTCTGTAGAAGTTGACATGGACAAATCTGTTTGCGATGATACTTCGGGATGCCAAAAATCTAATTTACCACCCTCGTCTTTATAGGAATAAGGAACCTGCTGCAACTGCCCCCCGGGTGTAGGAAACTCCCCTATGTCAACCATCGACCCATCAAATGCCGGACCGTATTGTTGGTTTTCATAAGGCTCATATATTTTTACATAACCGGTAGAGCCGGAGCCAAAGCTCTTTTGCAGTTTAGGTAAAAACGCCGTACTTGCCCTTGTAAACGTTTGAGAAATCCGAACATCGGTTTTTCCCGGGGTACCTTTTTTTGTTGTAATTATTAATGCTCCATTGGATGCTCTCGAACCATATAATGCCGCCGCACTGGAGCCGTTCAATACATTTATATCCTGAATATCATTGGGGTTAATGTTACCCAGCATTTCGTTTGGCACAATTACATTATCTAGCACTATTAAAGCCTGATTGTTACCTGTAATGGAACGATAACCTCTAAGTACAACACTTACCGAAGGATTTACCCCACTACCCGTTACGTTTATTTGTAAACCGGGTACTTTACCGGAGAGTGCCGTAGCTGCACTAATTGGAGATGCCTGTACCAGATTGGCATTATCAACCACCGTTGCGGCATACCCAATATTTTTCTTGTTTACACGCTGGCCTGTAGCAGTTACCACCACTTCTTCAATTAATTCGCCACTGCCTTTTGCGAGAAGTACTGTAACCCTGCTGGCAGAAACTGTTACTTCTTTTGATTGATGGCCGGCTGCTGATATAACCAGCACACTGCCATTTGTAGCATTGATTGTAAATTTACCATCTGCATCAGCAGAAGTGCCATCTTTGGATCCTTTTACTATAATGGAAGCAAAAGGAACAGGAGTATTCGCTTCATCTATTACAGTTCCTGTAACAATTCTGGTTTGTGAAAAAACCAGATACGAAAATCCCAAAAACATTGCTAAAAGCAATAGAATTTTTCTCATGTACTTGTTTGTTTTGTTAATAAATAAGAATTAGTTTGGTTTTTCTAAATACAGCCAATAGCCTTCCCGAACATTAATTGGGAGTTAACATCCGAAGCCCTTATTACAAAAAGCATGAAACTTGCATTGAACAATTGTTAGTATTAGTTATCAAATATTCATATTCCAATCTCACAAGCAAAAGGCAGTAGTTATTAAAACTTATAGCAAGGTAAATTATTTTAACATAAGTTTTATAAACTATTTTAGGTCTCGTTTTTAGAAACTATTATAAATAACAGCATAACAATTTGATTATAAATATCTTAAATAATTATTGTATTTTTAAAAATTGATTCAAATCAATGATTTTTTACCTTAAATGTGCAAAGTCATTTCAGTTATGGCAACTCCATTTAAAATATCCATCCGTCCTCCATTATTTAGCCAAACTTTGTGTAGGTTTGCGGCATGCAATTACTGGACGGAAAAAAAACGGCAAAATCAATCGTCAATACCTTAAAAATTGACGTGGCACAGCGAGCTGCATCAGGCAATAAAATACCGCATCTTGCTGCTATTTTAGTAGGTAACAACGGTGCCAGCCAAACCTATGTATCCTCAAAAGTAAAAACCTGTAAAGAAATTGGGTTTAAGTCAACACTTTTTCATTATGAAGAAGATATTACAGAATTAAGGCTTCTTGAAAAAATTGAAGAACTGAATAACGATATGGATATTGACGGTATTTTAGTACAATTGCCGCTTCCGGCACATATTTCGGAAAAAAAAATTATTGATACCATATCGCCTGTTAAGGATGTTGACGGTTTTCATCCCGAAAATATAGGCAGAATGGTGCTTGGCGAAAAAGATAGTTTTATCCCGGCTACACCTTACGGTATTATGCTACTATTAAAGCATAATAAAGTTGTAACCGAGGGAAAACATGCCGTAATTATTGGGCGCAGCCATATTGTTGGCCGCCCTTTAAGTATATTGCTTAGCAATAACAGTAATCCGGGCAATTGTACAGTTACTGTATGTCATTCAAAAACCCAAAATTTAAAAGAAATATGCTTACAGGCAGATATTATTGTGGCTGCATTAGGTATTCCGGGTTTTTTAAAGGAAGATATGGTTAAAGAAGGTGCTGTTGTAATTGATGTAGGCATTACCCGAATTGAAGATAAAACTAAAAAAAGTGGTTACAGGTTGTCGGGCGATGTGGATTTTGATAATGTGGCCCCAAAATGTTCTTATATAACGCCTGTTCCCGGCGGCGTTGGTCCTATGACTATTGCTGCACTAATGAAAAACACCTATAAATCCTGCACAGAAAGAAATTAAACATTTTGTGCCGAAGTAAGTATGAATAATATAAAAACTTTAGCTCATAACGCAGAACAAAAATCAGCCAAAAATAATGGCAAAAACTTTTTGCCTGTGATGGAAGATTTTTATACCATACAGGGCGAAGGGTACCATCAGGGTAAAGCTGCGTATTTTGTTCGCCTTGGTGGATGTGATGTGGGTTGTGTTTGGTGCGATGTAAAAGAAAGTTGGGATTTTGATGCGCATCCTAAACTAAGTGTAGCTGAAATTGCCAAAAAAATTCAAACCTCAAAAGCTCCAATTGCCGTTATTACAGGAGGCGAACCGCTTTTACATCATTTAGATGCTTTAACATCGGCCATCAAAAAAAAAGGCATTGCTACGCATATTGAAACATCGGGATCTTCGCCATTGACGGGTGACTGGGACTGGATATGCCTTTCCCCTAAAAAATTTAAAGCACCCTTACCAGAAATTCTACCACTGGCTCACGAATTAAAAATTATTGTATTTAATAAAAGTGATTTTGACTGGGCCGAACAATACGCTTCTAAGGTTTCGGGAAGCTGCAAACTATACCTACAACCGGAGTGGAGTAAGGAAAATAAAATAACACCCCTAATTGTTGAATATATTAAGGAGAACCCTAAATGGGAGCTAAGCCTGCAATTACATAAATATATTAATGTACCGTAATTGTTTGCAGGATTGCCTAACTTTATTACCATGCAATCCAAAGCCACAACAGTAAAAGATTATTTAAAAAGCATCCCTGCTGACAGGCAGGAAGTTTTTAATACACTGCGCAACGTTATTATACAAAACATTCCCGAAGGTTTTGAAGAAGCCATAAATTACGGAATGATTGGTTATGTGGTACCCCATACAATTTATCCCGATGGTTATCATTGCACACCCAATTTACCATTACCCTTTATGGGGATTGCCTCTCAAAAAAATTTTATTGCACTATACCACATGGGTATTTATGCCGATAAAAAATTATACGACTGGTTTGTTTCCTCATATCCCAAGTATTGCAAAACAAAATTAGACATGGGCAAAAGCTGTATCCGCTTTAAAAAAACAAATAGTATCCCGTATGAATTAATTGGCCAACTCTGCCAAAAAATGACGGTTCAGGAATGGATTAGTGTTTATGAAAATTCATTTAAGAAAAAGAAATAATTATTTGTTGCTCACATTTTAGCTTTTATTTATTAATTAAGTATGTACAAAATATTCATTGCAGTTGTTATTTTTTTACCCCTTACAGCCATTAGCCAAAACAAAAAACCGCTAACCCATGATGTATATGATAATTGGAAATCTGTTAACGAAACGGCTATTACTAATAACGGACAATTTGTAGCTTACACCATTCAACCGCAGGAAGGTGATGGCACATTAATAGTACACCCGCTTACCGACACTATAAAGAAACTACAATTCCCAAGAGGTGCTACTATCAATTTCACCAATAACAACCAGTTTCTCATTGCCAAAATAAAAGCACCTTTTAAAGACATTAGGCAAGCCAAAATTAAAAAAACCAAACCTGATGATTTTCCCAAAGACAGTTTATTAGTATTGAACCTGCTGAACGATTCTGTTGTAAAAATCCCTCAAATAAAATCATTTAAAACACCAGAAAATAATGATGTGTGGCTGGCTGTATTGACTGATACATCTACTTATCAATATAAAAAAGACTCGGTTGCAAAAGACACTGCTAATCGCTTAACCATCATTAGTGATTCCATTATTCAAAAATCCTTAGCCAACATCAGGGGGCGTAAAACAAAGGAAAAATTAAAACAGGCCTCGGCCAACGCAGCCAATACAATCGGCCAACAGGCAAAAAAAATATCACCTGCCAAAACGCCGGCTAAAATTAAACCCTCAACCGGAAAAGATTTGTTACTGTTACATTTAACATCCGGAGAATGCTATACCTTTCATTTCATTACAGATTACTATTTTGATAAAAACGGCAATACACTTTTGCTTAAAACCGATAGTAGAAAAGATACTTTGGCTGTACCACAAATCCTACTGTACCACTTAAAAAATAAACAGTTTGATACCATTATGACCGGCTTTAACGATGTTAAAAATTTTTCGCCGGATGAAAGAGGAAAACAATGGGCTTTTGTTGCAGAAAGAGACAGTACAGAAAAATCTTTACAAAAATTTTATAAGCTCTGGTACTACCAAACCGGTATGGATTCGGCTAAGTTACTGGTACAACAAGCCACCAAAGGTATTCCAGCTAATTATACCGTAAACCCCTTTGAAAAAATACAGTTCAGCAAAGACGGTAAAAAACTTTTTTTTGGCGTATGGCCAATAATGCCACCTGCAGATACTTCTTTGGTTGATTTTGAAACGGCCAAATTGGATATTTGGCATTATAATGACGATTACATACAACCGCAACAATTAAAAAGGCTGACCTATGACAAAAATAAAAGCGGTATGGCAGTAATACAACCCGAAACAACAGCGCAGGTAGTACAATTAACAGATACCGACATTGACAACACCACTCTTATTGATGAAGGCAACGCCAATTGGGTGTTGGCACAAACAACACAAGGAAACCGTATAGCAGCATCGTGGGAAGGTATGGCAAAAAATACGGCATACATCATTAATACAGCCAATGGACAAAAGCAATTAGTACAACAAAATCTTTATGCAAATTTTCAGGCATCGCCTAAAGGAAAATACATTTTTTGGTATAATGCCAAATCAAAAAATTATTTTACCTACAATATTGAGAACGGAGCAACCATAAATATTTCAAAAAAAATTCCACAACCCGTTTATGACATAGAAAACGATATGCCCGCTTTTCCACGCGCTATGGGCATTGAGGGGTGGACAGCCAATGATGAATGCATTCTCCTAAAATCTTTTTATGACATTTGGTTAGTATCTCCAAACGGTAATAAAACACCAATAAATCTTACAAAAACCGGTAGCACTGAACCACATCAATTTAATATCATAACCATTGATAAAGAAAAAAAATTCTTTCTGCCAACTGACACGCTTTACATTACAGCACAAAATCTGCACAATAAAACATGGAGTGTTTATACTAAAACATTGAATAGTAATAAACAACCTGCTTTACAATTTACAATCCCCAAAAGCATTTCGGGTTTTAGTAAAGCCAAAGAAGCCAATGCCTTTTTATTACAATTATCCAATGTGCAATCTTCGGAGTTATTTGCATCGCAGTATTTACATCAGTTACAACAGGTAACAAATATTGCCGCCCAACAACAGCCGTATATTTGGCTTACAGCCGAACAGGTACGTTGGAAAATGTTTGACGGAAAAATGAGCGATGGTATTTTATACAAACCGGAAAACTTTAACTCCAACAAAAAATATCCGCTGCTACTGTATTTTTACGAAAAAAGATCCAATACTATTTTTTCCTATACACCACCGGCACCCAGTGCTTCTACAATTAACATTCCTTACTTTGTAAGCAACGGTTATATGGTATTTGTTCCCGATATTTATTATACAATTGGCGAACCGGGACAGAGTGCTTACAACAGTGTGGTAAGTGCTGCAAAATTTTTAAGTAAAAAACCCTGGATTGATAGCTCTCGCATGGGTATTCAAGGGCAAAGCTGGGGAGGCTATCAGGTAGCCTATTTGGTAACCCGTACTAATATTTTTAAAGCAGCCGGAGCCGGAGCCCCTGTTAGCAATATGACCAGTGCATATGGTGGTATTAGATGGGGTACCGGGCTGTTAAGGCAATTTCAATACGAAAAAACACAGAGCCGCTTGGGAGCTACACTTTGGCAAAGGCCTGATTTATACATTAAAAACTCACCCTTATTCAAAGCCGATAAAATTAATACTCCGCTGTTAATTATGCATAACGATGCCGATGGTGCCGTACCCTGGTATCAGGGAATTGAACTATACAGCGCATTAAGAAGACTTAGAAAACCCGTATGGCTTTTGCAATACAATGATGAAGACCATAACTTAAAAGAAAGAAAAAATCGAAAAGACTTGTCTGTTAGATTAGCGCAATTTTTTGATTACTATTTAAAAGGCGCAAATGCTCCTGTATGGCTATTGCAGGGTGTTCCGGCAATAAAAAAAGGACAATCATGGGGATTAGAAGTTGAAAATGCAAATAATACCCCTTCTGCCGAACCATATCAAAAATAATAATTCACGTTTCGGAAGTACTATTTTTTTAAAGGGTGCATTTCAAATTTTCGCATCGTCATGTCTCTTCCGAACGCTTTCGGAAGAGACATCTCATACTAATATGAAGAGATTTCCCTCCGCCGTGGCGGATCGAAACCTGTACGCCGAGGCGTATGACATCCAAACAAATGCGTCTTATACAAAGCGAAAATTTGAAATACACCCCCTACATGCAACATATTAATATTTTTACTAACTTGCACTTGTAGAATAACTAACTGCTATCGTCCCGTAAAACTGCTGTTGCGTGGGCTTATTGGCGTATTGTAGTATTTTACAATTTTGCCCGATTCTTTTTCTTAAATTAAACTTTTACAACTGCTGAACTTTTAACTGCGATCTCATCTGTCCAAAGCCAAATTACCCTCATAACAACCACGATCTCTTTAAAAGTGAGCCCCTCTTAACAATTACTAAAACTAAAAAAAATGAAATCCCAATCAGTCAAACCAACACGCACAATACTTTTTGTGCTTGTACTGCTATTACCTTTTTACACAATAGCACAATTACCTGCCCCATTTACCGCCTGTTCAAAATCAGTCTTTCAGGTAGTTAATGGCCCCTCAACGGCACAGGTAATTAACCCGATTAACGGCTCTACCACCTCGGTAGTAACCTATCCTTTTTCAGTAAACGGCATAGGGTACAACCCCATCGACAGTAGAATTTACGGTATTGGATCCAATACGGCACAAACATTATCTTACGATACTTTAATTGTAATTGGTGAAAACTTTAGTTACTCCAAAGTACCTATTTCCGGATTTAGCCTTAATACAAACGGGATGGGCATTACGGTAGGCGATGTTAATGCCAATCAGGAATTATACATTAAAGCCTCCGGCAACAGGTTAGTAAAGGTTGATGTAAACCCTTCCTCCGGCACTTTTGGTCAGGCTACATCTGTAGGCAACATTACCAATACGGCTACTTATAATGTAACCGGCGACTGGGCTTTTCTCTATGGCGAAACAACCACTGTATATGGTATTGATTTTAATACACATACGGTTGTAAAATTAGATGTTACAGCAGGCACACTCAGCTTTGTTAGCACAGGCATTGTTCTCCCCGATGCAGGGCAATATGGAGCTGTTTTTGTAGATGCCAGCGGAAATTTTTACGCTAAAAACAATACAACAGGCAATATTTTTAAAGTTTCTAACATTACAACCACACCAACATATTCCTTATACACAACCAGCACGGCATCTACATTAAATGACGGAGCGCGCTGCCCCAATGCACCAGAAGCAGTTATGGCTGATTATAGCGATGCCCCCATATCATATAGTACCTATTCCGGTAACAACGGGCCGGAACACATAGCCGTTTCGGCAAGCACATTTGATGTAAGAATTGGGGCTGCATTAACATTAGATGCTGATGGGCTGCCCTCTACAACGTCTAATTTAGATACAGATGATGGCATTAGTTCATTTCCTGCCATTGCAGGAGGAAATGTTCCTAATATTATCCCCAGTTATACTGTTATAGTTCCGGTAACCAATAATACTGCCAACTCCGGGCAATTAGATGCCTGGATAGACTGGAATAATAATGGTGTGTTTGATGCAGGCGAGTTACACTCGGCTACTGTGCCAGCCAATACAACTACCAATATTACATTTATTTGGGTGGGTGTAACACTTACCGGCCCTACCGGCACGCCGGGTACTTATGCAAGGTTCAGAATTTCCACCGACCCCACTAATTTTGGTAGCCCGGTGGGAGTTTCCAGTAATGGTGAGGTAGAGGATTATTATATTCCTTTTAATTCACCGTTACCTATAATGTTTGGCCCAATTGATGCCGGTATAACAGGCAATGTTCTTAATATTTCCTGGTCAACATTGTTTGAAAAAAACAATAATTATTTTAGAATTTTATTGTCAACTGACGGCAAAAAATTTACCGAGATTGGTGTTGTTGATACTAAAAATACCGGTGGTAACAGTAACACACTCACTACTTACTCATTTAACACACTTCTTCCTGCAAGCACCACTACCTCCTGGTTACTTGGAGTAATTATACTTATTATAGTTCCATCCGTATTAATGCGTAAAAAAAAGTATTCTCTTTGGCTAATAGCGGCTATGCTAATAAACGTTAGCCTGTTATTTGTGAGTTGCAAAAACAATTTAGATCAGGAGTTTTTAACAAAGCAGGATAAAAAACTTTTCATAAAAATTGTACAAGTTGACATTGACGGTACAGAAACCGGTTCAAGAATTATATCGGTCATAAAACACGATTAATACCATTGGGATAAGCCCCAATCCTTTACCGGATATTTTTACAAAAAAGTTCCCATCCGCACAAAAGGATGGGAACTTTTAGTATGTGTAGATATGTTGAAATAAACTTATCGTCAACGGCATGTTCCTTCGGGTGTGGCTCAAATCACACCAAGCTTAAAGTCTTTCAAAAATGCCGGCAATACCCTGTCCGCCGCCAACACAGGCAGTAACCATTCCAAATTTTTTGTTGAGCCTTTTTAAATCGTTTAACACCTGTATAGAAAGTTTGGCTCCGGTACACCCCAGCGGATGTCCCAATGCAATTGCGCCACCGTTTATATTTACTTTTTCAGGGTCTAAGCCGGCCTCTCTTATTACTGCTAATGATTGCGATGCAAAAGCTTCGTTCAGCTCAATCAAATCAATATCGTTTAGCGATAAACCTGCCTGTTGTAATGTTTTGGGAATGGCAGCTACCGGCCCGATACCCATCAGCCGCGGCGGTACCCCGGCACTGGTACAGGCTATTAATTTACCGATGGGTTGCAGGCCTAATTCTTTCATCATTTTTTCACCCATTACTATAACAAAAGCCGCGCCATCACTGGTTTGAGAGGAGTTGCCCGCTGTAACTGTACCCTTTACGGAAAATACAGGTTTCAGCTTTGCCAAAACCTCAGCAGAAGTATCAGTACGCGGACCTTCATCTGTATCAACAGTAAAATTCCTTGTATCTTTTTTACCTTTTTCGTTCACAAAAACCTCCTGCACTTCAACCGGTAAAATACCTTCTTTAAAATAGCCCTTGTTAATGGCATTAATGGCCTTTTGGTGAGAGTTGTAACTGAACATATCCTGATCTTCCCTGCTAATATTATATTCTTTAGCCACGGCTTCCGCCGTAAGACCCATACCCAAATAATAATCGGGTTCATCATTGGCAATTGCATAGGAAGGTACGGTTTTCCAACCGGCGGCTGGCACCATGCTCATACTTTCTGTACCACCGGCTATAATACAATCGGCCATGCCACTTTTTATTTTAGCCGTAGCAATGGCAATCGTTTCAAGCCCGGAGGCACAATAACGATTTACAATAGCACCCGGCACATCTATACCTAATGCTCTGGCAGAAATTATTCTTCCCATTTGTAAGCCCTGCTCTGCTTCCGGTACGGCATTACCCACCAGTACATCATCTACCCGTTTCGGCTCTAATTGCGGAACCGATGCCATTAACCCTGTTATCACCTCAATAGCAAGGTCATCCGGCCTGTAAAACCTAAACCCGCCTTTTTTAGCTTTTCCAACAGCGGTACGATAGCCAGCAATAATATAAGCTTCCTGCATAATTATAGTTTTGTATTAAAATATCTCTAATTCTAACCCTTTTACATTCCAAGTTAAGCATAAACCAAAGAAAATACAAATTGCAGTTTTTCGCAGCACCTAAAAAGCTATTTAAATTTATGCCCGCCTAAACTTAGTAACAGCAACTAACTTAAAGTATATTTGCGGTATGTACCAGCAATTACGTAAAATATTTTTTCAATTCGAACCCGAAAAGGCGCATCAGATGGCTATGAGCCAGTTGAAACTGATTACTAAACTTCCATTGGGAAAGCAAATTATTTCTTCTTTTGCAGCACCTTCAAAAAATTTGGAAACCCCTTTTTTACACATGAAAATGCGTAATCCCGTAGGGCTGGGTGCCGGTTTTGATAAAAATGCTAAATACCTAAAAGAACTGGATGCCTTGGGTTTTGGTTTTGTAGAGATTGGTACCGTAACCCCATTGCCGCAGGACGGTAACGAAAAACCCCGGCTATTCAGACTTCCCAAAGACAAAGCACTTATTAACCGGATGGGCTTTAACAACGAAGGAGCTGATGCCATTGCCAAAAGACTGGAAGACTGGCATGAAAAAAGAAAAAACAGTCATACAAAATTACCGTTAATTATTGGCGGAAATATTGGCAAAAACAAAATAACCCCTAATGAGGAAGCCTGGAAAGATTATGCCACCTCTTTTAATAAATTGCACCCCTATGTTGATTATTTTGTAGTGAACGTTAGCAGCCCGAATACACCGGGATTGAGGGCTTTGCAAGATAAAGATGCGCTGAGAAAAATTATATTGCATCTTGCCATGATTAATAACGGCAAAGCGGTTGCTAAACCCATACTACTTAAAATTGCGCCTGATTTGGAAAAAGAACAAATTGACGATGTAATAGATCTGGCTCTTGAAATTAAATTGGATGGTATTGTAGCCACTAATACTACTATTAGCAGAAACAACTTAAAAACACCCGTTAAAGAGGTTACCGATATGGGTGCCGGTGGCTTAAGCGGGCTACCCGTAAAAGAAAGAAGCACACAAATTGTAAAATACATTTTTGACCAAACCGGAGGGAAAGTTCCCATTATTGCTTCCGGCGGTATTTTTACGGCGCGCGATGCCAAAGATAAGTTAGATGCAGGTGCATCCTTGGTGCAGGTATGGACAGGATTTATTTATGAAGGCCCTTCCATCGTAAAAAAAATATGTAAAGGGCTTAGTTCTTCTTAAACTAAAAAACCTTTTAAAATGACAGAGCTCCTATTAACACCCCTGTCAGAATTATTGACATTTGACAGCATTATTAGTTTAATTATTTTAGTGGTGTTGGAAATTGTTTTAGGTATTGACAATGTAATTTTTGTTAGCATTATTTTAAACAGGCTGCCTGCTCAACTCCAACAAAAAGCCCGCCAAACCTGGATGGTTACAGGTATTACAACCCGGTGTTTGCTTTTAATAGCCTTAAACTGGCTGCTTAGCCAAAGAGGTAAATATATTATTCCGGAAGAATGGTTTGGTAAAGGATTTGACCTTGCCAGCATTGTAATGTTGCTGGGAGGTTTGTTTCTTATATACAAATCGGTAAAGGAAATTCACTTGAAATTGGAAGGAGAAGAAACGGACGAAAACGCCACCGGTGGCCAGTTAACTTATAGTAAGGCCATTTTTCAAATTGTATTAATTGATGCCGTATTTTCATTTGACAGCGTAATAACTGCCGGTGGTACTGCAAAACATTTAGAGATCATGATTTTGGCCGTAGTAATTGCCATGTTCATCATGTTTACTTTTAGTGCCAAAATTGCTGCCTTCATTCAAAGTCATCCTACCATAAAAATGCTGGCATTAACATTTTTGGTAATGATTGGTATTAGCCTGATGGTTGAAGGCTGGAATCACGAAAAAGCCGAACAACTTCATCTGAAGAATTATATATATTTTGCTATGGCTTTTTCTGTTTTAGTGGAGCTTTTAAATATGACTATGATTAAAAGGCAGAAGGAGCGTGTGGTGCAGCTACACGGACCCCAATTAGAAAAAGAAGAAAACGGCTAATCTTTATTTTTATATACAAAATACTATGTTATTGTAGTGGTATTATACAAACAGCAGGCCGTCTTTGCCATGAGCATTTTTTTTACTATTTTCATTTTTGCAAAAAAACAATAAAAAATAATATTATTATGAAGCATTTATTTTTAGGATTACTCTTGTCAGTGTTTTGCTTAGCCGCAAATGCGCAATTAAAAACACCCGCACCCAGCACATCACAAACTATTAAGCAGGGGTTTGGATTGTCTTCCATTGAACTTTCGTATAGCAGGCCTAATATGAAGGGTCGAAAAATATTTGGAGGATTAGTACCTTATGGTAAAGTATGGCGTACAGGAGCCAATGCCGCAACTACCCTAACTTTTGAAGATGATGTAATTATTGGAGGCAAAACAATTCCGGCAGGAAAATACGGGTTACTTACCATTCCTAACAAAACCAATTGGGATGTGATTATTTCAAAACAAACCAATGTAAATAACCCTTCCTTATACAAACAGGAAGAAGATATGGTAAGAGTTGCAGTCAAAGTAAATACGGTAAACATGAAGGCAGAAACCTTTACCATGCAATTTGCTAATGTAAAAGACGAAAGTTGCGATTTGATTATTCGGTGGGATAATGTAAAAATTGCTGTTCCTATAAAAACCGATGTGGACAGCAAAGTAATGGCATCAATTGATGAAGCTATGAAAGGCGAAAAACCGCCATATTTTCAGGCCGGGGTATATTATCTTAACAATAATAAGAACTTAAAAAAAGCAGAAGAATGGTTGGGCAAAGCAGTGGAAGCACAACCCGATGCTTTTTGGGTACAACATCAATACGCTAAAGTTTTAGCTAAAAATGGTAAAAAATCTGAAGCTAAAAAGGTAGCCCTTGCATCTAAAGATTTAGCTGTTAAAGCCAAAAATGCCGATTATGTAAAATTGAATGACGATTTGATAGCAGGATTGAAATAGTTTTTGTTCCGTCATACAAAAAGCCGATTGGTAATGTCCCAATCGGCTTTTATTATTATTAGTTAACGAACTACCAAAACTTAGCATATAGGGCAATCAACAACATGAGTGTAATTACAATCAACACCATTGTTCGGGGTTCTACCTTAAACATTTTAGCGTCTATTTCAAAAGCTTTCGGATTTACTTTTGGCCCGGCAAGGCTGATACCTATCATTGTTAATACGGTGAAAAAGAATGACCATCCCATATTAATAAGAAAAGGAATTTCTGTAATAGTATGTGTAATGCCTTTTTCTACTTTTTCATAAGTATAAGCAGTATATAGCCATGTTTCTTTACCAAAAATATCAATAACAGGGCCATTAAAAAACAAGGCAAGTAAGAAACCTAATATAATACCAACCAGTGCGGCAGTAGCTGTAGTACGTTTCCAAAACATCCCCAAAAGGAACATGGCAAATACACCCGGGCTAATAAAACCGGTATATTTTTGAATAAAGGTAAAGCCGCCTTCGCCACCAATACCCAAGGCATCTCCCCAGGTTAAGAACAGGGCTATAATCATAGATACAACGACTACCAAACGGCCGGTTCTTACAGTTCCTTTTTCATTATTACTTTTATCAAAATACTTGTTATGTATATCTAACGTATAAATTGTAGATATACTATTTACCTTACCGGCAAGCGAGGCAACAATAGCAGCTGTTAATGCTGCCACCGCCAAACCTTTTAACCCTACAGGCAAAAATGCCAGAATTGCAGAATACGCCCCATCTTTTACACCATTAAACCCTGGCAGCTGATTTTCTTTATACAATACATACGCTGCAATACCGGGTAACATTACAATTACCGGCATAAATAATTTCAAAAACCCTGCAAATAAAATACCGGTGCGGGCTGTTTTTAAATCGGCACCTAAGGCACGTTGAGTAATGTATTGGTTACACCCCCAATAGTTCAGATTTACAATCCACTGCCCGGCAAAATACATAGCAATACCTGGCAGCACCACATATTTTGAAACATGCGAATTGATTTCTCCATCGGCCAAGGTAGTGGTTGTAACTGTTGGCTTTTCAAGCATCAGATTAAAATGATCTGGAGCCTGCCCCATCAATGTTTTAAATCCGGCCCATGCATTACCTACTGCTGCACCATTAAGCCTTACATCTACCACCTGTAACGCCATATATACGGTGGCAAAACCACCAATAATTAAAACGGCCACCTGTATTACATCGGTATAACCAATTACTTTCATGCCGCCTAATGTAATCAGCAATGCCATAATTAATAAGGCTATCATAATAACATGTAAATGGCCGCCGCCTAATAATTCGTTAATAGCCAAAGACCCTAAATAAAGGATGGATGTAAGGTTTACAATAATATATAACATCAACCAAAAAATGGCCATAATGAGCGATACCGTACTGTTGTACCTTGTGTTAAGGAACTGCGGCATGGTATATATTTTGTTCTTCAGATAGATGGGTATAAACCATATTGCTACAATAATAAGTGCTATAGCAGCTATCCATTCGTAAGCAGCTACTGCAATGCCAACAAAAAAACCTTCGCCACTCATGCCAATAAATTGCTCGGCAGATATATTAGAGGCGATAAGTGAAGCTCCAATGGCCCACCATGTTAATGACCCTTCGGCTAAAAAATAATCGTGAGAGGCAGATACGGTTGCTTTCTTTTTTTTACGATACACCCAGTAACCATAAGATGCTACAACTAAAAAATAAATAATGAACACAACATAATCCGCGGTACCTAAATGACTTCCCATAAAGCGCAAATGTTAAAATGAATAATTGATTTTGTGGATAAATATACAGTGATTTGAAATAAACAACACGTAAAAATGTTTCAAACCTTAAGAAATTTATTCTAACTTTTATTAACCTGATAATATACATCGCTCCATCTCAGCTCATTCTTAAACTGATAGAGGTTCGTATCTTTATTTATTAATGTAAACTCAATACCTGCCATGTCTGCAAAATCTTCTAAATGCTCCGATGTGAGATTCTGGGAATAACAGGTATGATGCGCACCCCCGCCTAATATCCAGGCAGCACAACCAGTATTCATATCCGGCAATGGTTTCCACAGTACTCTTGCCACCGGTAATTTAGGTAAATCATGTTGCGGGGCTACTGCATCTACCTCGTTTACCAATAGCCTAAAGCGGTTGCCCATATCCATTACCGAAGCATTTAATGCCGAGCCTCCGGCAGCGTTAAAGACCAGTCTTACAGGGTCTTCTTTGCCGCCAATTCCTAAAGGATGAATTTCTACATTGGCTTTGCCATTGGCAATGCTGGGGCAAATTTCAAGCATGTGAGAACCTAATACCAAACTGTTTCCCGGTTCAAAATGATAGGTATAATCTTCCATGAACGAGTTACCACCGGGCAATCCGGCTCCCATCACCTTCATGGCACGTACTAAGGCAACAGTTTTCCAATCACCTTCGCCGGCAAAGCCGTGGCCGGCAGCCATCATGCGTTGCGAGCCAATACCGGGTAATTGTTTCATACCATGTAAATCCTCAAAAGTATCGGTAAAGCCTTTGTAATTGCCATCTTGCAAAAAATGCTTTAACCCCAGTTCTATTCGGGCAGCATCAATTAAAGACTGATGTCTGTCTCCTCCTTTTTGTAAAGACGGTACTACATTAAATGTATCATTATACTCGGCAATCAGTTCCTCTACTTCTGCATCGCTGATGCCATTAATTACTTTTACTAAATCTCCAATACCATGCGTGTTTACACTAAAACCAAATTTCAGCTCTGCTTCTACCTTATCGCCGTCTGTTACTGCCACATAGCGCATATTATCGCCAAAGCGTACAAAACGGGCACCTTGCCAATCGGCCCAGCCTGCAGCAGCTCTTGACCATACGGCTATTCTGTCTAATACATTATTATCTTTCCAATGCCCTACAACCACTTTTCTGCGCAAACGCATCCTGCTCATCATAAAACCAAACTCCCTGTCGTCATGCGCACTTTGGTTAGTATTCATAAAATCCATGTCAATATCAGCCCAGGGAATATCGCGGTTATATTGTGTATGCAAATGCAGCAGCGGTTTATGTAAAATTTTTAACCCGTTAATCCACATTTTTGCAGGGGAAAAGGTATGCATCCAAGTTATAATGCCAATACATTCTTTGGTATGGTTAGCATCGGCCAATACGCTATATATTTCTTCAGTACTTTTTAATACTTGTTTAAAAACTACCGTAACCGGAATTTGTGATGCAGCATTAATATGGGCTGCAATTTCTTTTGAGTGCGCCGCTACTTCTTTCAGTGTATCTTCACCATATAAATCTTGGCTGCCCGTAACAAACCATACCTGTAATGATTTTAAGTCCTGCATTGTATTTTTTTTAGCCTCAGATGGAGAAATTAGTTTTTCCGGTTTTTACCCAAGTGAGGATGTGATTAATATTTTTTACTTATTGCTTTCTTTTTATGATTGACCGTAATAACTGTCGGGCCCGTGCTTACGCTCCCAGTGCTTTTGTTTTAAAGCATCTTTTAGTCGGGGTGCATCCGGATTTATTTGCCCGGTGAGGTAAGCCATTTTTGCTACCTGCTCTAATACGGCACTGTTATGCACAGCCTTATCTGCCGTTTTTCCCCAGGTAAAAGGCGCATGGTTGCCCACTAATACCATTTCCACTTCGTGATAATCCAATTCTTTCTCTTTAAAACAATTCATGATTTGAAACCCGGTCTCGTATTCATAATTACCTTTTATCATCTCGTCGCTCATGGGTGGTGCGCAGGGAATGTCAACCGTGTTATAATCGGCATGGGTGGTGCCGTAAATTGGTATATCTCTTAAAGATTGTGCCCAGGAAGTGGCATAAACAGAATGTGTGTGTACAATACCGCCAATGCCATCCCAATGTTTATACAACACTGCGTGTGTTTTGGTATCGGAAGATGGATTTAAATCGCCTTCAATAGTTTCTCCATCAAAATTTACAATAACCATATTTTCAGGCGACAGATCCTTGTAGGGAACACCACTGGGTTTTATGGCAAATACACCTTTTTCCCTATCTGCGGCACTTACATTACCAAATGTAAAAAGTACCAGATTCAGTTCGGGCAACAACATATTGGCTTCATAGGCCTGATGTCTTATTAATTCGTAATTCATGGTTTTTTATTTAACATGAAAGCTTTTTTATCTGTTAATTAATTCTGATATAATTGCCCTGTGAAATTACCCAGTTTTTCATACAACATCATCCGTTTTTCGTAATAAGCTACCTTATCTGCATTGGGATGATATTCCGTATCGAAACCCTGTCCCATAGCTTTCATAGCATCACTTACTGTAGGATAAATACCGGCTACAGTTGCTGCAAACATGGCAGCACCGGCTGCACAGGTTTGTTCACTTTTATGAATGCGGATAGGCATATTCATTACATTGGCCATTACCTGCATGATATAGGGCGATTTTTTAGCCACGCCACCCAAACCAATTAAACCTTTCACAGGAACGCCTTCTGCTATAAAACGGTTTACAATAGCTTTGGCACCAAAACAGGAAGCCTCAACTAATGCTTTAAATATTGCTGGTGCATTAGTGCCTAAACTAATACCGGCAATGGTTCCTGTTAACTCCTGATTGGCATCCGGCGTACGGCGGCCATTCATCCAGTCGGTAGCAATCTCATCATCATCTTGCAATGGTAATTTTGCAGCCGCTTCAGAAAGTGCTGCAATTATTTTTCCTTCAATTTCTTTTTTCTGTTCATCGTTATTGATAAACTGCAATGGCCAGGAAAGCAAATTACGGAACCATGCATAAATATCGCCAAAGGCACTTTGGCCGGCTTCTAAACCAATCATTCCTGGAATGATGGAGCCATCAACCTGTCCGCAAATACCGCGAACCAGCGTATCGTCCATTTCGGCATTGGGGGCTACCAGCATATCGCAGGTAGAGGTACCCATTACCTTACTCAGGTAGTAGGGCTCTATTTGTCCGCCAACCGCCCCCATGTGTGCATCAAAAGCACCAATACCTATCACTACATCTTGTGGCAAGCCTAATTTATCGGCCCATTCTTTTGAAATAATGCCTGCAGCGGTATCGGAAGTAAAAGTATCTTTTGGTAGTTTATCGGTAAATCCGTCTAATACCGGGTCTAAACCTGCAAAAAACTCATTGGGAGGAAAACCGTTAAATTCTTTTGACCACAATGCTTTATGCCCCGCACTGCAAACACTACGTTTGATGTCTTTTACATTGTTGCCGCCGGTAAGTATAAACGGAATCCAGTCGCAATGCTCTACCCAACTTTCAATGGCTTGGCTCACGCTTTCATCTTCCCGTAAAATGTGCAATAATTTTGACCAAAACCATTCGCTGGAGTATATGCCTCCAACATATTGTAAATAATTGGTTTCAAATTTTTTAGCATGCTCATTCATTTCAGCCGCTTCTTTTGTTGCCGTATGGTCTTTCCATAGTACAAACATAGCATTTGGGTTGTCCTCAAATCCGGGCGTTAAGGCTAAAGGTGTACCAGTAGCATCAACAGCTACCGGAGTAGAACCTGTAGTATCAACAGAAATACCTTTTATATTTTTTGCTACATCGGTTCCTGCTTTATTAATACAATCCTTGATGGTAAATTCAAGCCCTTCCAAATAATCTAATGGATGTTGCCGGAACTGGTTTGCAGACGGGTTACAATATTTCCCTTCTTTCCATCGGGGATAATAAAAAACTGAAGAAGCCAATTCTTCTCCATTTGCTGTGTTTGCAATTACAGCCCTCACAGAATCAGAACCATAATCAACACCAATTACGTAGGAATTATCTTTCATACCTGGCATGCGGTTTAAAGATTGCTAATGTACAATCTTTTTTTTAATAAATGTTCTTTTTACAAATATTTAAAATAATGACAGCAAAACGGGGTCTTTAAAGTCATTTATAAAAAACTTAATGTTAGGCAGCTGCTTAAATGCCTCTTTGTTGTGCATGGTTAAAATCACAACGGCATCCATCCCTGCTTGCAAAGCAGCTTCTACCCCTTTGGGAGAATCTTCAAACACAACACAATCTTTAGATGCTGTTTTTAACAATGCAGCACATTTTAAAAAAGTTTCGGGATGAGGTTTGCTATTTTGTACATCATCTGCACTAACAATGGCACTAACATACTTCCGTATGTTTAACCCATCCAACACAAAATCTACATTATACATAATAGCTGCTGTTCCTATAGCCATTTGAATATTATGGATATAAGCCTGATTTAAAAATTCGTCCAATCCGTCAATAAGTTTTAGATAGGGCCGAAATTCTTCCTGATACTTTTCTTCTTTTTTTACTGATATTTCACGACGCTTTAGCGGCGTAAGGCCATCTTCCCCAAATATTCTAATTAACAACTCTTCATTTTTCCCATACATTTCTTGCTCCACAGCTTCGTATGAAATATTGGCTCCCAATGCATTTAAAACTCCGTGCCAGGCTTGTGTATGGTAATGCATATCATCAATAACAGTTCCGTTTAAATCAAATAAAAAGGCTTTATACATTTACTTTATTTAAAATTGCTTTTCATTTTGGCAGGCGTAAAACTAAGATTTAATATACCATTTTAAATCAAAATCTTAAATAGTTTGTAATAATAAAGTACGAGTAATACAGTTTCCTTAAAAATTTTAACCGGAATTTTTACAATTCTTAGTGTATATTTGAAAACTAATTTTTAAATCATGACAAATTTTCAAATTTTAGGCGCTTTAGGCACCAACGAAATCATCATTATTTTAGTGATTGTTTTATTACTTTTTGGTGGCCGTAAAATTCCAGAATTGATGAGAGGTTTAGGTAAAGGCGTGCGTGAATTTAATGATGCTAAAGACAATGTTAAGCGCGAGATTGAAGAGAGTGCCAATAACATTACCAGTGAGCCAAAAAAATCAGCCGCTGCTGAGTAATCCCTATTATTTTTAAACCGAAAAGTAAATTCTCTTGCCGGATTTTTCGTCTATTGCACAATACCAGGCTGACTTGCAAAGTGGTGCAACCTGTTGCGTGGATACCGTACAATACTATTTACAACAAATTGAAGCCCAAAAGCATTTGAATGCTTTTGTGGAAGTATATGCCGATGAAGCCATTGCCAGAGCCGAAGAACTGGATAGCCTTACCGGTAAAAAAGGAAAATTACATGGTGTGGTTATAGTGCTAAAGGATGTGCTTTGCCATAAAGATCATGGGTTAACTGCTTCCTCAAAAATATTAGAAGGTTTTACATCTATATTTTCGGCCACGGCGGTACAAAGATGCTTAGATGAAGGAGCCATTATTATCGGCCGAGTGAATTGTGATGAGTTTGCGATGGGCTCTACCAACGAAAACAGTTGTTACGGTAAAGTACTAAATGCGGCTGATGAAACTCGTATTTCCGGTGGTTCCTCCGGTGGTTCGGCAGTTGCAGTACAAGCCGGGCTTTGCATGGCATCCTTAGGTAGCGATACGGGAGGCTCGGTAAGGCAGCCGGCAGATTTTTGTGGGATTGTTGGGCTAAAACCAACCTACGGACGCATTTCCCGCTACGGATTAATAGCTTATGCATCTTCTTTTGACCAGATTGGTATTTTTACAATAAATATTCCAGATGCGGCATTATTATTAGAAGTTATGGCCGGGGCAGATGAATTTGACAGCACGGTTTCGCATAAAGAAGTTCCTGCTTATAGCGAAGCATTAGCATCAGACCAAACATATAAAATTGCCTATTTCCCCGAAGCATTAGAACATCCGGGCCTTGACCCCGTAATAGGCAAATCGTTAAAAAATAAAATAACAGAGTGGCAGGCAGCCGGGCATACTGTAGAAGAAGTGCATTTTGATTTGATGGAATATATTGTTCCTACTTATTATGTACTGACTACAGCCGAAGCTACCTCAAACCTTAGCCGTTACGATGGTGTAAAATACGGGCACCGCAGTAAAGAGGCAATTGCTAACTTAGATGATTTTTATAAGAAAAATCGTTCTGAAGGCTTTGGTAAAGAGGTGAAAAGGCGCATTATGCTGGGTAATTTTGTTTTAAGTTCCGGTTATTACGATGCCTATTTTACACAGGCGCAAAAAGTAAGGAGAATTTTAACAGAAAGAATTCAATTGATTTTCAAAGAGTTCGATTTTATTGCCATGCCCACATCGCCAACAGTGGCTTTTAAGATAGGCGAAAAAATGACCGACCCTTTAGCCATGTATATTGCTGATATTTATACCGTTATGGCCAACCTCACCGGATCACCCGCTATTTCCGTTCCTTTATTCACCCATCCAACCCACCAGATGCCTTTTGGCGTCCAATTACTGGCAGCTCCTTTTAATGAGTTATCTTTGCTACAGTTTAGCAATACCCTATTAAGGTCTTAATAGTGCTTTTGAATAGTGGCCTTAACCATATAAGGCAAGTTTAATTATACATGATATATAGAAAAACCATATCGTTTTCCCCAAAAAAGCTATTTCGTAACTTGTTTTTTTTAAAATCGGGCTTCAGTTGTTGTGGCTTTATCAATCACCTTGTATTACTTTTACTATTCAGCACCCTAAGCACCACTGCATTTAGCCAATTAGAAATGGTAAAGCAGGAAACAATGGCAGTAGAGCAAGAACAGATTATAAAACAAGACCCGAAGCTGGGTTTTAAAAGCCTGTTTGATGAGGCAAACGAATCTAACAATAAAAATAACAAGAATATTAACTTACAGCATATTAATCCGCAAGCCATGAGTTTTGTACAAGATTATATGCAAAGACATTCGTCCAATTTAAACAAATTACAACTGTGGGCCGGTCCTTATTTTGACATGATGGATGATGTGCTAACGCAGAACGGAATTCCCAAGCAATTAAAATATTTAGCGGTAATTGAGTCAAATTTAAGAGCTACAGCTGTATCTTGGGCCGGAGCCGTAGGTCCCTGGCAGTTTATGCCCGGCACAGCCCGCGATTTAGGGCTACAGGTGAACGCAGCCCGAGATGAGCGTATCGACTACTTAAAAAGCACCCGTGCGGCATCAAAGTATTTAAACCAGCTGTTTGCAATATATAAAGACTGGTTATTGGTTGTAGCCGCTTATAACTGCGGTCCCGGCAATGTGAATAGTGCCATTTCCAGAGCTTCCAGCCGAAACTTCTGGAACCTTCAATATTATTTACCTGCCGAAACCCGTAACCATGTAAAAAAATTTATTGCCACCCATTACATCATGGAAGGCCGTGGAGGGGCTGCCACACTTACCAGAGAAGAAGCATTAAGAAAAATGCCAAATGTTAGGGATTCTGCTACCCATCAAAACGTGAAAGTACAAACCATTGCCGGAAGATATAATTCAATAGCAGTAGCTAAATACTTAGAAATGAGTATGGACGAATTTGGCAAACTCAACCCCGGAATGGATCAGGCACTGGCAGCTAATAAAACCTATGAGCTGCGGCTCCCTACTGAAAAAGCAGCCCTGTTTTTAGACAAAAAAAACGATATGCTGAACGAGTCCATCCAAATGCTGTTGCGTTCCCGTTTATAACAATCTCTTTTATCCTTCCTCGCCTATCCCTTACCTTTATGGCATGAACCAGCGTTCACTTTTTTTACAGCATGTGGCACAAACATCTTTAGCCCCCTTAGCTTTAGAAATTACTAAGGCAGAAGGTTGTAATTTGTATGATGCCAACGGAAAAAAATATATTGACCTCATTGGCGGTATTAGCGTAGCCAATACCGGGCACCGGCATCCGGCTGTAATTAAGGCCATACAAAAGCAGTTAGATGATTATATGCATATTATGGTGTATGGCGAATTTGTACAATCGCCGCAGGTGCAATATGCAAAAAAATTAACGGAGCATTTACCCGAAAAACTCAACTCGGTTTATTTTACCAACTCTGGTGCCGAGGCAGTAGAAGGCGCCATGAAGTTGGCCAAACGAGTAACAAACAGAACGAAAATTATTGCAGCCAATAATGCTTATCACGGCTCTACGCAGGGGGCTTTAAGTATTTTGGGTGATGAGTATTGGCGAAATGCATTCAGGCCTTTATTGCCGGGCATTGTACATGTTGATTATAATTCGGATGAGTGCATCAAAGAAATTGATAACCGAACAGCCTGTGTAATTTTAGAAACCGTTCAGGGAGAAGCTGGTGTTATTGCACCTCAAAAAGAATGGATACAGGCCATTAGAGAGAAATGTACCGCCACCGGAGCATTATTGGTATTAGACGAAATTCAGGCAGGGTTTGGCAGAACGGGTAAGTTATGGGGTTTTGAAAATTTTGGTATAGAACCGGATGTGTTACTTCTTGGAAAAGCATTAGGCGGCGGTATGCCTTTGGGAGCTTTTATTGCCAATAGGGATTTGATGATCCTATTAGCCAGCAATCCCGTACTGGGGCATATTACTACTTTTGGCGGCCATCCCGTATGTTGCGCAGCCGGATTAGCAGCTTTTGAAGTTTTGCTACAAGAAAACATTATCAACACCGTTAAAGATAAAGAACAGCTATTTTTATCGTTGCTTCAACATCCAAAAATAAAATACATTCATTCCTTTGGCTTGTGGATGGCTGTTGGTTTTGATAGTTTTGATACCAATAAAAAAGTTATTGATGTATTGATTGCGAGAGAAGAATTAGCAGTAATTACAGACTGGTTTTTATTTGCATCCGATTGTTTACGCATCAGTCCGCCGCTAACTATTTCTAATGAAGAAATAAAAATAGCTTGTGAAATTATTTTGGAAAGTTTATCTATGTTGTAAATAAACATCCATCTATATTGGCCTTGCATTTGCCGTCCAGTACTTAATTTAAAACACAAGATAATAATCAATTTTGGGTTAATTTTTCCCAGGCATGAAAAATGTTGTGAAGGGAATCAGAAAGGATTTGGGGCCTATAAAGTAGTTCTGTTACAAGAATTGTATTTCCATCTGCCATAGATAATTCTCTTCTAAAAACAAATGCATTTTGCTTTTTTCACTTAAAAAATAACTTAGCTGCAATGGAAATTTTACAACTGCCGGATTTATCCAAAATTTAACCTTCTTGGCATAATTAATGTACATACTATCCTCCTCCATAGAATTAACCAATAGCGTAACAACCTGATATTTTGATTTTGAAATTATTGTATCTTTTAGTTGTAACATTGAATCCGGAAAGTTGTTAAGAGGATCGTATTCAACAGCCTTTGAAAAAGAGCCTCTGTTTGACATAAGACCCTTTGATAAGATTTTTGCTCCTATGGAAAGCTTTTCAAACTGAAAATATTCTTGTTTATCAAGATTATAAAGCGTATAAGAAGCAGTATCGGAGTTAATAAACTCCCCATCATTAAAATTGAATCTAATATCTACATCAATTAAAAAATTATTATAAAGATACATTGTCCTGTTTCTATTTAAAATTACATCATTGGTTTCTGAAGCACTATTTAAATTTATAGTCTGAAAATTTAGGGCAATACTTCCTTCGTATAACGTATTATCCTTTATTGTATCTTGTTTATAAAATGTATGATTATTTAAACCATTGCATTGATGTATAACTAACAAATTAACAATAATAAATATTTGAAAAAAATTCATTTTCCTTTTTTATGGTAGTTATTTTACTTATCGGACAAAAACCGTACATTTTTGTGAATAAGACCAAACTTTACACCAAAATTAGTAAGACTACAAGCAACCGTTACCACCTATTACTTATAATTTGATGGTTAATATGCTTACTCAACCAATACTCTTTCAAATGTGTTCATTGATGAAAGTTTACGAAGTAAATCTTTAAAGAACATAACCCTTGCCATTCCTGTATCTATCCTATAAGCGATGGAATTGCCTTCTACTACAGAAACCCATGAAATAACAGTATAAGACTTTGGTATAGAATTGTTAGCCGCATTATTATATTCTTTGATAAATCCGTCTATTTCATCAATTATCAAATGTGTTTTTACATACGGGTTTAAGAATAAAGCCAATTTCATTATATCGGGTATTTGCGTTACCCACAGCTCAAAGCTTAATGGTAAACGTGGTGGCACGGAAGCAGTAGTTGCCAATTGCTTATGGTAACTATCAATATCTAAAGTACCAAATTCAAAATGGTTTTCGTAACATTGAAAACTATTTCTTGCCGGATGGCTATTATGTGTGGGAATGTCTTGTGTTGGCCACCAATACACTTCTATACAGTTTAAAAAACCATTTACTTCCAGTAAGAGATTTAGCATTTGATTTCGCACAGGTTGTTCCGGAATAAGCTTGGAAGAATCAATTCCCCAATTCATATATATGGGTATATTACCTACCTGTTCAAACCTCAACCTGATATGCAAGCCTGGTTTTAACCCTGTCTGTTCGGTAAATTGAGATGTGAGTTTAGTATTTTGATGATAAAAAATTATTTAATAGTTTTTGCCAACTTTCCATGTCGGTTTCTTTTTTAAATGAATAAAGTAAGTTGTTTTCAAAATTTCTAAAAAAAGAGCCGTATCTACTAATTTTAATTATACATGAATCATTGTTGTTAAAAATTAACTTTCCATATATATTTCCTTTCCAAATGTATGATTGCTTGATACGAGTAGCCCGGTTTATTAAATCTATATCCTCATTATTTATAAACTGTTTGTAAGGAAACTTCTCTAGTAATTGAAATGAAATGTTCTTTTCATCCAACGATTCTCCTATAGTGTTGTAAAAAACAAACTTGGATACTTTTGTTTTTCCTTTACCATTATTAATAAAACATGGATAAATGCTTAATATAATTGCTGCAACTAAACCGATAATAAACAAATAGCTATTCATTTTCATGATATTTAATTTTTTAGTTAGGGCAACTGCCTTTATTTTCAGATGCAGAACCGCCTGAAGTGTTTCTCGTTTGGTTAGAACCTAATGGTATAGTCCTTATATCTTCACCCAAATCTCCAGGGTTTGCCCCACTATCCAATGGCCAAGATCCTGATGTTTTAGGAAGCGAAATACCTAATGCATTTAGCAAATCAATGCAAAATGTTGTACAATTATTGCTATTTAAATTGTATACTTCTGGACCCAATTTTAAGGTATTTATTGCAGAGGAGAAGGTCGCTTTATTTACAGTTGTTGTTAAGCTGACATCAAAATGGTGTCCGCCGTCATCAATAAAAGAACCATTTGATGAGGGATTAATAGGATTCACACCCTTAGATGGATAGAATCCTAAAACCCGAGTTATTGATGTTCCATTACTCTTAACTTCTTCTAAAATAAGAAAGGTATGCCCAACATCTATATCGCCCCCTTTAGAACTTCCACTGCTCGTTCCTCCATTGCCTCTAGTGTGTGTTGCTCTTGATCCAGGAATTGGCTGGTCAACACCAACAGTTATTTTGTATATACTATAAGAATTGGTAAAGCATTTTAAATACTCAATCGGATTAATACCCTCTCCAGCTCCAGCTACAAATGTATAATTGGAGACATCGTTTGGATTTGTAGTTGTTCCTCCACCACCACCATTTCCCCCATCTCCATTTGTGTCATCTCCTGTTTGGTTAGTGGTATTATTATACTTGTACTGCTCCTCATATATTTTGTCCAAATAATCCAACTGCACAATATAGCAATCGTGATAATTAAAGTCATTACGCATTTGTGCCCTTCTATCCGCACTGCTTGCCCAATCTCCGAAAACAGCGGCATATCCTTCTGGATAAGCCGTTCTGTACATGTCAAACTCCATATCATACCTGTCATAGCAGGAAGCTGATATGGTTACCATAGGCATCATGGTGCCATCATCCATTACTATATACTGGGTTCCACAGTTTTCACAATTACTTGGCCAGTCACAGATATTAAGCTCATCATTAAAAATTAGCCCTTCGGGGCAGTCCATAACTGTAGCCCGGGGTTTTGTTATGGTGTTTAAGCCAGCCGCTTTGCCTTTAATAGCAGCCTGTAAGTTTTTTGTTAAAGTAGGGTTCAGTTTTTGCGAATAGATTTTTGCTGCTTTTATTAATATAGGCAGGGTACTGTCCAAACCATATTTTTGTTGCAGCCGGTAACCACTGGCAGCAATATAACCGGCAGCCCTTACCTGTTCTTTTCCTCTGGCTTGGGTATCGGTACTATCATGCATCATCATGCGTAGTTGAATATAATCCATGTTAAGCATATACGCTACCGGCTTAAAATCCGGATCCTTAGCTATGGTTTCAATGAGTTCATCATCTGGGCTTAAAATTTTTTCAGGGATGGTTTCTTTTCTGCATCCGGTAAATACAAAAAAGATACATGCTAAAACACCAAGTAAGATTTGTGAAATTACTACGTGGGGGGGGTAATGTTAGCTTCATTTTAAATAGGTATTAAAATTAAAAGGAGGTTTATTGTTACAGTTTAAAGGTATGAAAAAGCAATTAGAATTTATGGGTATAAAAATATTTTTGATTTAATAGTAATTTACCGTAGTTAACGCCTGAATTATTTAAAGTAGATAGAAACTTTTATACTGCTTTTGTAAAACATTAATAACATTATATTTTTGCAACTGAATAATAATAAAACAAAAGATAAATTTACTGCCTTAATAATTTTTTTACCATGAGATATTTCTGTACAACAATAATCCTTTGCATAATCGGTTTTCAGGTTTTTGCTCAAACCAATTACAACCCCAAAGAGGCTTTTAACCCTCAGTTTTATCCTTACCCCGGTACCGAGTACCGGAGTGCCGGTGGAGAACCGGGCCCTAAATACTGGCAAAACCAAGCCGATTATAAAATTAATTGCACATTGGACACCGCAACCCACTTCGTAAAAGGCAGTGTAGAAATTGTATATACCAATAATAGCCCCGACAATTTAAAATTTTTATGGCTGCAATTAGATCAGAATATTTATAAAAAAGAGTCGAGAGCTACAGCTACAACAACACAGGCTGGCGGCCGTTGGGCTAATGCAGCCTTTACCGAAGGTGATATTATTGGTTCAATTATTATAGAGGCTGATGGTAAAAAATACAAGCCTGAATATGAAATTACAGATACCCGTATGCAAATATGGCTTCAAAACCAAATAAAGAACAGCGGCGGCAAAGTAAAACTCAATATCGGCTTTTCTTTTGAAATTCCTGAGTATGGTAGCGACCGAATGGGCCGGCTACATACTAAAAACGGATGGATATATGAAGTGGCGCAATGGTATCCCCGCATGTGCGTATATGATGATTTGCAGGGCTGGAATATATTGCCCTATTTAGGACAGGGTGAGTTTTATTTGGAGTATGGTAATATTGATTTTTCAATAACCACTCCTGCAAACTTAATGGTAGTAGGCTCTGGCGAATTAGTAAACCCCAATGAATGCCTCACTGCAACAGAATTGTCAAAATATACGGCTGCAAAAAACAGTGATAAAACAATCACCATTCGTAGCGAGCAGGATGTACAATCCGGCAAAACAGGTAAGCCCGGGTTGAATACATGGAGGTTTAAAATTAACAATGCCCGCGATGTGGCATGGGCAGCTTCCAAAGCTTTTATATTAGATGGTGCCACAATTAATTTACCATCGGGTAAAAAAAGCTTTGCACTTAGTGCTTACCCAGTTGAAAGTATTACCCAAAACGGTTGGCAGCGAAGTACAGAAATGGTGAAAGGCTCCATAGAATTTTATTCCAAAAATTATTACGAATACCCCTATCCTGCAGCAACCAATGTTGCCGGTATTGTAGGCGGTATGGAGTACCCCGGTATTGTTTTTTGCGAATATAATGCCAGCGGATTAGGCCTTTGGGGTGTTACCGATCATGAATTTGGCCATACTTGGTTTCCTATGATTGTTGGCAGTAATGAAAGAAAATACGCCTGGATGGATGAAGGCTTTAATACATTTATTAATGATTTTTCTACCGCAGCTTTTAACAAAGGCGAGTTTAAATCGCATAGCTATTTTTCTGACCCTACCACAAGTACGGGAAGAACCTTTAACGAAAAGATGGATGAGCTTTACACCTATCCGGATATTATTCAACAACGAAATTTGGGCATTGCAGCTTACGATAAACCCTCACAAATGTTACATGCCCTTCGCAATACGGTTTTAGGCCCCAAAAGATTTGATGCTGCGTTTAAAGAATATATCGCACGCTGGGCATTTAAACATCCATCGCCTTGGGATTTTTTTAGAACGATTGAAAATGTAGGTGGAGAAGAGCTTTCCTGGTTTTGGCGTGGGTGGGTTTTTAATAATTGGCGTATTGACCAAAGTGTAGAAGGAGTAAAGTACAAGAACGGATTGCCGGCTAACGGCAGCAGCATCACCATTAAAAATCTGGAAAAAATGCCGATGCCTGTTACGGTAAAAATAAAAGAAGCAAACGGCAAAGAGCATACGATGAATTTACCGGTAGAAATATGGCAACGCAATAGCGAATACAGTTTTACTGCCCCTACCACCAGTGAGGTTACAGAAATAACAATTGACCCCGATAAAAATTTGCCCGACTGGAACCGGGTAAATAATAGCTGGAGGAAAAAATAAACGCAATATTCCGTCATGTTTCTTCCGAAGCATTCGGAAGAAACATTCCTTACCAATTTAATGAGATTTACCTACCGTGAAATTGTTCTCTTCATCCTTCCCGGTAACGCTCGGAATCGGATTTATTACAATGACGCATTTGTTGGGTCTTTTTTGTAAAAACAATACTCTTATTAAGTGTAAAAACAAAATTGTTTTGGAATAAAAAAAGATGAAAAAAAATTACAAAAGAAATTTCCCGGTTTTTAATTATCAGCCCGTACTTTTGCACCGTTCAGGTTCCGCCACGGCGGAATAATAGGGAAGCCGGTGAAAATCCGGTGCTATCCCCGTAGCTGTAAACTCTGTAATAATTTGTTTTTAATAAACCACTGTTTGCCTTTGGCAGATGGGAAGGGGAAAACAAAAGAGCAAGCCAGAAGACCTGCCTGAATTCCGATAACAATCGGAAAACAATATTCAGCTTTCGGGAGAAAAGTATGGTATTAGCAGTGTTTTTAAAATTTGTACAGCTAGCAGCAAAGTTTTAATCCATTCTATTATCTTTTTACCGGAAGCAGTCAACTTAAATTTTTTTATTAATGAAAAGAAAAATTTTAGTAGTGGCTGCTGTTTTATTTACAGCCTTACTACAAGCACAAAACAACAACAGTATTAACTTAGATGAGGTAACGGTTACAGCCACCAAAAACCCAGTGAAACAATCACAAACAGGTAAAGTAGTTACCATTATTGATGAAGCCACCATCCAACGTAATATAGGACGCTCATTGACCGAACTATTAAACACGCAGGCCGGCATTTTTATTACTGGTGCTAATAATGCACCGGGAAGTAATCAGGATTTATACCTAAGAGGAGCATCTACCGGTAATACTTTAATTTTAATTGACGGTATTCCCATGCAGGATCCATCACAAATTAACAGTAATAGTATTGATTTGAATAATATCACGCTCAACCAAATTGAACGAATAGAGATTTTAAAAGGGGCACAAAGTACCCTTTGGGGCAGCAATGCTACTGCAGGTGTTATCAACATCATCACTAAAAAAAATAAACAAAAACCTATTGAGGGCAATGCCCTACTGGCTTACGGCAGTTACAACACATTTAAAGGAAGCGCAGGAATAGGCGGCACCGTTAATAAGTTTGACTATAATGTTAGCTATAACCATCTTAACAGCAAAGGATTTTCAGCAGCTTTTGACACTACAAAAACATCGGGTTTTGATAAGGACGGTATTGTACAACACAATATACTGGCCAATGCCGGCGTGAGGTTCAATCCGTTTTTTTCTTTAAAATATATGGGGCAATACACAAACTATGATGCCGATGGAGACAACGGCGCATTTAAAGACGATAAGGATTATGAAATAAACAGTAAAAATATTGTTAACAGTATTCATCTTACCTATAATAAAAAAAACTTGGCATTGAACATAAAGCAGGCAGCTACAGTTTCGGAAAGAATGTATTTGGATGATAGTACTGATGTACATCCTACTGCTTTTGCAAAATGGTCGAGAGGCTATTACAAAGCACAATCCTATATTACCGATGCTTACGGCCGTTATAGTTTTACCGGTAATATTTCTTTATTAGCAGGGCTGCAATATAATCATCAAAAATATGGCAGTGATTATAAAAGTATTAGCAATTACGGTGCTTATACTGATACACTGGATATAGATAGCGTAAAAATGAACAATATTGCCGGATATGCTTCTTTTTTAATAACCGGCTTAAACGGTTTTAATAATGAAATAGGTATCCGCTACAATCATAGTAGTGAGTATGGCAACAATACTACATTTACCATCAATCCATCATACAATATTGATGAAAACACAAGGGTATTTTTAAATATCTCCAGTGGTTACAAAGAACCCTCTCTTTATCAATTATTGAGCGAATACCGTAATACTAACGGACTTGATCCTGAAAAAACTTTAAACTATGAAATAGGTGTTCAGGCACAATCTAACAACCAACAAAATTCCATACGTATTATTGGTTTTAAGCGCGATATTAAAGACCTTATTATTTTTTATACAGATCCGGATACGTATGCCTCCGAATATAGAAATCAGGATGAACAGCACGATTATGGTTTTGAAGTAGAAAGCCGTATTGCAATAGGGCAAATTGGTAGCTGGAATAATAACCTTACTTATGTTGAAGGCACCGGTAAAGATGCTAACGGAAATACGATGAACAACCTTTACCGCAGGCCAAATTTTACATTAAACAGCAATATTACATTTACACCCACAAAAGGATTAACCCTTACTCCTGCTTTTAGGTTTGTAGGTAAAAGAATAAAAAACATGTACGACCCGGGCGTTGCCGTTCAACCACATTATTATAATATTGATTTTTACGCAGATTATCAGCTGTTACAAAAAGTAAGATTTTTTATTGATTTAAGAAACATCACCAATCAAACTTATTTTGATGTACCGGGATATACTTCAAGAAAATTTAATTTTATGACGGGTGTAAACATTACTTTCTAATGAAACAAAAACACGAAAATAAAACCTGCCCCGGTTGCGGGCAGGTTTTTGAATGTAAAGTAGGCGATGTATTAAAATGCCAATGCTTTGGAATTAACTTTACTGAAGAACAACAAGACAAAATTGCCCGTCAGTTTCGAGATTGTTTATGCAGGAATTGTTTACAGCAACTAAAAAATCAATACCAACAAGCACATGAAGAGCCAACACCCTAAAACACCCATCGTTTTTTGCTGGAGTGGCGGCAAAGACAGTGCTTATGCTTTGTACCGATTATTACAAAACGAGTCGTACGAAGTACGGTACCTGTTAAGCACCTTTAATGCCGCTTACAAAAGGCTATCCATGCATGGTGTTAGAGAAAGTCTGATTGAAACACAAGCCAAAAACATAGGCATACCATTAATCAAAGTATTTACTACAAATGGCTCTAACAAAGAATACGAAGATAAAATGCTTAGGGCATTAACCCTGCTTAAAAAAGAAGGTATAAATACTATAGCTTTTGGCGATATTTTTTTACAAGACCTTAGGGCTTATCGCGAAGCACAAAATAAAAAAGCCGACATGCAATCTATTTTTCCTTTGTGGGAAATGGATACTAAAGAAATTATCCAAGATTTTTTTAACCAAGGTTTTAAAACCATTACCTGTTGCATACATACCGGTAGTTTACAAAAAAAATTTTGTGGTAAAATTATTGATGAAGATTTTATAGCGGCACTCCCGCCAACTGTAGATATTTGTGGAGAAAATGGCGAATATCACAGTTTTTGTTTTGACGGGCCATTATTTAAAACTGCGGTTCCCTTTAAAAAAGGAGCACTCAAATATAGTGCCCTTGCAATGAAAGAAAACGATGAAAACGCAACTGCCGGTTTCTGGTATTGCGATTTGCTACCAATTGATTAAGCCGTTAAAATATTCAGAAGCTTTTATCATCCTGCTGCCATACCAGCTAAACATTTCTCCATCTACCAGCAATATTTTTATGTGTGGCATCAAAGCCCTCAATTCATCGGCATGTTTTTGTTGAAAAGGAAAAGGCTCGCTCGATAGAAGCAGGTAATCCGGATTTTTATTTTTTATTTGCTCAATGCTAACTTGCGGATAGCGTTTTTCATTTTCAAAAACATTATAAAACCCAGCCTTTTGCATCATATCATTAATAAACGTATCGCCACCAACCGTCATCCACGGGTTCTTCCATATAATGTAAGCCGCAGTTTTAGGTTTACTTGTTTTTGTTACTGAAAAATGTTCTATAATAGATTGAACCAACAGTGCAGAAGCCGTTTGCTTTTGTAGTACTTCACCTAAATCCTGAATCATTTGTAAAGCCTCAGTATAATTATTCACATCGGTTAGTAATACATTATAATTTTTGGCCAATAGCTCTACCTGCTCTTTTACATTCTCCTCCTTGTTGGCTATGATTAATGTAGGTTGTAAAGATTTTATTTTTTCGAGATGAATATTTTTGGTACCACCTACCTTTATTTTTTGTTGAAACCAATGCAGGGGATGTACACAAAATTTTGTAATTCCAACCACCTCATCATCCAAACCTAAGCTATACAAGGTTTCGGTTATAGATGGCACTAAAGAAACTATTGTATTATTTTGTTTGGGCAAATCAGGTGTTTTTATTCATCTTTTAACCAAAATATAGCACTACATGGGTTTTTGCGCAGTATAAATACAACAAATGCCCATAGTTAATGGCTTGTATGCTGCATTAATAAATCCAATCTGTTTTAAAATATGTAAAAAATTTTCTCTTTCCGGAAAAGCCTGAGACGATTTATTAAGGTACTCATACGCCTCTTTATTTTTTGTAAAAGCCTGTGCAAATTGTGGTGCTACAATGTTCATATAAAACTTATACAATGGCGAAAAAACAGAAGATTTTGGTTTTGAAAATTCCAATACCATCAATTGCCCTCCGTTATTAAGCACCCTGTATATTTCCGATAGCCCCTTTTCCAAATTTTGAAAATTACGAACCCCAAAAGCGGCTGTAGCAGCATCAAAACTATTACTGGCAAAAGAAAGGTCTTCAGAGTCGCCTTTTTGTAAAACAATTTTTTCGTTAAGCCCGAGTTTGTTAATTTTTTTTCGCCCTACTTCCAGCATTTGCGCAGAAATATCTATACCCGTAATTTTTTGCGGTAGCAGCATTTTGTTAGCCATAATTGCCAAATCTCCCGTTCCGGTAGCAATATCAATTATTTGCTGCGGGTGATATTTTTCAAGCAGTAAAAGTGCTTTCTTTCTCCAACGCACATCCATCCTTGCAGAAAGGAAGCGGTTCATAAAATCGTATTTTCCGGCAATGCGGTCAAACATTTCAGTTACCTGCTCTTTTTTGCTTTTGCCGGAAGCCTCAAAAGGCTTAATAGTATCGTGCGGAAGTTGCGACATAGTGCGCAAAGGTAACAACATTTAACAAGGATTATACCAATGCAACAAAGCATTTCCTATATTAAAACAGGACTGATGAAACATAACATAAGATTTTATATATTTGAAATTGATGGCAACTAATAACTTCTTCGATAATATTCAGATTGATATTTTTTCGGCTACACCCAAATACATGCAGCTGGCGCAAAGTATCATTAAAGCTGTAGATGAAGGGCGTATTCACAAGAATGACGTTGTTCCATCTATTAACGAAACAAGCTATGAATTTGAAATTAGCCGCGACACGGCTGAAAAGGCTTATAAATACCTTAAAAAAATAGGGTTATTAGGCTCTGTACCCGGTAAAAGCTATTATATAAAAAACAAAGAAGTTAAGGCCAGTACGCGTGTTTTTTTACTTTTTAATAAGCTAAGTACTCATAAAAAAATTATTTACGACTCGTTTGTAAAAACATTGGGTAATGAGGCCATGATTGATTTTTATATTTACAATAATGATTTTGGTTTATTTAAAAAATTAATAGAAAGGGCTGATACAACCTATACGCACTACGTTATTATTACACATTTTTTAGACAGTGGTAAAAGTGCTTTTGAAATATTAAATACGCTACCAAAAGAAAAACTAATACTACTTGATAAGCTGGTTGCAAATGTTTCGGGTAGTTTTGGTGCCGTATATGAAGATTTTGAAGAAGATATTTACCAATCGTTAGTAACAAGTTTACCAAGGTTAAAAAAATACAACACCATTAAGATTATTGTTCCAGAAAGCACTTATTTTCCCGATGAAATAACCAAAGGATTTAATAAATTTTGCAAACAATATCAGGTTTCTGGCAATGTAATTCATGATATCAATGCAGAAGTATTAGAAAAAGGAACGGCCTATATTTCATTAATGGAAAACGATTTGGTAACCCTTGTAGAAAAGATTTCGGAAAACAAATTTATAATAGGAAGCGATGTGGGTGTTATCAGTTATAACGAAACGCCCCTTAAAAGAATTATATTAAGCGGTATCACCACTTTTTCAACCGATTTTGAAAAAATGGGACAGGAAGCGGCTAAATTAGTTTTAAATAAAAGCAGTAAAAGAATTGCCATTCCTTTTAAAGTAACATTAAGACCATCATTATAATTTATGGAAATTATTGAAGCAGCATATATTAAAAGCAGTGCCGTTTATACGCAATGCCCACCGGCTGATAAACCGGAGTATGCTTTTATTGGCAGGAGCAATGTGGGAAAATCATCTCTTATTAATATGCTTTGCAATAAAAAAGGACTGGCTAAAACTTCGGCAGCACCCGGTAAAACGCAGTTGATTAATCATTTTGTTATTACTTCATCTTCCAAAGGCTCTAAAAATAAACAGCAATGGTATCTTGTTGATCTTCCGGGTTACGGATATGCTAAAGTATCCCAAAAGCTGCGGAAAAGTTGGTCGGCTATGATAGAAAAGTATATTCTTAACAGAAAAAATTTAATTAATCTTTTTGTATTGATTGATAGCCGTCATGAACCCCAGAAAATTGATATTGAATTTTTAAATCAGTTGGGGGGTTGGGGCGTTCCTTTTACTATATTGTTTACCAAAGAAGATAAAAATAAACCGGAAGGAACCAAAAAAAACGTTTCGCAGTTTATGAATACTCTAAAAGATGCCTGGGAAAGTTTACCACCTTACATTATTACTTCTGCAGTAAATAAAACCGGACGTGCGGATCTATTAAAAAGTATTGATGGGATGAACGAACTCGCAGGTATAAATATCTGAAAAATATTTTTATTGAAAACTGATATCCGTAAAGCTCTTTGTATTAGAGCAAATAGATTAATTGCGTTAGCCAATACAACTATGCATAGGCATGCATAAGAAATATTATTAACCTATTTTACAGTATTTTAAACGCCTTTAAAAACTTTAATGATATATAGTTTACTTTTTATATTGGGGAATAATCCCATTAGCCAATTCTACCATCTCTTTTATCCCTTCCTCTGGCAAAGCACCTTTCTTAAATTCAGCTAATACATGGGGTAATTTGTTTTCCATTTCAAGTAAAAACTGATCTTCAAATTCTTTCACCCTGTTTACGGGAACGTCTTTAATTAAACCATTTGTTCCCAAATAAATAATAGCCACCTGCTTTTCTACCGCATATGGAGTGTATTGGGGTTGTTTTAATATTTCTACATTACGGGCACCTTTATCAATTACATTTTTAGTAGCAGCATCCAAATCTCCACCAAATTTTGAGAAAGCCTCTAACTCGCGGTAAAGAGCCTGATCTAATTTTAAGGTACCGGCTACTTTTTTCATTGATTTAATTTGGGCATTACCACCAACACGGCTAACAGAGATACCCACGTTAATAGCTGGGCGAATACCACTAAGGAACAGGCTCGACTCAAGGAATATCTGCCCATCCGTAATAGAGATTACGTTAGTAGGAATATAAGCCGACACGTCGCCAGCCTGCGTTTCAATAATGGGTAAGGCAGTTAAGGAACCGCCACCTTTTACCAAGTGTTTGATAGACTCGGGCAGGTCGTTCATGTTCTTAGCAATATCGTCATTTGATATCACTTTTGCAGCCCTTTCCAACAAACGGCTATGTAAGTAAAACACATCGCCCGGATAAGCCTCACGACCCGGAGGACGACGTAATAACAATGATACTTCGCGGTAGGCCACAGCCTGTTTTGAAAGGTCATCATATATAATTAATGCAGGGCGACCGGTATCGCGAAAATATTCGCCAATAGCGGCACCGGCAAAAGGAGCATAGAACTGTAAGGGAGCCGGATCAGAGGCAGATGCAGCCACAATAGTAGTATAAGCCATTGCGTCGTTATCTTCTAACGTTTTCATTACACCGGCAATGGTAGATGCTTTTTGACCAATGGCTACATATATACAATATACAGGAACACCTGCATTGTAAAATTCTTTTTGGTTAATGATGGTATCAATAGCGATAGCGGTTTTACCGGTTTGCCTGTCGCCAATGATTAATTCACGCTGTCCACGACCAATTGGAATCATGGCATCTACAGCTTTAATACCGGTTTGAAGTGGCTCTTTTACCGGTTCACGAAAAATAACCCCAGGAGCTTTACGCTCTAAAGGCATTTCATACAACTCACCGCTAATAGGGCCTTTGCCGTCAATGGGCTGGCCTAGCGTGTTTACAACACGTCCGGAAAGACCTTCACCTACTTTAATAGAGGCTATTTGATTGGTACGGCGTACTTTACTGCCTTCTTTAATATCTGTTCCTTCGCCCATTAATACCACTCCCACATTGTCTTCTTCCAAATTTAAGGCAATAGCACGAACACCATCTTCAAATTCTACTAACTCCCCATAACGTACATTTCCTAAACCATAAACACGGGCAATACCATCACCCACCTGTAATACGGTTCCAATTTCTTCCAAATCGGCATGTGCGTTAAAGTTGCTTAACTGCTGGCGCAAAATTGCGCTTATTTCGTCCGGTTTAATCTCTGGCATACAAGACTAATTTATATTTTTATTGTTAACCTGGTTTACACCAGTATATTTCAGGCTGCAAAAGTAGGGTATAGGCGGCTTAAAACAAAAAAAGAACCGTGTTTTTGTTCACAGTTCTTAATTACTGATATTTTTTATATGCTTCAAAAAATTATGCCCAATAAGGCAGCATTTTCAAAAGGAACAATTATTTAACTACCATAACGCCATCGGCGGTAAACTTTACCCTTTTTTCCGGCTTTGTAATGGCATCAATTTCATTTTTACTCTTGTTAGCATCTTCGGCATAGTGTTTCAGTTCTTCCACCGTATATGTTTTTTGAACGGCTTCGCCTTCTATTACTATAGTTTTACCAGCAATAGCTGTAGGAACAAAAAATGCATAATCTTTAAATTTTACCTGCATTTGGGTATTATCAGCAAGGGTCATGGTAACAAAACAACCCTTTTTAGCACACACCTCTTCTACTTTTCCTACAACCTTTCCGGTATAGGAGCTATTCTTTTTAAGTTTTTTACTAAGTGTTTTCAAGCTGATGGCACCATCACCGGTAATAACATCACCATAGTGCTCTCCGGGCTTTGCGTCGCCGGCAGGGGGTTGCGCATTACCGATGGTAAGAAAAAATGCTGCTGCAATTGTAAAAAAAGTCTTTTTCATTATGTAACTAAATTATAGAATGTAAAAAGAAAGCAAAGTTATCTAATTTTTACCTATTTGTATATAGCCTGTACTAATTTGGATTCTGTTAGGTTGCCTGCCTTATCTACCTCTACAATTTTAACGAATATTTTTTGTGCTCCTGCGTCTGTAATAACGGAATCGTTCTTGTTACAAGATATAAAAACAGCTACAGAAGCTACAATCCAGCAGGTTGCAATTACTGTTTTATATCGTTTTTTCCCTATACTTGCTAATCCTAATAATGCTAACAAACTGATGGCGGCGAAACTTGTTGCAGCAGCCGACGTGGAGAATTCATAAACAAGGCTATTTTGAGAATTTCCATTATCCTCCTTGCTTATAACCGTTCCGGTCTTTGTAAAGTTTTTACCGTCTTTGGATAGCATAATATCAAAATGGTCGCTATTGGTTTCGCTAATCGTGTTCCAGTTAATGTATAATACACCATTTTGAATATAGGCTTCAATTACTCCAAAGTGAGCTGCTAAAAACGTAGCGGGAACACCTCTGGCCAAATCGCCTCTAAGATTATTTTGACCCATAAAATCAGCAGTGGGAATATTGCTGACAACAATATTTTCTGTTGCACCAGTGGTTAGGTTAATTTCGGCATACTCACCCGAAGTAAACAGACCATAAAATTTACCGTTGTCATCAAAAGCCAATCCTGCAACTTCCATATCGGGGTTTTCGTTAGTTGCAGTTCCCACAGGGGTTAGCGAAGCAATACCAGAAGAAACGGATCCGAAAATCACAGGAAAACCAACCACATCTGTAGCTGCACCGCTTGGGTTAGGGTCAGGATAGCTAAGGTAGCCATACATACTACCCGTAACAGGATTAATATCAAAATCCTGAATTCCTCCATCAACCGAACTTACATTAGGATACTGGTTATTTACTTGATTAAGAAAGGCCTGAAAAGCTTGGGTAACTCTGGTATCGCTAAAGTCAATTTCGTAATAAGTGGACGGAGCCACAGGCATGGCTCCGGCATTAATACCGGAAACATTATTAATTTCTGCAATAAAAATCCTTATATCGTCGGTTGTTAAATTAAGTGGCGTACTTGTGGCCTGGGCATATAGAATTTTATTTACACCGGACTGTTTTATAGCAATGGTATTGTAAACAAAAGAGCCGTTATTTTTCATGGTTCCGGCAGAAAAATTTACAAATTCCACACCTGCGTATCCATTTCCGGTTACCGGTAACAATCCAAGATTAATAACTGTACCATCGGCTCCAATGCGGTACAAGCTACTATTATCACTTACAACGGTAGGGGTTGCATCAGTAGCAGGTGTGCCTATGCCATATAAAAACCTGTCCTGTGGGTTAAAGCCAATACCATTAACATTGGTATTAGCCGGAGCATTTACAGCAGCCCCAGTTGTATAGCTATTACCGGCCGCTATATTAGTAGTTGTGTAGATAGTGTGGTTTGTTGCAGCACCATTGCTTCCCGCTTTAGCTATGGAAATTGTTGTACCGTATGGGAATTAAGTTTGTGCTGATATTGTATTTGTTACAATTAGCATTAAAATGAAAAAAAATACTTGTTTCATAGTTTTTTTAAAAATTATTTTATAAAATACCTACCCCATCCCTTAAAATGGGTTGGAATAGGGGGTAAATATTTTTAGCTTAAAGGGAGAACACACATACAGTTGTTACTACATGTGTAAAAGGTTTCCTTTCTAAAATCTGTTTAAATTTCTAATAAACATAGAGTTAGATAGGGATTAGCCATAAACAAATGGTAAATGCTACAATTAAAATAACAAAAAATTAGGCGTATTTTGGTAAAATATTTTTTATTTGCCAATAAGTTTTTTACCCTCGTAATTACAATAATAAGCAATACGTATTATAAAGAAAGGATGCCCATCTGCAATCTGTAATACAAATCAATTCTTTTCGTCATACGCAGCAGCACACAGGCTTCCAAGAGTATTCCGAAAGAAAACGAAGAGAACAATTTCACCGGAAGTAAATCTTATTTTAAAAAGTTGGAGTTCTATCTCTGCCGAAACGGATCTAAATGACGGAAAATTATTAAACAGCATTCCAAAACATGGATAGTCATTAAAGAAAATTAATACAAAAATAGGATTGGTATTAGTTATTTTTTATTGGCGGCCTTTAGCCGGATTGTCTTCCATCCCTATTATTTTACGCCGTTTGTAGTAACAGTTTTATTTGGCGGTGCAATAATGGTAAATATTTAAAAGTAGGCAATACAAAGTTCACACATATAAATTCCTAATTTTGCGGCGCAATGGATAAAGAATTTAAAAAGAACAGGGCTGTAGCAACTTGGCTAATTGTTGGTGCGGTAATGATTATTATACAAGTGTTGTTAGGAGGTATTACCCGATTAACAGATTCGGGCTTATCAATTACCGAATGGAAGCCTATTTTGGGAGCCCTGCCACCCATGAACGAACACCAGTGGCAGGAGGCTTTTGAAAAATATAAACAGATTGCACAATACAAATACATTCATAATTATTTTACACTACACGATTTTAAATCTATTTATTTCTGGGAATGGTTGCACCGTAATTGGGGACGTTTTATGGGCATTGTGTTTGCAGTGCCTTTTATTTATTTTTTGTATAAGAAAAAATTTGACCGTTCTATGCTTTGGCCCATGATTTCATTATTTATAATGGGAGGTATTACCGGTGCATTGGGATGGATAATGGTTAGCAGTGGTGTGGGCACAGCACTTGTTTTTGTAGATCATTTAAAGCTGGCCGTTCATCTGATGTCGGCAGTTATTTTATTTTGCTTAGTGGTTTGGTTTGCTTTAAAAATCAGCTATAAGAATGATACAATAGTTAATCATTCATTAAAAAGCTTTAATTTGTTTTTATTAATAATCGTAGCTGTTCAGTTAATTTACGGAGCATTTATGGCAGGCTTGCACGCTGCCAAGGCGGCAATTACCTGGCCTGATATGAATGGCCAATACTTTCCGGCATTATTTACAGATGAAGCTGGCAGCTTTTGGTATAATATTACCAGTAACCCCGTTACCGTGCAGTTTATTCACAGGGGATTAGCCTATTGTATATTTTTGCTGATAGTATTTTTTACGATTCAACTTTTTAAGCAACCCAAAAATTCACATTTATATAAACTGCGATGGCTACCAATGTTACTCGTAGTTATGCAGGTGGCGTTAGGCATCATAACATTAGTTACCTACCTTAATCGTTCCGATAAGATTTTATTTGGGGTACTTCACCAAATGGTAGGGCTGCTGTTTACCGGAAGCCTGATTGTTACGCTTTATTTTACGGGAAAGAGGAGTAGCACTGCATAGAGTTTTATTCCATTATCGGCCTTAACCATCTTTTCATTTCCTCTACGTCCATATCCTTTCGTTGTACATAATCTTCAAACTGGTCGGGTTGTATTTTACCTACACCAAAATATTTACTCTCCGGGTGACTAAAATACCATCCGCAAACTGATGCAGCAGGATACATGGCCAGCGATTCAGTTAAACGGATACCTGTTGTTTCTTCACCCCCGAGCAGTTCAAACAATTTATATTTTTCTGTATGATCCGGGCAGGCGGGGTAGCCTGGAGCCGGGCGTATGCCTTGATATTTTTCCTTAATAAGTTCTTCGTTCTGCAAATGTTCATCTTTAACGTATCCCCATAATTCCTTTCTTGTTTTCTCGTGCAGCCACTCTGCTAATGCTTCGGCAAACCTATCGGCCAATGCTTGTAACATAATTTTATTATAGTCATCATGTTCGGCAATAAACTTTTCAAGTTGCGGTTCTATCCCGGAAATGGTAACGGAGAATGCTCCGAGGTAATCGGACCAAGCAGCCCCCTGCCCCCCGATGGGGGAACCGCTACCTGGTTTTATAAAATCGGCCAGACTGTAATTAGGTTGTCCGGCGGCTTTTTTCTGCTGCTGGCGTAAAAATTCTAATTTTATTTCTTTGCCGTTATCTTGTACCAACACTGTGTCATCTGCAATTTTATTAGCCGGCCAAAATCCTGCTGTAGCTTTGGCAGTCAACCAGTTTTCGGCAATAATGGCATCTATTAAAGTATTGGCATCATTGTACAATTTAGTAGCTTCTACACCTACCACGTTATCTTCTAATATCTGTGGAAAGCGGCCATGCAGCTCCCAGGCAATAAAAAAAGGTTGCCAGTCCACATACTGTCTAAGTTCCGCTAATGGTACATTATCAAAAACTTTTGTACCGGTATAAGTGGGTACAAACGGTGAATAATTGTCCCAGTCAATTGCTGTTTTATTTTTTTGCGCTTCGCTAAAGGGGAGATATTCTTTTACCGCCCTTTTGCTGGCAAAATCTTCGGCCAGCTTAGTATATTCTTTTTTAACACCCTGCAAGAAAGGTTCTTTTTGTTCGGGACTTAACAAAGACCCTGTAACCGTTACACTACGCGATGCATCCAGTACATGCACAACCCCTTTATCAAATTGCGGGGCTATTTTAACGGCGGTATGCATACGCGAGGTTGTAGCACCTCCAATCATTAAAGGCTGCTTCATATCCCTGCGCTGCATTTCGTGCGCCACATGTACCATTTCGTCTAAGGAAGGGGTAATTAAACCGCTTAGCCCAATAACATCGGCATTTTCTTTGATGGCGGTATCTAATATTTTATCGGCCCGAACCATCACACCCAAATCAACCACATCATAACCATTACAACCCAACACTACGCCAACAATATTTTTACCAATATCGTGTACATCGCCTTTAACAGTTGCCAGTAAAATTTTTGGAGCTTTTTGACTGCCGGCATTAGGGTTTTCTAATTTTTCCTGTTCAATATAAGGTGTAAGATAGGCTACACTTTTTTTCATTACCCTGGCACTTTTTACCACCTGTGGTAAAAACATTTTTCCGGCACCAAACAAATCGCCAACAACATCCATTCCTGCCATTAGGGGGCCTTCAATCACTTCTAACGGACGCGGATATTTTTGACGGGCTTCTTCGGTATCTTCATCAATATAATCTGTGATACCGTTTACCAATGCATGTTTCAATCTTTCTTCTACCGGTGTACTCCTCCAGGCATCATCTTTTTTAATAGTTTTCCCCTGCGCTTTTACGGTTTCGGCAAATGCCAGTAATTTCTCTGTAGCTTCGTTATTGTCGTTATTTCTATTTAAAATAACATTTTCACATAACTCCTTTAACTGTGGTTCTATTTCATCATAAACCGCCAATTGGCCTGCATTTACAATGCCCATAGTCATACCGGCTTTAATAGCATAGTATAAAAATACAGCATGCATGGCCTCCCGCACAGGTTCATTACCCCTAAATGAAAATGACAAATTACTTACGCCACCGCTAATGTTTGTAAGCGGCATTAATTGTTTAATTTCTGCAGTTGCTTCAATAAAGTCAACCCCATAATTATTGTGCTCTTCCAAGCCGGTGGCGATGGCAAAAATATTAGGGTCAAATATAATATCCTGCGGAGCAAAGCCTACTCTTCCGGTTAATATTTTATAGGCTCTGTGGCAAATATCTACTTTGCGCTGTTTGGTATCGGCCTGCCCCTGTTCATCAAAAGCCATTACAATTACAGCGGCTCCATAACTTTTACAAATAATGGCCTGCTCTATAAATTTTTCTTCCCCTTCTTTCATTGAGATGGAATTAACCACACATTTGCCTTGTACACATTTTAGCCCTGCTTCAATAATTTCAAATTTTGAAGAGTCAATCATCACAGGCACTTTAGCAATATCGGGTTCGCTCTGCACTAAATTTAAAAAAGTGGTCATCGCCTGCACGCCATCTAATAAAGCATCGTCCATGTTAATGTCGATGATTTGCGCCCCATTTTCAACTTGTTGGCGAGCTACACTCAAGGCTTCTTCGTATTTATTTTCTCTTATTAATCGGGCAAATTTTTTTGACCCGGTTACATTAGTTCTTTCACCAACATTAATAAAATTCGTTTCGGGGCGAACTATTAATGGTTCCAACCCACTAAGCGTAAGGTATGATTGAATTTGTTTCATTTTTTAACCACAAAGAGCACAAAGAATTACACAAAGTTCACAAAGTTCCATTGATAACTCTTTTACTCCGTCTTTAAATAATAATGTATTAAAATTTATTAATAACCATAGTTTACAATTTGAAAGCTTCAGATATGTAAGTATTTGCACTAAATGAATATCCGTTAAACTCTCAACAGATTTTATTTCAACAACAAATTTGTCCTCTATCAAAAATCAACTCTATATCTAATTTTACTTCCCGGTATATTAGAGGCAAAGCTTTTTGTCTTGAAATATTCAAATCCGATTTTATCAACTCATAATGAAGATATTCTTCATACGCGCTTTCAAGTAAGCCAGGGCCAAGTGTTTTATGTACTTTTAACCCACAGTTAAAAACTATTTGAGCTATTTCATTTTCTGAAATCATAGTGTGCTCTGTGCTAACTTTGTGTCCTCCGTGGTAACATTTCTTGGTTGTACATTTTTTACTGCATTGGCAATGGCCCTAATATGATCGGGCGTAGTACCGCAACAACCGCCAACAATGTTTACAAAGGATTCATTAGCCCAATCTTCCAAAAAAGAAGCCGTTTGTTCCGGTGCTTCATCATACTCGCCCATAGCATTAGGCAAACCGGCATTTGGATAGGCCGAAACATAGCAGGAAGCTATTTGTGAAAGTTCTTCAACGTGTGTACGCATTTCTTTGGCTCCTAACGCACAGTTCACACCCACACTTAACGGATTGGCATGTGCTACGGAAATATAAAAGGCTTCCAAAGTTTGCCCGCTTAATGTTCTGCCCGATGCATCGGTAATAGTACCGCTAATCATAATTTCTTTTTCTTTTTCGGGATTTTCCCTGAAAAATTTTTTAGCTGCATAGATGGCGGCTTTAGCATTTAGGGTATCAAAAATAGTTTCAATTAATAATATATCTACACCGGCATCTACAAGGCCTTTTATTTGTTCGTAATACGCAGTAGTTACTACCTCAAAATCTACGGCTCTATACCCCGGATTATTTACATCCGGCGATAAGGAAAGCGTTTTATTTAAGGGTCCGATGGCTCCGGCTACAAAAGCCTGCTTTCTATCGGCACCTTTCGGCGAAGCCAAAAATTCATTAATAGCTTCGCGGGCGCATTGTACCGATGCCACATTTAGCTCGTATGCCAGTTCCTGCATATCATAATCTGCCTGCGCAATGGATGTGCTACTGAAAGTGTTGGTTTCAATAATATCTGATCCGGCAGCTAAGTATTCTTTATGAATGGCTTTTATAATTTGAGGTTGTGTGATGCTTAACAAATCATTGTTCCCTTTTACATCAGTATGCCAGTCTTTAAATCTATCGCCTCTGTAATCTTCTTCAGTAAGTTTATACCGTTGAATCATAGTACCCATAGCTCCATCCAATACAAGAATACGCTCCTTTAACAATTGTCTTAAATCGCTCATTACAATAAATTTTTACAAAAAATAAACGTGGGGGTAACTTTGTGGGGTTTCAACACGTTTATTAGTTCAGCTATTTATGCAGGTTGAACAATAAACAAATCCGCCTGCGGCTGCAAAGTTAAGGGAAAAACAAGAGCCTTTTAACATATTTAAGTCAATTTGCAGGTAATTGTCAACAGATTATATTTTTCCCGATTCTGATTCCCTTACGAATAGCCAAAACACAATATGCTTAGTTATTTTTCTCTTTTTGAGAAAAAAGTTTCTTTTTTACACATTACAGCTAATTATACTAAAACTAACATTCTGATTATTAGCCATATAGCATTTTGGCACATTAGTAGCCATTAAGTATAAAAATACTTGATGGGAACTTTACAAAACAATTGGATTTTTATTGTGGACGACGACCCTTTTTGGTGTAGGTTGTTAGAAAAAATGCTTCTGAACTTCGAGTTTACTAAAATACTAAGCTTCCAGAACGGAACAGCGTGTATTGAAAGACTTCATTTAAACCCTGCATTAGTATTTTTAGACCACCAAATGGAGGATTTAAACGGGCTGGAAGTACTTCAAAGAATAAAAGAATATTACCCGGGAATAGGCGTTGTATTTTGTACTGCTCATGAAGACCTTACCGTAGCTATGAGTGCAATGAATTACGGTTCCTACGATTATTTACTTAAGCAGAATGCCAACTTAACAGAACTTAAAAAACTACTGAGTGGCTATTCCAATATATTCCCGCAAAAAAATAAACAATCCTAATATGCCTTTCACACTTGCACATCCGGCTTTGATATTACCGTTAAGGAAGTATAAATTATCCTTAACTGCATTAATAGCAGGTAGTATTGTACCCGATTTTGAATTTTTCTTTCAAATGAGAGAGGTTGACAATATAGGGCATCATTGGTATGGGGTTATACTGTTTGATGTTCCAATGGCGGTTGTTCTCTGTATTCTTTACCATAATGTACTTAGAAGGCCATTGATTGCGAACCTACCGAATTTTTTTAAAGCGAGGATACTGAACAGTTTTATGTTCAACTGGAACCACTTTGCAATACACAACAAATTACGCATCTTACTATCCATTCTCATTGGCATAGCCACCCATTTAATTTGGGATGGTTTTACCCATGCCGATGGTTTTGTGGTTGAAATGCTTCCTGCGCTATCAGGAAATATCAGCTTTTATACCATTAACATTCCTATATACTATTTTTTACAAATCTTATTTAGCATTTGTGGTATAGGAGTTGTTATTATCTCCTTATTTAAAGCCCCAAAACTTTTTATGACATCCGAAATGTCAGCTTGCGTGAGCTGGTATTGGCCCATTTTTACAATACTTAGTGCTGCAATTTTCTTTATTAGAATTGTGGGGTGGCCGCAATATAATTCGTTTTGGGGAATGGTTATGGCTTTTATAGGGAGTTTATGCTATGCGCTGATATTGGTATCCTTTTTAGAAATTAAATTTAAATCCGTGTATTTATATGAAAATTAAAAGTAACATCCTACCTGCTTTTGACAATTGTAAAAACCTGCATATTAGTGGTTTTAACAAACTTACAGGAACCGAAGCAAATGCTTTAAGACAGATTATTACCACTTTACCGGAGCCGGGTTACAGCACTATTTTTATTAATACCAAAAATGTAACGGAGGTTGACCTTACAGGTATTAACGAAATTATTCACACAAATTATACACTTCAACAAAAAGAAATATTACTAATACTTGCTTATCAAAAAGGGTCGGTTATAGAAAAATGGATGAAAATTACAAAACTGGATAAATTCGTTGCCACTGCATTAATTCCCACTCCTAAAGCCCCTTATTCTTCATAACGATGAGATCGTTCATAATTATTGTTGTTTTTATAACAATGTGGTCGCAACCAAGTGCTTCGCAAAGCACATCACTAACTGCCGAAACAAGAGAGCTGCTGATTCAAAAAGCAGCTCTCCTTCGGAAACAGGAACGTTATTATGATGCCGTAAAGCAATTGGATAGCATTCTGGCCCAAAATTCCCGGGATGCTCAGGTTTTGTTATTTCGCGGAGACCTTCTTTTACAAAACGGCATGTATGCAAAAGCGGTTGATGCTTATAGAAAATTACTTCCTTTAAACTATGAAGCAACTATTACAACCATCAATTTATCGTATGCGCTATTTATGAATCACAAGCCTAAAAAGGCTTTGATATTTGCAAAAAAAGCATGGCTTCATAATAAAACGCATAGCAACGCCATCATTAATTATTTTAATGCATTACTCTGGAACAGAAAAACAATACAGGCCGCTTTGTTTCTGAAAAAACAGGACAGCCTTTTAACAAAAGAACAAAAGAATATACTAAATGCCCGGTTGTTTACAAGTAGCGGTGATTATAAAAAAGGAGTACAATTATATGATAGTCTTATAAAGATATACCCCAATAAATATTATATTCAGGAATATGCTGAAGTGCTGTTAGGCAAAAAGCAGCTTACACAGTCGGTAAATATAATGGATAGCAGCCAACAGTTTTTCACAGTAAAAGAACTGAGTTCTTATATGGCCAAAGCCAAAGAAACACAACAACAACGGGTAGGAACAGAGGTTAGTTATTTTAAAGATGTAGCCCAAAATAAGCGTATTGATTTTAGTGTTTGGTGGCAACAACCCGAGGTAAAAAAATACAGCATTCGCACCAGTACAGGCATCAGCACAATAACGGCCCCCACAAATGAAAAAACAACTGCTTATTATGCGCAAACGCTTATTACAGAGCGATGGAGTATGGCATGGACGGGAGAAACCCATCTTCGACTCAATGTGATAAAACCCATTAACAGCAACAGCTTCTCTTCTTTAACAGGCCAGCAATCAATTAAGTTTCAACCAAACGACAGACGGATGATTGGCCTGCTATACAATACCGATATTTTAAATTATACCGCCAACCTGTTAGGTAAAAATATACGGAGTAATAATGTAGGATATATAACCCACCTGATGATGACCGGCAATGACGGTTTTTACTCGCAAGGTAGTGCCGGCTGGCTAAGTGATAAAAACCAGCGATATCAGTTTTTTGGTTCATTGTATCATTTATTTCGTACCGAACCAACGCTTAAAGCAGGTGTAAGTGTAGCGGCTTTACATTTTAAAGACAGCACTATCAAATACTATTTTTCTCCCAACCGGTACATCAATTCAGAAGCTTTTTTTGATTTTAGCACCCCATTACCATCATTAAGTAAATTTTATTTACAAGGACAATTAGCCGGAGGCTTACAACAAATTGAAAGACAAAACTGGGAACCAGCATTTAGGCTACAAACAGAATTAGGGCTGCGATTGAAGCATTTTGAAACATCACTAAAATACCAAACCAGTAATGTGGCCTCCAATACCGGTAGCGGATATAAATTTAACTGGTTTACATTAAGAGTAAACTGGAAATGGTGATATACAAAACCGCATTTAAGATTACGGTTTTAAACAATAGTACCCTGGCTTACTGTTAATTTAGATCGCTGCTTGTATTTTTAAACGTAAAATGTTTTTGTAAAAAATAATTAATGGTCAACATGATGACGGTTGACAAAATATAGGCCACGGACGGATGGAGTATAAATAAAACAATCAGCCCTTTAGTAATTAGATAATCGCTAAACTGCCCTTGAAGAGATACCAAAAAATATTTACCAAACTGTTTTGCTTTCTGCCGTTTTTCGTTACTACTTTCAGTAAAAGCAAAATTTTTATTGAGCCAAAAACCAGTGGCCACAGTAATTACAAAAGAAATAACAGTAGCTGCTTCTACGGCAAAAACAAAAGCTACTAAAACATGATACATAATTATAAACAATACAATATTTAATAAAGTATTGGCAGCACCCACAGCTAAGTATGCATATACATTAAAAGTTAAAATTTTTCTTACAAGTGGGTAAAAAAAATTAAGCGTATAACGGATGGGCGATAGCATTTTTTACAATTTTGCTATTAGGTTTTTTATACACTAATTGTTTGGCATGAGAAAGGTACCATTCTGCAAGCTCATTCATGGGCAAACCTTTTGCTGCTGCATAGTTCATATCCTCGTATTTTTTTCTTTCCTGTGGATGCTTAATTAAATAAGCTATGGATGCTGCCAGGCTATTATGATTTTCTACTTCAAAATATACACCGCCATAACCTTCTTCATTTACCACTCTTTCCAAGTCATCTATTTTAGGAAGTACGCAGGCTCTGGCATAACTACCGGCCTGATGTAATATTCCAGAACTGCCTGTAGTTGTAGTATAAGGGAAAATAACCATCGTACTGGATTTAAAAATATCCTCAACAGCCTCTTCCGGAACATAGCCTGTAAATATCACATTCTCCATTTCGGCATAAGCCTGTTGTACAGATGCTAAATAACCATTTACATTAGGATTATCTGTACCGGCAATGGTTGCTTTAAATTTTATTTGAGGATACTGTACCTGTAATTTTTTTATAGCATCTAATAATACCTCTACCTTTTTGTAAGTACCAAATTTTCCAAAAGCCAGCAGGTTTATTTCTGACAATTCATCCGGCAAATAACTACGTTGCGGTAATTCAAAATTTCCATGCGGCAGTAATACAATATTATCGGTATGATATTTATGCCTTAAAATATCAACATACTGCGAGATGGTTACGCCTACTACATCAGCCTTTAAGATTAATTTTGTCAATCGCATTCCAATCCATCTAAACAGTTTTTCTTTCCATTTACTCGTTGCCATTCCTATGGCATCTAATTTTACCGCTTCTGTAATATTATGAAGAATAACAATAGAAGGAATATGTAGCATTTTGCACATCCACGGAGTTAGCAAGCCCAAGGCTGCAGGCACTTTGCTCTTACCAAATGTCATAAACTGCAAATTCATAATTACTAAATCCGGCTGAAGTTTTTTGAGTTCACTCCTAATTTGCAGTACGCTAAAAATACTATTAAAGTTCCAACAAGGCACTATTTCTATGTACTCATCGGCATACTTGTTATATGCATTGTTATCAGGCAGGTTATTGGTAAGTACAAAAATCTTTTCTACTTCGGGCTTACCAATAAAACTCCGTACAAGGTGATAGCCGTATTCGTTTAACGTAATCATACTGGGCGGATACGGAGAAATAAATGCTATTTTCATTTTTATAGTTTATAGAATAAATACCAAAAAGCTGCCAAAAAATAAATTATTGATAATCAATTGTTTTTATTTTATTTTTTAATCTTGATTTCTACAATAGAAATAATTTTTTGTTTTTTTTCTCAATAATAGATTTATAATGTAACTGGGGAAGTTTCGTTTATTATGCGTAAAGCATCCAGCCGCCAATGATCGCCCTGTAAAAGCAAAACCACAGCCAAATTAGCTATAGAAGTTTTTTGTGTACCATCAGGAAAATTATATTGAAGCACCACATTGCTATCTATAGCGGCACAAAGAAGTCCGTCTGGTGTCCATGTTTTTACATGTAGCTGATGCTGTACATCCTTGCGTATAATACCAGTTTGCACAACACCGTTAAACTGGCCAATAATTTTTTTAAACCAATCCTCAGTATAATACTCTTTACCCGCCACAACATCATTTGTTTGAAATAAATGGTTGAGATGAGCCCAAATATTGCTATAATCATTTTTGAGATGCTGCAATAAAACAGTATCGGGTTTATATAACGACTCGAAACTGACCGATACCTTTGTATAATGATTTTGAGCTATCTTATCATTAATTAAAAATGCGGGCTTCTCTTCATCAGACTTAGTCTGCTGCATTGTAAAGGCTAAAACAATTATTGCCGTAATAAATATTACTAATAATAATCCTCGTTTCATATGCTTATAAGTTTAATTACAGGCGAGGCTACTTTATCTACCTTAGCCCTCACCCTATATGTTTTTTTACCATCCGGGATTTTTACAGTAGCGCACCCGTTAAGTACAGTGCTATTCATTTGGTAGGTTGTCTGCCCATCGGAATACTCAAAAACTATTATTGTGCCGTTGGCAACCATATTACCATATACATCTTTTAACGGTATGGTGCTAACCACAAATACATTTTCTTTTTTATTGTATATTGATTGTATAGATATACTGGTACAGGAGCCGGCTTGAACGTAATATGCAGAAAGCGGGTTATTTTCTTGTGCCCTGCGTGTAATTACTTTGCTGCTTTGCGCAATAATCGATTCTGCAAAATATTGCAAAGAGCCTTTGTCTGGTAGTATATTACGCCATTCGTCCATGCTGTATATTACCCTGTGTTGTTGTAGTGAGCTGTCTGTATTTACTGTTTTAGGTGTTCTGAAATCATAAGCATGCTTTGTTTGAGAAATTTTATTTTTTAAAATTATATCGTAATAAAAAGTATTCCCTTTATGCGCTAATGTTAATATGGCACGGCCTTCGGTAATACCGGCTGTATTTACCAATTGAATTACAAAACCCTTATTTGTTTTCTTAAGTTGCACAGGAATGGGTTGTATAAAACCTTGCAAAGAAATTTTCCAGTCGCTATTTGCAGCGCAAAATATTAAAGAATCAATAGGTATAACCACTACTGGTTTTTGATTTAACCATACAGGTTGTTCTACATGCTTATTAGCACAGGATATTAGCAGTAATGTAATTATATATAATTGTATAAACTGTTTCACTGTAAATAAATTTCCTGTGGTATATAACAATGTGGAAGAACGGCAATACCATTATTTTTATTAGCCATACCATCTTTTTGTATAGGTAAAACGCTACGGGGCATCCCATTCACAATTACATCAATAGGAATATTTTTAAGCCTTATAGCTTTTTCTCTGATGGATTCAATGCTGCTAATAAACTTTACACTCATTCCGCTACGAACAGCTTTGCTATACAAAATAAATTTTGTTTGCCAAATTATTCCTGCTGCATCCTTTTCTGCTACCAATATGCCGGGAATTGCAATATCAGTAGTTAACTCGTTATACAGCATGGTAGTTATTTGTAATTGACCGTAACTTGTTTTTACCACATTAATACCTGGGGTACCACCATGTATATATCCGCAGTCGCTCACATCAGTTTCTACCCTTAACTCAACCGATTTTATTTTTAAAGAATCTAAAACACGGGAGCTGCTTAACTGCACCTGAAAAAAGCTATGTTCCTTGGGAGCCAGATTATATAGCATAGCCCTTTCGGGGAAAAAATGTTTCTCAGTATTATTTGCAAAATGAACGGTTACTTTCATGCCAATATTTGTTGGGAAATCATCAGCATTCAATATCTCACCGGTTAAAAAATTATCTTTACCGTTTCTTATAACATTCACCTGCCTGATGGCGATAAAAGGTTTTTTTACACGATCATCTTTTGTTGTAGGAAAACTACTGATAAGCCGCTTTCCTTGCTTTTTAAACAAAGCAAATGTATAGCCACGTACCTGTTCATCGGGCACATCAGATACAAATTTTGGAGGAAGGATAAACCATTTTTTTTCTTTGTTTATCAATTTAAATGTTTCAGTTTTTTTTATATTTCCCAAGGATGTATGCCAGTTGGTATATACTTTTACCCAAGCAGAATCATCATTTCGTTTTGTTTCTACAACCCCTATACTATCCAATTTGGCGTAAGAAGGAATTAAGCCCCCATCGCTAACTGATTTTTCCAGCATATATTGATCAAGCGTATAAGAAGGTGTTGGTGTAAAAAAATTAAACGCCGCTTCAAAATGCTGAAAGTCTAAATCGTTATAATAATTAACAATAGTTTCCCGGGGAGTTTGTTGCTTTTTTAGTAAAAGCATTTCATGTATCTCAATAAAAATAAAGGCGCAAAAAAACACTACTGGTAATAGTGAAGAGGTATATATAACTGCCCGGGGATAATAATCGGTAGTAACATTCCATGGGCTCCGGGAATTATCTACCCTAAATGATTTAACGTATAACAGACTGAGTAAAAATGTTATCAAAATGCTACTGATGGGTATAATTCCCCAAGCAAACTTCATCGTTGTATTTAGCTGTTTTGGTAGCACGGGGTGGATAGTTGTAATATTTCCTTTTTGCCATACCATTACACCATTTTCTAATCTAACTACTCTGCTCCACCCTGTATAATAGAGTAGTGGATCATAATAACGATCGTTATTAAACACATATTTGAGGTTATACTTTTCTGCATTGCTTAAAAAATCATTGAGCGATGCCAGCCCGTTATCACCATTATATTTAGCATTTTCCAACCGTTCTACTGGTCTGCTGGTTAGCTCCGGTAATCTTCGGGCACTATGGTAATTACCATCAACTGTTGCTGCAAGGGTATTGGCACTTAACCAGGCCATTTGATCGCCAAAACCCAATGCTAAATACCGCCAACGCATATGCTCATCCCTATTTAAAAAATTAAGTATGGGTTGTACATCAATTTCTTTGGGTTGCAGCGGACGAAAACTACCGAGATTAAATATAAAAACAATAAAAAGAAAATAGAAAAAGCCTGTAGCAGCTGTTAAAATAAAATAAATACGTGTGCTAAAATTTCTTTGCCAACAATGCCTAACCGAACCATTAATAAAAGCATATATAAATTTTGCCATAAATGGAATGGCAATAATGGTTGCCCAAAAACCAAACCTATCTAATGTAAGAATATTAAAAGCATTAGTACCCAACATTAGCCTGGGTATAGGTGTAGAGCCCCCGGTACCTAATATCAAACAAAGAAGGAAAGATGCACCCCATGCCCAAAACCTACGTTGCCAAAAAACCGAAAAAATAATGGCCGGCAATAAAGCTAAAATCAACATTAATGGAATTACAAAAAATACCAACCCCGAAGATGGGTTTTTAAAAAAATTATCTCTCGATCCATGCGGAATGGGCACCTGTGTAATGGGGTCGGTTTTACTCCAAAACCAATAAGGAAAAATTAATGCAACCATAAGTAATACCATTAAAATACCAAATATCAGCAGTAGTCTATATTTCCTGATACCGATTTTTAATAGTGCCGTGCAATAAGCCACAGCATTTTTACTTTTATAAAATGCAGGTAGTTCATCGGCCAGTGCCATAAAAACAGTTGGCCAAATGAAAAAAAACATACCAAAAATGGCTGTTACATGATGGGAACATACCGTAACCGACAAAAAAGCCAATGCCATTACCAAATAAATAAATTTTCTGTTTTTTATGTACAAATACAAAAACGGCAACGCATTTAACAAAAATGCCATACCGGTAAGTGTAGGCAGTTGGCCAAAAATATGTAAGGTTTCTACTATAGAAGAAAGCAGTACAACAATAATAGCTGCTACCCCGGCAGTTGTTTTATCATAAAAAAGTTTTGAAAACCTATACACTCCAATTACAAGTATTTCTAAAACAATAATGGCATATATACTAAAGGCAATCTTTAAAGGAAAGATCTTACTAATCAACGCTATCATTTGATGTACTAACGGCGGATAGCTTATTGTTAAAAACCCTGTGTACCAACGGTATTCCCATGGTTCAAACCAAAATCTGGCATAGTGGTCGGCAAAAAAAATATGAACATACGCATCATAGGTTTGCGGCAATGTAAAGTATATAAGAATTCCATGCGTAACTAACACCAAACACATGGCAATAAGCAGTAAATTTTTACCGTTATATTCTTTCCATAAAATATTCTCACTCGTATTCATCAAACTATTTCATGCATTTTAACCAAACGCCGTTACTTAATTTATATTTCATGCAATACACTATTACGATTGTTTTAACACCGTAAAATTGGTTTTTCTCTTAAATATTAAATAGCCTATTTTATTAGCAAGTTTTTTTTCTATATTATACTTAAAGTGCATATTAAATAGCTGCATGGGAATTTTAATCATGTGTTTCATTTTTAATCTCGAATCGCCGATCTCTGTCCACTGCATAAGTGGAAACTCCAGTACACCTTTATGTAGTGTGGATTGTCCAAACTTCTTTTGAAGCCTTAAAAATATTTCCACATCAAATAACCAAGGGGACATAAAGGGCTTATTAAATAAAAACGGAATGAGAGAGCGATGAAAAATTTTTGCCCCACACTGTGTGTCCTGAAACCGGGTTTTTAAAATACTTCGAATTATCTTTTTTATAATACTGCTAAAAAAAGATCGGTTATCGGTACGGCTGATATTGGCTCCCAACCTTTGAATACGGCTACCTACTATGGCAAAAAATTGGGGAAACTTCTCCTTATATTTTGCCATTTGTAACCATTCTTCCGGGTGTGTGGCAATATCTGCATCTAAAAAACCTATAAGCTCCGGCGAAAATTTTTCATACACATATAAAATCCCCTGCCTTACTGCTTCCGATTTTCCACTATTCCTTGCAAGATCATACACGCAAATATTGGGCAACCCCGTAGCTTGCAAGCCCCGCAATACAGCCAGCGTATTATCTTTACTACCATCATTAACCAAGCACAAAAGCAGGTTCCTATTTTGTTTTGCAAACTCGTAAAACGCATAAAACGGGAAACGCATTTCCTCATTATAGCAGGGAACTATAACGGCATACCTATAATGGCCAACTTCCTTATTAGTTTGTTTTTTTACTTCCATACCAGTTATTTTTTTTATTTATATAGCTTGCCAATTAAGTACAAAACAAGTACCAATGGCGTAAGAAGCTGATAATCAACAGATAGCATTTTACTTACGTTTGTGCAATGTTCTCGTTTAGAGAAATTTGTTTTATATATAGAAATAAAACTATTTATTGTAATTTGCACCAAACTAATGCGAATGGCAGCATTTCACATCTTTGTAGTAGAAGATGACCCTTGGTATGGTAAAATATTGGAATATCATCTTACACTAAATCCAGACTATAAAGTAACAAGACTATTAACGGCAAAAGACTGTCTTGCTCATCTTTACCATAAACCGGATCTTATTACGCTGGATGTGAACCTGCCTGATATGGAGGGCGAAAAGTTATTTACCAAAATCCATTCAACCCATCCGGAAATTCCTATCATAATTATTAGTGCTCAGGAAAATGTTGCAGTAGCCGTTAACCTGCTTAAACTGGGAGCCAAAGATTATTTGGTAAAAGATGATGCTACAAAAGATCTTTTGTGGAACAGTATTATGCGCATTAGAGAAACACAGGGACTAAAAAAAGAAGTAGAAGAATTAAAGCAGGAACTGGGACAGAAATTTTCATTTGAAAAAACACTGATAGGGAAAAGTGAAAGTCTTTTAAAAATTTTCTCCCTTATGGAGAAAGCCGCAAACACCATGATTAACGTTTCCATTAGCGGCGAAACCGGTACAGGGAAAGAAGTGGTAGCCAAAGCCATTCATTATAACAGTAAACGGAAAAATAAAAAATTTGTAGCTGTTAACATGGCCGCTATTCCCAGGGAATTATTAGAAAGTGAGCTGTTCGGGCATGAAAAGGGAGCGTTTACGGGTGCCATAACAAGAAAAACAGGCAAGTTTGAGGATGCGCACGGAGGCACTTTATTTTTAGACGAAATTGCCGAAATGGATCTCAACCTGCAAACAAAACTATTACGGGTATTGCAGGAAAGAGAGTTGCAAAGAGTAGGCGGTAACGAAACCATTAAATTAGATGTGCGCCTGATTGTAGCCACACACCAAAACCTTACCCAGCAAATTGAAAAAGGGCAATTTAGAGAAGACCTGTATTTTAGAATCATCGGGCTGCCTATACATTTGCCGCCATTAAGAGAAAGAGGTAATGATATTTTAATGCTGGCCAAATATTTTGCCAATAGTGCAGCAAAAGAAAATAACTTAGGGCCGATAACAATTGACGAAGGAGCCAAAAATAAATTATTGAGCTATAACTATCCCGGTAACATCAGAGAACTGAAATCGGTGATTGACCTTGCTGCCGTAATGAGCAACGATGGTAAAATAACTGCTGACGATATTACTTTTACATCGGCTAAATTAAGCGATGATATTATGACAAAAGAAAAAACGCTTAAAGAGTATGAAAACGACATCATCACATTATTTATAAAAAAATATAACGATATAGGATTGGTTGCTCAAAAATTAGATATTGGGAAAAGCACTATTTATAAAATGATTGCCAAAGGAGATGTAAAAAATACATAAAATATAATTTTTACAGCTATATTCTCTTTTTGAGAACCCTTACAAATAAACGCAATTTATATAACACTTAAATTCAACCAGTTACAATCAATTGCATTTCGGTATGTTTTTGGATAGGCTATATAAATACATAAATCAATTAATACAATGAAAGCTGCTACTTTTATTATAGAAAATAATGACTGGCAGAAGCATCCTATGTCAACCTTAGACGATGATGCCACTGCGCAACTGGTTCTTTGTTTCGGATCGAAAAATGAGTTGCAAAAAAACACCGTTTTCTCAATGCTGTCTCAAAAATTTCCGATAGCCGAAATTGCTTTATGCAGTTCGTCCGGAGAGATTTACCAAGAAAACGTTTACGACTGTTCGCTGGTTGTAACAGCCCTACAATTTGACAAGACCAACATTAACACCTGTTCTGTTAATATCAAAGATTTTGATTCTACTTATGCCGCTTCAATAGCTCTTGCCCAAAAATTATCTAAAGAAGATTTAGCTTACGTACTTGTTTTTTCTGATGGCACATTGGTAAATGGCAGCGAACTAGTAAAAGGGCTCACTACACAAATCGATCACAACATACTTGTTACCGGAGGGCTTGCCGGTGATGGGGAGCAATTTGAATCAACCGTAGTAGGTATTAACAATGTTCCGGAGCAAGGGCAGATAGTAGCAATAGGTTTTTATGGCAGCAATTTAAAAATCACACACGGATCTCAGGGAGGCTGGGATATTTTTGGATTAGAAAAACGGGTAACCCGCTCCAACGGTAATATACTGGTAGATTTAGAAAACCAAAATGCATTAGATATCTACAAAAAATATCTGGGCGAAGAATCTAAAAATCTTCCGGGTTCAGCACTGCGTTTTCCGTTATCGGTTATTGCGCCAAACGCAAAAGAACCAGTTGTTCGTACAATACTATCCGTAAACGAAAAAGAAAAAACCATGTCGTTTGCCGGGGACATTCCTTTAGGATCAACCGTCAGACTTATGAAAACAACCATAGAACGCGTAACCTCTGCTGCTGCAGAGGCGGCGGCTTACACCTGCCCAAATAACACCAAACCTCAATTTTCATTATTAATAAGCTGCGTTGGTCGTAAAATAGTATTAGGAAGCAGAACAAAAGAAGAGATAGCCGCTGTAAGCAATACTTTTAATAATGAAGTGCTGCTGGCCGGGTTTTACTCTTACGGAGAAATATCGCCCTTTAATAATGGTGGCACCTGCCAGTTACACAACCAAACCATGACTATTACTTCTTTTTATGAACGATAATTTTTAATAAAAAACCCAAATATGTACGGCATAGTAAATAAAGCAATTGAAGAGTTGATTACGGAAAAATTTGGCCGGGAAAAATGGTTCACTATTAAAGAAAACAGCGAGATAGAAGTAGATTATTTTTTGTCTAACGAAGCCTACAATGACGATATAACATTTACATTAATAAAAGTTGCAGCAACAACGCTTAACATTCCCGAAAAACAAATATTGAACGATTTTGGCGAATGGTGGATATTAAGAACCGGTAAAGAAAAATATGGTGCTTTACTGGAAGCCGGCGGAACTACGCTGAAAGATTTTCTCATTAACCTGCCGCAATTTCATAATCGTATTGTTTTAATGTACCCCAAATTAACGCCACCGGAATTTAAAGTAAGCGATGTATCCGACAACTCTCTTCAAATCCATTACATCTCCCAAAGAGAAGGACTTCATGAGTTTGTAAGAGGCTTGTTATACGGCCTTATAAAATTGTACCAAACCAATGCCGTTATTGAGCTGATTCAAAGCAAAAAAAACGGCTATGCACATGATATTTTTAAAGTAACTTGGTAAACCCTCCAAAACTATGTCACAGCCCTTTATTTTTGACGAACAACAATTAAACAGACTGTTTCCTTTTTACGTAAAAATAAACAGTCAATTAGTTATTTCCGGCATGGGAAAATCCATGACCAAACTTATTGGCACAAAAACCAATAGCCTTTTTAACAGTGTTTTTTCTGTAGCCCGTCCATTTACCATTGTTAAAACCTTCTACGATTTAAAAAACCTCACAAATCAATTGGTTTTAATAGAAATAACAGCAGATCTTAAACTACGCGGACAAATAGAATATTTACCCAACACTAACGAGCTGCTTTTGGTAGGTACGCCCTGGCTTAATGCCATTGAAAATATTAAAAAAACAAGCCTGCTTTTAGATGATTTTGCCCACCACGATGCATTGATTGACATGCTGCACGTATTAAAAATACTTGAAATTACAAACACCGATTTGAAGCAGCTGGTTAAAACCACCAAAGAACAGCAAATTAAACTTGCGCAGGCATACAAGGAGATTAATGACATTGCTTTATTCTCCATGCAAAACCCCGACCCTATTATACGAATTAATTTTTTTGGAGAGGTTTTAAAAAACAACCCCGCAGCATCTTCATTAGATTTTTTCCTTTTTGAAAATGAACACAAAAGAAACGATGAGTTTTTTAAAATAATAGCGGAACGCATTAATAACACTGAAGAAAAATTTATCATTGAAGCTACATCAGATAACAAAATTTACTCTTTTATTTGTGTACCGCTTATTAAAGAAGGCTATATTAACATTTATGGCAGTGATATTACAGAAAAGAAAGAGTCTGAAAACATAATCAACCGCCTGTCATTAGTAGCCAAGGCCAATACCAATGGTGTAATTTTTACAGCTCCTAACGGTAAAATAATTTGGGCAAATGAAGGCTTTTGTATATTAACCGGATATGCATTGGATGAAGTAATTGGCAAAACCCCCATTCAACTTTCCAAAGGATCTTTAACCGATGATACCCAACTACAAAAAGCCGTTGAACAATACAAGAGCAAAAAATCTTTTCGCAATGAAATTATTTATTACAGAAAAGACAAAAGCTGGTTTTGGGGTCGTTCTTCCGTACAACCCATCACAAATGTTGACGGTACCCTGTTAGAACATTTTATTATTATTGAAAATATTACTGAAGAAAAAAATGCCGAACATCGGTTTAGAGAAACACTGGAAAGGCTGGGTGATAATGTGTGGGAATATGATTATCGTACTAATGAAACCTATTTTTCATCAACTAATAACGAATTATTGGGATTTACCAATGATGAAATTATTAACAATAAAGATTTTTGGCTAAGCCGTATTTATAAGGAAGATAGCAGCATATTAGAAGAAAATGAAAAAAATTATCTGGACAAAAAAATAGACTCCCATGTTTTGGAATATCGCATGATACACAAAAATGGCTCTATACGCTGGGTTTTAGACAGGGGTATTGCAATGGAAAAAGATGAAAACGGAGTGCCTGTACGCTTAACAGGCACACACACTGATATTACAACTCAAAAACAGTTAGAACACGAATTAAGACAAGCCCGGCAAAACGCTGAGAGCTTAGCAAAAATGAACAAAAAATTACTGGCCAATATGAGCCATGAAATTCGCACACCCATGAATGCGATTATGGGGATGGCCAGGCAACTTGGCAAAACTAATTTAAATGATGAACAACAATCTTTTTTAGATACCATTCATAGCGCTACAGACAATTTGTTAAACATCATCAACGATATTTTAGATATTTCTAAAATTGATGCGGGGAAACTAATATTGGAAAATATTGGTTTTGAACCCAGAAAAATCATTTCCAATTCAATGCGTTACCTACAGCAGGAAGCAGAAGAAAAAGGACTTAGGTTTACCAATAGTTTTTGCGATAATAAATTATCGCCCGTTTTAATGGGCGACCCTTTCCGCCTGAATCAGGTAATCCTTAACTTTATTTCAAACGCTGTTAAATTTACCGAAAAAGGACAGGTTGACATTACCTGTGAGGTGATTAAAGAAAATACCACACACCAGTGGGTAAAAGCATCTATTAAAGATACCGGTGTAGGTATGGACGAAAAATTCTTAAAAAATCTTTTCCAACAATTCCATCAGGAAGATGCATCAATAACCAGAAAATATGGCGGTACAGGATTGGGCATGAGCATTAGTAAGGATATAGTAACCCTTATGAATGGAGAGATAGAAGTTGTAAGCAAAAAGGGAGAAGGCACAACTGTTTTTCTTACTATACCCTTTAAGATTGGCACTTATGCAGATTTACCTAAAAAAGACAATGTTTTATTAGACACATCAGTACTTACCGGGAAAAAAATACTGATAGCTGATGATAATAAAATGAACCGCATGGTTGTTGCCTCCATATTAAAAAACTTCCAGTTAGAATTATTAGAAGCCTGCAATGGCCAGGAAGTTATAGATATTATTAAAAACAACAACCCCGATATTGTATTAATGGATGTTCAAATGCCCGATGTTGATGGTATTACAGCCACTAAAAACATTAGGGAAAATATAAGTAAAACGCTGCCTATTATTGCACTTACTGCCTTTGCCCTTAAGGGCGATAATGAAAAAGTATTGAACGCAGGGATGAACGATTATATAGCAAAACCTTTTGATGAAACACAATTGCTAAATACACTAATTAAATGGTTGGAGAAAACATCCGAACAAAATTATATATTGGATGAAGTAACAGCTACGGATAATAAACCTTTGTACAGCTTAGATAAGCTAAAAGAAATAGCAATGGGTAATACCGCATTTGTACATGAAATGATACAGGTTTTTACAGAATTGATTGAACAATCGTTACCGGTATTTGAAGATTCGAAAAACAACAATCAGTTTGACAGCGTTAAAAAAGTAGCTCATAAAATAAAGCCTTCATTAAAAAATATGGGCGTCGGCTCTATTGAAAGTGAGTTACTGGCAATAGAAACCTATTCAGAAGATGAAGACGACCCCTCTGCCATGCTCAATAATATTAACACTGTAGTTAACGTATTACAAAAAATTATAGAGAATTTAAAAGTAGATATTCCCATATAACACAGTTTAAAATCTTCCTGACCGGCCACCACCGCCTCTATTACCGCCAGCCGGCCTCATGCCGCCGGAAGCTCTTACCCGTTCACCGGAAAACCCTTCGCGTCCACGCCCGGAGGCTTTTCCAAAACGCCTAGGATAATAGGAAAAAGTAATCATATAAAATTGTTGCAACCCATTAGTTACTGTTGTATTTAAAGAGTTTAGCCCGGTATTAACCGTAATATTTTTGTTCTGCCTCAGTAAATCCATTGCAGATAATTTTACCTCTGCAGCTTTGTTTTTAAGAAACCGGTAAGTAAGAAAAGCATTCCACAAAGCAGCTGTTTGGCTGGCGGTTTTGTTATTTACATAATCCATGGTAGTACCCCATGTAACATCTTTAGGAAATTTCAAATTTATACTGGCGTTTGTAAGATAGGTGGTATTAGTAAGCGATGGAATTTTATTTGTTGGGTTAATTGAATTGTTAATATTAATACCTTGAGTAAATTCGAGTGTGGCCAACTCTCCTATTGAATAAAATACTTTTAAATTATTAGTTACATTATGATTCTCTGATGTTGAAAAGATGTCTCTAACATAGTTGGGTGTATAGTTATTATTAAAACTACCGGTATAGCCAAATTGCAATATATCTTTTTTTAGCTTAAATGATTTATTTATACCCAGCTCGGCATTATAGTATTTCCTGCCGTTTTTAATATTAATTAAATACACTACCCGCCTAAAACTTTCATCATAATTAGTACTATCTGTAATGCCATTCTTAGTTTGCCCGGCTCGTATATTCAACGAAAAATTAAAATCGCCTTTGTCCCCATTGCCCCTACTTTGGTAATTAATACTATAGTTTAAACTATTGGTATAATAAGGTTTTAAATCGGCATTTCCATTATTAAAAGAACTTTGAGAGCTATCAATAATAGGAAATAACTGCTCTATAGAAGGAATGCCCGCCGAATTATTTTGCGAAAGATCCATTGTTATCCTATACTTGTTATACTTTTCATAATTGTACGAAGCCGACAATCCCGGTAAAAAGAAACTAAATGAACGATCGTTGTTACGGCGGTTAATATCCGATTCGTTTTTTTCGGTTAAGAATTGTCCTTGCAACGTAGCCGACAGATTAATATAGCGTGCATACCTGTCAGATAAATTTTTTCTGAAATTTTTAGAAAAGCGTAAAGTAGGCCGATCCTCTATTCTGGTAAGATTGTTGTAATAAGTTAAAGATTCGTTGGTATGATATATACTGGTTAATGTATCGTAATCACTTGTTAACGTAGAAGATTTAGAGCGAGAAACAGAGAGGTTATTACTTACACTTATATTAATATCCCACAGATTATGACCGCCAAACAACAACCGTTTTAAAGCATTGTAACCTACCGATAAATTATTACTAAACCCGGATGAGTGATTATTATACCTGCGGTTAAAGTATCTGCTGTCAGTAGGATCTGTAAACGAATTAAAATCTGTTAAAGTGTGTCTTTCATTATCATTATCGTTGTAATTTGCATTATACGATATATTAAAACTTTTTAAATTCCTTTCATCATCATCATTATTTCTAAATGATGTTCCAAAGGAAAAATTATTTGTTGCACCTTCTGAAACAGACTGTTGATTATTAGTGCTGATTAAACCTACGTCTAACTTTTCCGTATTTGCAAATGTATTAGAAAGTGAGCTGTTATTACTTGAGTTAAAATTGGCATTGATAGAAAAATCCTTACTCCTGTCACGTTTATTATAGGAAGTACCAATAGTATGCGTCTGACTTTCCGAATGGCTTTCCCGCTGCGATTCGCCCAACAATACGGCTCCGTCAATACTGGATTGAGAACTGGTTTGCGAGGATACATCGTTAATATTTTGTCGCAAATCATAATTGGCGTTTAACTGGTTATTCAGCCGGCCCCTTCTTGTTTCTAAAAAATCATACTGGTATGTAGCTCCTAAATATCCTATTTTATTAATACCCGAACCACCAAAATCTGCCACATACCTGTTAGAGGGTCTAAAATTGCGATAGGTACTCTGTTTGAAAATTGAATTTATATCACCACTCTTATTAATATTATTGAGTGCGCCTGCGATCCCGAATCTGTTTTTTTTATTAAAGGCCTGTAAGGATAAATCGGCTTCATAACGATCATCTGTGCCTATACCGGCACCGGCTTTTCCAAAGAACCCAAACTTTTTATCTTCTCTTAGTTTTATATTCATCGTCAGCAGCGAATCAGTAGGATTTTCATCAATATTATCTTTAGAATAATCCTGTTCCTGATAAACCTGTATTTTTTCTATTGCATTCTTGGGAAGGTTTTGTGTAGCAATGGCCGGATCTCCACCAAAAAAAGGCTTCCCGTCAACAAATACTTTATTTACAGTTTTACCATTAACGGTTATAGTCCCATCGCCCCAAAGCGTTACACCCGGTACCCGGCGTAACATATCTTCTACAACTGCATTAGAGTCCAATTTAAAAGCAGCGGGGTTAATCTCCAATGTATCTCCGTTCATTCTTATAGGCAATACGGCCTGAACCACAACCTCGTCCATCATACCGGAAGATCGTGATAGTAAGATAGTTTTAAAATCATACTTCCTTGCTGCGCTATCTAACTGTATTGTTTTTGAAAAGGGGCTATACCCTGTAAAAGAAAAATTTACAATTACCGGCGTATAAAATGGAATTGTAGTAAAATTAAATTCCCCCAGAGGGTTCGATAACTGATAATCTAATAATGTTGAATCTTTTTTTTGATATACCGTAATGGTAACAGATTGCAAGCCGTAATTATTGGCAGAGTCTTTTACAACTCCCAAAATAGTTCCTGCGCGTAAAGAGTCTTTCGACTGGCTCCAAATAATAATCGGCAAAAAAACTATACATAATAAAAATAATATCCGCATTATTTAGAATTAGATTTTGGCTTAAGTACTATTACTACAGGGTTTGCACTGGATTTACTATTAGTAAAATATTTTGTTATTACCTCATTGTATTGGGGATTGCGTGAGGCATTAGCATCTTTATTATTAAACATGGAAGCAGATGATGTACTACTATATAAGTAGTCTTCATCGTAATACTGAATACCATAACTGGCTACAGGCAAAAAGGCGTTTGTACTATCGGCAGCAATTTTACTCAAATTAAAAAATTGAGCTGTCTTTTTCTCAAACAAATAATTTCGGTCTCTAAAACTTCTATATATATCAAGGCCGAAGAATAAATATGCCTTGGTATCCACCACATTTTCTATACCCCAAACCAAGCCGGGATTGTTCATTTTAAAATCCTCCAACTTACTTCTCGTATCAAAACTCTGCGAATAAAAAGTATTGGGAATTGTATTAGACGAGGGTAAGATAATGGTGTAACGTTCAGCAACACTATCTGGTGTCAGTTCATAAACCGTATATCGGTATGGGCGTGTAAATAACAGTGATGTTTTATTAGCTGTTTTAAAAAACGGAATTCGTTCAGGCCTACCATAATACAAAGAAGATGTTTTTTTATTATAAGGAAAATAAGTAGCTATAATTTCTTTGCCGTCAGAAATTTTAAGTTCAAAGTCCTCCTTGTTTTCCCAATTTTTATTAGCATAAATATGGCTATACACCCAAAGCTTATGATTAAAAGCAACGGGATTTAAAACTGCTATATCAAAATCTTTTAAGGGGATAATTTTCTCTGCAAGTACATCATCCAGATAATAATATACAGCCCTTGTATTTTTTACAGCCTGATTATTAAGCGGATTGTCCAGCGCATCCTGTATTTCTCGTTTTGACGGGCTGTAGTTTTTATTTAACTCCGAAATAAATAAAGCATTTTTTTCTTTGCTGTAAAAAATACTTTTAATATCATATTTTCTATCGCTATACTTTTTAATAAATTTTCCATGCCAGTCAAAAAAGTAAATCGCTTTAGTATCGTTATCTAAAACAATAATGTACTCGCCTGTTACTACCAATTGTGATACCCTGCCCAAAAGGCTTTCTTTGGTTGTTTCCAAAGGGATGTATTGAATACTGTCAAATATTTTTGACTGGGGCATTCCCTGTGCATACGCAGGATCAAAATATAATTTCTGGGGCTGTGCCCAGATAATGCTATGCAATAGTAGTAATGCAAAATTTAAAAAAAAGGTTTTTCTCATACTAATCTATACCCTTAATAGAGCGTAATAAAGGTATAACAGTGTTAGACGTTGTTGTAACAAAACACTTGCGCTGAAAAAAAAATTTATGCCATCAATGGAAAATTCCCCTGTAAATGGTAATAAGGCTCATTATAATTACCAAAGTACCAACTATTGCAAACATTTTTTTAACCGGTAATCTGGATGTTAACATGGCTGAAAATGGTGCTGTAATAATACCTCCAATCAGTAATCCTGCTACAATATTCCAATGGTGAATACCAATGGTGAAAATAAATGTAATGGCACTGGTAACCGTAAGAATAAATTTTGCTACTGTAGAACTGCCTATAACATATCGTGGTGTACGTCCGTTTTTAATAAACGTTCCAGTTACCAATGGCCCCCATCCGCCGCCGCCAAAGGAATCAATAAAACCGCCTACCAAGCCTAAAGTTGTAATGTTGGTTTTTTTACGTTTAATTTTCTTTTCTTTTGTTTTAAAAGCATTTTTAAGGATGGTTATACCCAGGTATAAAGTATAAGCTGCAATAAACGGTTTTGTAATTTTTGCATAATGCTCTCCAAAATAGGAAAGTGCCAATGCGCCTATTACGGCACCAATTACAGCAGGTAACGCCAGTGCTTTAATCAATTTTTTATTGATATTGCCTAATTTCCAATGGCTGATGCTCCCTGCTGCGGTAGTAAAACTTTCTGCTGAGTGAATACTGGCACTCACTACCGGTGGCGGAATATTCATCATTAGCAAAGTGGTAGTACAAATCACCCCGTAACCCATCCCCATAGAGCCGGCAACAATTTCTGCCAGGAAACCCGCCAGCAACATCCAATAAAAAATATGGTGATCTCTGGCTAATACCTGTAACAGCTCGTCCATCACACCAAATTCATACAGACCAACAAATGTGAACACTATAAACAGTAGGATGCCCAAAATAATTAAATACCAGTTGGTGCGTTTTGTTGCTTTACTCACCACCTCCGATGTTTCTACAATCTCAGCAGCGTCGGGAGTATCGCTTGTAAAAGCAGCCAGTCGTTCGTCAGGGCCATCGACCAGGGTTTTAGTTACTTCATTCAACACTTTTACTTTGTGATTAAAATCGCCCCCTAACCGGTCGCGTATTTTTCCCATATTCTCCAGCAGCTCATCCATTTGGTCAGGAATCATGTCTTCAAAGGTTTCCCGCAGCCTTTTGGCTATGGTGGGCGATTTTCCGTTGGTAGAAATAGCAATTTTTAATTGGCCTTTTTTTACTACAGAGCCAAGGTAAAAATCACAGAGTTCGGGTTTATCGGCAATATTAATTAGTCGTCCTTTGTAATGAGCATCCTGTTGAATTTTTG
>JBKEEB010000118.1:0-35300 GCA_047975735.1 Niabella sp.
CATTCAAAAAGAAATTGAGTTGAATGTTAAAGCCAATAAGAGAAGAAGTAAAGAGCCGGATATGGAATACAGATACTTTGATGAGGATCTTTACAAACAACGCACAAAAATTGAGCATGCCAATGCGTGGCCGGATGCCTTTAAAGCAATGCTGGTGCGTTATGAGAAGAAAATATTTACTTGGATGGGATTACATTGGCTCGCTTTTACCGCAAGATTCTTAATCAAATTAAAAGTTTAAACAACTTCAAAGCTCTACGATTATCAGGCCATTTACGAGGCAACAATTCGGAAGCCCTTGAAAGATCATTTGTTAAAAAAAACACGTATTTTATCCTCAACCTTTTACAGTTGTTCAATTTTTAAAAGATACGTTTTTATAATTATTTTCTATGAATTTATTAGGTTTGCCTTGTGGGAAAAAAGGATACTTCCATTTAACTAAATATCACGCCATGAATGCTTATTCTTTACTAATTATACTTATTTGCCTTTCTGCAGGGTTTGCATATATTAACCAGCGATGGATAAAATTACCCTTTGTGATAGGATTGTTTCTTTTATCCACTATACTTTCCGTTGGTGTACTAAGTACCGGTTTCTGGCTGCCTTTACCGTACGATGAAATGCATACTATTATTGAAAATATGCATATTGAAAAAATTATTTTAGAAATCCTTTTAGGATTTTTACTATTTGCGGGAGCTTTACATACTAACTGGTTAGAAATAAAAAAACAGTTACGCACCATTTCTCTATTAGCTTTATTTGGCGTTATACTTTCCACCATTATTATTGCGGTATTATTTTTTTATACAGCACAACTATTGCATATACCCATCAACTTTATGTACTGTTTGCTATTCGGGTCTTTAATTTCACCAACCGATCCTATTGCCGTATTGGGCATTTTAACCAAAGCCAATGTTCCTAAAAAAACGGAAATTACTATTGTAGGAGAAAGCCTGTTTAATGATGGAGTGGGTGTTGTATTATTTGTAGCCCTTTTACAATTAGTTCGTTCTGGCAGCGAAACTTTTAACTTTTCGGCCTTTGGCTGGTTGTTTTTGCAGGAGGCTGTTGGAGGCATTGCGGTGGGTTTAATATTTGGTTATTTTTTACATATATTGCTAAGAAGTATTGACCATTATGAAACGGAGGTATTACTTACTCTGGCATTTGTTATGGGTGGTTATGCGCTGTTTAATTATGTACATATTTCCGGTGCATTAGCTATGGTGGTTATGGGACTAATGGTAGGCAATTTTAAGCAGGAAAGAGCTATGAGCGATACCTCTCAAGAGTATATTAATAAGTTTTGGGAGTTAGTGGATGTAATTCTGAATGCCATTTTGTTTATTCTAATAGCCTTTGTAATTCTCTTAGTAGAGTTTAAAAAGGAGTATATTATACTCGGGTTAATAACAATATTCATTGTGCTTTTTAGTAGATTGGTTGTTATTTTAATACCTAAAAAGTTATTGGGTAAATATCTTCAATTAGGGAAAAATGATGTTAAAATTATTTGGTGGGGCGGCTTGCGCGGAGGACTCTCCTTGGCTTTAGTGTTATCACTACCAAAGTCGGAAGTTAAAGATGTTTTAATGGTTGTTACGTACCTAATAGTAGTTTTTAGTATTTTGGTGCAGGGTTTAACTATTGGTAATGTGGTTCAACGCCTGTTAAAAAAAGAGTTGGGAACTACCAATTAAACAAATTTTAGAACTATTGAAGTTTTTTTAGCTTTACAACCTCTATACGGGTATCGCTAACTGCGGTAATATCAAATTCGTAATCGCCAATAATAATTCTTTCTTTTTGTGCAGGAATAGTTTCATGATGATCAATAATGTATCCCGAAAGGGTTTCTGATGTTTCATTTCCCTCAAATGAAAGATGATATTTTTCTTCTAAATAATCCAGTTCTAACCTGCCCGAGAACAGGTACTCGTTTTGGCTAATTCGTTTTTCTACAAATACCTCTGTATCGTATTCATCTTTAATCTCACCAAAAAGTTCTTCCAGTACATCTTCCATAGTAATAATGCCGGCGGTGCCGCCAAACTCATCTACCACCCACGCAATACTTTTTCCTTCTCGGCTAAACTTGTAAATTAAATCTACAGCACTCATACTTTCCGGCACTGCCGGTATTTCTAATAAAATAGTTTTAATATCTACGGGTTTTTTAAACAAATCCAACTCATGCACATACCCTACAATATTATCAATATTATCTTCATATATAATAATCCGGCTACGTTTGGTATTAACTACCTTTTGTATCAAATCTTCTACGGTTGATTTTATGTCTAAACCAATAATTTCTTTTCGGGGTACAAGGCTTTGCCTAATTCTGATATTAGGCAGCTCCTGTGCGTTTTCTAATAATTGCTTACGTGTTTCAGGTTTAAAAACATCACCTGCATCTGCGGCAAATAAAAAGCGAAGATCGCCGCGGCTTAGCGGCAGTTTATCCTTTTCTATACGTACCGCAAAAACATATTTTAATATCCAGTTAGAAATTGCAAACATTGCCGCTGCTATGGGTTTAAGCAGGGCGTAAATAAAATCGGTAAGATAGGCAAATATCCTTAACAGCCTGTTGCTATTTGCTCTAAAAAATGCCCGTGGAATAAATTCAACGAAAATTAAAATCACAGTGGCATTAAATAAAATTTCGAGTACAATTTGAAAAGCTCTTGATTCTAACCCAATAACAGGCCATACACGCCTAGCTACCTCGCTGGTTAGTAGTACAAATACCGTTAAAAATATTACAAACCCTATTATTGTTGTACCTAAAAATAAAGCCGGGCTGTCAACAAATCTTCCCAGTATTTTTCCTGTAGCCAACCCTTGCTTTCTTCTCAGCTCAATATTTAGCCTGCTGGCACTTACAAATGCCATTTCAATGCCTGTAAAAAACATCATTGATACAAACGCAAGAATCCATAAAAACAGTGTCCAATCCATATTATAAAGATAATTAAAACCCATTAACAGACTTATACCTCTTTAGCAGAGCTATAATATGAAGGTTTTTATACATACCTCAGGAATTTACATTCCCAGAAACTTTTTTACAATTTTTTCTGCCTCGGTACAGGCTTCTTGCAAATCATCATTCAGTACAGATTTGTCAAACTGATCGCTAAAGGACATTTCATATTCGGCCTTACTAATACGGGTTTGCAACATCTCACCGGTTTCGGTTCCACGGCTGGCTAATCTGCTGGCCAATTCTCTTACCGAAGGTGGTTCAATAAAAATTGTAAGACATTGCTCTCCATATTGTTCCTTAACATGAATGGCTCCTTTTACATCAATATCTAATAAAGGATATTTTCTTTCCTGCCATAAACGATCTATTTCACTGCGCAAAGTACCATAATATTTGCCTTCATATACCATTTCCCATTCTAAAAACTCATTGGTCTTTATTTTATTATTAAATTCATCTACCGACATAAAATAATAATCTTTACCGCTAACCTCGCCCTTGCGGGCTTTACGTGTAGCGGCAGAAATAGAAAAAGACAGTTGCGGAATTTGCTGCAGCAAATATTTAGTAATAGATGTTTTTCCGGCACCACTGGGTGCTGTTATAATAATTAATTTATTTGCAAAACCGCCCCCACCGTCAGATTTGGACGCATATATTCGCTTATTTAAACTTATCATCAGGATACTGTTTTCTGTAATTTAACCCTACAATTCCTCTTGCTTAACCAAACAAAATATTGAGTTTTCTTTTTTTAAAATAATATACAAAATAGAAAAAATTGTGCAAACAAAAAAGATTCCAGCCCTTTTTACGCTTTAATTTCTACCTATGGGTTAAATAAACGTACTAAGTTCTTAAATTGCGCAAGATAATTATGAAAAGGCTATCAAACATTTGGCGATTTATTAAAAGAACTATATGGTTTCTTATTATAGCACAGTTTGTATATATTATTGTGCTAAAATGGGTAAACCCGCCTGTTACGGTTACACAAATAGGAAGCCTTGTTAAGGGCAATGGGTTAAAAAAACAGAGTGTTTATTCAAGCGATATTTCAGCCAATGCTAAACTGGCTGTTATTGCATCAGAAGATCAGTTGTTTCCCGACCATAGCGGTTTTGACTGGAAGAGTATTCAAAAAGCAATAGATTATAACCAGCGTAAACCCGGAAGAGTGAGGGGTGGCAGTACCATAAGCCAACAAACAGCTAAGAATGTTTTTTTATGGCAGGGACGCAGTTGGTTTCGTAAAGGGTTAGAAACCTATTTCACTTTTATGATTGAAAAAATTTGGGGTAAGAAAAGGATTTTAGAAGTATATTTAAACGTTGCCGAAACCGGAAAAGGTATTTTTGGTATTGAGCAGGCGGCACAAACCTATTTTAAAAAATCGGCTAAAAAGTTAACAGCTTACGAATCGGCTGCTATTGCAGCAGCACTGCCTAATCCTGTTAAATATCAGGTGCAACCCCCTTCATCTTACGTAAAAATACGTACAGCAAAAATTGTACAGCAAATGAATTTTTTAAGGCCTGATAGGGATATTCAAAATATTATAGAATAAATGAGCCGCTAAGGCAGGAAGAAACAAGGTGTGCTAAAAGCCAATAGCATACACAAAGAGGTTTTCCTTGTGTACACTGTATTTGGCCGTCTTATTCCTCCATCAATGCCAATTTGCTAATCATTAAATTAGGCCCTTTTGAAGATCTTGTTTTAAGCAATAATTTACCATCGTTAGAGTCTTCGCGCATTACATGCAGTTTTACCCAAATACCTTCCTTATTGTGCCGGCCTATGGTATAATTACGTCCTTCAAACTCAATGGCACCTTCGCGTCCGTTATTATTCCAGTCATGAAAAAATACATAAATAGAGCCTATGAAACCCTGTGGTACTGTAAACCCTATCTCCATATTTTTTCCAAACCACGCGGTACCATTATCGTCCTTCCATACGCCTTCGGCATTTACTTTATAGGCGGTACCCTTACGGCTTTCAACTTTATCAATAGATGGGCTCCATTGCAAATTTTGTTCTTTTTTATCGGCATTGGCACCAGCTTCTACATATAATAAAGCATTGGTAAACTGTGCCGGTACCTGGCTTTTTAACGGCTCGGTATATATAAACATTTTGCGTAATGAGGCTATATCTTTTTCGTATGACGGATTAAACTCTTTAGAGTTCATGTATTGCAGCAGGCTGCTTTTTAACTGACGGGCTACCGGATTTTTTTCATCATCAAAATTAAAACCACTAACCAACAGTCGTCCGTTTCCAACTTTCAATTCAAAAATAGATGCCAGTTTATTGTTACGATGAAAATCGTCAACCGGCTGTGCTATGGGTTTATAGTTTTCGGGATAATCGTTAATGTAAAAAGCTTTGGCATTTTTATATACCGATTGCCATTGCCAATCACTGTGAAAATCTGTTGGAAAATGATTCAATGCCGGATGTTTGTCCTGTACTAACATACCAATGGTATTTTTTCCTTGCCCGGGAAAAAATGTTAACGACCAGTAGAGCGGATAAAAACTAATGGCATCGCTGCTCAAATCATCGCCAATTGCTGATGCTTGTAATAAAACTGATTTACCCGCTTCTAATGCACGAACTACATTTTCATCAAACCTATTGGCTATTATTACATCGGTTTTTTCTGCTTCGCTATTGTTTTGAGGATATACCCAAATGTTCCAGGTGTTTTTAACGCTGTGATTTTGTAAACCCACCTCTATGGTAAGTTTTCCGGCTTTTTTCACATCGGATAGTTTACACTCAAATTTTCCGGGAATTGTAGATGTACCTTCCTTAAAATTAATTGTGGGTAATACACCTTCGTCAATAATATTGTATTCATCATCGGAAACCTTCCAATAAACAGCATCGGTAATATCCGCAGTTCCGTAATGTGCTAATTGTAGTTTTCCGGTAAGAGTTTCGTTGTTCTCGTACACAAATTTGGGTATGCGCAATAAAGCTACTGTTGTATCGTGATGCATTCGGAATTTTTCCGGTGTGGTAATACCTTTGCTATCGTAAAATACATCTAACCAACCAACCAATGCCTCGCCCTGCCCCTGATAATCCTGCAAACTTAACAGTTGAATACCTGCGCAGGATGGTGTGCGCAAAAAAGATTCGATTTCATATTTATACATTAATTGATTGAGTGCGCCGGATGCAGCAGTAAAGGCCTCATCCTGATTTTCTATTTTGTTTTTACGCGCTTGTTCCCGAAACTCTTCAAAATTTCTGGCCTTTAACACACCTGTATATTTTTTTATTTCGCTCCATAGCGGATATACCGGCCATTGCCCAATTTCGTGTGCAATAACGGGTATGTTAGACTTGCTGTAAACATCTTCAAAATCCCAGTCAAGACTGGCACCACCTCTCAACCCTCTTGTAGCGCCTAACTTATCAATATTATGCGTGGCTATAAAATCATCGGTAGGTGTAATTTTTCGGGCTGTGGATACATCATAAATTCTACGATTATCGGCTGCTTTTATGGGCTTTATCCAGGATTCCATTATATCAAAATCGGAATTTCCCAGTTCATTACCTATGCACATCATAGCAAAAGAAGGATGGTTGCCATATACTTTTACCATATTATGTAGCTCCTGCTGTACATATTGATCGGCCGAAGGATTTTTTCCTAACCCTTGTGGGTAGCCTTTAGTATTCATTTCCGGACGGTCTTTTCGGGGAGCCGCCATCCACCAGTCTATCCAAATAGTTTCTGCCATTACATAAATACCTATCCTGTCTGCAGCTATAAAAGCTTCTTTTGGTGGGCACCAAGAGTGAAAACGAGCGTGATTAAGACCATAGCTTTTGTAAATTCTAAAAATGTGTTCCCAATCTTCTACCTTCATTGACGGGTAACCCGTAAGTGGAAAATGAACACAATCAAGGTTTCCTCGCAGGAAAACCGGCTTTCCGTTAACCAGCATTTTTGATTTTGATGTGGTGATCTCCCTGAAACCAATTTCTGTTTTAAACTGGTCTAATACCGTATTTTTTTCTGTAATTGTAATGGTCAACTCGTATAAATTAGGATGTGCATCATCCCATAACTGTATAGCATCATCAAGCGCTGCTGTATGGCGTAACGGTGTTTTACCATTGCCTGCTTTTTGTGCAACTTGCTGGGTATAAACCACTAAACCATTACTCCTGTTGCGCAGCTCATAGTTTACGGTTATTTTTTTAGTGCTGCCTTCGTTGATGATGGAATCACTAACAATTAACTGCCGTGGTGCAATACGGGTATCAATACGAGGGTTTTGAAACCGGGTTTTGTTTTGGGCAACTAATTGTATTTCGCCGATAATGCCGTTCCAAATAGTTTGCGTGTATTCGGTATATACATGTCCTTTATCGCCAATATTATATATTAAATCATTATCTACCCGAATGGTGATTAAGTGCTTGCCGGGTGTCAGGTTACCAAGGTTATGAAAATGCGGAGAGCTTAATGCATCAAGTGTTGATATTTCCTTGCCATCAACAAATAATTTTGACTGCCACATCACTCTTTCCAATTCTAAAACAATGTGTTTATCCTTCCAACTTGTTGGTATGGTTACTTCTTTTTGATACCAGGCAGCACCTATGTATTTATAGGCTCTGGTAAGTATTCCAAAATCGGATCCGGTGGTTTTGGTACCATAATGTGCTTCATCTGTAGTGCCGGGTAATGCAATAGTTTGTGTAAATTTTTGTGTAGCCCAATTTTCTTTAATACCTACATTGGCTTCATCAAGCTTAAAGCCCCATGTGCCTTTTAACGGAATAATTTGCTGGGCTGATACAGTTGCAGAACAGGCTGTGATGATAAGTATAATAAATACGGCAAGCTTACTTTTCATTGTAAAAAAAATCGTTTTTAGTGGTATATAAATTTGTACAAATATTCTTATAATTTATTGCAAACAACTGGACAGGCTTTTGATATACATAGAGTTTTTTATGATATTGGGATTTACAGTATTATGTATTTTTTACCATATATTCCTCTACGGCCGTTATAGCCTGTTGCAACCTGTTGGCTTGGTAACCTTGTATTTCTACCCAGGGCGTGTGTTGGTTTATTAAAATATCTTTATAAATACAGTATAGTTTTTGTCTAGATTCCAAATCGGGATACTCTCGCAGTTCGTCTTTTACCCAGGGCAAATCCGGTTTACAGAGCAAATATAAATCATATTTACGATTGACGATCTCATTTAATATGTAGCGATGGCATTTGCCAAAAACAAACTCGCACCAAACCTTCATTACATACATATCGGTATCGATAAATATAAAATCTTTGATTTTCGATTGTTGATTAACGATTTTTTCTTCCAAAGCAATCTGCCCTTTGGCAATTGTAAGCAAGTCTTCATATGTGTAATCGGTTCCGTTTTTTAATAAATATTCCCTTGCATACTCCGGTACCCATTGTGTTGTGTAATGCTGTGCCAATTGCTTACAAAGGGTGCTTTTACCGGTACTTTCGGGGCCAATAACCACTATTTTTTTGATACTCATCCAATTGATTTTTGTGTTTGTTTTGCCCGTTGCATCCATTCTGTTAATCCACCTATGGCCAGTATGAGCAGTACAATATAATAAACACTTGTAAATACCAATCCTTTTACAAAATACAGCGGTATGGAGCATATATTGGTAATAATCCACCAGTACCAACTTTCTACTTTCTTTTTTGTCATCAGCCACATACCGGTAAATGCTGTGGATGATGCAAGCGCATCTGCCCAAGGAATAGCACCGGGAAAAAAGTTCTTTTTTAAATATACTAATGCCAGAAATATTATAAAATAGCAGATTACAAAAAACAGGATTTGCCTTATCCACCAACGGTTATTAGAAAACTGAATATGAACAACTTTTTTATTATTAGCATCTTTTTGTGTCCAAATCCACCATCCGTAAATATTCATTATAGTATAGTAAAGATTTACAGAGGCCTCGCCCGGTAAATGATTTTTAAAACTAAGATAAATATAAACCACAGTATTGGCTATGCCCGTAGGGAATACCCAAATATTTTCCTTTTTACTATACCATACGCTGGCAATACCCAAAAATACCGCCAAATACTCTAACAGTGTAGTGTTGGCCATGCCTTGTAAAAACTGGTTCCAGATATATTGCAAGAATTACAATTTTTTCAAAAGTAAATAAATCTTATTGTTTGCTTACACAAGTATTGAACAGCGTGCGTTTAAAAGGCACCTTTAAAACATTGTATTTATTGTGGATTTTTGTATTTTTTTACTGCCCGTAAATATTTTGAGCCGTTTTTGGTGCGAAACCGGGTGGGTACTTGAATAAAATTTCTGTTGGCATCAAAGCCCCAAACAATAAAATGCAGGTGAGGAAAATAAGTGTAGCCTGTATTTCCGCTAAGAGCGATGGGTTGACCGGTTTGTACTGTATCGCCTATATTTACCAGTACACTATTGTGTTTTAAATGCCAATATCCGGCTCTGGTACTATCGGCGTGTTGAATTATTACATAATTGGCATGAGAACGGTATTCCATTTGTGGTCCGCCCTGGTTACCATCATTTTTTACCCGAATGACAATGCCCGGCCTTGTAGCACAAACTACTGAGCCAACCGGCATTTTAAAATCCAATGCCGCACGTCGTTTATGCGTAAACTGAGTAAAATAGCCCTGCACCATAATATATGACCTTCCTTTAGGATACGGCAAATCATAAACGTAAGAAGTTGTATCTGCAATCTTTCCTCTTTGTAGCATTCGTGTTTCTTTACGCATTGGATTGTGCATATAAGAACACCCTACAAAAAACAAAGAAATAAATGCCAAAAATTTTACACAATACATATTAAAAAAACGCCACCTTAAGCAGATGGCGTTCTAAATAATTTAAAAAAATATTCTTGGGGATTTTTATTCGGCTTCTGCAACTACTTCTTTTACTTCCGGAATCATACGTTTCATCATCCCTTCAATCCCGGCTTTTAACGTAATCATTGATGATGGGCAGCCGCTGCAACTTCCTTGCATCATTAAATTTACAACGCCATCGTCGTAGCTTTTAAATTGTATAGCACCGCCATCCATTTCCACAGCAGGTTTTACATAATTTTCTAACAATTCTTTAATGCGTTTCACCACATCATCATCATCCGCACTTACAACATTTCCTCCTTCCGATTTTGTTTCAACAACCTCCTCCTCGTTTATTACACTTTTACCTTCTTCTAAAAAATCTTTTAAAAACTGTCTGATAGAAGGGGTTACGTCCATCCACTCCGCATCGGGGGTTTTAGTAAGTGTTACAAAATTACTGGCTATAAATACTGCTTTTATAAACGGAAAGCCAAATAACTCTACTGCCAATGGGGATGGTTTTGCGCTTTCGGCATCAGGAAAATCAATACTTTTTCCGGGATAGAGTAATTTGTTTGCTACAAATTTCATGGTTTCCGGATTAGGGGTCATCTCTGTATATATACTTACAACCGGGTTGCCTGTTTTTATCATAAAAAAATAATTGAAGTACAAATGTAACAATAATAATACTTTTTTGTTTGAGATAGCCCAACGTTTTATTATAAATCTACAAGCTCATGACGTAAGACATTTGAATATTCAATAACACATTTTCTGTTTATGAATTAATTTTTTAATCTTTGCAATTACTTGCAATGCATCACATTGCAAATCAAACCATTACAACTTTTTACTTTAGTTTTTAACCATTCACTAACAATATATGCAGCTATTTAAACGCTTTCAACCGGTTTTTGTATTTTATGCCTTAGGGCTTATTATTAGTTTTTGTACCCGGCTCATACTTTTCATTATTGCTTTTCATAACCTCGATTTAAGTATTACTAATTTGTTAGGGATATTTTTTATTGGGGTATTTTATGATATTTGTTTTTTATCGTTTGCTGTAATTCCAATTGTACTGCTATGTTGGTTAAACAACGATGGGATGTACAAAAAGCCCTGGGTGTATATTTTGCTGGGTATTATGGTTATATTGGTTATTGGCTCTTTTATTAATAACCCCATACCAAAGGAATATGATAAAAAGTTACCTGTTGTACTATCAGCTTTATTGATTTTACTAACAGGCATGTATGTGCTGCTTTATAAAAAAACAGTTGACTTTCGTAATAGATGGCGTACTGCGTTTTTTTATGTGCTGTTTTTTATCATTACGTTTTTACTTGTTTTTAATATTATTAGCGAAATAGCCTTTTGGCAGGAATTTGGTGTACGGTATAACTTTATTGCTGTTGATTATCTAATTTATACTAACGAAGTTATTGGTAATATTAAAGAAAGTTACCCCATTGGTTGGATTATTTTTGGTGTGGTGGTGATTAGTATTTTGATTTTTTGGAGCATTAAAAAATTTTTAAAATCCTCATCCTCCATAAAAGTTTCTTTTACCGGCAGAACTGTTTTTGCATTAATATTACTGGCTATCCCTGTTTTAGTATATACATTGGTAAATAACAGCATTAAGCAATTTAGCAATAACGATTATGTAAACGAACTTGCCGGAAATGGTGTGTATGAATTTGCAACAGCATTTTTTAGTAATGACCTTGACTATTATAAATTTTACAATACAATTCCTGATGAAGAAGCTATTGGTATTTTAAGAAAACAAATACTTGAACGCTCCCCTACCGATAGTTTTATTAACACCAACGGCTATTCAATAGAAAGAATTGTACGCTATCCCGAACCTGAAAAAAAATTAAATATTGTTCTTATTAGTATTGAAAGCATAAGTGCTAAATTTTTAAATAGCTTTGGCAATACTCAAAACATTACACCTTTTTTAGACAGTTTGGCGCAGCATTCTTTATTCTTCACCAATTGCTATGCCACCGGTACCAGAACCGTTCGCGGGTTAGAGGTATTATCGCTATCCATACCTCCCATTCCAGGCCAAAGCATTGTAAGGCGTGCCAATAACGATAGTTTATTCTCCATCGGCTCTGTTTTGCGCAGTAAAGGCTATACCACACAATTTTTATATGGCGGGTATAGCAGTTTTGATAATATGGGGCCGTATTTTTCGGCCAATGGCTACGAAGTAATTGACCGGTCTGCCCTAAAACCCAAAGAAATACATTATGCTAATATTTGGGGCGTTGCCGATGAGGACATGTTTACGCTGGCTTTGAAAAAATTTGACGAGGATTACCAAACCGGCAAACCCTTCTTCGGCCATATTATGACGGTTTCAAACCACCGGCCTTACACATACCCCGAAGGTAGGATTGATATTTCACCCAAAGAACAAAAAAGAGAAGGTGCCGTAAAATATACTGATTTCTGTATCAATCAATTTCTAAAACAGGCAGCACAAAAACCTTGGTTTGCTAATACTGTTTTTGTAATTGTGGCAGACCATTGTGCATCGGCTGCCGGCAAACAAGCGTTGCCGGTTACGGGTTATCATATACCATTATTTATTTACAGTCCGGCGCATATTACACCACAAAAAGTTTCGCAAATGGTTTCCCAAATGGATGTAGTTCCTACTGTTTTAGGATTGCTGAATATGAGTTACCGTTCTAAATTTTTTGGACAAGATATTTTTAGAATACCAACCGGTAAAGAACGGGTGTTAATTAGCACTTTTAACGCCCTCGGATTTTTAAAAGACAGTAATTTGGTTGTATTAACGCCACCCCAAAAAAGTGAGCAGCAACAACCTGATTTTGAAACCGGAGAGGCTACCCCTACGCCTACAGAAGACAGCCTTTTTAAACAGGGTGTTTCCTACTATCAAATGGCGGAAAAAATATTTAAAAGTGGCGGATATAAACAATAATAAACGAATGAAGAAAATATACTACTTAAGCACTTGCGATACCTGTAAAAGAATTATGAAAGAAGCTCGTATTACGAAGGAAAACGGTTTTGTATTGCAAGATATTAAAACCGAAAAAATTACGGCTACCCAGTTAGACAGTATGAAAAAAATGGCAGGTGGGTATGAAGCATTATTTAACCGCAGAGCCATTAAATACAAGGAAATAAAAGGAAAAACCCTAACAGAAGCCGATTACAGAAAATATATATTACTGGAATACACTTTTTTAAAAAGGCCGGTGGTTATTATAAATCAGCAAATATTTATTGGCAACGGAAAAAACAATATAACCAACCTTATAAAAGTTGTAGCTAACCATAAATAATTAGCTTCTTACCGTAATATGGAAACAACTTTGCCATTTTTCTTTTATGTAATATATTTTCCCTTTTTTTTGGTATTGTATCAATATGTTTTCCAAAGCTTTTTGTAATCGGGCGTTAGGAGCCTTTTTACCATTAAACCTAATGTAGGATATATCATAAGAGCATCCGTAATTATGCGAGCTTAGGCCATGTGTTGCATTGTTATTTACCTGCCGTAGCCGGTGTTGGTCGGCCAGTGTGCGCGTTATAGAAGTAACGGTAAAAGAACTTTTTGTTTTAGCATAAAAAGCTTTAGCTATCTCATTTAAAACTTTATTGGCTTTGGGTACCATATAAGCTTTACTATAAGTAAGTTTATTGATAGTACAGCCTTTAACGCATTTTGTGGTTGCCAACTTTTTCTTATTAACATAAGAGGTAAGCTGTTTTGAATTTTTAATAGGCGTTATACCATGCCCTGTAGCCGTTTTTAAATGTGATTTGTAGGTAGGCTTTAAAGAGTCTGTTTTGGACTTTTTTATTATCGGCACTACAGTAGCGTTAGTACTTTGACCAATAAAAAAGAATAGCATCATTAGCAAAAAAATCAATTTTTGCAAATTGTAAAATCGTCTAATAACCATAACCAATCAATTTATACTTCCGGTACAAAGATGGTAAAACAATCGGTTATAAACAAATTATCCACAATATTTCTTATATTTGAAACTGTTATTTTGCTTATGAAAGAAGGTTTTGGCGTAACAAAAATTCCATTTGCTCATTAGAAATGATGAGTTTTTCTGTGTAATCTTCTTTATTTCTATTGAGCAAATACAGTTCAATAGCACTATTGATGATTAGTTTTAGTTCTTCGTCATTCCAGGGTTTTTGTATGTACCTATATACACTACCCCTGTTAATGGCATCAATTACCGCATCAATATCGGCATAGCCGGTGAGTAAAATTCGTGGTATAAAAGGATATTGATGTAGAATTGATTCTAAAAATTCAATTCCGGTTATTTCCGGCATACGCTGATCCGAAATAATTACATGAATTTCATTTTTCGAAAGAATTTCCATAGCATCTTTTGCATTTGTAGCTGTTAACACATCGTACTCACGCCTAAAACTTGCTTTAAATGAATTCAGATTTTGAATTTCATCATCAACATATAATATTTTTGACTTATTTTGACTCACCTTCTTTTTAAATTGCAATGTAAATATATTATACCAAAATTATTTTAAATGAACAATGTTGTAAAAAATAACGAAAAACAATTTAGTACAGATTATAGCCCATTATTCTTAAACCTACACCAGGCTACTGATAACGAACATTTTAATCAAATAATAAAAGACAATAACCCAACCGTTTACAACACCATTACAGAGCAATTAGTTGAATTACTACGGGTTAAAAATCCCGGTATCCGCTTTTCCCCCGAAGAAGTTAAGCTGAAAACAGATGAAATACTGGGCGGAGTTCCTTTAAACAATTATGGCAATTGGGTATATTATTCCTGGAGTAATACGCTTGTACATCTTTTACCTGAGGATGATTTTATTGCGGTAAGAACCAATCGAAACATGTATAAAATCAGTCCGGAGGAGTTATTGTTACTGCGCACAAAAAAAATAGGAATTATAGGTCTTTCCGTTGGTCAGTCTATTGCACAAACCATTGCCACAGAACGTATTTGCGGCGAACTGCGTTTAGCCGATTTCGATTCGTTAGAACTAAGTAACCTTAATAGGCTAAACGCAAGCGTAATGGAAATTGGTGTTCCCAAAGTTATTATTGCCGCCCGCAAAATTGCAGAAATTGATCCCTATATTAAAGTAAAATGCTGGCCGCAGGGCATTACCGAAAATAATATAGATTCTTTTTTAACTGATGCAGGAAAACTGGATGTTTTAGTAGAGGAGTGCGATGGTTTTGACATAAAAGTGCTCAGCCGCATTAAAGCAAAAGCCCTAAGTATTCCGGTGGTAATGGACACGAACGATGTGGGTATGTTGGATGTAGAAAGGTTTGACTTAGAAAAAGAAAGAGCCATTTTTCACGGGAAAGTACCCGAATTAGAAAATATTCCTGTTACAGAGCTGGTACAAAAATTAAAAACATTATCTTTTCAGGAAAAATTAGGATATTTAACAAAAATAATCGGATTTGAGAACACCTCCGAAGAAATGAGGTACTCACTATCGCAACTACACAAAACAATAAACGGATGGCCGCAGCTTGCATCGGCTGTAGTACTTGGAGCCGCAGTGGTTACTGATGTATGCAGAAGAATCTGCTTAGATAAGTTTACTGGCTCCGGAAGATTTTTTGTTCATGTTAATGAGCTTATAAAATAAATTAAACAACATTTTTAATGATCCGAATCAGGGCGTTTAGGGCTCCGGAAAAACCCGATATATGTGAGAAATTTATAGCGGGGCACCGGAAAATATTAGAGATTTATTACGGTATAATTAAAATCACTTCCGATAACAATCAATGGGTGAACGATCCCAACTGCATTGTTATTGTAGCAGAAGATACTGAAACAAATATTATTTATGGTGGAGCCCGATTACAAATTTCATCGCCCCAATACGCCCTACCCATTGAAGATGCTGTAAAAAAATATGACCCTAATGTAGTTTCGCTTGTAAAATATGAACGGGAAAACGGTGGCACCTCAGAGGTTTGCGGTTTATGGAACTCTAAAGAAATTGCAGGTATGGGCATTGGCAGTCACATTTTATCAATGGTAGGCGTAGCTATTTCATTTCAGGTTAATATAAAAAGTATTTTTGTACTATGCGCACCAAGCACAGTAAGAGTTTCAAAAATGATGGGAACAAAAATTGTAACTTCCATTGGCAATAACGGTACGTTTTATTACCCTAAGGACGATTTTATTGCCACTGCCATGAAATTAGATGATGTTAACGATTTGAGCTCGGCAGACCCCCGAGTTGCCGAAAAAATCCTGTTTATTAAAAACAATATGAATTGTGTTTGTGACGAAAGAGGCCCTAAAGGAACCTATCAGGCTTTATACGATATACAAATTGACAAATAGTATTTACCACACATTAATGCCACGCTTATTTTTTATATTGGCCTTTTGTATTGCAGCTCTTTTTTGTAAAGCAGCCAATGAGGAAATTATTTACACTTCCGGTACATACAATATTAAAACTTATGGAACCCTTATTGACAAAAAAGACGTTTTAAACATATACGATGTAATGCAGCGTGGTTTTACAACTAAAACCAAAAACTTAGGTGTTACCCAAAACACTATATGGGTAAAAATAAATATTGTAAACCGTTCTACTTCCGATTCTTTATTCTTAGAGTTAAAAAATCCCACATTAGATGATATAACTTTTTACACCGTTAAGAATTTAGAGGTAACAGATATTGTTAAAACCGGTAATAATTACAAATACTCGCACCGGCCGCTCCCCGAAATACCCAACTTTGTTTACCCTGTTTTAATTGAACAGAATGCTTCTGCTACCGTATATATCAGAATACACTCTAACACACCCATTCAGCTACCGTTAAACCTGTCTGGCTCCGATTATTTGTTAAAACAAGTGCCTAATGATGCATTACTTTTTGGCATATACTGCGGTATATTACTAATTATGTTTGTTTATAATCTTTTTATCTTTATTTCTGTTAAAGACAAAAGTTATCTATTCTACATCATCTACATACTTTTTGTGGGTTTTGCGCAATTAGTATTAAGTGGGTATGCTTCAAAATATTTTTGGCCCGAAAATCAATGGCTGTCTTCTAACAGTTTTCTTTTATCAGGGGTTCTTTCCGGTGTTGCAACGGGTGTTTTTGCAAAAAACTTTTTAAGAACATCCTATTATACCCCTACATTAAACCTTGCTATAAATATATTAATCAGTTTATACCTATCCTGTCTTATACTCCATTTTGCCGGTAGCAAATTCACGGCCTTAAATATAGTTAACCTGTTGGCAGCAACAGGAAGTTTGTTAATTATTTACACTGCTTTTAAAATCATCCGGATGGGTTATTTTCCGGCAAGATATTTTTTATTAGCCTTTTCGGTTTTTCTTATTGCTGTAATTATTTATGTTTTGCGCACCAACGATTTTTTACCTTACAATAATGTTACGGCACATATTTTAAAACTGGGTTCAGTAATACAAATTACATTACTTTCTTTTGCCTTAGCCGATAAAATTAATACATACAGAAAAGCTCAAAATGAAGCGAGAAGAGATGCTTTACGAATTTCTAAAGAAAACGAACGACTTGTTAAAGAACAAAATATTGAACTTGAAAAACAGGTTAAAGCCAGAACCTACGACCTTGAAAAAGCCAATACAGAAATAAATGAAACACTGCATCAGTTAAAAATGGCTCAATCGAAATTAGTAGATTCTGAAAAAATGGCTTCTTTGGGACAATTAACTGCCGGCATTGCACACGAAATAAATAATCCCATAAATTTTGTCACCTCTAATATTAAACCGCTTGAGCTTGATATAAAAGATCTTTTTGATTTGATTAAACAATATGACCAGTTAGACCTTAACAATAAGCCGGAAGTACAGCTACAGGAAATTAACGCTTTTAAAAAAGAAATTGATGTTGATTACCTGAATAATGAAATATACTCTTTGCTTAGCGGTATTAAAGAAGGTGCTACACGAACTGCAGAAATTGTAAAAAACCTTAAAGATTTTGCACGACTCGATCAATCTGATTTAAAATATGTTGACATCAACGAAGGCATCAATTCTACGTTAATTCTGGTTAGAAACAACTTCCCCAAAAACATGATTGTTGAAAAACAGTTAATCAACACCAGTCAGGTAGAATGTGATCCGGGAAAAATCAATCAGGTTTTTATGAATATTATCACCAATGCCGTTCAAGCCATAAAAGCCAAAAAATACTTATCGCCAGAAAAACCAATACTGTCTTTAAAATCCTGGCAAGAAGAAAATTTTGTAAAAATTTCTTTTAAGGACAACGGCATTGGTATGAATGCCAACGTTATACAAAAAATATACGAACCCTTTTTTACCACTAAAGGTGTAGGAGAAGGCACGGGTCTGGGCATGTCAATTGTAAAAGGAATTATAGACAATCATCACGGAGACCTACAAATAATTTCTGAACCCGAAAAAGGTACAGAATTTATTTTAACTTTACCAATATCAGCAAGCTAAACCGCTATGGGAGTAATTAAAGTATTATATATTGATGATGAAGAGCATAATTTAACTTCATTTAAAGCTTCGTTTAGGAGGAAATATGAAATATATACGGCTAACTCTGCACAAGCAGCAGAAAATATTTTATCTGCCATTCCGGATATTCATGTAATTATTTCTGACCAACGAATGCCCCAAACCACCGGTGTAGAATTTTTTAAACATCTAACCCAAAAATTCCCGGATGCCATTAGGATTTTATTAACCGGTTACATTGATGTTCATGTTTTAGCCGAAGCCGTAAACGAAGGCCATATTTACAGGTATATTACAAAACCATGGAACGAGCTGGATATAATTAACAGCATTCAAAACGCTTATGCACTTTATAAAAACCGGGCTGCATTAAAAGAAAAGATTAACGAACTGCAAAAAGCCAATGACGAACTAAACCGTTTTATATATAGCCTTTCGCACGAATTAAGGTCACCTTTGGCATCTGCTTTAGGAGCCATTCAACTAGCACGTATGGAGGACTTAGTTCCAAAAGAATCAAAAGCCGAAGAGTATTGGGATATTGTAGAAGAATGTTGCAATAAATTAGATAATAACATTACTAACACTTTGCAATACTATAAAAACAACAGAACCGATACTATTTATAAAAAAGTTGATTTTGACAATTTGGTTCAACAATTAACCACCATGCATAATCATACAATTCAGGGAAAAGAAACAATTACCTTTACCACAACTATCAATACTAAAGCCGACTTTTATAATGACGATTTCAGAGTAGAAATTATTTTAAGTAACCTTATTTCAAATGCCGTAAAATATCAGAAACCGGATAATGATAATAAGAAAATAAATATTTATATTCAAACCGATGACAAACAAGCTGTAATTGCCGTGCAGGACAACGGATTGGGAATACCGGAAGGTCATAAGGATAAAATTTTCAATCAGTTTTTCAGGGGTAATTTTGAAAAAGGTTCTGGGCTGGGGCTCTTTATTCTTAAAGAAGCACTTGAAAAACTAAATGGCACTGTTGCATTAGAAACAGCTGTAGATAAAGGCAGTACATTTACTGTAACAATACCAAATATTAAAACCGCTTTATAAAATTAATTAAAATTAAAACTTTGTCAAAGCTTCCTAAGCCTAATACGGTAATGCTAATTGATGATAGTCACTTTGACCGGCTGATTATATCCCGAACCATCGAACATACGGGACTTTTACATAACATTATTATTTTTCCAAACGCAACAGAAGCACTCCATTACCTACAGAATAATATTAATAATAAAAACCTTTTACCCCAATTAATTTTATTGGATATTCAGATGCCCGAAGTAAACGGGTTCGATTTTATGGAGCAATATATTTTGCTTCCCCAATATTTTACTAATACCTGCATTGTTGCCATGCTCTCTTCTACAGAGGACCCCAATGATATTGCAAAAGCGGAAGCCAATCCTCAAATCGTATCCCTTTTAAAAAAACCAATGCACCCTAATATGCTTGTTCATTTATTAAACACCTACTTTGAAGCGGAATAATTGTTATACCGTTAGGAAAAAATATTGTAAAAATTCGTATTAAACGAAATACCATACGAAACAAATTTGCAGACAAACAAATGTTAATGGATTACTTGCCTAAATGGAAAGACGGGTTATGTGTATCTTATCCGTATTATTTACCCCAAAATTTATAATAATTATACCATTGCGCTGGGTATTGTTTTACTTTCTGTTGTAAATGCAACACAAAGTCATCCAATATATTTTCCGGCCTATTTTTTTCTGACTGATTACGATAAACAATACCGGGGCTGGCGTAAAAATGATAGTGATAATTGGTTTCTTTCATAGCAAATACAAAAGAAACAGGAACATCTAATTTTGATGCCAAAGCAAAAGGCCCGGCAGGAAATAAAGCGTTTTCTCCTAAGAAAGTGCTTTCGAGGGTTTTGTTTCCCGGTAAAAACCTGTCGGCATGCATACAAACAAACTCATTGTTGTTAAGGGCTTCTACTATTTCATAAATATGAGAGAGATTGTCTTTAATAACAATAATTTTTGCAGTACGTTGTCCGGTAGTTTGTTCTAAAAACTGTTTTAACTGTTGGCTTTCGCCATCAAACATTACAATATTAATAGGGGTTGTAAAGCGTTTTTTAAGTAAATGTCCTGCTATTTCCCAGTTCCCTAAATGCCCGCTCAAAAGCAGTCCGCCCTTGCCCTCTGCAATCATTTGGTTAAAATACACCTCGTCATCAAAATTAAAAGTGAATTTGTTTTTAATACCACTCATCATTACAATGCGGTCAATTAAAGCCTGCCCAAAACGGTAATAGTTTTTATACAATGTAATGATTGATTTGCCATATCCATACCCCTGCCTTTCCCTTAAATAGTACCAAATGGCTTTGGTTGATTGCCAACTAAACAAAACATAATATCCTGCTACAAAAATTAATAAAAAGTAGGCGGGAGCTACACCCAGCTTGTTTAACACCTGTATAAAAATACCGTAGCCGGTTTTATTACCTTTTGATTTACCGTCCCAGGACAAAATGATTTATAATTTGGTTTTATTAGGTTGGATGCCGATTTAAAAACAGAAATTCTTACCCTTGCCATGCCTACCGGCAAATAACCATAATAGCAACAGGCACTGGCCGCTTTTTGGGGCTAGCCATACACAGCATAACCGGCAAAAAATTAAGCAACCTCTTTTTTAGCTATCTGATTCTGAATATAATTGTAAAAATCCTGAAAAGTTATCAGGGGCAAAAAATCACCGGGCTGTACTTTAAAATGGAAATTACTTTCCAGTTCTACAACCAAGTCAATATAATCAAGACTATCTAAATCTAACACTTCTTTAAGGTTTGCTTCGGGTTTAATTAAAGCTGCTTCAGCCTCAAACTCTTCAATTAAAAAAGTTTTCGTTGTATTTATTATTTCATCCATGCCAATCATAGCGCATTACCATTTTTTTACAATCAGGGTAGAATTCGTTCCTCCAAATCCAAAGGAATTGGACAAAAATACATCTATATTTTTATTAGTGGTTGTTTTTACAATATTAATTCCCGATGTATTATCGTCAGCCTCTTCAAAATTAATATTGGGTGCTATAAAGCCACGCTGCATCATCAGGCAGCTATATACAATTTCGCTGGCACCTGCCATCCAACATTCATGTCCCGTCATAGATTTTGTAGAACTTACAGGCGTTTCGCTTCCAAATACTTCAGCAATGGCCATAGCTTCGCTGGCATCGCCGGCAGGCGTACTGGTAGCATGCGCATTAATATAATCAATTGCAGATGCTTCTACACCGGCATCGTTTAGTGCCATTTTTAAGGATTTTGCAGGCCCGGCAATCGTGGGGTTCGAAATATGTTCACCATTAGAGGAAAAACCATATCCTATAACCTCTCCAATAATATTAGCACCCCGTTTTTGGGCACTTTCAAGGCTTTCTAAAATTACGGAGGCAGCTCCGCCACTGGGAATCAGCCCATCGCGATTTTTATCAAAGGGGCGGGAGGCCTTTTGCGGATTGTCCTCTTTAATAGAAAAAGCTCCTAATGCATCAAATGTTCCCATTGAAAGATGATTTATTTCCTGCGCTCCACCGGTAATGATGCAATCCTGTAAACCTGCCTTTATTAAAACGTATGCCAACCCAATGGAATGAGAGCCGCTGGCGCAGGCAGCACTAACAGTAAGGTTAATGCCCTTTAATTTAAAAATAGTAGCCAAATTCATGGTTACCGTACTGTTCAGCGTTTGAAATACCGCCGCCGAACCAACGAGCATCGTGTCTTTCTTTTCTCGGATAATATCGGTACTTTCTATTACTGCTTTTGCCGAGCTGTCATTACCATACATAATACCCGGCTGTACCTGTGCAATATAATCCTCACTAATACCCGCTTGCTGTAAAGCTTCCAGCGTGGCCATATAAGCATATTCACCTTCTTCGGGCAGCATAATGCGCGAACGCCTGTCTAACAAGCCTTTTAAAACCGGTCTTTCTACCCAGCCTGTTAATGCCGATCGATAGCCAAAATCTTTACGTACCGGATCATAAATAATGCCCGATTTGCCTTCTTGTAAGGATGCTGTAACTTCTTGTAAATTTTTACCAATGCAGGAATAAATACCCAATCCTGTTATTACTACTCTGTTCACAACTGAAAAATATTTAATACTTAATGCCAAATTAAGGGTATTTTAATGAAATAACACTGCTTTTCTTATGTCAATACTGTATTTTTAACCTTTATAATTCCTAAAATAGTTGACAATGAAAAAACTCATCCTCGCCCTGTCCTTATTAATAAGTATGCAAAGTTTTGCTCAATTTGGAACAAAAAATTTTATTGATCAAAATTATATTGAAGTAACCGGAACTGCCGAAATTGAACTGGTGCCGGATATGATTTATATAAAGGTTTTACTTAGGGAGCAAGACTTAAAAGGCAGATCTACCGTTACAGAAACCGAAAAAAAAATGATGGCACAATTAAAGGCTATCGGTATTGATGTGTCAAAAAATGTAACAATTAAAGATTTCTCAGGCCAATTAAGGTCAAAAACCTTTTCAAAAGATGTGGCTTTAAACAAAGAATACATCATTTTGGTAAACGATGGCAAAACGGCAGCTAAAGTATTTACAGAATTGGATAAAATACAAATTACCAATATAAGCATTGACAGGCTGGATAATAGTAAAATGGAAGAAGCAAGAAGAAACGTAAAAATCAACGCCATCAAAATAGCTAAAGCTAAAGCTGATGGTTTAGCAGAAGCCATCGGACAAAAAGCAGGACGGGCCATACATATTGCCGAATATCAATACGGCTATTTACCGGTTCAATCTAATACCATTAGCGCAGCCGGTTATTTAGAAAAAGATGAAGAAACTTTTGACAATCTTAATTTTGAAAATTTAAAAGTAAAATCAACTATATCCTGCAAGTTTGAGTTAAAGTAATCCGGTTTGGTATCTTTTTCTCCACAATACTTTTTAACTGCCCCTTGCTTTCGTACCTTGCACCACTATGCAGGAGTATATAAAAGGATTAAACGAAAGGCAGCAAGAAGCTGTTTTACATATTGAAGGACCGTTGATGATTATTGCAGGTGCCGGAAGTGGCAAAACAAAAGTGCTAACCACCCGCATCGTGCATTTGATGGCCAGTGGCGTTGATGCTTTTAATATTTTGGCACTCACATTTACCAATAAGGCTGCCAAGGAAATGAAAGAAAGGGTGGAGCATATTTTAGGCAATAACGAAGCCCGCAACCTGTACATTGGTACTTTTCACAGCGTTTTTGCAAGGATTTTAAGAGCCGAGGCGCACCGCTTAGGCTATCCGAATAATTTTACTATTTACGATACCGATGATGCTAAGAGCGTAGTAAAAACGGTGATTAACGAAATGCAGTTAGATGATAAATTATACAAACCATCAACTGTTTACAACAGTATTTCAGCTGCAAAAAACGAATTAGTTAACCCTTCGGAATATGCCAACGATTACTATTTACAGCAGGAAGATATGCGCAGTAACCGACCTGCTATTGCCACAATTTTTGATGCCTATTGCAAGCGATGCTTTAAAAACGGTGCCATGGATTTTGACGACCTGTTATTAAAGTTTTTTGAGCTACTCAATACATTTCCTGATGCGCTAAGTAAATACCAGCATAAGTTTAAGTATATATTAATTGATGAGTATCAGGATACCAACCCGGCACAGTATGAAATTATTAAATTATTGGGAGCCATGCACGAAAATGTGTGTGTGGTGGGTGATGATGCCCAAAGCATTTATAGCTTTAGAGGTGCCACCATACAAAATATTTTGCAGTTTCAAAAAGATTATGATAATGTAAAAGTGGTAAAGCTGGAACAAAACTACCGCAGCACTAAAAGCATTATTCATATTGCCAATGAAGTAATCAGCAATAACAAAGGGCAGATACCCAAAGTGCTTTTTACTGAAAATGATGAGGGCGAAAAAATACGGGTTGTACGCACTATGACAGATAATGATGAAGGTAAATTTGTAGCCGATACCATTCAGGAACAGCGCTTACGCAATCATTATAATAATAAAGACTTTGCCATATTATACCGTACGAATGCGCAAAGCCGTGCTTTTGAAGAAGCACTAAGGCGTATGGGCATTCCATATACTATTTATGGCGGTATTAGTTTTTATCAGCGTAAAGAAATAAAAGATTTGGTGGCTTACCTGCGCATCATTATCAATCCGCGCGATGAGGAAGCCTTAAAACGAATTATTAACTATCCGGGCAGAGGAATTGGTAAAACCACTATTGATAAAATCATACTTATTGCCAACACCCATAATATCACAATGTGGGAAGTATTACTCAATGCATCACAATTGGGTTTTAGAAGCGGCACCACCGATGCTATTAATGAATTTGTAACAATGATAAAAAGTTTTTCCAGTATGCTGGAAAAACAAAATGCTTACGATGTGGCTTTTCATGTAGGCAAACAAACCGGCTTGGTAAAAGAACTTTTTAACGATAAAAGTACCGAAGGTTTACAACGGTATGAAAACATTCAGGAACTACTCAACTCCATTAAAGAATGGGTAGAAAGTCCCGACAATGATGAAGGAGAATTGATTGACAAAGGACTGGGGGCTTACCTGCAACAAATTACTTTGCTTACCGATGCCGATGACAAAGACCCCGATGCCGACACCGTGAAACTGATGACAATTCACGCAGCTAAAGGCCTGGAGTTTTCCTGTGTATTTGCAGCCGGGTTAGAAGAGATGCTCTTTCCCAATGCCATGAGTATAAATACAAGGGAGGAATTAGAAGAGGAACGACGATTGTTTTATGTAGTTATTACACGTGCCCGTAAAAAATTATGGATTAGCTATGCCAATACCCGTTATAAATTTGGCAGCTTAGTACAAAACGAGCCCAGCCGGTTTTTAGAGGAACTTCCGGAAAACGATTTAGACCGATCCTTTGCGGGAGGTGGTACAAAAATGCCTGCATCATTTAACCAATCTGCCTTTGACCGTATGAGTGGCAGTGGTTGGGGTTCAAAGAATAAAGCAGCTAACGATGCCGAAAAAAAATATGGCCCACCGCCAGGTAAAAAAAACACTGCGCCTTCTTATATTACACCTAAGAACGAAAATAAAGTAGTAGAGCATACACCAACGGAAGGCTTTACCCCCAGCGATGTAACTGCACTTACCGCCGGACAAAAAGTAGAACATCAAAAATTTGGTTTTGGTGAGGTTTTAAAAATTGAAGGTGCCGCACATAATCCAATGGCCTTTATTCAATTTGAAAACAATGGCGAAAAGAAAATATTACTCAATTATGCCAGACTAAGAATTGTGGAATAACCTGTTTGCTACAGATTATTTGTTGTAGAATCAACAGCATTTGGTAAGCATTTAATAGTTTTTTAGCTGCAAAAACATATTCGGAACAGATTTTGCTACTCTATTTATACTATACAGATAGTGTTATGGTATAAATGAGAAATAATACAGTCATATCAACTAAGAAACCAGGTTGCTATTTATTAATATTAGAAACCGTTGGTTTGGTAGATGTATTTACAAAACCTGTTTACAAACAGATTATAGTACATACCTTAAACCACTTTATTGCTAATAAAGAACTCATAGTTTATGGTTGGTGCCTCATGACCAATAAGCTATATCTTCTTGTTCAAAACAAGGATACGATTTTACAGGAAAGCATCAGAAAAAATTTCAAACAGTTTACTTCAGAAAAAATTATAGAAATCATCCATTCAGAACCTACAGAAAAACAATCCTGGATGCTACAACATTTTTCAAAAAACAGAAGATTTTTAAGCGGCCATAAAGAAAATAGCTGTTGGAAAGAAATTAAAACCGCTGCTTATATTGATATAGAGGATCAAGAATTTTTGGCCGAAAAATTAGAATTTATACACAATATACCTGTTAGAGAACGTTTTGTCCAATATCCGGCAGATTTTTATTACAGCTCCGCCGTAGATTACACTACAGGCCTGCCGGGGCTGGTGAATATTACAAAATTAAATGGGGTAGAACAATTGCTTGGTAACGCAGAAAGTTATCAATATAAATATAACAAATAGATATATAAGGTTTTAAAATTGAATTTTATATTTGTTACCCCGGCTCATTCCGGAGTTATATTTATGGCAAAGCGCAGGAGTTACAAAAAAAGAAAAATTAATTACACCTTATTATTGATAGTATTTTTTTTAATGCTGTTGATATTTTTTATTTTACGGTGGAATGAATCTCAAAGAGTAAAATTTATAAAATACGAAGCCTTTGGTATTGAAATACCTGATGGGTATGATATGCATGGCATTGATGTAAGTCGTTATCAGCAGTCTATTGGGTGGAAACAGGTGCAGGAAATGAATGTAGGTAACATTTCGATTGATTTTGCTTTTATTAAAGCCACCGAAGGAGAAACACTAACCGACCCTTATTTTAAACGTAACTGGAAAGAAGCGCAAAAAGCCAATGTAACAAGAGGTGTTTATCATTTTTTTTCTCCAACCGGCGATGCCATAAAACAAGCACAGTTTTTTATAAAGCAAGTTAAATTACAACCCGGTGATCTTCCGCCTGTTTTAGACATTGAAACTATTGGAACGGTACCGGTACTCGTTTTACAAGCCAAAGCAAAAATCTGGTTACAGATGGTTGAAAGTTATTACGGTGTAAAACCCATAATTTATACCAATGCCGATTTTTATAATAAATACCTTGGAGAAGATTTTGATGAATATCCCCTTTGGGTAGCTCATTATTACGAAAAACACAAACCCCGCATTAATCGCAATTGGAACTTTTGGCAACATAACGACAGGGGTAATGTGGACGGTATTAGCGCAAAGGTTGACTTTAATGTTTTCAATGGCGATTCTTTAGATTTTGCTCACCTGCTTATCAAATAATCAATCCTGCTATCTGCCATATTTGTAAAAATACTTTTCTGATGAATGTCATAGTTTATCTTTTTCTACTACTGTACCTTTACTCCATTAGGCTTCCCTAAGGATGGGAAACTTATGCATCCCTGAATATTCAGATTGCTATTATCAATAAAAAACCTGCCAATGGAGCCCATTGATATTACAAAACCGGCCGATTTAAGCGGCCATGCCAAGGGTACAGGAGCATTAAGAACTCAATATCCGGTGTATAAAGATTTTTTGCCTCCTTGTAATCACGCCTGCCCCGCAGGAGAAAATATTCAGGCCTGGTTAGATCATGTACAGGCAGGCCGTTATGAAATGGCCTGGCGCAAACTTACCGAAGAAAATCCTATGCCGGCAATACACGGGCGTGTTTGCTACCACCCTTGTGAAGATGCTTGCAACCGCGCTTTTGTAGATCAGCCTATTAGTATTCATGCAACAGAGCGTTTTTTGGGTGATTTGGCTCTAAAAAACAAATGGCAACTTACAAAACCCGAAAAACTTAGTGGGAAAAAAGTATTAGTAATAGGTGGCGGCCCCAGCGGGTTAAGTGCCGCTTTTCACCTTACCAGAATGGGACATAGCGTTACTATTATGGAGGCCGGCCCCATGGCCGGTGGTATGATGCATTTTGGCATACCCGCTTACCGCTTACCCCGTAATATACTGGATGCAGAAATTCAACGCATTATTGATATGGGTATTGAGCTAATACTCAATCATAAAGTAGATGACCTTATAAAAGAAAAAGAAGCCGGAAACTTTGATGCCGTATTTATTGCCATTGGCGCAGGCCTGGCAAAAAAGGTAGAAATACCCGGACAGACAGCCGCAAAAATGTATGATGCCGTAAGTTTTTTGCGAGATGTGGAAACCGGAGAAAAACCGGTACTTGGCAGAAGGGTTGCTATTTACGGAGGTGGAAATACAGCTATGGATGCCGCCCGTACCGCCAAACGCTTAGGAGCTAAGGAAGCTTTTATTATTTATCGCCGGGACAGGGAGCACATGCCCGCACACGATTTTGAAGCAGAAGAAGCCTTAAGCGAAGGCGTAAAAATAAACTGGCTGCGTACCATAAAAGCTATTGACGAAAATACTTTCACTGTAGAAGTGATGGAAGTTGTTGATGGCAAAGCAGTGGGTACAGGCAGGTTTGAAACATTGGAAGCCGATAGCATGATTATGGCTCTGGGACAGGATACTGACACAGGCTTCCTGCACAACGTTATCGGTATTGAATTTAAAAAAGATGGCACAGTAATGGTTAGCCCTCAAATGATGACAGGTGCTAAAGGTATTTTTGCCGGTGGCGATATGGTTCCCAGCGAAAGAACCGTAACCGTAGCCGTGGGTCATGGTAAAAAAGCTGCTAAATATATTGATGCTTATTTACGGTCATCTGACTTTGTTCCTAAGGAAAAACACGACTTGGTAGGCTTTGAAAAACTACATGTTTGGTATCGTACCGATGCGCCAAAACGCGAGCAAGTAATAGTAGATGCCGAATTGCGTGCCCAAAGCTTTGAGGAAGTAGTAAAAGGACTTACAGAAGAAGAGGCCCGCTACGAGGCACAACGCTGCCTTAGTTGTGGTAACTGTTTTGAGTGCGACGGATGTTATGGAAGCTGCCCAGAGGATGCTATTATTAAATTAGGCCCCGGGAACAGGTATGAATATGATTATAATAAATGTACCGGCTGTGCAGTTTGCTTTGAACAGTGCCCCTGTTATGCCATTGAGATGGTTCCCGAATCGGTTCAGCAAAAATAAAATTATAAAACATCCTTTTGGATGCCTTAAACAGGTTTGTAAAAGATTAGATAGCGATTATGAGTGAAATCAAAATAAAAACAATTGACGGTAACGAGGCCGCCGCTTATATTGCCTACCGCGTAAATGAAGTATGCGCCATTTACCCTATAACGCCCAGCTCTCCCATGGCAGAATTTTGTGATGAGTGGAGTGCCCAAGGCATGAAAAATATTTGGGACTCCGTACCCGATGTAATTGAAATGCAAAGTGAAGGCGGTGCTGCCGGTGCTGTTCACGGTGCTTTGCAAGCCGGTGCATTAACTACAACCTTTACCGCTTCGCAGGGGTTAATGCTCATGCTTCCCAATATGTATAAAATTGCGGGAGAACTTACCAGTACGGTTTTTCAGGTAGCAGCACGCTCTTTAGCCGCACAAGGTCTGTCAATTTTTGGCGATCATAGTGATGTGATGGCCGCTCGCATGACAGGTTTTGCTTTGCTGGCCAGCAACAATGTGCAGGAAGCTCACGATATGGCATTAATTACTCAGGCCGCTACTTTAGATGCCCGCATCCCCTTTATTCATTTTTTCGATGGCTTCCGCACCTCGCATGAAATTAATAAAATATCCATTATTCCCGATGCCGTAATAAAGGAAATGGTAACGGATGAAATGTTAATTGCTCACAGAAACAGAGCTTTAAATCCTGACAATCCCTTTGTAAGAGGTACAGCACAAAATCCCGATGTTTATTTTCAGGCAAGAGAAACCGTTAATCCGTTTTATGATAAAACTGCTCTGATTACGCAGGAAAAAATGAACCAGTTTGCTCAACTTACCGGTAGGCAATATCATTTGGTAGAATATTACGGTCATCCGGAAGCCACACGCATATTGGTAATGATGGGCTCCGGTGCCGAAACCGCACAGGAAACCGTTGAAAAGCTCAATGCCGAAGGCGAAAAAACCGGATTGATTATTATAAGGCTTTACCGCCCTTTTCCTGCATCACAATTACTAAAAATTCTTCCATTATCCGTAGAAAAAATTGCCGTTTTAGATCGTACAAAAGAGCCTGGAAGTGATGGAGAACCTTTGTATAAAGATATTGTTACAGCTATTGCTACCGGCTTCTCAGGCGGCAGTATTAAAAATATGCCACGCATTGTTGGTGGCCGTTATGGCTTAAGCTCTAAAGAATTTACGCCCGGTATGGTAAAAGGAGTTTTGGATGAACTGAAAAACGATACACCTAAAAATCACTTTACCATTGGTATTATTGATGATGTGGGCAAACTGAGTTTACACTATGATGCCGGTTACAATGTAGAACCACAAAATCAAACCAATGCCCTTTTTTATGGCTTGGGAGCCGATGGTACGGTAAGTGCCAATAAAAACAGTATTAAAATTATTGGTGAAAATACGCCGCTTTACGCTCAGGCATATTTTGTGTATGATTCAAAAAAATCCGGTTCGCAAACCATTAGCCACCTGCGTTTTGGAAAGCAGGCTATTAAAGCTCCTTACCTTATAAATAAGGCCGACTTTATTGGCATACACATGTTCAATTTTATTGAAAAAACCGAAATACTAAGTAAGGCAAAACAGGGAGCCACCATTTTGCTCAATAGCCACCACCCTGCTAATAAAGTTTGGCAATACCTGCCGGGTCCTGTACAGCAAGAGCTCATCGATAAAAAATTAAAGCTTTTTGTAATAGATGCTAATGAAGTAGCGAGAGAAGTTGGCATGGGCAGGCGTATCAACACCATTATGCAAACCTGCTTTTTTGCGCTTAGTGGCGTTTTGCCCCGGGAGGAAGCAATTGGCGAAATTAAAAAATCAATAGAAAAAACTTATAGCCGCAAAGGCAAGGCTGTACTGGATTTAAATTTTAAAGCCGTTGACGCATCACTCAGTCATTTGCACGAAGTAAAAATACCCGATACTGTTACTAATAAAACAGGTTTCCCCGAAATTGTTTCTTCACAAGCTCCGGAATTTGTACAAAAAGTAACTGCAGCCATGATGCTTGGCTTGGGCGATGATTTGCCGGTAAGTGTTTTACCCAAGGATGGCACTTACCCCAGTGCTACTACACGTTGGGAAAAGCGCAATATTAGCGATTTGGTACCCGAGTGGGATTCGGAAACCTGCATACAATGCGGCAACTGCTCCTTTGTTTGCCCACATAGCGTAATACGGGCTAAGTTTTATCATAAAGATACACTGACCGATGCTCCTGAAGGATTTCCGAGCGCACCTATTAGCAGTCGCGGTTTTCCCGAAACACGCTATACCTTACAGGTATATTTGGAAGATTGTACGGGGTGTACACTTTGCGTAAATGCATGCCCAGCTTTCAATTTAAAGGATCCCAGCAAAAAAGCCATCAATATGGCCGAAAGAGAGCCTTTAATGGAAAGGGAAAAACAAAATATTGATTTCTTTGAAAGTATTGAACAAAACGACCGTAGTAAAGTAGATTTTAGTAGTGTAAGAGGTGCCCAATTTTTAGAACCTTTATTTGAATTTAGTGGTGCTTGCGCAGGTTGTGGAGAAACGCCTTACCTACGCCTCATATCCCAACTATTTGGCGACCGCCTGATGGTGGCCAACGCTACCGGCTGTTCCAGTATATACGGCGGCAACCTGCCCACCACCCCCTGGGCAAAAAATAAAGAAGGCCGCGGCCCGGCATGGAGCAACAGCCTTTTTGAAGATAATGCTGAATTTGGACTGGGTATGGCTGCCAGCTTGCAAACACAATTGGGTATAGCCGGAGAAATTTTAAAACAATTAGAGAATGATATTGAACCCGGGCTGGCCAACGATATTTTACAAGCACCACAATTAACCGAAAGCCAGATTGTACTGCAACGGATGCGTGTGGAAAAATTGAAAACGCAATTATTAAAATTAAACGACCCGAGGGCTAAACGCTTATTGGCGGTTATTGACCAGTTTGTACGCCGTAGCGTATGGATTGTAGGCGGCGATGGTTGGGCTTATGATATTGGTTATGGCGGTCTGGACCATGTACTGGCCAGTGGGCGCGATGTAAATATTTTGGTAATGGATACCGAAGTGTATAGCAATACCGGCGGACAAAGTAGTAAGGCAACACCTACCGCAGCTACCGCCAAATTTGCTGCTGCCGGAAAACGGGTTGGTAAAAAAAATCTGGCTTTGCAGGCAATTAGTTACGGCAATGTATATGTAGCGCAGATTGCTTTTGGTGCCAATGCACAGCAAACCATGCTGGCTCTCCGCGAAGCTGAAGCCTATAAAGGAACCAGTATTATTTTAGCATATAGCCATTGTATTGCACACGGTATTGATATGGAAAAAGCTTTAGACCAGCAAAAACTGGCCGTAAATACCGGCTACTGGCCTTTAATCCGCTACAACCCGGCACTAAGGGTGCACGGCTTAAATCCTTTTATTTTAGATTCGCCAAGGCCGATGCAGCCTATAACTGATTTTACGCAGAACGAATTACGCTATCGTAACCTGCAAAAAACCAATCCCGGCCATGCCGATGAATTAATGAAAGCTGCGCAGGACATGGTAACCCTCCGTTGGAAAACCTACGAGGATATGGCCGGTTGGGGTGCCAATGATTTTGCACCGGTGGTGTAGGATTTTAGTATATTGATTAATGTAAAATTCATATAGCGTGTTTAACCGTTACAATATTTGTAACAATGATGATATGTAATTATTGAATTTACCAGAGGATGCGTTTCGTAGCACTTTCTGAAATTTTGCGTGCTATTTTCAATAGTGCTTAGCACAACAACGAGCCTTTCTTTAAACATGATTTTTAACCTAAAAAAAAAAATATGAAACAACTATTAGACAAAACAGCCATCATAACCGGTGCCGCAATGGGAATGGGCCAAGCAACAGCCGAATTATTTGCCGAAGAAGGTGCAAAAGTAATTGTAGCCGATTTTAACGAAGAAGCTGGAAAAGCCGTCGTTGACGGAATCCTTGCAAAAGGCGGAACTGCCGCTTTCTGTAAGGTTGACATTTCGGTAGCTTCTCAGGTGCAGGCTATGGTAAAATTTGCCGTTGACACATATGGGCGTTTGGATTGTGCTGTTAATAATGCTGCTTTAAAACCAGACAATAACTCCTTTCAAGATTTGGATGAGGAATACTGGGACCGCTTGCAAGCGGTGGATCTAAAAGGCACAGCATTATGTATGAAGTACGAACTAAAGCAGTTTATGGTGCAAGGAGGCGGCGGCTCTATTGTAAATATTTCATCTATCAATGCCTTTAAGCCAACAACAGGCAACCCCGCATACCAAGCTTTTAAACATGGTGTGGAAGGCTTAACCAAAGCAGCGGCATTTGAATATGGAACTAAAGGCATCCGGATAAACTCGGTAGCACCAGGTGCTATCCGTACACCGATGCTTGAAGCAGCTTTAAAAGGTTTGGGGCTTACAGAAAAGGATATAGTACCTACCATGAGTTTAATCGGGCGGCTTGGCGAGGTAAGAGAAGTGGCTCAAGGCTCCCTGTTCCTTAGTTCAGATGCTGCAAGTTATGTGCATGGTACTGTATTGCACGTAGGCGGCGGCTTTGAATTGCTTTAATTTATACGATTCTCAATTTAGCTGATAAAATAAAGTATCAAGCATTGCGAATTTGCAATAATATTTAAAAATCGTATAACATGTACACTCGCACAAAAATTGGATTTTTTCAATATAATCACAATAAATTGGTAAAATTATGAACCACTCAAAAATGAAAGTTTGGCAATTTACCAACACAAATGAACCGTTGGTATTAACTGAAGTAGCAATACCTGTTGCCGGTAAGGGCCAAGTCGTCTTGGAAATGAAAGCGGCAGGATTATGCCATTCAGATGTTGGGCTTATGGAAGACGAAGGCTGGCTTTCGCTATTAGCAAAACGGCCAATAACAATAGGCCACGAAAATGCAGGTATTATTATCGAACTTGGAGAAGGGGTTACAAATTTCAAAATAGGAGACAGGGTGGGCGTTTGCCCTACCACTCCTGCAGGCGCACCCGGGTATTCTTTTGACGGTGGATTTGCTCCTAGAATGGCAATTGATGCCCAAGCACTTGTGCCAATCCCTGATGAAGTAGGCTTTGTGTATGGGGCTGCGGCTACTGATGCGGGTATGACTTCGCATGCTGCCGTTATTAGCCAAGGGAAAGTAAAACCCGGCGATACGGTTGGCATTATAGGATTTGGAGGGCTTGGCCAAGTGGGCGTGCAGATAGCAGTTCTTGCAGGTGCTACAGTTTATGTGGCGGAGATTAATGAATCTGTTTGGCAGACAGCCAAAGAAATGGGTGCAGCTGATGTAAAAAAATCAATCAAAGATTTTGATGGTGTTGTTTTTGATGTTATTGTGGACTTTGCAGGATTTGGTGTAACTACTGCAGATGCCGTAGATATTATAAGAAGAGACGGGACTGTTGTAGTAGTGGGAATGGGGAAATTGGAGGCAACCATCAATACCAAATCGCTTATTCTTAACCAATGCAACTTAAGAGGTTCAAACGGAGGAAGCAAAAAAGATATTGAAGGTATTTATAAACTTATGGCATCTGGATCCCTCAATTTAGTAACAACCGAGATTAGTTTTGAACAAATCCCGGAAGGGATAGAAAAATTAAAAAACGGGCAAGTAAAAGGTAGGTTGGTGGCTGTTTATTAATATAAAATATAATCGTCTTTATTCTTTTTATTACCGAAGAAGGGTTATTCACTTGTGGCAAACTTTGCCAACACGCAGTCATTTTGCAGGCATATAAAAAACTGAATTCCAAATGAACAAAATATTATTGGGTTTAATACGATAGTGAAATATTATACAGACCCAATAGAGTCTAATGACATATAAGCATAAGAGCAGGTAGATTTGATTGTTTCAACGGTAAGGTTTTTGATCGTATGAGTAAAGAAGTTGCTGATTTGTTCCAAACTTTCAAAATGGCGGTTTGTAAATTGCCGTTTTATATTTTGCCATATTTTCTCAGCGGGGTTCAGCTCAGGGCTATAGGGAGGCAGAAACAGTA
>JBKEEB010000010.1:0-13714 GCA_047975735.1 Niabella sp.
CTCATATTCAAAAGCTACATAACCGTAAGGGCGTTTACCCAAATAATGACCATTAATCCAAACCTCACTATTTTCATACACCCCATCAAACTGAATAAATACCTTTTTATTTTTTGCAGCATACGGCAATTTAAATGTTTTACGATACCAACCTATACCGCCGGGCAAAGCGCCTCCCGAATTACCCGAAGGATGAGTGCTGTCAAATTTACCCTCGATGCTCCAATCGTGTGGTACATCTAATTTACGCCACGCCACATCATTGTATGTTTTATTGCTGTACAATGCATTATCGCTTAATGTAAATTTCCAATCATTGTTGAAATCCATCGTTTCACGCTGTGCCGGAACCTGCAAAAATATGGCACATAATACACAAACTAATAGTACCGATTTCATATTTATACCTAACTTTTAAATTGTTGTTTTTAAATAATAAAGGATGTATGAGATTTCTCCTCGCAACTTTTCAAGTTGCTTCGTCGAAATGACGGCATCCTTTACGGGTCATTTCGAATGGAGCAAAGCGGAATGAGAAATCCCTGTAATATAAATGCTACACTTAATACTACTCCACATAACAACTTCTTTATTCGATTAAGAGATTTGCCTCTGGTGAAATTGTTCTCCTCGCAACTTTTCAGGTGGCTTGTCGAAATGATGGAGCAAAAAAACTACTATCTACTAAAACTCAATTTACTTTTTCCCTTATCTACCGATGTAGCCACCGCAATACCCCGATTATCCTTTGCATCTACCCCACAATAAAAATGATACACCACTCCTTTATGTTTTAGTACAAAAGATTTATGCGCATACTTTTTATCATAATCAACCGTTGAGTTTATCAGATCATCTCCTTCCCAATCTGTCCAATTCACTAAATCGTAAGAAGCGGCAAAGCGATTAAAAGCTTCTGTTTCCCGTCCTTTCCAAAAGGCTCCAAAATAAAACATCACCCAAACTCCATCAATTTTCTGAATCATTGGATCGCCGGTAATTCCTCTGGAATGATGCACTACGGGATTTGTTTGAAATCGTTGCCAATGTTCCATATCATCTGAAACCGCCATACCGATGCGCTCATACCAACGAGTAGGTTTATTATTGGGTAAAGAATCGCCCACCGCATTGTAATACATAATAAAACGATGACCTGTATTGCGTTCCTTGTCATCAATTACATAGCTTTTAAAAAGTTTGTTACGGTTTTCCCACCAGCGTACATCTTTATCATCGGTTTTTAAAACCGGCTGTGGCAAACGATTCCAATAAAAAGCCTTTGAAGGTTTTATATTAGTATATGCCATACCTATTGATAATGGTTCGGGTTCATACCCTGCTGTGGAACCGCCAAAATAAGACATCCAGTATTTCCCTTTATATTTTTGCAATTGATAGTTACTGCCCCAGGTTGTACTTACCAAAGCATTGTACCCAGCCTTTTGGTTAGCATCCCAACCATCTTTTGTAAAACCCATTTGCACACCGAGTGTTTTCCAATCTAAAAGATTTTTACTTTTTGCCAGCCATGTTTCGTAGCCCCGGCCATCAAAAACCAAATAAGTCATATACCAGGTGTTGCCGAATTTATAAATGGTGGGACAATCTACTTTTTTACCGGTATCCGGCGGCAATACTACAAGCCCGTATTTATACGGAGTTTTTACCTGTTCATAAATATTTTGCATTACCTGCTGCGAAACAGGTTTGTTTTTTTGTGCCAATAAGACACTCGTGAAAAGTAAAAACGAAGAAATGAAGAACCAGGAATGAAGAACCCGTCCGCCGTGGCAGATGAATAATTTCTTTCCGATGGAGAGCCTGTGGTAGTTTATGTTGTTATGTAAATTGAGTTTCATTTTTTATAAGCGTTTGTTATATATGTACGGCTTGTTGTGGTTTATCATGGTTCAACAGGCTCGCCATAACCTACCACAAACCTATAAGCACCGGAGCCAACCTTTACCGGATCTTTTTGATATCCTTTAGGAAAATATACGGTGGCTGTAGTGTTGGCAGGAACGGCTACTTTTAGTTCTAAACTATCATCAACAAGTTTCCATTCAACCGTTATAAGACCATGTACTGAATGATACGATGCTTTTGCATGGGTAATATCCCCCACAATTTGTGGACGGATTTCTATCTCTTTAAAACCAACAGAACCCTCTTTTTGTTTTATTCCACAAAGACCCGAATAGAACCACTCCATTAAATGCCCTAACATAAAGTGATTATTAGACACATTCGGATAGGCTTGCCAACTCTCGGTAAGTGCCGTAGCCCCGTGCTTTAACTGATACCCATAACCGGGTACATCATCCCGGCTGTTCATATCAAAAATCACATCGCTCCTACCGGCATTTTCTAATGCTCTTAGTACATAACGATAGCCTACATCGCCAGCAGTTAAAGCATTATTTCGGTTACGAATATCTTTAATTAAACTTTCCAAAACTCCTTGTCGGTTTTGAGGTTCTACCAAATTCATGTATAAGGCCATTGCATTGGAAGCCTGGCTACCGGTTGCATAGCTTTTTAAAGTATCGTTATAATATTTTTGATTGAAAGCATTTTTTACATTAAGGGCCGCAGCCTCATATGCTTGCGCATCTTCTTGTTTATTAAGAATGGTTGCAATTTTTTGCATTATCGTTAAATCATAATAATATGTAGCCGTAGCAGTAACACCCAATGGCGTTAATTGCGATACGCCCGGCCTGTTGGGACCAATATCAAACCAATCGCCCAAACCGTGTTCTACAATATAATCGGTTGACTTACTTTTAAGATATTCGATATATCGTTTCATCATATCGTAAGCCATGATGAGGTATTCTTTATCGTTATACCACTGATATAAATACCAGGGAAAAATTATTCCGGCACTACCCCACTCCGGAGAGTCTCTAAATCCTCCATCAAACTGTACATATTCCGGTGCTATATCAGGAATTAATCCATCGGCATCCTGCGCCTCTACCATATCTTTAATAATTTTTTTTCCTAATGCGGCTATATCATAATTGTATTGTACCGAACTTCCCATTAAATGAGCCTCCTCTAACCAGCCTAATTTTTCTCGATGGGGACAATCTGTAAATACACTTACCATATTACTTTTGATAGCCCAATTAATTAATTCATCCGTTCGATTAAAAAGGTTACTTGAGCTGGTAAACCGCCCCACTACATTTACAGCAGCGCGAATATGCAAGCCCTTAACGCTTTTTAAAACAGGGAGATTTTCTTTGTTAGCAGCACTTTCCGGTACGGCACCTTCAACCTGAATATACCGAAACCCATAAAAAGTAAACTTAGGTTGCCATTTTTCAATACCATCGCCTTTTAATATATATTTATAATAATATGGCCCACCTGTACCTTTTTGATTGGCACTGCCATCCTCATTAATCAATTCCGAAACTTTTACTATAACCGTATCGCCTTTTTTACCTTTTACAGCAACAGAGGGTATTCCGGAAAAATTCTGACCCAGGTCATATATCCAGATGCCGGGTGTTAATTCTTTTTTAGTAACCGGTTCAAAACGTTCATGAATTTTAACCGGTTCGAACATCTGACTATTTAGTTGTGGCGGACCGGTAGTTATAATAGCCTTTTTCCAACCTTTTGAAATAAAGCCTTTATTGTTCCAGCCAGTCTGTTCTAAATTGGCATCATACTCTTCGCCACCATAAATGCTGGTAAAATAAGTTGGTGATGGTGCAGTTTTCCATGTATTGTCTGTTATAATAGTTTCTGTCGTACTATCTACATAAACAATATTAACGAGGGCAATCATTTTTGGAAAACCATACGCTCCGGTAAGTTTTCTATAGCGAGAGCCGCCGGGAATATAATAAAACCCATTACCCAGTTCTACCCCAATAACATTTTCGCCAACTGATAACTGATCTGTAATATCGAAACTCACATACATTGCCGATTTATCATATTGTGTCCAACCGGGATCGAGGAAATGATCGCCAACTTTTTTGCCATTAAGGCTCATTTCAAAATGCCCTAACCCCGAAATATAAACAGTAGCCGATTTTACCGGTTTTGAAATATTAAATGGCCGCCTGAACATTGGCAATATATCAGGTCTTTCTCCCCATTGTTTTGAACCTTTACCATGTGCAAAAGGAACAATTCGATTGCTATCCGGCATCACATCATAACCAATCCATTTAGCAGTTTTCCAATCTTCTTTATTTAACAAACCCATTTGCCAATATGCAGGTGAACTATAGGTAGATGCCTTATCTTTTTCATCCCAAACCATCACCTTCCAATAATATTTTTTGGCTGATTGCAAAGGATGCCCACCATAAGTTATAGAAACAGAACTGTTAGAATTTACTTTTTTGGAATCCCAGATATTTCCGGTGTTTTTTTTAAGCAATGAGAGGTCATCTGCCACTAATATTCTATACGCAGATTGTAACAGGTTTTGCCTGGGCGATTGTAATTCCCATCCTAATACCGGCAGGCTATCATCAACACCCAGCGGGTTAGTGCGATATGCACAACGAAGATTTAACACCATTACATCCTGCCCAAATACTGTAACGCATAACAGCAGCATCATTAATAAAAAAACAACTCGGTTCTTCATATCAGTATAATAAAATTTTAATAGAACTCTTATTGAACATCGACATTGGAAACAATTAAACCTTTGGCGTTTTTTGTTGTCAATTTCACATTGTAATTTCCTGCATTAATTTGACTGCCTGTATTAACCGTAACGAAATTCCATTTTCCATCCCGCGTAAATTTAAAATTTATTTTTTCTACAAGCATTCTATTCCCTCCAGCATCAAACAACTCCAATGTTCCTTCCAAATCATCTGCCGATGGCCAATTATATTTAACGGTAAATGAATAAATATCAGCAACGCCCGTTTTTACAGGCCATTCAATTTGAACCGGGTTAGCGGTTTTTACAACAGAACGATTGTTATTAGCTATCATTTCCAAAGCCACCCCATCACTCATGATGGCTACAGCTGCTTTATAAGATGTAGTAGGTTTTAAATCGAAAGCAGGCTGCATATTGTTGGCCGGCTGCAAAAAAACCAAGATTGGTGCATCTAATTGAATCCCTACCTTCGAGTTCGATTGCACTCTCCGTCTATAAACTTCATAAGCTGTACCGCCGTTATCATCCGTTACTACCGTTGAGCCGGTGTGTTCAAAGTCTTCAATTTTATACGCTTTGCTACTTTTTTGAACCGCAATAAATACATCGGACTCAAATATTGTTCTAAAAGACAAATCTGTTTTTTCTTTTTTGTTAAACTGAACCCAATCTGCACCAAATAAATTAGAAGGCAATTGGCTAATTTGAGTTAGCTCATTAAAAAATGGTTTATCTCCAATATCGCTCCAAGACTGAATTGTACAGCCATCACATTTTAAATCATAAATTAAACTTACCGTCGGATTTGGTTTTGAATTTTTACTTTTTGATGCAATGGCGATAGCCGATATAATAGCCTGTCCGGATTGAGTTTCAGGAAAATCAATCACCAGCTGGCCGTTTGTAACATTAACTGTTACCATCTTTTTAAGAGCATGGTTTGTACCCACTTCCTTCCAAATATCAAAATCTTTTAAAACTGTTTTGCCATTAACAGCTACATCAAATACTCGCATTCCACTTGCGTTCATTCCTCCTCCAATTCCCAACCACGGTTCGGCAAAATACATTTCTACAATATACTCGCCATTGGGTAAGGGAAACTGATAGTTTAATAAATGTCTCCCATAACGAAAAGTCTGGAACAGTTTCCAATCTTTTGTGCCATTAATTGGCACAAAGGTTCTACGCTGCGAAGCAAAGGTGGCTGGCATTTCAGGAAAATTGGATGCCCATGATGAAGAACCCGGAAATTTCATCAACACAAAATTATCGCCTTTATGAACTGTTATTTTATTTATATCTGCCTGCCATATATTTCCATTCACATCTTTATAATCGGGGCCACCACAATTAATGCGATAGAGATATTTCAATTTCGCTTGCGGCTTTGTTATGTTTTTTGCATCTGCAAATAGTCTTTTAAAATTGGGCGATTGCGGTAAATGTAATAAAGTAACCGTATCGTTGGCAACAGCTTTACCATTTACATACCCTACGGCATACAATACGTTATATTGAACATTAATTTTATTCCATTGAAAATGCGTGCCGATACCGTTTCGTTTTTGTTTTCCCAAAGAATGCCCGTCCACATCATTGAACAATTCCACTTCATCGCAATTAGAATAGACGATGACGGAATCTTTAATACCGGGCGTTGTCCAGCGGTTTGGCCAGGTATGCGATGCAATATATACCATCGGTTCTTTTTGTGCAGATACATAATTGCTACGAAACATATAAAACACATCGGTGGGTTCTTCCCAAGGAGTCAACATTCCTTTATAATTTACCGGACCTATTCTGTCCAACTCTCTATACCCTTCACCCCCTTGCACACGTCCCGGGTTATCGTGCGAAGTAAGCAACCAAAAATAATGCCCGGCCACGCTGTCTTTAACTGATTCTGCCAAGCGAACTTTCTTTTCCATCAACAATGTAAAGCGGTCTTCGCTTAACGGGCCATTTTGTACAAAGCCACCTTCGGTATGTAAATCCAAAGTGCGCCAGGCACCATACTCGCCCACTAAAATCTGTTTTTTTAAATCATCGCCATAGGTATCGGGATTGCCGCCATAGGTACCCGTCCAGTTTTGCGGAACATCCCAATCCGTTCCCTCGCCGCCATTGCAGGTTGTAACGGGGCGTTGTGTAGAGGCCGTGGGGTCTAAAGAGCGAATCAATTGCGTACATTCCTCCGCAAATTCTTTAGGCAGTTTACTCTCGTTTTGTAATCCCCACATAATTACGGCGGGGTCGTTTCTTCTTTCAATCACCCATTCGCGCAGCAGGGTTTTAAAATTATTTCTAAATTCAGGCGTATCGGACCAAACGTGCGCTGACAACTGTGTCCACCATAAAATCCCCCTTTCGTTAAAATATTTTCCGTACAATAAATGATGCGGTTGGTGCCCGTCGCGAAAAGCGTTAAAACCTGCGGCTTCAATCCATTTAATTCGAGATAAAATCTGTTCATCTGAAAAAGCATGGCTTTGCCCGATGAGGTGTTCGTACTCTGCTACGCCATTAATAAAAACAGGTTTACCGTTAAGCAAAAACTGGTTGGTTTTTGTTTTCCATTCAACAGTTCTAAAACCAAAGTCAGTTACCAGTTCGTCCACTATTATTTTACCTTCTTTTACAATGGTTTTTATTTTATACAGATATGGATTTTCTACAGACCAAAGAACAGGGTGATTTACCGCAATATCTCTTTGAGAAAAAGTTAATGAATCGTTGGCTTTTATTTGATATTTATTTTCAAGGGTAAATGTAATTTTATTTTCCTTATTGAGCAGTTGCTGTACCAGTATTATTGATTTATCGGTTTGCGAATAATTTTTAACCGTTGCATCAATATTCAGCAAAGTACTATTTGGCTGTACAGCTGCCCAAGCATGCACACCAAAAGGTGTTATTTTTATTTGATTGGTCTCAACTAATGTAACAGGACGGAAAATACCCAATGGCTGAGACCCCTCAGAAAAGCCGCGCTCATCGCTACAACCGCCGCAAACCCAGGGTAGGTTTTGAATGTTGGCCGGATGATCGGCTTTTACTTTTATAGTGTTTTTCCCATTTAATAAAGCACCTGTTATATCCAAAGTAAAACTGGTTCTGCCTCCTGCATGGTAGCCTACGTTTTTATCATTCACCCAAACGGTGGCATAGGAGCCAACGCCTTCAAAAAACAAGAAATATTTTTTACCTGCCAGTTTGTTGATCGTAAAAATTTTTTTGTACAATGCAGATGCGTGCAGGTTACCGTGAATGAGTCTTCGGTAACCGTAGTAATCGTCCCAGTTGTGGGGGATATTAATTGTTTTAAATTTTAGATTTTTTTCATCGGATTTATTATAAGAGGCGTTGTCTAATAATACGGTTTCCCAATGATTATTTAATGGAATATTTTTTCTTACTTGGGCGTTTGAATATTGCCACAAAGACATAAAGAATGCTAAGAGGCAGAAAGATTTTAAAAGAAATTTCAGAACCTTTGTTTGAGATTTCTCGCTACGCTGCGCTACGCTCGAAATGACGAGCGGAAAGTTAACGCCATTGTAACCAAAGGGAGAAATCTTATTGGGCATTAAACAGCTATTCAAATTAGCAAGAGGTTTTTTGCTGCATTTTATACTACTCGTAGTAACGTGGCTCACAGTTGTTGCCATATATTGAACAGCACAAGTGTGCGACGCAAGGAAGTTGCCACCTGTACTAAAGTTAGGCTCATAATAATTATTTTTTCTGCAGCAAACCATTAAATTTATAAACGTTGTTTTTAACTGTGTTCAACTTAATTTCTTTATCCTTATAACGTACAATCAAAGGCTGGCCTGCATTTGATTGAATTGTTAACGATGTTAGTTCTCCGTTGCGCCAACTCATATCCAATTCAAAACCGCCCCTGGCTTTCATTCCTTTAATATCGCCATTAGGTAAAGCATCGGGCAATGCCGGTAAAACATCAATATATCCGTTTTGTGATTGTATCAACATTTCTGCTATTCCTGCAGCACCACCAAAATTTCCGTCAATTTGAAACGGGGGATGTGCATCAAATAAATTAGGATAACTACCGGCACCCCTACCGGCAGGATACAAAAGCATTTTAATTAATTTATAAACATGGTTACCATCTTTAAACCTTGCCCATAAATTAATTTTCCAACCAAGGCTCCAGCCGGTAGCTGCATCACCTCTATATATTAAAGACTGACGGGCTGCCTGCATTAGTTGCGGAGATTGATTCCAGTTGATTTCATTGCCGGGATATACAGCCCACAAATGTGATACATGACGGTGCTTATTACTGGTATCATCCACGTCCTGCATCCACTCCTGTAATTGCCCATAGCGGCCAATTCTGTTAGGTGCTATATGAATATATTTATTCTTTAGTTCTTTCCTGAATGTTGCATCCACGTTTAATATTTGGGAAGCCTCGATAGTATTTTTAAATAATGTTCTAATAATTTGATGGTCCATTGTGGGTCCAGCCACCAGTCCACCATTTTCCGGCGAATTGGAAGGCGTGCTAATCAGGTAGCCGGAAACGGGGTCTTTTATTAGAAAATTATTAAAAAACTCACTGGCTCCTTTCATAATTGGATAAGCCGTATCGCGCAAAAAATTTTTATCCTGTGTAAACAAATAATGCTCCCATAAATGATTGCAAAGCCAAGCCCCTCCTGTAACCCAAATACCGTGATTAGAAGCATTGATAGCCGCTGTTCCTCTCCACAAGTCGGTATTATGATGCAGTACCCAACCGGGTGTATTATAATATTGTTTGGCCGTTTCCTTTCCGGTTTCACTTACGTCTTTTATCATGCTGAATAACGAGTAATGCATAGGCGAAAGATTCAAAATCTCCGCAGGCCAGTAATTCATTTCGGTATTAATATTAACCGTGTATTTACTTCCCCAGGGCGGCGATAGCAACTCGTTCCAAATACCCTGAAGATTAGCCGGGCGAGTACCAGGCCTGGAACTGCTGATTAATAAATAACGGCCATACTGTAAATATAAAGCCACAAAAGAGGGGTCGTTAGCATTTGCAAAACGAACCAATCTCTCATCCGTTGGCAGCAATGCATTTTCCTCTTTTTGCTTGTTGTTGAAAAAATTAATCCTAAAAGTGTTGAAATATTGCTGATACTCTTTAGTATGTTCTTTAACAATATTGTTCCAAGATGTATTCTTTAAAGCATTGGCAGATATCGTTGCGGCTTGCAAAGCATTTTTTGAAATATCTTTATAGTTATTATAATTTGTAGCGGCTGTAAGGTAAAGTGTGGCTTCATCGGCATTTGCAATTATTAATTTATTATTTTTTACACTGATGATTCCGTTTATTTGTTTCACTTGTAAAAATGCTACTCCTTTTATAGCCCCATCTTTCACTTCTATAGAAATCGAAATTGTATTGGCATCAACTCTTTGTATTTGATGGTTACGATGTGGGCTGCTTAAAGCAGCTTCAAAATTAATGCTTCCCATTTTATCTGCCGACAAGTGAATAGCAATGGCTTGTGCAGGTTCGCTGGCGATGTATTCTCTTTTATAATTAACGCCGTTTAACTGATAAGTAGTTTGCGCTATTGCATTACTTAAATCTAAGCTACGTTTGTAATTGGCAATCTTAGCATCATCCAAATTAAAGTTTAAAAATATATCGCCAAAGGGCTGGTATGCCGCCTGATACTGGCCTATAGCAGGTACATTTTCGTCCTGTATAAAATATTTCCAATTACCATTTAACGATAATTTTTCGGATTCGGATGCGCCTACAGGGTAAAGGCCAATATGTTTATCAGCATCCTTATAACCCATAATACCGCCCTTGCCAGAATAGTTGATTACCAAAATGGCAATCATATTTTTACCCTTTTTTAATGTAGTTGCCGGAATGGTATAGTCTCTAACATCAGCGCTCAACTGGCTACCAATAAGGGTTCCATTCACATAAGTATAATCAGCCTCCGAAATTTTATTAATATCTAATTTCAAATCCTTCCCATTCCAGGACTTTGGTAAAACGAATTCTTTCCTAAACCAAACGGCACCATCCATACCCTCAAAGCCCTGTGCCTCCCATCCGTCATAGTTAGGCACAGGCATTGTTTTCCAGGAACGGTCATTATAATTTTTTTGAGAAGGATTGTTTTTTTCCGTAAGGACAGACATTATTTTTTGCAACCAGGCCTGCCTGTCCCCTTCTTTCGATTTCAACCCCATAAACTCACGTCCGGCAAGCATTTCGGCCTCTTTTTGTTTACCAGCAAAGAGCAAATTTCTAATAGGGTCCAAATACTGATATGCCCCATTTTTGTTGTAATCACGCGGATAGCCTGTCCAAACTGTTTCTTCGTTAAACTGAATCCTATCCTGTTTTACGCCGCCAAAAATCATTGCTCCCAAGCGACCATTTCCAATTGGCAAAGCCTCGGACCATTGGCTGGCAGGATTGTTATACCAAAGGGTTAAATCATTTTGAGCATGAATACTGCCCGTAATAAAAACAATTACCAGACCAACAATTATTATTATTTTATTTATCATTGTATATAATGCTGTTAAACTTAATTGTATGCCTGTACGCTATGCAGGCATGCGTAACCGTACTACGAAATTGCTATCTCTATTACTAACCCGCTTTTAGGAACAAGCCTTTCATCCATCACTACTCAATCTTTACTTCCTTCACATCTACTTCTTTGCCTACCAATATCAATTCATCTTTGATAATACTATTTCTTACAATCACATTTTTTGTTTCAGAACCAATAATCTCAACTATTTTTTTTGTAGCATCAAAAGGCCATATATTTTGTACTAACCCACTGTTTACATTATTTAAACGAATTAAAGGTGCAGCGGTAACCGGAGAGGCAGAAGAAATGCCATTTAATAAAATCCTGTTAGTATTTGATACATCAACAGAAGGCCCTGCTTGCGTATTTACCCTTACATTATGCAACTCAATATCTTTGGCATTGCTAATTGTAATACCCCGCTCGGCTTCAAATACTACATCGTTTAAACTAATTTCCGTTACCGGCATTTCTTCTAACCCCCTTATCACTAAAGCCTCATTGGTATAAGCTGTAATATTACTGATACGGATATTTCTAAATTGGGGCGTACGTTCCGAAATAGGCTCCAGCGGTACTTTTGCATATTCCATATTGAACACAATGGCCTGATCCCGAATATTTTTCATGACGATATTATCAATCCGAATATCTTCTACAACACCACCTCTGCCCCGGGTTGTTTTTAATCGGATACCCCGATCTGTACCATCAAAAATACAGTTGCTGATTGTTATTTTTTTTACACCGCCACTCATTTCACTACCAATAACAATACCACCATGACCGCTAAGCATAGTACAGTTTGTTATAGTATAATTTTCTGCCGGACGGGCTTTAGCACGCCCGGGAGCATCTTTGCCTGATTTGATGGTAATGCAGTCATCGCCCACACTAATATGGCAATCGCTGATATGCACATTGCTACAACTTTCGGGGTTAATACCATCGGTATTGGGTGCCAGTCTTGCCGGATTGTTGATGGTTACGGCATGTATGGTAACATTATCGCAAAACTCGGGGTTCACCGTCCAAAAAGGAGAGTTTTGAATACGAATGCCCTGTATCAAAATATTTTTGCAATACATGGGTTGAATAAAGGGTGGTCGTAAAAAGCCACGCTTCATTTGCTTTGGATCATCGGGTAATAAAATGTTTTTATTGGCTTCATCAAATATTTTTTGCCATTTGCTGCGAGGCTGATCTTCTTTATAACCCTCAACAAAATGCCACCATTTTTCTCCGTGTCCGTCAATTAATCCTCGTCCAACAATGGCTATATTTTCTGCTTTATAAGCATAAAACAAAGGTGAAAAACTTTTTACATCCACCCCTTCATAGCGGCTTTCAACCATCGGTAAGTAATCATCAAAATCATCGCTAAAATGCAGTTCGGCACCGGCATCAATAAATATGGTAATATTTGATTTTAAATGAATGGAGCCTGTTAAATATTTACCTGCCGGAAAATATACTGTTCCCCCGCCAGCTTTAGAGGCCGCCTCAATAGCTTTTTTTATTGCCAAAGTAGCTTTAGCACTACTGTCTTTCTTGGCACCATATTTTGTTACATCATAATACTGCTGTGCAAAGGCAGCCTGCAATGCTGCTATAAAAAAAAATAAAAAAATAAAAAGAGTGATATGGGCATTCCGTTGCATAACAAAAATCGTTTATTGAATGCTATAAAGATAGTTGTAAAGTGTATAAAGAGGATGGCAATATTTATTTTCGATTTGTATTTTCTTACTGCAAGTTAAGCTGCCTTATATTTAAAACCAATTGGATATGCGTAATAGATCAATTATTTTGGTCTAAACGACTATCATCCTGAATGTTTTCGGGAGCATTATACGAAATACTATTGTAGTTTTTCAGAGCTTTGCTTACTTGTAGAATACAATTCATCCAAATTAAAACAAGAGCATTTTTCCTTAATTACCGCATCAGCTCCTTTTATGTTTTTATTCATGGCAATAAGCTCTATACAACATTTTTCCTTTTTTAACAAGTGGCCAAAGTAAAAAACCGGCAAGAAGAACAAAATCAATAAAAACAAGCCCGGCATTACATATAAAAACACTCTATTGGTAATAGCCTTCATAGTATTATATTGATTTGCCGTTATTTTACGCCAAACTTTTCTACCCCACCAAAATAGAACTGCAAATCCTCCTACTAATCCCGGTATCAGACTTATATAAAAGAAAAGAAATGACTATCCGCCTTTTGGAAATATGCTTAATTTTTCCCGTCATGTCGAAACCGTCATTTCGAATGGAGTAAAACGGAATGAGAAATCCCCATCAAAAAGCATCTACTTCAATTGCATTTGAGATTTCTCCTCACCTCCCGTTGGTCGGCGTCGTCGAAATGACGGGAAAAACTCAAACCGTCATTTCGATCCGCCCGGCGGAGAGAAATCTCATTGGCTATTTTTGGAGACCTGTCTGCCGACAGGCAG
>JBKEEB010000043.1:0-51393 GCA_047975735.1 Niabella sp.
CTGCCTGTCGGCAGACAGGTCTCCAAAAATAGCCAATGAGATTTCTCTCCGCCGGGCGGATCGAAATGACGGTTTGAGTTTTTCCCGTCATTTCGACGACGCCGACCAACGGGAGGTGAGGAGAAATCTCAAATGCAATTGAAGTAGATGCTTTTTGATGGGGATTTCTCATTCCGTTTTACTCCATTCGAAATGACGGTTTCGACATGACGGGAAAAATTAAGCATATTTCCAAAAGGCGGATAGTCATTAAACTTTTTATAAAATACGGGTAGGTTATCTTAGAATTGGTCCCGACTATGATAGCAAAAAAACATAATAACCTTAGTACGATGCATGAAGCGCGGCGATATTTATAAACATTTCCCTTAAATATACGCAATAAAAAAACTCCCTTGCGGGAGTTTTAAAATATGTTTCAGAATTTGTAATCATCAAATATTACCAACTTCCGCCACCGCTGTTACCACCACGGTAGCCACCGCCACCGCCTTTTTTGTAACCGCCGCCGCCAAAGCCGCCGCCGCTTTTTCTAAATCCGCCGCCGCCGCCTTCTTTTGGTTTGCTTTCGTTTACTACAATGTTCCTGCCATCTAATTCAGTACCATTTAAAGCATCGATAGCAGCTTTAGCCTGCTCATCTTCTGCCATTTCAACAAAGCCAAACCCTTTGCTACGGTTTGTAAATTTATCAGTAATAATTTTTGCGGAAGATACTTCTCCGTACTGAGAAAATAAATTCTGTAAGTCCTGATCTTTAAGGCTCCAACTTAGGTTGCCTACGTAAATGTTCATTTTGTATTAAGTTTTAAATTAAGAAAAGTGCAAAACAGTACTTAGACAACGAACATTAGTGAAATATTTCGGAACCTTTGTTACTGAAAAAACACCGAACAAAAACAAAGATAGGCTATTTATTTTGTAAAAAAATGTTTTCGATATTAATTAACCGGTAGTACAGGAAGCTGTTTTTTGTCATAAATCGCTAAAGCGTCAGATGCCGGTACGCATTTTTTTTAAAGAAGCCACCGAAACAAGTAATTGCCCGGTATGGCGCATGGTATGTTCTGCAGCATGAAAACACAGCCCAATTACTGTGGATGGCAATTGCTTACTCCCTACTAAACAAGGACTTATGAGGCTTTCGTCGGTAATGTTTTTATACTGGTTGATGGTATTAGTTATACGCTCCTGCAATTTTAGCAGCAGCATATTCAACGTTTCTCCTTTATCAACAGTTTCTTCTTTTAAATAGAGGAATTGGGCATCTGTAAGTTGGTGCCCGCTTGCATAAGTGAGCAACCTGTCTAAAACACCGCAAATATGTTTAAGGTGGAAAGCAATGGTAGCCATTCCATCGGGTTTTACCCATATCAAATTTTCAGGAAAGCCTGTCAGCATGTTTTCAATTTCTTCCTGTGCCTGCCACAATGCATCGGCAGCAGGTTGTAAATAAGGCGATAAACCGGGCGTTTTATTGCCCCGTAGCCAAACTTCGGTATGATTACTCATAAATTATAAATATGTTGATGATTAAAATCAGGTATAAAGTTTAAACAATTATATGTTGTAAGAAGTTGCAACAACTATTTTGAAAACCGAATACACCTTGTGAATATTTTTTTGAAGAATTATATTAAAAAAACTGCAATAAACAAAATATGAATATAAAATATAACTAATACATAGAATAATGATTATAAGTACTATATAATTTTTGTAGATACATTGTATATGCTTTTTATAGCCCATGTATATGATTTGTTATGATAATTTCTTGGAATGTGTGATAACAGATGTCAATTTTGACGAATTCTCTAACTAAACAAAAATCAACCGTTATGAACAGTAAAGTACAATCAATTTTAAGTTATCTCGGCATCGTATTATGGTTAATTGCCTTTTTATTAGGTAAGGACGAAAGAGATGACAACAGCAAGTTTCACTTAAAACAGGGCTTTGGCCTTTTTGTAGTATCCTTTGTATTATATTTTCTGGGTTATATTATAGCGATGGTTGTACCACCCATCGGAAATATTATTGTATCAATAATTGGCTTGGGAGTTCTTATACTAATTGTTATAGGTATTATAAATGCCGCTAACGAAGTAAAAAAACCTTTGCCTGTAATAGGAAATATGTTTACCAACAAGTTTACTTTTATAGATAAATAAGCAAATGTGCCGTTGCTAACCCAGAAAACGGTTACAAGTCTTTTCTATAAATTTTCTTTGTATATTGAAGCCGCTACACAAAAACGATAGCGATATTTTATTACGTACAAATAAGAAATTATGAAAATTTTAAACTTCCTATTTTCATCAGTAATCTGTGTTTTTTTAATCAGTGGGTGCAATTTTTCTTCTGAAAAAGGCGATGAAGGCAAAACCTCCAACGTTACTATAAGCGATCAGCAGGAGGCCAACGACATTATTAAGTTCAATAATGATTTTATTAAACTTTCGCAGAATAATGACCGTTATGTTAATGGTGTAGCTACTTATATTGAGAATACTGACAGGTTTATTCAAAATCTGGGAAAATCGATTGTGAACATCACCCCCATTGCCCCCATACATGTTGAGATCTCCATGTACCGATCCAAAAAAATTCCTGATGGTTTTGGAAAAGAAAAAAAGACTATGGAGGATGCTTATAGTCAATATCTACAAAACTACGACTCCCTTAAAGCGCAGATGGAAATTTTAACCAACTATATTCAAGCAGAAGATTTTAAAGACGATGGGGGTGCCAAACTAAAACAGATAATGGCCAATAGCTCCAAACTGATAATGACCCACAACCAAAAAAGAGAGGAAATTTACACAATTTTAGAACCCGTTGCAGATGCAGCAGAAGCCCGTATGTTAAAAGATCACCCTTTAAAAGATCAGATAATGTCCTCGAAAAAACTTTTGGACAATATAGATAATTTATTAGGCGTAATTGACGGACTATATGCCACTAAAACATTTGATGAGGCTGCATTACAAATTAGTTACAGTGCCATTGAAGAATCGTTAAATAATAATAAGAAACTAAAAATAGAAGACAGTAAATACAAACGCAACGCAAACAGTTTAGAAGAATATAATAAAGAAGTGGACAGTTTTTTGGGTGCCGTACGTAAGCTGATGCGCGATGGAAAAGCTGCCAATACCATTACCGAAGATGATGTAAATACTATATCAAGAGAGTATGACAGTGTGGTTTCTGCTTACAATCGTTTTGTAGATTAATTAATTACCAACAAACAAATTATTCATCATAAAACAATAAACTATGAGAAGCCTTGGTTCTTTTTTAACAATTATTGGCGTAATAGCCATTATTACTAATTATATGGATCGTGTACCCCGGTTACTGTTCTGGATATACAATTGGGGCGATAACGTAGCATGGATAATAAAAATCGGCCTCATTGTTATTGGTCTGATTTTGATTTTTGCTGCCGGCAGTAAAAAAAAGAGTGAAGAAACTCCTCAATAACCCGTACACCTCAAAAAAGCAACTCCCAATTACAGTATTTAGCAGCAAGGATTTATTATATCGTTGCTGCTTTTTTACGTACTCCTGCTTTTGAATGCCGCAAATAGCAATACAGTAACCCTTCCCTGGGCTTATAACAAATGACATTTTTTTACCCGGGCATAAGGCAAACTACATTTAAACAATACGATTTATTTTAAAAATAATTTTAGTACTGTATCTTTAAGCCATGCACATTAAGGTTATATTAGTTTTGGCAGTTTGCGGATTGGCACTTACTGTCAACTCCCAACAATTGGGTGATGTGGCAGAAAAAGCTATGGAAGATTACAAAGCCCTAAAGCGTAATAATCAAACAAAAGCCGCCATTAATATATTAAATAAAGCCATTACTTATAAAAACAATACTGCTGTAGATATGGCATACTTATATGCCAATGTAAGTGGCTTGTATGTAACTATTGACAGCCTTATTTTAGGCAAAGATGCGCTGGACAATAGTTTTGAATACGCCCAAAAGGCACAAACTAATGAAGCAATGGCAGTGGCATACCGTGCCAGTGCCTTTTTAAATGATGCGCTAAACGAAAAAGACGCAGTAGTAGAGGATGCAAAATTAGGCCTCAAACTGCTTGAAGGAAATAATACTGACCTGGAAACTAAATTTACGTTAAACTACTTGTTGTACGGAGTGTATAGCAATTGGAATGACGAGGAAAAAATGAGTACTTATATTCAGGAATGCAAAAAATATGCGCTATTGGCTAACAATCCTAATATGCTGGCTAATGTGTATAACGGTATATCCAGCATGTTTATTATAAAATGGGAAAAAACAAAAAATAAAAATTTTACAGACAGTAGTCATTTTTATTTAAAAAATTCTTTCAACCTGCACCAAACCCAACCCAACCAAGTTGCAGGAGGCACTTTTGTAATTACCTGTGTAAACCTGGCCAATTACTATTTATCGTATTCCTCAGAACCTAATACAGTAAAAAAAACCGAAGCTTTCAAATACCTTGATTTTGCAGAAAAAGAACTTAACAAAACCGACCCAAAATCCCGTCATTGGGTAAATATTTATGGTATTAAAAGTGATTTTGCCCTCAGAGAAAACAATTTAGATCTGGCAGAGATTTATTTAATGGAGGGCATTACTAAAACCGAGGATGAGTTTGGTTATAATGCCGACGCACAATACACACTGTATGACCATCTTGCTAAAATTGCAGCACAAAAAAACAATTACCAATCGGCCTATAATTACCGGCAAAAGGCTGAAAGCGTTTTAAAAACAACTTTCAATCATAACCAACTTTACAATACACAAAAATTAGAAATACAGTATGAAACGGAAAAACAGCAACAGGAATTTGAATTGTTAAATCAAAAAGCCGAAGCCGGCAAAAAAGAAAAACATCTTTATCTGGGTATATCCTTGGCACTGGTTTTAGGTTTAATCTTCATGTTTCGTGCCTACTACTTTAAATTAAAATACTCTGTAGAGCGCGAAAAAAAATTACAACAGGACAAGGAAGAAACCGAGCGCAATGCCCAAATGCAAATGAAGCTTGAAAAAGAGGAACAAGGCAGGTTAAAAGCAGAACAAGAATTGCTGGAACTTCAACAACAGCAACTAAGAAAAGAGGTGATGGCCAATAATTTAATGCTGGAGCAAAAAAATGAAACGCTCAAACTTATTCAATCAAAAATAAAAAATGGTGAAGCTAAAGAGATTAGTAAACTCTTAAAGGAAGATGGCCTGTTAAGTGGCGACTTTGACGAGCTAAGAACCCATATTCAACAACTCCACCCTAATTTTTTTCACAAACTTTCCGAATTGGCAATTCAAAAACTCACCCCGCTTGATTTAAAATATTGCGCCTATTTAAACCTTAAATTATCTACCAGGCAAATAGCCCAGCTATTACATATAGAAACCCAAAGTGTAAGAACTTTTAAGTACCGGTTAAAGCAAAAATTTGGGCTAAATAAGGATACCGATTTAGAAATCTTTATTCAACAGATTAAAGCATAATACTTCAAAAAACAATACTACTCCCGTTTTAGAGCTTCAACCTGTTCTTCGGCTTTTTGTTCCGACTCGTGCATTTGGCTGCTAAAATCTTTTTTCTTAATAAACATCCGCCATAGCTGAATCAACGCTGTTATAACAAACACACCGCCAATAATATAATTTAGCAAAGCCTGGTTGTTTTGAATACGATCGGCTACCAGCCTTCCACCAAAAATAAATACACAATTACCTAACAAAGTACCGAAACCAATTCCTACAATATAAGCGTTGTAATCTCCATTATTAGCCCTCAACACACCTTTGCTAAATAATACCGTACTCCAGCCAAACCAAAAAGGTATTTGTACAGGATTAACAGCACTCATTACCAAGCCCAACAAATAAGAAGGAAGATTATTATTAAGCAATATATTTTTACTTACTGAGGGGTGTAAAGCGGCATAAAAACTGGCAATGGCCAAACCCAAAATAATAATAAGCGTTAACCATTCCAGCATTTTAAATATTTTTTCCTGCCTGCGTACCCAATCCATTGCTACCAACGATAAGCGCACATAAATAATCTCTGCCGTTAAAGAGCCTAATGAAAAAAGGATGGCATTTTTTACCCCTTCTGTTATGGCAATTTGCATAGCCGCAATGTTCAAAGTACCCAATGGCAATGAGCCCAAAAAACTCACTAACAAACCGGCACCAAAAACCTTTGCTAATTGCTTCATAGTGTTTTTATAAATTTTTACCCTTTAACATGGGCACAAAAGAAAAATTATCAAAGTATTCTACTTCAATATCATCTCCAATCTTTGTAATCCTACGCATTTGTTGTACATCTCCGGCATCTACGGGAATAACCATTTTTCCTCCCGGCTTTAATTGCTGTATAAGTTTCGCCGGAATTTCAGGCGCAGCAGCCGTTATAATTACCCTGTCAAAAGGGGCATAGGTGGGTAAACCTAAATAGCCGTCCCCATAAAAAAATTTTACAAAAGGAAACTGTTTCAGGTAAGCAAATTTTTTATTTTCTTCAAATAATTTTTTTTGTCTTTCTATGGTACATACATGTGCTCCCATTGCAGCCAAAACAACTGCCTGATAAGCACTACCTGTACCAATTTCTAACACTTTATAGCCGGGATGCACATCTAATAGCTCAGACTGATACGCTACAGTATATGGTTGGGAAATAGTTTGCCCTTCGCCAATAGGAAAAGCCCTGTCCTCATAGGCCACATCATCAAAGGCCGAATCTAAAAAAAAATGACGCGGGATACGGTTAATAGCCTGTAACACTTTTGCATCTGTAATACCTTTGCTTTTTATAGTGTCCACCAGTTTTTTCCGTAGCCCTTTGTGCTTATATGTATCCTGCAAACTTCTCCTCATAAGGGTACAAATGTAAACAAAGAGACGAATATATTTTTCCCAATAAATCTAAATCATTAAATTTATACACTATAACATTCTTGCCTTTTGTAAACCTTTGAATTTTTTAAACTTATTGCGATGAACAAAACAATTTTTTTTGTATTAACAGGGGTATTATGGAGTGCATCCATATTTGCTCAAGGAAGAACCAAACAGGAAAAAGGCTATTTCAATATTACTAATATTGCGCAAATACAATACCTGCGTTCTATTGATTCATCGGCAGTAGAAAACGGAATGGCTGTAGTTAAAGGCGGATATGAAGCACACACCATTAACGGTTATTTTATTAATCCGCAAATATCGCTTGGAGTTGGGGTTGGTTTACAAATGGCGAAAATAGGGCGATCTTACGATCCGGGATTTGGAATGGGGCCAGAGTCTTCTATCGGGCCGGATATGTTGTTATTACCGCTGTTTGGCGATTTTAGGTTTTACCCGCGCAACAACAGCAACGCTCCCATGTTTATTTTAAATGCCGGATATGCTATGATGTTAAAAGGAACCCTTACGGCCGAAAACGATTTAAATGGCGGACCTCTAATTCTCTTAGGTGCCGGTTACAAACTCCACATAAGCAATTTCATTTCTTTCCTTCCGTCTATTAATTTTAAAGCCCAACAATTTGGTTCTAACACGGCTGTAGCCGGTTCTGTAGGACTTGGTTTTATGTTTTAACGAACGCTCTATTTATTTATTTTTCAAAAGGCTTGCCATTCTCAAACACAATATTTCTTTTTCCAATAAGCGAGTAATTTGGCGTTTGATTGGATGGCATTTGTTTCAGAATAGCGGTCAGCAATCCCGCATAATTCCCCTTAAATTTTCCTTTATTATATACTTTCAAAAGTTTTTCGGTAAAAAGCCCGTTTTTAATACCATCTAAAGAAAACTGATTGTCCTGACAACCGGACATTAGAATAACACTTGCCCGTATAACATTTTTCTTACTGAGATTTTTAACGGATTCTGGAATATCATTATCATAAAGGCTTTTATGTTTTTTATAAATAGCAGGCCCCTCTTTTATCAGACGGTTTTTTTGTACGGGCGGCGCATCATCAAAACTACCATCAGCTTTTAACACACGGGACACCGTGCCGCTATGGCAACTGTCGGAGATCATCAATATCCTTACTCCCGAGCGAAACTTTGACCATAGATAAGCCAGCTCATCATCAATAATCATACGATCGTACAAACACCAGGTTTCATCGTTTCCATCAGATTCATCTTTATTATTATCGGGAACATAGGCTCCGTGCCCCGAATAAGTAATTAGAAAAAAATCATTCTTTCTTAGTTTTTTGGCTGCCGCCCTGATTTGTTTTTTTATAGCCGTATAGGTTCCGTTTTCATCCGTTAGAACAGTTGACTCGTCAAAGCCTTTTTGTTTAGCCACCTTCAACATATCTTTTGCATCGTTAATACAAGCCGCTAAAGGATAAGATGATCCATAATGAGAGGCATCAATTTTATTAAGGCCGATATGTAAAGAGATGCCATAAGGCTTAGCAGTAACAGTTGTAGCAGCTGTTTTCTTTGCCGCCGTTTTTTTTGCCGGCTTTTTTTTGGTGGTAGTTTGAGGCATGGTTGAGTGTTTTTAGGACATAAGTAAATGGATAACAATGAGCAAGATAAATAAAAATGTTATTCATTAAAAAGCAAAGCCATCACGTGATTAGGTGATGGCTGTAATCCAGAAAATACATTGTTCAACATTATTTCCTTTTAAAAAACAAAACTATTCCGGCAATAACAACAAAAATCGAAATAACACATGGGATAGTATTTAACTTTCGGGATGTTGCAGTCATTATGTAATCCCCATCAAGCATTTTATACCCATCTAAACTCCAGTTAATTGTATCCCTCACTACAATACCATTAGTTGAAATAATATTGCCAGGTATCATTAATTTATATTTGATGTGTGCATTAAAATAATCCAAATACCTGTCTATTTCACTGGGAGAACGAATTTCACGCATCAAACTATCTTTATCATTTTGTAAAGGAATGAACGCTTTTGTATGATAATACTCATTCAATATAGCTCCAATGTTCTGATTTGGTATATCCTCCCTATTAGCTGCAATAACCTTACTTAGAAGGCTGTCCTTATCCGCTAAAATACGTTCCCGTCCAGGGCTTTCCGGAAAAGCATCTAAATTTTTCAACAAATTTGCGTACTGTATTTCAACAACATTCATTAAGAACCAATTTTTAAATTTAGTCTCAAGTTCATTCATTAAATCGTTAATTTGTATGCCACTTTTCCCTTGTACAATATTGGGTATGCCAGTCAGCCAAAAGCCGGCCTCATCCTCAGACATGTAATTACTTAAAGGCACTTTAACGACAATTGGCAATTTTCCATAAATATCCTTATACTCAAAATAAGTATAAAACCACCTAAACCGCTTGTCAAGAGTTGACTTTACAGGTATTTGAGACCAAGGGTATCCATTTTTAAACCTAAAGCTATCTGACATTTCCTTTACAGAATTAAAAGTTCGAGAAACCATAGCTTTATAATTAATAGCAGAATCATTAGCTGCGAAATTTGCAGAGGGCCAATCGGAATGAAGAACTCCGTTGCTATCCAGCCATGTTATCTTCCATGCCGAATCAAGTTCTATAGGAAAATAGTTTTTAGATGTATCTCCCGAAAGAAAGGCTGAAGATACGTCTGCCGAAAAAGATCTCATGCATGTTCCATTATCATTAACTACAGTTATCATTGTATCATCATTACATGCTGTAAAAAGCATTCCAACTAATAAAATCGATATAATTAAACGAAACTTCATATAAAAAACTATTTAGAATATTTTAAAATCAGGTTTGTTTTCAATTGCCTTTGTTCCTCAGACATTCTAACATACTCTTGAATATTCTCCGTTAAATTTTTATGTTGCTTTTTAATCCTACAAAAATCATCATCATAAAAATGTTTAGTAGTTATGTAATCAGATTTCCCTCTCATATAAAAAAACTCAACACAAAAGAAAAAAACAATCATTGCGGCAACACCGCTTATGAATAATAACCTGTTTTTATAGCCGTATTTGTTTTTTTCAGGAATCTGTTCGCTTTTTACAAACTCTATTACGGAATCAACCAATTCACCATTATCCTTTAGCATTGGCTCTGACATTCGCAGTACGTTTATAACGCTATCAGTTTTATTCATTTTCATTGTTAAAATATTTACTTAACTGTTCTCGTATATTTTTCTTAGCCAGATACAAATTGCTTTTGATTTTTTCAGGAGAAAGGCCCGTAATAGCACTCACCTCTCCTGTAGTCAGCATCTCCAACTCCTTTAAAATAAATACAATCCTTTGCTTTTCTGTCAGATTATTACACAAATACGTAGTAACAGCTATAATCTCCTTATTGTCTAACAAACGGTCAACATTAATAGCAGTACTAATCGCTGCTTCTAAACCTGCTTCATCAACATATACGAGCCTGCTTCTTTTACGAGTTCGTAAAAAATCAAAACAACAATTTGACGCTATTTTATACAACCATGTATTAAAGGAATATTTGCTGTTATACGAAGCAAGATTTTGCCAAACTTTTATAAATGTTTCCTGCACAATATCACGGGCATCATCTTCATTGCAAATCATTCTAAATACGAAGGAATATACCCTTTGTTGATACATTTGCATTAATTTCCTAAATGCATTATAATCACCGTTACAACTCTCCCCAATCAAATTATTAACAGATTCGCTTAGCATACTGTACACCTTATCTATATACTATATACGTATAAAATAAACCGAAGTCGAAAAAAATTTTGTAACTAAAGTATTCTTATTAAAATAAAGTATTAATGTGAAATTAAAATAGGTAAATTAGTAAAACATCTACGATTATTATTAGTGTTAGATTATCAATTTATAAGAATTATATAATAAGCAATGTTTCTACTATCTTATACATTAGTAATTTTTAGAGTCCAATTCATTATTTTTTAACCAAAAACATGCCTAAAAGATCCTTATCCCTCCCTCCTTTCAGCCCTCAGCCCTTATCTTTGCCGAAAATTTTCAAGCATGTTTCGTACATATACCTGTGGCGAATTAAGAATCGCAGACGTACATAAAGAAGTAATTTTAGCCGGATGGGTACAAACCGTTCGTAAATTCGGGAGCATCACTTTTGTGGATCTGAGAGACCGTTATGGCATTACCCAATTGTTATTTAACGAAAAGCTAAACCAGCAATTAGACGAAAACCCCTTAGGCAGGGAGTTTGTGTTGCAAATCAAAGGCAAGGTAAACGAGCGCAGTAATAAAAACAAAAATATCCCTACGGGCGAAATAGAAATACTGGTAGAAAGTTTTACCATTTTAAATAAAAGCATTACACCCCCCTTCACCATACAGGATGATACCGATGGTGGTGATGACCTGCGCATGAAATACCGCTATTTGGATTTACGTCGCAATGCAGTGAAAAAAAACTTAGAACTGCGTTATGCCGTAAACCGTGCTACCCGGGATTATATGCACCAGCACGGGTTTATGGATATAGAAACGCCTTTTTTAATTAAATCGACCCCGGAAGGTGCCCGCGACTTTGTGGTACCCAGCCGCATGAACCCGGGTGAGTTTTATGCGCTACCCCAAAGCCCGCAAACTTTTAAGCAATTACTAATGGTGAGCGGTTACGACCGTTACTACCAAATAGTAAAATGCTTTAGAGATGAGGATTTACGTGCCGACCGCCAACCGGAGTTTACACAAATTGATTGCGAAATGGCTTTTGTGGAACAGGAAGATGTATTGAATATGTTTGAAAACCTAATCAAATATATTTTTAAAACCGTTAAAGGTATTGATTATATAAAGGCTGTAGAACGGATGAGCTGGGAAGATGCGATGTGGATATATGGTAATGATAAGCCCGATATTCGTTTTGGCATGCAATTGCTCAATTTAAAAGCACCGGCTCATGTATTTACAGACAAAAAAAGAAACAACGAATTAATTGACGGTGCCGGATTTGGCGTTTTTGACGATGCCGAAACCGTTTTGGCCATAACGGTTCCCGGTTGTGCCGAATACAGCCGTAAACAAACAGATGAGCTGACAGAATGGGTAAAACGCCCGCAAATTGGCATGAAAGGTTTAGTCTTCATCAAATCGAATACTGATGGAACTTACAAGAGCAGTATCGACAAATTTTATAGCGAAGAAAAATTAAAAGCCATTGCCGAAGCAGCAGAAGCTAAAGCAGGAGACCTTATTTTAATTTTGGCCGGTGCCGAAGAAAGAACCCGTAAAGCCATTAGCGAGCTTCGCTTAGAAATGGGACGCAGATTAGGCATGCGTAAAGATGATGAGTTTAAACTATTGTGGGTGCTAGATTTCCCACTATTTGAATATGCTGAGGAAGATAACCTGCCTTCCGGACAGGCAGGCCGTTGGGTAGCAAGGCACCATCCGTTTACATCGCCTAAGCCAAGTGATGTAGAAACTATGATTAGCAATAATCCCAAAATTGAAAATGCTGCCGAATACCTCAAACATCCTTATGCCAATATTAAGGCTAATGCTTATGATATGGTTTTGAACGGTAACGAAATTGGTGGCGGCAGCATTCGTATTTATCAAAAAGAATTACAGCAAAAAATGTTTGAAGCCCTTGGCATGGACGAGCAGGAGCAGCAACACAAATTCGGCTTTTTATTAGGTGCTTTTGAATACGGTGCCCCACCGCACGGCGGTATTGCTTTTGGCTTTGACAGGCTATGTGCCATACTTGGCGGCAGCGAAAGCATTCGCGATTTTATTGCCTTCCCCAAAAACAACAGCGGTAGAGATGTAATGCTGGACGCACCCTCCTCTATTGATGACAAGCAATTGGATGAATTGAATATTAAATTAGACTTGAAGGATTAATCAAAAACCCTATCTTATAAAAAAAGGTGATTATCTAAAAAGGGTGATCACCTTTTTTTATTATAACTGAATATACAGGACAGTTACCGGAACTTTAAGATTATACGTCATTTCGTAGCAAAGCGGAGAAATCTCCTATGTACCGGATTGGATTTGAAGCATTAATCAAAATCTAACCTCATAAAAGAAAGGTGATTATTTCTAAACGATAATCACCTTTCTTAGTATCTGTTAATTGAATGCTATACAGACTTCAACTGGCTAAAGTCATCTTTTGAATTGAATCCAATATTTGTTCTTCTCATTTTTATGCTGTATATTGCATTTATAATACACAATATATAATTGATTATCAATTTATAAAATATAAATATTCGCAATTCGCGAATTGTGAATTATATGAAACCGCAGGACATTTTAGTTGCTTTAAAAATTATTTCGCTGAAAGGTGAACCATGGACTCAGGCAGCCCTTGCAGCATCTTTATTAATAAGCCCCTCAGAAGTTTCGTCAGTTTTTGAGCGTTTAAAAGAGTCCGGCTTTATTAACCAGACAAAAAACAACATTAATACACAAGCGTTTCGCGAATTCCTGATCCATGGTTTAAAATATGTATTCCCCCCAAAACTTGGCACTAAAGTAAGAGGCATAGCAACAGCACATTCAGCATCACCCATCAAAGAATTTATCAGCGAAGGAGAAGATATTTTAGTTTGGAAATCCGCTAACGGTAACAGGCGCGGGCTATCGGTTGACCCTCTTTACAAAACCGTTCCTAAAATCATAACAACAGATTCATCACTCTATGAACTTCTTGTAATTGTTGACACATTAAGGATTGGCAGAGTAAGGGAGATTGAAGTTGCAATTAATGAACTTGATAAACGATTGGAATATGTCAGCTAATACAGATATGATTATAAAAGTTGCAAAGGGATTAAGCCATTTGAAAGATGAGGTTGTTTTTGTGGGTGGTGCAGTTGCAGAATTATATGCTGATGATCCAGCCGCTTCCGAAATACGCCCCACGAAAGATGTGGACTGTGTTGTTGAAATTAGCACAAGAAACGATTATTATCTTTTGGAAGAAACATTGAGGAAATTGGGATTTGTTAACGACCAATCGAAATCAGCACCAATTTGTCGATGGATTTTTGAGGATATTATCGTCGATATTATGCCTACTGATGATAAAATTTTGGGGTTTAGTAATAAATGGTATGAGGCTGGGATTGCAAACAAAGAGACCAAACTATTAAACGGTAATTTTGAAATAAACGTTTTCCCAATTGAATATTATCTGGCCTCAAAATATGAGGCGATGATTGGCCGCGGCGGGAACGATTTAAGAACAAGCCACGATTTTGAGGATATTATTTATTTAATGGACAATAGTACAATATTACTTGATGCCATTGCTAACACAACCAATCATGAATTGCTGAAATATCTAGCTGCCCAATGTCGGGGTTTGATGAATAATAAGAATATAAAAGAAAATATCACTTCAGCACTACCTTATGACATGGAAGAAAGAACAAGTATCATTGAAAAAATTATTGAAAAAATCTCAAAATTAACTGATTAAAAAATTTGGAATTTTTTTTTTGTGGGGGGGGGTACCTTTGTAAAAATAATTTTACTATGAAAAAAGTGTCACCTGCCTTTCTGATATTTGCAGTTACATCTGTTATTGTTTTTATTTTTTCCGGATGCGGAGATAAAGACATTGATAATAGGGAAACTTATTTTGATGTAAAAATAAACGGTGCTTGGGTTGATTATTCTGAACAAGCGAATGCCGGATTTACAGATAATGCAGTATCATTTGGATCAGTAAGAGGCACAAAAGGAGTCAACAAATTTTATTTCAACTTTATGACAACTCCTATAAGGTATAGCACCGGAGGTGGGGACACTGCAAGCGTAAAACCTTATAACAAATATGATTTAAACGGCTGGGCATACGAAACAGATAATGCTGAAATTATCGGTTGTGGCACGGCTTCCAGCAATACTCACAATAGCAATTGTAATATTACAAGGGTTGTTATTACCAATGACAACAACGGTATATTTGAAGGCTATTTGGAAGAGAATACTTCTAATTCAACCAATTCAATATCAATAACCGGGTGCCGGTTTCGAGTTAAACCAAGCACCCCTGTTCCCTTTAAATAATACACCCGATTTTTTTGCGTATTATTACTATATTTTATACCGATTGGATATTCGTAATAAACCAATGTAATTGGTCTGTTTTATAAATATGTTTCGTATTAAATAAATATCAGCTGTTTTACAGTAAATGAATCCCTTCCCCTGCTACTTTTACTTTCTCCTTTTCCGGCCAAATACTTACCTGTACTTCGCCTATATGCCGCCCTTTTAACATAAACATACATAGCCGGGACTGGCCAATACCACCACCTATGCTCTCCGGCAGCTCACCATCTAACAGCTTTTTATGAAACAGCAGCGATTTCCTATCTTCACAATTATTTTCTTTTAACTGATGCTGCAATGCTTTCTTATCAACCCTGATACCCATTGACGAAACTTCAAAAGCACATTCCAAAACAGGGTTCCATAAAATAATATCTCCGTTTAGGCCGTTAAATCCATCCTCATTAAGCGTACTCCAGTCGTCATAATCTGCAGCACGCCCGTCGTGTGGTTGCCCGTTATTTAATTTGCCGCCAATACCAATGATAAATACGGCACCATATTCCTTAGCAGCTTCATTCTCGCGTTGCTTTACAGCCATATTGGGATAACGCTGTAATAGTTCTTCGGCATGAACAAAAGTTATTTTTTCTGGCAGCGTGGTCATAATTCTTTTATAATGATCATGCACCACCATTTCGGTATGCTTAATAGCTTTATAAATTTTGTTAACGGTCTTCTTTAAATACTCCAAATTTCTTTGTTCCAGCTCAATGTGTTTTTCCCAATCCCATTGATCTACATATACCGAGTGTAGCGGGCTGTAATCCTCATCGGGCCTTAATGCACGCATATCGGTAACAATACCACGCCCTACTTCCACATCTAATTCTTTCAGCCGCATCCTTTTCCATTTTGCCAAAGAGTGTACAACCACGGCTCGCTGCTCATCAAGGCTTTTAATAGGAAACTTTACGGGTCTTTCCACACCGTTTAAATCATCATTAATACCCGTACCATCTAACACAATTAGAGGCGACGAAACTTTTACAAGGTTTAATTCCTTTACTAACTCCGAAGAAAAAGTATCCTTAATTAAAGTTATTGCCTGCTCTCTTTTTAATATTTCTCTATCCATTTATATATATTATTATAATTTTTTCAAAAAAATACTATTCGTATTTACAATCAAAATATCAATTCGGCAAAATTGCGTTATTTGTTCTATATAAAAAACTGTTTTTATTAAAGGAAATGATAAAGATGCTGTTGTATTACCTATTGGCTGTTCTTAGTCATTAGGTCAAAATGCCCTTTCTCTATATATGTGCTATTAATTTTTAAATACATACTACTGGCAAATTGTTTATATTAGCCAACTGAAATCATGTAAGATGAAGAAAATTGCTATCATTAACGGGCCTAACTTGAATTTGTTGGGAAAAAGGGAACCCGGCATTTATGGTTCTAAAGGGTTTGAAGAATATTTGGAGGAACTGAAAAATGCTTACCCCGCTATCTTGCTGGATTATTTTCAAAGCAATGTAGAAGGTGAATTGGTAAACGCTTTGCAGCAGTTTGGCAATTATGATGGTATTATTTTAAACCCGGCAGCATATACGCACACATCTGTAGCCATTGGCGATGCTATTGCTTCTATTAAAGCTCCGGTGGTAGAAGTACACATCAGCAATGTACAAGCCAGAGAAGATTTTAGAAAAATTTCGCACGTAAGTGCCAAAGCTGCGGGCACTATTTGCGGACTCGGACTTATTGGATACAAACTGGCCATTGAATACCTGACGCAGGATCAATAAACAAAAAACCACAGGATTGCACACATGACTAACGCTAAAAACGCAAAAATTTTTAACGCAACAGTTTTGGTTGCGGCTATGGGTTATTTTGTAGATATTTACGACTTACTACTTTTTGGCATCATCCGTATTCCAAGCTTAAAAGAACTGGGCTTATCAGCCGAAGATATTACATTAAAAGGCGAAGCTATATTATGGTGGCAAATGTTAGGTTTAATGATTGGTGGTATTTTGTGGGGCGTTTTGGGCGACAGGAAAGGACGTTCAAGTGTACTGTTCGGTTCTATTCTTCTTTATTCTTTAGCAAATATAGCTAACGGTTTTGTACAAACTGTAGAGCAATATAAAATCATCCGCTTTTTTGCCGGTATTGGCTTAGCCGGAGAGTTGGGTGCAGGCATAACTTTGGTGGCCGAGCTATTACCAAAGGATAAAAGAGGTATTGGCACTTCAATTGTTGCGGGCTTTGGGTTAACAGGCGCTATGGTAGCTTTTTTTATGAAGGAAAATTTTAACTGGCGCATTTGCTATTTTATTGGCGGCGGTTTAGGTTTAATATTATTACTACTACGTGTTTCGGTTTTAGAATCAGGGATGTTTACCCAAATGAAAACCAAAAAAGTTCAAAAAGGTAATTTATTAATGCTGATTAATAATCGAGACCGCTTTAAACGGTATGTTCAAAGTATATTAATTGGCCTACCTACTTGGTACGTAATTGGCATCCTCATTACTTTTAGTAAAGAGTTTGGTAAAGCCTTTGGTATTGCAGAAGATATAGACCCAGGCAAAGCCATTATGTATGGTTATGCAGGGTTAGCCTTGGGCGATATATCAATTGGGTTTGTAAGCCAATGGTTGCATAGCCGTAAAAAAGCATTATACATTTATTATGCAATTACAGCCATTTTCATGTTTTTGTTTTTTACGATTCAATGGAACGGCTCGCCTACAGTAATGTACCTATTAAGTTTTGGATTGGGCTTTGGCATTGGTTTTTGGGCAATTTTTGTTACAATAGGCGCAGAACAATTTGGCACTAATTTAAGAGCCACTGCTGCCACTACAATTCCCAATATGGTAAGAGGCATGCTATCAATTTTCATCATTCCTTTATTTTCGTTGCTGCGTAATATAAAAGGCGTTGGCTATGTAGAAGGAGCTATTTATACCGGTATTATCATTTTTATCATATCGTTATTTGCGGTAATAAGTTCAAAGGAAACATTTGGCAAAGATTTGAATTACGAAGAAGTATAATTACTATTAAAATTATTTTTATGTAAACCAAGAAATAATTAGCTTTTTATTTAGTGTTTATACAGTTTGTATTGGTGGCAATTTTTGTTCAGTTTTCATTTAACTATAACTTCCTATAAAAGTAAAAGTAATTTCTGGTAATCATAAAAATAGTGCATAAGCTTTGTTGTCGTATTTTATCGGTTATAAAAAACGAACAACCGTATCAAATCAATTATCAAAAAACAAACCGTCTTTAATGCTCAATACAAAAATACAGGGTGACCACAAAAGATCGCAGGTGGTGCAAACAACAAAACCTGCATCCGCACTGCCAAGCAGTTGACGGCCCCTTTTTTCTTTAAAACTTATATACTCTTTTCATTGTCTTTAGTTATTGCAGTGGGGCATTTTTTAAAATTTCTTTTTCTCTTCCTATTCTCCGTTTATCGTTTCCATAATTTCTCTAAAACTATTCAGTCCGGATTCTATGTTTTCAATGATTTCATTTGCTAATACGATAGTGAAATATTATACAGACCCAATAGAGTCTAATGACATATAAGCATAAGAGCAGGTAGATTTGATTGTTTCAACGGTAAGGTTTTTGATCGTATGAGTAAAGAAGTTGCTGATTTGTTCCAAACTTTCAAAATGGCGGTTTGTAAATTGCCGTTTTATATTTTGCCATATTTTCTCAGCGGGGTTCAGCTCAGGGCTATAGGGAGGCAGAAACAGTAGTGCAATATTTTCAGGTAATGTAAGGTGTTTGGCTTTATGGAATGCCCCGTTGTCCAATACTATTATTTTGAATTCATTTGGCTTGAACTCAGAAAATTCGTTCAGGAAAATTTGAAAGACTATGCTGCTGCAATAGGGCATTTCTAACAGGAATCGGTCGCCTGTTACAGGTGAGAAAGCACCAAACAAGTAAACGTATTCAAATACTTGTTGGAAATTGCATACAGGCTGTACGCCCCCTGCCATATTTGGTATGAAGGCCAAACCGGCTCTCATCTTGAAAATAAAGGTTGCACTCATTAAAACGAAAGGGTGCTTTGAGGGCTATATCTGTTATTTGCCGGCAGAAGTTTTTTCTAAATCGGCAGCAGCCTGTTCGTCCTTGCGTACATGGCTCTTACGAGCCACTTTTACCTTTGCGCCAAAATGTTTGGAAGCATATTTCAGCACTGTATTGTATTTAATCTCTTTGTTAAACTCCTGTTCAATCCACTTTTGCAACTCCACAAAACCCGCAAGCCCATTTTGGGGATTTGACAACTTTTCCCCCATTTTGAGATGCTCTTGTTTTGTAAAAACAGAAGGTTTCCCGGCATTACCTTTTCTGCCATTTGCCAGTAAGGCTTCCATGCCGCCCTGCTTATACCATGTCCTCCAATTTTGGATGCTTTGGCTACAAGCTCCCACAGCATCCATTAACGCCCTTTTTGAAATGCCGGCTGCTTGTTCTTTTTTCATAGCAATGAGCATCTTAATACGGGGTTGCATCATCACAGATGATTGCCGTAGCAATTTTCTTAACTCCTGCCTATTTTCTTTTACCGGTATGTTCAACGAATAAGACATATTTATAATGATTTATATTTAAGACCAAAAATATAACAAAAAAAAACCAAGATCCGAATATCGGTCTTATTTATTTTTCACTATCGTATAATAAAGACATTTCGGAAAAAATGTTTTACAGTCCGAGAACAGTAGAAGGCTGCCGCAATGCTCTATTTGAAAAACTCAACCTAAAAACCAGAGTAGGGTTGGCCGGATATGCATTAAAAAACGGGCTTTGTGAATAGCTATAAATTGCCATTACAAATACCTCCCCGTATAGCTTCTTTTCTCTTTTTTTATATCCAAAGGTTTGCCTGCAAAAATTATTTCGCCGCCGGCATCTCCTGCTTCGGGGCCTAATTCTATTAGCCAGTCGGCACTCTTTATAACATCCATATTATGTTCAATAACTATGATGGAGTGCCCTTGCTCTATGAGGGCATTAAAAGAAGCCAATAGTTTTTTTATATCGTTAAAATGCAAACCAGTTGTGGGCTCATCAAAAATGAATAATACTTTTTCTGTATTTCTGCTTTTACCTAAGAAGGAGGCCAGCTTCACCCTTTGCGCTTCACCACCGGAAAGCGTATCGGATGATTGGCCCAGTTTTATATATCCAAGCCCTACATCCGATAAAGGTTGAAGGGCTTTGGCTACCCCTGCTCCGTCTTTACCAGCAGCAAAAAAATCAATAGCCGCATCCACACTCATCTCTAACACATCATGAATACTTTTATCCTTATACTTTACCTCTAACACTTCTTCCTTAAATCTTTTACCGCCACAGCTTTCGCATGTAAGATGCACATCTGCCAGAAACTGCATTTCCACTACCTGTTCGCCTTCGCCCTTGCAAGTATCGCAGCGGCCGCCATCTACATTAAAAGAAAAATGTTTGGGTTGAAAACCTCTCATTTTACTTAACGGCTGACTGGCAAACAGATCCCTGATTTGATCATACGCCTTAATATAGGTTACCGGATTGCTTCGCGATGATTTGCCGATAGGATTTTGATCGACCAATTCAATTTGCTGAATGCTCTCAATATCGCCATTAATAGCTTTGTGAAATCCTATTTTATCCCCACTAAAAACACCTTTCATCTTTAGTAGTGCCGGGTAAAGAATTTGCCTGACCAATGTAGTTTTTCCACTGCCGCTTACACCACTTACCACACACAATACATTCAACGGTAACTCTACCGAAATATTTTTAAGATTATTTTGTCGGGCTCCTTCAATTTTTATGGAGCGGTTCCACTTGCGGGTTTTATCAGGCACTTCAATACTAAGTTCTCCACTCAGGTATTTTCCGGTAAGGCTGTTAGGGTTATATATTAATTCATCAAAATCGCCTTCGGCAACAACCTCACCACCCAAATGCGATGCCAACGGCCCCATATCAATAATATGATCGGCATGGCGCATCACCATTTCATCATGCTCTACCACTACAACTGTATTGTCCAAATCTCGCAACTCCTTCAACACTTTTATTAAATTATCCGTATCTCTTGAGTGCAGACCGATGGATGGCTCATCTAAAATATATAAGGAATTGGTAAGGTTACTGCCCAAACTTCTCGTCAATTGTATGCGCTGGCTTTCGCCACCACTTAAGGTATTAGCAATACGGCTCATGGTAAGGTATCCCAAACCTACTTTTATTAGTGTATCTAAGCGATTATTTATTTCCAACAATATTCTTTTAGCCACTTGCCGCTTATGCACGCTAAGTTTTAATTGCTCAAACCAGTTTTTCAGCTCTTTTGCTGGCATATCGCTTAGCTCCCCTATGTTTTTACTGCCAACATGTATATATAAGGCTTCCCTCTTTAAGCGATGGCCGTTGCAATCGGGACAAGTAGTTTTTCCTCTATAACGACTTAGCAACACCCTGTATTGTACTTTATAAAGGTTTTGTTCTACCTCTTTAAAGAAATCATTAATGCCGTACAACTGAGTATTCCCTTTCCACAATAAATCATATTGAGCCTTTGTAAGATCTGCTATGGGTTTGTGTATGGGAAAATCATATTGCGATGCATATTTAATAAACCGATCTTTCCATTTACCTAATTTCTCTCCCTTCCAGGGTGCTACGGCACCTTCATACACGCTCAATCTTTTGTCGGGAATTACCAAATCCGCATCAATACCCAACACCATACTAAAGCCCTCGCAGGTAGGACAGGCTCCCAATGGATTATTAAATGAAAACAGGTTAGGCTGTGGCTCATCAAACAAAATACCATCTAACTCAAACCTGTTATTAAAATGCAATAACTCTCTTTTTTTACCAATCACTTCTACATATACATCACCTTCGCCTTCATAAAATGCTGTACCTACAGAATCGCTTAGCCTGTGTATATCATCTTCATCAAAAGCTTTTGTAATAATCCGGTCAATTAAAACATATATGTTTGTTTTCTTTTTATCAATACCTATTTTTAAGGCAGATACAATAGCCTTTTCATCATCCAGATTTAATAAATCTTCAATCCGTTGTATCAACATTTCATCGCCATTTGTTGCATCGTCCACCGCTATTCTAACAAAGCCTTTTTGCAATAAGATGTTTAGCTCTTCTTTTATTTTTCGATTTTTATGCTGCTTAAATTCTACCAATATAAAAACCTTTTCGCCTTGCGGTAATTTTTCTATGGCTTGAATAACATCAGCCACGTCATCCTTTTTCACCATTTTTCCCGACACGGGCGAAATCGTATCCCCTACTCTGGCAAAAAGCAGGCGGAGATAATCATATATTTCCGTCATAGTACCTACGGTGCTTCTTGGTGTACGGGTAATTACTTTTTGCTCAATAGCAATAGCCGGACAAAGGCCTTTAATATAATCAACATCAGGCTTGTTCATACGGTTTAAAAACTGCCGGGCATAGGCACTCAAACTTTCGGCATAGCGCCGTTGCCCCTCTGCATACAGTGTATCAATAGTTAAAGAAGATTTTCCCGAACCCGAAACCCCTGTAACTACTATAAATTTATTACGAGGGATTGATACAGAAACATTTTTTAAATTATGAACACGTGCGCCTTTTATATCAATATAATTCTGTTGCTTATTTGTTATCACTTTAAATATTTAGTTTACAAATGTAATTGTATAAATACTGATGGGGAATAAATTTACAGTATTAAAATATAGCCTGCAAAGTCACTAAAAATCTCTAAATATCATAGTTATCAAGTAACTGCATTCATGATGTTAGTCAACATATTATTCAACAACTAATATATATAAAATTGATTATCAAATCATTTAAGAAATAAAAAAATATTTTTAACAAAACTTTTATAATAATTAACGGTTTTATGATTTTCATCTTGTCGGTTACAATACTTTACCCCCTATTTTTGCATTGTTCAAATAAAAGAATATACTTTTTTTATTTGGCCAAAGAACTACTCATTAACCATATTTTGAAAAAAATGTTTTCAGAATTTTTTCCGAGTTGTAAGTTAACACATCAACGGAAATAAAACAGAGCAGTTATGATAACTTATTTAAAAAAGTCTGATAACGAATTAATAAGTTTATTTAACGATGAAGGTAATGAAAAGGCTCTTGAATCGTTAATAAACAGGTATAAGGATAGATTATATAAAACCGTGTTATTTATTGTAAAAGATAAGTACCATGCGGAAGATATATCTCAGGAAGTTTTTATTAAAATAATTGAGACCCTCAAAAACGGAAAATACAAAGAGGAAGGGAAATTTTTACCCTGGGCTTTAAGAATAACACATAATTTATGTGTAGATTATTTTCGTAAGCTCAAAAAGTTCTCTTTTGCTAAAAGTAGTGATGAATATAATGTAATAGAAACGATTAATTCTGCTGATATTAATGCCGAAGAAAAAATTATTCACACTCAAAATTTTGGAAACGCCAGTAATCTGCTGGAGCAATTACCTGAAGAGCAAAGAGAAGTAATAGTTTTAAGACATTTTGCCAATTTAAGTTTTAAAGAAATAGCCGATATTACAGGGTGTAGCATTAACACGGCATTAGGTAGAATGCGCTACGGGTTAATCAATTTAAGAAAAATGATGACGGGCAAGTAACCTCTTACCGTTTTACAATACTGTCATCTTGTATTACCGATAGGACATAAAATTAAATTCGAATCTTCTATTTCCGAATTTACTTGCCGAGTATCCAACCGGTTGATGCAAGATGACGACTAATTGACCGCTCAATTTTTTTGAGCGGTTTTTTTGTTTCTTATATTGCCTATTACAAAATTTTGATAGCTACCTACAACCTGTAGTACAAATCAATTCTTTGCGTTATACGGCGTGGCGCACAGGTTTCGATGTGTTTTCTGAAAGAAACGAAGAGAACAATTTCAACGGAGGTAAATATCATTTTGATAAGTAGGAGATGTCTCTCCGCCGGGGTGAATCGGAATGGCGAAGGATTTTTAACATCCTCCCAAAACACGGATAGTCATAAAAGTTTTTATATTTACACAAACAGTCATAACATAAAGAATGCAAACTTTTAAATTAGATGGAAAAGTAATTGTAGTAACCGGTGGCACCGGAATCCTTGGCGGCTCGTTTATAAAAAGTATTGCTGCCGCAGGAGCCATTGTCATTATTTTGGGAAGGAATGAGCCGGTTGCTGCACAAAGGGCTAACGAGTTAATTGGCAACGGAGGACAGGCCATGGCCGTTAAAGCAGATGTAACAATAGAAAAAGAGCTGCTACTGGCCAAAAAACAAATTCTTGACAAATACAAAAAAATTGACGGATTAGTGAACGCCGCAGGAGGCAATCTTCCGCAGGCCGTAATACAGCCTGATAGCGATATTTTTAAAATAGATATAAATGCTTTACGGCAAGTGGTTGACCTAAATCTTTTTGGCACGGTTTTGCCAACCCAAATTTTTGGTGAAGCTATTGCACAAAATGCTAATGGTGGTTCTATTGTAAATATTTCTTCCATGGCCTCACAAAGAGCTATTACAAGAGTATTGGGTTATACGCTGGCCAAAACAGCCATTGATGCTTATACAAAATGGTTTGCCGTAGAACTTGGCAATCGCTATAAGGATAAAATAAGAATGAATGCCATCGCCCCTGGCTTCTTTCTTACCGAGCAAAACAGAAAACTACTTACAAACGAAAACGGAACTTATACCGAAAGAGGCAACTTGGTGGTAAACCATACGCCTTTTAAACGGCTTGGCCACCCTGATGAACTTTGCGGAGCACTATTGTGGCTGTTAAGCGATGCTTCAAAGTTTGTAACCGGAACTGTAGTAAATATTGACGGAGGTTTCTCCGTTTTTAGCGGAGTATAAACATGTAAAACGAAATACTAAAAAAGGATGCACATATATCATAATAAAACAAGTATAGGGATTGTAATTTTTATGACGGGAATGATGGCATCCTGTAAACAAATGCCTGCAAAATCAAACCAAGCAACACAGCCTAATATCCTTTTTATAGCCGTAGATGATTTACGTCCCGATATTAATGCGTATGGGAACTCCTTGATGATCACCCCTCATATTGACGAATTAGCAAAAGAAGGAAGACTTTTTTTAAACCATTACGTTAACGTACCCACTTGTGGTGCATCGCGCTATGCTATGCTAACGGGAAGATATCCGCAAAATACTGATGCATTACAAAATAATATTTTTGAAAGAACCACCGCTATTCAAACACAAAGCAAATCAACTCCGGAAACCTTTATTGAACTATTCCGCTCAAACGGCTACCACACCATTGGCATTGGTAAAATAAGCCATGCCGCAGACGGAAGAGTGTATGCTTATGACCAGCCTGTATCTAATAACCGTGAACTACCTAACAGTTGGGACGAGCTGTTGTTCAATGCCGGAAAATGGGGAACCGGATGGAATGCCTTTTTTGGTTATGCAAACGGAGACAACAGAGTAGGGCAACATTCTGAAGTAAAACCATACGAATCTGCCAATATTAATGATGAAGGACTCCCTGATGGTTTAACGGCCTCATTAGCCGTATCTCAACTAAGGAGCCTAAAAAATACGAACAAACCATTTTTCCTTGCAGTAGGTTTTTTTAAACCCCATTTACCTTTCACTGCCCCAAAAAAATACTGGGATCTGTATCATGAAAATAGCATTCCACTATCTCCCATACAAAACATACCGGAAAACGTTAATGTAGCAAGTCTGCATAATAGTCCGGAGTTTAACCAATACAAGAAAGGAGAAGAACATCCTGATATCAATCATCCTGTTTCCGATGCTTATGCCAAAAAAATCCGCCATGCCTATTTTGCAGCCATTAGTTATGTAGATGCACAAATAGGAAAAGTATTACAAGCATTAAAAAAAACAGGGTTGGACAGAAATACTATTGTTGTACTTTGGGGAGACCATGGTTGGCATTTAGGCGACCAAAGAATGTGGGGAAAACATAGTTTATCTGAGTACGCCTTAAAAAGTGCTTTAATTATAAAGTACCCCGGTATGCCGGCACCCGGAATTGCCAATAATTCCATTGTGCAAAGTGTTGACATCTACCCCACACTCCTCGATCTTACTCACCTAAAAAGTAAATCCGCATTAAACGGAACTTCATTAGTAAAGCAATTAAGAAATGTAAAAGTTCATTCAGTAAACAGGGCATATAGTTATTTCAACAAAGGTATATCATTGCGCATACCACGCTACCGTATTACAAAATATTATCGAAATGAGAAACCTACTGTAGAACTTTATGATTACCTTTTAGACCCATTTGAAACAAAAAATATTGCTGATAAAAATAAAATGCTGATAGATTCTTTATTACCAATACTTGAAACCGGTAATACCGGGTTGTATCAATGATTTTTAAATACCCTGACAAATAATTCAGATAAAGTATATTTACAACTCACTTATAAAATACATTTATAAAAATGATAAAAATTACGCTCGCAGTTTTAACAGTATTGCTAATGATGGCATGTAATGATAACAAGAAAACAAAGCCTGCTGAATCAAAGGCACCTGCAGTTACTTTTATTACTTTAGACCCCGGCCATTTTCATGCCGCACTGGTACAAAAAAACATGTTGCCGGGCGTTGACAGCAATGTGTATGTATATGCCCCTGCCGGCCCCGACCTTGATCAACACCTGAAAAGAATTGAAGGTTTTAATACCCGTGCGGATGATCCTACACGTTGGAACGAAATAGTATATACCGGTAATGATTTTTTTAATAAAATGGTTCAGGAAAAAAAAGGTAATGTGGTGGTAATGGCTGGTAATAATCAAAAAAAGACGGAATACATTTATAAAACGATTGACGCCGGTATGAATGTACTGGCCGATAAACCTATGGCCATTAATAAAGAAGGATTTAATTTGCTTAAAGATGCATTTACTAAAGCCAGTGAGAAAAATGTTTTACTATATGATATTATGACCGAGCGGTTTGAAATTAACACCATGCTTCAAAAAGAACTTTCTATGATGCCTAACGTATTTGGGCAATTAGAAAAAGGCACACCGGAAAATCCTGCGGTTACAAAAGAAAGCGTACACCATCTTTATAAATTTGTATCAGGCAGTGTATTGCAAAGACCCGCCTGGTTTTTTGATGTAACCCAACAGGGCGAAGGTATTGTAGATGTAACCACACATTTGGTGGACATGATCCAGTGGGAATGTTTCCCAAATAAAATTATCGATTATACGAAAGATATTAATATTGTTGATGCTAAAAGATGGGCCACTCCGGTAACACTTAGTCAGTTTACTGATATTACAAAGACTGCCGGCTTTCCTGATTATCTAAAAAAAGATGTAACACAGGATTCAATTTTAAATGTATATTGTAACGGACAAATTGATTATAAAATAAATGATGTGTATGCAAAAGTATCAGTAACATGGGCATTTAAAGCACCTGAAGGTACTGGCGATACGCACTACTCTATCATGCGCGGTACAAGAGCCAACCTTATTATCCGTCAAGGAAAGGAGGAGAATTATAAGCCCCGTTTATATATTGAACCTGTAAATAAAAACGATGCTGGATTTGAAGCAGATCTAAAAAAAGCGTTGGCACAAATTCAAAACAAATACAAGGGTATTGAAATTGAGAAAAATGCAAAAGGATGGCAACTTGTGGTACCGGAATCCTACAACGTGGGGCATGAAGCACATTTTGGTCAGGTAACAGAAAAATATCTGCAATATTTAAAAGACAAAAAATTGCCTGACTGGGAAGTGCCAAATATGATAGCCAAATATTATGTTACCACAACGGCACTGGAGATGGCAAATGAAAAAAGTTTAAAAAAATAACAACAACTGTTCCAGAAAAAATTGTTGTTCAGAATTACTATCAGATGCCAGCCTTCGTCATCGGCTGGCATCTTCATTTATTTATTATACAAAATACACCTACCGTAAAATCTTTTACAATGAAAATCATAACATTTGCCATACTAAGTTTTTTAATTGCCAATAGTGTGCTATCACAACAAATAGCATGGAACAAAATAAACGTATTGGTTTATACAAAAAACGGAAAAGGTTATGTACATGACAATATACCTTTTGCGGTAAATGCCATTATAAATTTTGGCAAACAATATGGCTTTAGAGTAGATACCAGCTCCAGCCCTTTGGTTATGACGGAAAGTAATTTGAAACAATACACCATGCTTATTTTTCCCAGTACCAATAACGATGTATTTGATACTGATTTACAAAGGCTGGCTTTTAGAAAATATATTGAAGCCGGTGGTGGATTTGTAGGTATCCACTCTGTAACCGGAACTGAACGCAAATGGGAATGGTTTAAAATGCTGTTAGGAGGAACTTTTTCCTGGCATGCTAAATTTCAAAAATTTACAGTAAGAGTTATCAACACCAAACACCCTGCCATGAAAGGCACTCCGGCTGTTTGGGAAAAAGAGGATGAATGTTATTTTGCCAAAGAGTTATACCCGGGTCCGCAGGTGTTAATGGTAAATGATTTTTCTACAATTGACACCAGTGATCAAAAACAAAAAGAACTATTAAAATTACATGCCGGTACTTATGCTAAATATTACCCATCTGCCTGGGTATATGATTTTGACGGGGGTTATACCTGGTGTACAACATTGGGGCATCACAAAAAAGATTATTCAGACAAAAACTATCTTTCTCATATTTGGAGCGGTATAGCATATATTGCCGGGAAAGTAAAAAAAATCAATTTTTCAAAATCGTATGCAAAGCATTATAATGACCCTGTGCAATTTTAGAGGATTAAGGAAATTTTCTAAATACTGTGAATCGTAACAAAGCTTCTAAAAGTAACCAGGCTAATGCTGCCAATACAAGTGGGATATACATTTCTTTAACTTCGTTATAATGAACTACTTCTACTTTTGATTTCTCCAAAGTGTCAATTTGTGCGTAAATAGCCTGCAGACTTGCCTTATCTGTGGCACGATAATATCGGCCTCCGGTTTCTTTAGATATTCTGGTAAGCAGCCCCTCATCAATATAATTTCTTACTACTGCCCCTCCCTCACCCTTCACCATTTGGTCGGCAGTATTTAAATTTGAACCCAAACCAATGCAATAGACTCTAACATTATTAGCTTTGGCAATTTCCATCGCCATAACTGGATCTATAATTCTTGTAGGGGGAGCATCTTCCTTTCCATCTGTAAGTAATATAACAACTTTTGTTTTACTATTTCCTTTAATGATTCGGTTAACGGATATTGCCAAACCCTCTCCTATCAATGTTCCGGGGTCTAAATAACCGCCATCCATTATTTTAAGTGTTTCTAATTGGTTTAACACTGTTGTTTTATCAAAGGTCAACGGCACTTTTGTAAAACTTTCGCCGGCAAAAATCACAAGGCCTATCCTATCAACAGGTCGGTTTTTTACAAAATCGATGGCTACTTCCTTTGCTACAAAAAACCGATACGGTTTTACATCCTCTGTACCCATGCTACCGCTAACATCCATACACAAAACAATGTCAATTCCATCGCCTTCGCTACGGCTCATAGGGGTTTGATGTTGTGGCCTTGCTAATGCCATTACAAGGCATGTAATAGCTACAAGACGTAATACAAATGGCAAATGCCTAAACCTTACTTTAATTGTTTGTGGAACCTGCCCGGCAGAACCGGAAGATAACATGCTGCCTGTATGCTTATTGCTGCCAACATAATACCATATTAATAAAGGAACGATTGCCAGAAAAATAAAATTTTCCGGCCAGATGAATTTAATACCCTGTAACCATTCATAAATCATAGCCCACCTCCTTTTGTACCATTAACTTTTGTAGCATTTTTTGATACAGCAGCTGATTTATTGAGAGCCTTATCTTCTATATGGTCAATAGCCTGATCTACCACTTCGTAAGCAGATATAGCGTCGTTATCATCTGGATTGTATTTGGCAAATTTCACTAAATCACTTTGAAATAAAACCTGCTCCAGGCTGCTGTATTTTACAGCATCAGTTTCATCAGCATATAATGGCTTTAGTTTTTGTACAAGATCATTAGTTGTTTGTTGTAATGAATCAATCCCGGTTCTGCGTCTAACATAGTTTCTAAAAACACTAACCAGCCCTTCGTAAAAAACTTTTTCATCATTATCACCTTTACGTAAAAAAGCTATTTCTTTTTTAGCTTCCTCATAAGGAGGCTCCATCGGTTTTTGCGGTAAAAATTTCAGCCGTTTTTGTGTAATAAAATAAATAATGATAACTAATAATAAAAGCCCCGCAAGTGATAACGCTAACCATAACAATAATCGGCTCTTATTGATTGGTACAGTTTGAATATCCTGTATATCATGATAAGGTTGTGCCGGATCAAAAGGTCTGGTAAACACCACATTCACCAATAAGCTATTCGTTTTTACATAAGGCCTTAACTGAAATTGCGGTATTACCCATTGCCCGGAATCAAAACTGGTTAATTGATAGTATTGCCTGATTAGTATAGCACCTTCTTCTTCTGATTTTATGATACTGTCTTTTTGTAAAAATTCAAAATGAGGAATTGAATCTATTTTAAACGGTGTTATCGTACTGTTTCGGGGCGCTCTGATTTCCAGCGTCAGCCAAAACGGTTCACCCAGCAAAATTGTATCTTTATCAGCGGAGGCCTTTACCAGTGCTGTTTGCGTTTTTGCCTGATGGAAACAAAAAACGAAAATTAGAACAAAAAAATATTTTATAAACAACATTCGTTTTACGCCATTAATAATATACAAATCCATCTCGCCCATTCTTTACATTAATCACATTCTGCTTTTAAAAAATCTTTGCAATACTTTTACGTAATCATCGCCTGTTTTTACATGTAATAAATCGCTACCGGCTTTTTTAAAAACAGCAGCACTATACGCTGTAATATTAAAAAACGCTTCCTCGTGTTTTTTTCTTACAAAAGCACTACCGGTATCTACCCACTGCGCATTTCCAGACTCGGCATCTACAAACCGAACCAATCCTGCATTAGGCAGCTTCATATCCATTTGATCATAAATCTTCACGCCTATTACATCATGCTTTTTACTGGCCACGCGTAAAGCATCTTCATAATCTGTATCAATAAAATCACTTAGGACAAATGCAATACAAGAGCGTTTAACAGCATTGTTAAAATATTTTACTGCTGTACTTAGGCTGGTACCATTCCCTACAGGTTCCAAGCTTAGCATTTCACGAATTATAAACAACGCATGTTTACGTCCTTTCTTTGGTTCAATATACTTTTCTATTTTGTCGCTATAAAATACAGCTCCTACTTTATCGCCATTTGCTACTGCCGAAAATGCCAGCACGGCTGCAATTTCCGTGGCTACATCTCGTTTGCGGCCATAAGTTGTACCAAAATCGGCACTATTACTAATATCAATTAATAACAAAACGGTTAGTTCCCGTTCCTCTTCAAAAACTTTACTGTAAGGATGATCCAGCCTGGCAGAAACATTCCAGTCAATAAACCTTACATCATCTCCGGGAGCATATTCTCTCACTTCCTTAAAAGCCATACCTCTGCCTTTAAAAGCCGTGTGATATTCCCCACTAAATAGATCCCTGGATAATTTTTTGCTTTTAATTTCAATCTCTCGTACTTTTTTTAATATTTCTTCGCGGGAGCGCAATGTTTTATTTTTTACTTTACAATATGACGTTTTTGTTATTTACAGTAAGGTTTGATGTTTATGGAACATGAATCTTTTTCAATATCTCTTCAATAATATTTTCACCGTCAACATTTTCAGCTTCGGCCTCATAGGTAAGACCAATTCTATGGCGCAATACATCATACGCAATGCTGCGAATATCCTCTGGAATTACAAACCCACGCTTATTTAAAAAAGCCTGTGCTTTACCGGCTAATGCCAAATTAATACTTCCGCGCGGTGATGCGCCGTAAGAAATTAAGGGTGCCATTTTTTCTAACCCATACCGTGCGGGAAACCTGCTCGCAAAAACAATATCTAAAATATAGCGTTCTACTTTTTCATCCATATAAATTTCCCGAACCAAGTTTTTAGCCTTGAGAACTTCGTCTATTGTTACTACCGGATTGATAGTAGGTAAAGACATTGCCTGTACATTAGAGCGGAGAATCATTTGTTCCTCCTGCATTTCCGGATAGCGAACAATTACTTTCATTATAAAGCGATCTACCTGTGCTTCGGGAAGCGGATAAGTACCATCCTCTTCCAACGGGTTTTGGGTAGCAAGTACTAAAAAAGGATTGGGTAAATTATACGTAGTATCGCCAATAGACACCTGCCGTTCCTGCATAGCCTCCAATAAGGCCGATTGTACTTTTGCCGGTGCTCTGTTAATTTCATCAGCCAAAATAAAATTTGCAAAAACAGGCCCTTTTCGAACTACAAATTCATTTTGGCGCTGATTATAAATTAAAGTACCAATAATATCGGCCGGTAAGAGATCGGGCGTAAACTGTATGCGGTTAAACTGTGCCTGAATAGACGTAGCAAGCGATTTAATAGTTAAGGTTTTTGCAAGCCCGGGCACACCCTCTAATAAAACATGCCCGTTGCATAATAGTCCAATCAGCAATCTGTCGAGCATGTGCGATTGCCCTATAATAACGTGGCTCACTTCACTCCTAAGCTTATCAACAAAACTACTGGCGACTATAATGCGCTCATTTAATTGTTTAATATCTTCAGCTGTTTTCATAATAATTTATTTTCCTGCTATTTTTGTTCACCTTTTATTCAGCAATTATCAAACCAAAAAAAAGGCCGCTGGCGTTAGCTTAAATATTTTGCTACAATAGGTATTCTGCGGCCCATACCAAATGCCTTATAACTTACACGAATAATAGGACAAAACTGATTACGCTTATACTCATTGCTATTTACTAACCGTAAAATGCGTGATACTAATGCTTCATCAAAACCCCTTGCTATAATTTCTTTAGGTCCTAAGCGTTCTTCGATATACTCAAATAAAATAGTATCCAAATCGTCGTATTCGGGCAAGCTGTCGCTATCTTTTTGGTTAGGCCTTAACTCTGCCGATGGCGGCTTGGTGATAATATGACCGGGAATGATTTCTTTTTCCCTGTTAATGTACTGAGCCAAAGCATATACCTGTGTTTTATACACATCGCCCAAAACGCTAAGCCCACCGGCCATATCGCCATATAAAGTACCATAGCCTGTGGCCAACTCACTTTTATTGGAGGTATTTAGCAAAATATACCCGAACTTATTGGCAATAGCCATTAACAAATTTCCCCGGCTACGGCTTTGAATGTTTTCTTCTGCCACAGAAAAAGGCAACTCTTTAAACAATGGTTTTAATTCTGCTAAAAAAACATCATATATATTTTTTATGGGGATGATGTGATAAGGATTTTGCAAATTAATACTTAGTTGTTCTGCATCGCTCACAGAATGTGAAGTAGAAAAATGCGATGGCATTAATACAGCAGTTACATTTTCTTTACCCAAAGCTTCTACAGCCAAAGCAAGCGTTACGGCACTATCTATGCCTCCCGATGAGCCCAGTATGGCTTTTGTAAAACCCATTTTTTGAAAATAATCTCTGATACCCAAAATAAGTGCCTGATATATTTCTGAAATATTTTTTTCATCACGCAAATACTCTAATGTATCTCTATCGGCACGCACATCAATGGCGGCATAGTAAATATCTACATCGTTTTCGGTTTTTTCCGAAACTCCTTTTGCTATTAAATCAGCATAATCAACGATTAGGTAATCCTCATCAAAATATTTTCCCTCAACTACTTTATTTCCGGCCTTATCATATACCAAACTGCCGCCATCAAATACAATTTCTGTTTGCGCACCTACAGCATTACAATATATCATGGGTAGATTATATTTTAAAGCATGTGCTTTTACTACGCTGTTTCTTACAATATCCTGTGCGTAGTTATAGGGCGATGCGGAAAGATTGATCATAATATCCGGCTGAAAAGAAATTAGTTTTTCCATTGGAGTTATTTGGTACAATGGATTATCGCCCATGTTCCAAATATCCTCACAAATAGTTACTGCCAGTTTTTTCCCTTTAAATTCCAGCACATTCCATTCTCCTGCGGGTTCAAAATATCTATACTCGTCAAAAATATCATAGTTAGGCAATAATGTTTTATGCACTATACCTTTTATCTCTTTTTCATAAAGAAGGTAAGCCGAATTGAACAAATCCTTTCCCTCCGATTTTTCGTTTCGTGTAGGACAGCCAATTAATACGCCAATTGTATCGGCTTTTGCTTTAACTTCTTGTATGGCATTGCTGCACTTATTAATGAAATCGTCAAACTCTAAAAAATCTTGTGGGGGATAACCACAAACTGTTAACTCCGGAAAAACAACCAAATCAGCCTCTTTCAATTTTGCCCACTCAATGGCCTGAATAATTTTTTTTGTATTAATTTCAAAATTCCCGATATGATAATTTTGCTGAGCTATTGCAATTTTCATTCTTCCCATTTTATGATTTACAAATGTAATCTTATCGGGCGACAATAGACTACGTATGATTTTTATTTTGCCCGGCAACCTACTCATATCTAATGTAAATACAGTATAACGGATTTAACTTTGGCAGCGTATTAACATACATAGAGAAGGCATTATAGTTTTTTACCTTATATTGTGCTATAACGACAAACTTGTTACATGAAAACTTTAACTACAATTAGTGATCCTACCTACATTAATAAATCAAACTTTAGCCGATATGAAAAATTTTGGCTACAGATTATGAACGATAAACGGGATTTACCTTTTATCCGCCTGCTTACCATCATTCATATTACAGTAATACCTGTTGCTATTTTACTTTTTACACCTTTATTGAAGGGCTGGGTTTGGTGGATGATTGCTATACCATACTTTTATTTGGCACAGTTTTATTTTAAAGGAAGATTCGGATTAATGTTTCATTGTTTGTGCCATAGAAAATGTCTTAAACAGGAATACCAACAAAAATTTCACGCCTATATCACATGGGTAATTTGTCCGCTTTTCGGTCATGCACCGGAGGGGTATTTTGCACACCATATGGGAATGCACCATGTTGAAAACAATAACGAAGAAGATGCCAGCAGTACCATGCATTACCAACGCGACAGCCTCGTAAGTTTTCTATCTTATTTTTTCAACTTTTTGTTTTTGGGTTTTAAAGAAACTTTTATGTACCTATTTAAACGTAAAAGAAAAAAGCTATACACCAGGCTAACAGTGGGTGAATGGTTTTTTATTTTCTTTTGTATAGGAATGTGTTTTGTAAATCTGAAGGCAACTATGATAGTATGGGTAATTCCTTTCTTTTTTGCAAGATTTGTTATGATGCTCGGCAATTGGACACAGCATTCTTTTATAAACAGAGATAATCCGGATGATTTATACACAAACTCCATCAATTGCATTAATACTGTATATAACAAAACCTGCTGGAACGACGGGTATCATATTATTCATCACTTAAGACCCGGCATGCATTATACCGAAATGCCCAATGAATTTTTAAAAAGAAAGGATGAGTTTGCTCATAAAAAAGCTATCGTATTTGATGGCATCCATTACCTGCACATCTTTGTATATTTAATGACGAAACGTTATGATAAATTAGCCGACAACTTGGTTAATATTAACAATATGTTTAGCAGCAACGAACAAGCAATCCAACTTATGATGGAAAGAACAAAAAAAATTAATTACTCCAAAAAATAATTACTTACTACTGTACTACTTTATTAGCACAGCAAGAGCTGGCAAAAGCTTCCGGCTTAGCTTTAAAAGCAAATCCCATCCCCGTAATATATCCTATAGCTTCTTTTAAAGCAATATTACTTTTATAAACCGGGCTGGTATTAATATCTACATGTACTTCCATATCTACCTGATGATTGGTAAATACATTGCTTAAATGATAGGCTACTTCAATACTTTTTGTAACCTCTGCCATCATTCGCTGGCTAATACTCATTTTTTCATTAGTGGTTTCATTGTTCAAATACATAAAACCGCCGAGCCCTTTTCTGATAAAAACGATGGCTGTTGCAAACTCAGTATTCGCTCCTTTTACCTGGCTATCAGTTCCAATACAAACTTTCAGATGATGCCCCATCCCTTTTTCGCGAAGAATAGCTCCGTCCACTTCTTCTTCAATATAGTTTTTAAGGTACTCGCCGGTTAACTTTCTCCATTGCTTTGTTTGATGCTGCATGTGATGTATTTTGTATGATAAGTAAGAATAAACTTTAAAATCCCCTCAACGCTATACGCGTCTTATTCATCCATTGCAATCCACATAGGTGTAATAATAATTGTACAAGGATACTTTTTTTTGCCTGTATTATACAACTAAAATTATTCACACATGTGGATGAAGGAATATACAATTGTTTTTTCAAACAAAGCTTAACTTCTTCTTAATACAGGAGGATAATATTTGTACAGTTATTGTGGTTTCTTCATCGTAACAATTAATAGTTATTAGTACGCTGTAAACTTTGTTTAGAATAATTTCATCTGGCCACCGGGTCTCTTGAATTTACTAATATCCAACCCTGTTTCGCCTTCGTTCATACGGTATAATTTACCGTATTTTTTATACTGTTGCGCAATTATTTCTGCAATGCTCCCCTCGCCACGCATCCTTAATCCCCAGCGGCTGTCGTTTACTTTTCCTGCATGGCTTTGTTCTATTAAATGCCATATTTTATCGGCCCTATCGGGGAAATTTTTATACAACCAATCGTAAAATAAAAATTTAATAGCGCCGTTTAATCGAATAAAAGTATATGCCGTAAAAGTAGCTCCGCTATCTGCCGCAGCTTTCATAATCCGCTGCATTTCGTGATCATTCAGCCCCGGAATCATGGGTCCCATCATAATACCCATTTTTACTCCTGCCTTGCTCAACTCCTCAATCACAGCTAACCGGTTTGCAGCAGTAGTGGTTCTGGGCTCCATTACACGGCGTAAGTTTTCGTTGAAAGATGTGATGGAAACCATAGCTCTTACTATATTTTTTTGAGCCATTTCCTGTAACACATCTTTATCTTGCAGAATAGCTGCATTTTTTGTTAAGATGCCAACAGGCTGGTTAAACTCGTTACACACTTCTAGTAACCCTCTTGTTAACCGGTACTTTCTTTCTACCGGCTGGTAACAATCGGTATTGCCACTTAACATGATAGGCTTAGGCATCCAGCCGGGCTTCATCAATTGTTTCCTCAACAACTGAGGTGCATTTATCTTTACAATTATTTTGCTTTCAAAATCAAGGCCGGCACTATACCCCCAATACTCATGTACATTTCGGGCATAACAATAAATACAACCGTGCTCGCATCCTGCATAAGCATTCATACTATAAGCCATCCCTACATCCGGACTTTCAACTTTATTAACAATGGTAGCAGATTGCTGCTCCAAATACTTGGTAGCTACATTTGGAACATCCCAATCATCAATGCCCTCAATATGCTCCTTTACTTCCTCATTTTTCAAAAACCTGTTACGAGTATTAAACTGTGCTCCTCTTCCTTGCAAATATTGTTGCTCTTGTTGTTTTTTTGTTACGGATACTTTAAACCCATCTTGTTGTAATTTCTTTTTCATAAGAAATTGTGTATTGTTGATTTACTATATTAACGCACCTATTTTAAAATAATACAGCCTGTTTTGGAAGTATAGGGATATCTTGAAATTCAAAACACTCTACCCATTTATATTTTTCTTCATCTGTTTTCTTACTGAGCAATAGCATATTATTTGCAATAAATTTCCCTTGAAAACTTCTATGGCTATATTCTAACCAAGCCTGTTCGTATTGCCAGGGCTTCAGTCGTTGAGCTATCGGAATTACAGGATCCATCATAAAATAAGGTTTATGGTCGTTATCCAACTTCATAAATTGTTGAGTTTCTGCCCTTATTAGTTTTGCTAAGGATTGTATGGCAGGCCTAGATAAAATATTAATATAAATAGTGTGTGAGGGGAGGCTGCCGTAGTCTTGCATTTCAATAGGAAAAGGAGCCTGAGAAATCGACAATGAACGGAGTTTGTTTTTAATTCTTTCTTCAAACCCAATATACTGTGTAAAAGAAACAAGTGTAATGCTTGGCATTCTTGTTATTCTTTCAGGCATCTTGTACTTTTTGCAAAAATTCAGTTTCAACTGGTTTATTTTTTCGCCTAAATCCTTACGGGGATGTATAAGTAATACATACTTAGCTATAGAAAGATGTGTAACGGTAGTAGTTGTATTCATTAATTTTACTAATTTATTTAGTACAAATAAACTAAATAAATTAGTAACGGCAAAATAATATGTCAGCCTTTACTTAACCGGTTATTAGTTCTCCTTAGCAGGAACAATCATTTCAAATTCGGGAATCAGTACACGAAAAAGATGCTGAGTATCTATGTTTTCCATTTGGTAATAGCCTTTCATTTTACCCATATCGGTTTTAAGGTTGCAACCGCTCATATACTGGTATTGCTCCCCGGGATGTATGGTAGGCTGAACCCCCACAACACCTTCTCCTTCAATTGTACGGTAGGTACCATTACTGTCAAAAATATACCAACTGCGGCGCAATAGTTTAACAGGAAAAGCATTATAATTTTCCAGTGTTATACGATAGGCAAACATGAACTCATTTTGTAATGGCTCACTGTATTCAGGTTGATAAAAAACCTCTACATTTACTAATATACCTTCTGAAATAGCACTGTTCATAATGTACTCTGTAAATATAGTTATTTTTATGCACCATGCATGGGTTCATTTAAAAATTGTCGCTTTAAAAAAAGCACTCCTTTCATGGTCATTGTAAGCAGGGAGTGAAATCTCTTTGTATAATGATGAGATGCCTCTCCGCCGGGGCGGATCAACATGACGATGCGACAATTTTAAATGCGCCAAACAGCATCCAAACGTCCGTTGCTTTATCACTAACATAGTTTTCTTACTTTTGGGATTCCAGTATGAAATTAAAATATAACAACCTTCTGTTGGCCGTTTTAGGGCCACTATTATTATGGGCGGCCTGGCCTCCGTTATCGCTAACATTTTTATTATTTGTAGCCTGGCTACCGCTACTGTTTATTGCCAATAGCCATATTAACTGGAAAAAGTTTTTAGGTTATACATATTTACACATGCTACTATGGAACCTGCTGGTAACCTGGTGGGTAGCTATGTCCACCATACCGGGCGGTATTAGTGCTTTTTTAGCCAACAGCCTTATCATGTGTATTCCGTGGTTATTCTATTTTTTTATAAAAAAATATTTCCACCCTGCCGTGTCGTTGTTAGCTCTCATGAGTTTTTGGATAACCTATGAATACATTCATCACAATTGGGACCTAAGCTGGCCCTGGCTGGCTTTGGGTAATGCTTTTGCAGCTCGTACACAATGGATTCAATGGTATGAATATACTGGAGCCTCCGGTGGTACACTTTGGGTATTACTGGCCAATATATTTATATTTTTAGCATTTAAAACTTATAGCGCAGAAGGCAGGAGCAATACCTATTTTAAGTATCTCGTTTCGTTTTTAATAATCATTTGTATCCCTATTGGCATATCTGTATTGGTTGGCAAGCGTACCCTTACGCTGCACGATAATAAATATAACGTAGTTGTAGTACAACCCAATGTAGATCCCTGGAATGAAAAATTTGTACAGGACAGTCAGGGAAAACAGTTGGAAGAACTCATCCAACTTTCCAAACAACAAATTGATGCGAATACAGCTTTGGTGGTATGGCCCGAAACCGCTATTCCACAAGCCATAAATGAAGACAACTTAAAAGAAAATGCTTTTTTAACACCGGTTTGGGATTTTTTAAAATCGCACCCTAAAATTAATTTACTAACAGGTATTGAAGGGTATAAGCATTTTGATAAAAAAACAAGCCGGTTTGCCAGGCCATTCCCCGATGGTGACGGATATTATGAAGCCTATAACAGTGCTGTTTTATTAGACAGTAACAACATTCAGATTTACCACAAATCAAAATTAGTACCGGGTGTAGAAGTATTGCCAGGTTTTTTAAACTTCATGGCTCCGCTATTTGACAAATTTGGTGGTACCACAAGCGGTTACACGCCATCCGATTCGGCCAAAGTACTTCACACTACCAATAACAGCTTTAATATTACACCGGCAGTTTGCTATGAAAGTATTTATGGCGATTATCTCGCCGATTTTAACAGAAAACATACCGATCTTATTTGCATCATTACTAATGATGGATGGTGGGGCAATACTCCCGGCTATCGCCAGCATAAAGATTATGCCAGATTAAGGGCCATAGAAAGCCGTAAGTGGGTGGCCCGTAGTGCCAACACAGGCATCAGTTGTTTTATTGACCCGTACGGGAATGTGGTACAACAGTTAGACTGGAATAAGCAAGGAGCAATAAAACAACAGGTAGCTACATTTGTAACAGAAACTTTTTATACAAAATATGGTGATATTATTTCCAGATTTTTTTCATGGTTTACAATAGCTTTGTTATTACTTGCCATTGTATTGCCCATTTATAAAAGAAGGGCTAAATGATTTTTTAAAAATCATTATTAACAATAAGCGATAAAAACTATAATATGGAAAATAAAACAATCCGCTTTAATAACCGCATCATCAGCTATGGCGTAACGGGCATTGGCTACCCCGTAGTATTATTACATGGCTTTGGCGAGGATAGTACAATTTGGGAAAACCAAATTGAAGCCTTAAAAAGAAATTATTTTCTAATAACACCCAACATCCCCGGCAGCGGCTCATCGGAACTGACTGACGATGTAAGTATGGAAGGTATTGCAGAAATAGTAAAACTAATAACCGATGCAGAAGAAGTGGAAAGTTTTATATTAATCGGCCATAGTATGGGCGGTTATGCTACTCTGGCCTTTGTAGAAAAATACAGCTATTTGTTAAAAGGGTTTGGACTATTTCATTCCAGTGCTTACGCTGATAGTGAGGAGAAAAAAACTACCCGAAGAAAAGGAATAGCCTTTATTCAAGAACATGGCAGTAATGAATTTTTAAAAACAACCACACCCAACCTCTTTTCGGATTATACTAAAGAAAATAACCCTGAAATGGTGTCCTATTTTATTAAGCATTTACCCGACTTTTCCAAACCCGCACTAATTGAATACTACGAAGCTATGATAGCCAGACCAGACAGAACTAATGTGCTGAAAAAAACCGATTTACCCGTACTTTTTATTATTGGTGAACAGGATATAGCTGTTCCTTTTGAAGACAGCCTAAAACAAAGTACCCTACCTGCAGCCTCAAATATTACCATTTTAAAAAACTCAGGCCACATGGGTATGCTGGAAGAAAGTAAAAAAAGTAATCAGGCCATCATCACGTATTTAGAAGATGTACTGAACTGATATCCCTAGTTAAATTATTATAAAAAAGCATACGTTTTAATAATGCCACTAACAGTTTTAATTACAGGAGCAACATCAGGAATTGGAGAATCCTGTGCTAAAAAATTTGCAGCCAACGGCTACAATCTTATTCTTACGGGAAGAAGAGAAGAAAGATTGGTAAAACTCAGCAAAGAGTTGACGGAACAATATCATATCAATATACTGCCGCTAACTTTTGATGTGCAAGACAGGGTGGCCGTACAGGGAATTTTTCTTGCATTACCCCCCGCATGGCAACAGATTGACATTCTCATTAATAATGCAGGCTTAGCGTTAGGTAAAGATAATTTTGAAGATGCCAGTCTGGATGACTGGGATACAATGGTGGATACCAATCTCAAAGGGTTGGCCTATGTAACTAAAAGTATTATACCCCTGATGATTAAAGCTGGCAAAGGTCATATTTTCAACTTGGGCTCAATTGCAGCAAAAGATGTATATGCTCAGGGAAATATGTATTGCGCCACCAAACATGCTGTGGGAGCCTTAAGTGAGGCCATGCGCATAGACCTGTTACAATATAATATACGGGTAACAGCCATTCACCCCGGCGCAGCTAATACCGAGTTTTCTACCATACGATTTAAAGGTGATAAAAACGCTGCCGATAATGTATATGATGGCATAAAACCTTTGGTGGGAGAAGACGTAGCCAACATTATTTACTACTGCGCCACGTTGCCACCACATGTATGTATTAATGATTTGGTAGTAACCTGTACACAACAGGCTAATAGTTATTATAGCATTAAAAAATAAACTATATGGATTACGGTATTGGAAAAACAATTACGACCGTATTATATTTGCCATCAACATTTAAAATATAAATTGTGGATTTAAAATTCGGAATTGTAGGTAGTGGTAGTTGGGGTACAGCCCTTGTAAAAATATTAACCGATAATGGTCATAAAATTCATTGGTGGGTAAGAAACAAGAATTATGGGGATTATATACTAAATAGACATCATCACCCCAAATACCTGAGCTCTGCCTTATTAAATACCCAAAACCTACAAATACATCAAAACCTGAGCGATGTTGTAGCTGCAACGAATATTATTATTATGGCCATGCCATCTGCTTATGTAGCCGACAGTCTTTCGGTATTAGACAAAACAGCTTTTACCCACAAAAAAGTATTGTCTGCTATTAAAGGTATTTTACCGCAAGAAAATATTTTGTTGAACGAATACTTGCAGCAATATTTTAATTTTTCATTACAGGATTATTTTGCCGTACTGGGTCCTTGCCATGCAGAGGAAGTGGCTGCCGAAAAACTATCTTACTTAACTTTTTCCGGATTGGATGAGGATATGGCAGCAAAAATTGCTAATTATTTCCAATCACCGGCAATCAACACCATTACCAATCATGACATACTGGGGGTGCAGTACGCTGCAGTGTTAAAAAATATTTATGCACTGGGTGCCGGCATTGCGCACGGTTTAGATTACGGCGATAATTTTCAAAGTGTTTATATTGCTAACAGTGCCGATGAAATGGCCATCTTCCTTAAAAAATTTGGCGCAGAGTATATTGTTGTGGGCGAACATGAAGCAGGTATTAAAAATGCCAACTATGCCGCCTCTGTTTATTTGGGCGACCTATTGGTAACCTGCTACTCGCTGCATAGCCGTAACCGTACCTTTGGTAATATGATAGGAAAAGGATACTCCGTACAAGCGGCACAATTAGAACTGAACATGGTGGCCGAAGGTTATAATGCAGCTAAATGTATTTACAATATCAACCAAAATGTAAAAGCCGAAATGCCAATTACCGAAACCATTTATAAAGTACTTTGGGAAGGCCTGCCGCCGGCAGAGGGGTTTGAAATTATTGAAAAAGTATTGGTATAGCAATTATTCCTTGCCCTATAAATGTGAGGGTGCCAGAGTCCTGATAAAATAATTGGAGAATCTGTGGTTAAAGTTTAAATTTAACTTGCAAACAATATTTTTTAAAATGCTAAATATTGCGCACCATTTTTAACACCCGCTTCGCCACATAATGGGCGTTAGCAAAAATTGTATTCCGAAAATATACTAAAATCAAATGAAACAAAACTTAGAGGAGAATACTGATAAACCGAAATTAAAATTAAAAAGAATTGACCACCATTATATTTCTCATGAAATTCAACATTTATTACATTTTGACAAAGGGATTTTCTTAACAATAAAAAACCTTCTAATTCAACCTGGAAAAACTATACGAGAATTTTTGTTTGAAAACAGAGAGAAATACGTTAAACCTATACTATTTTTAATTTTATCAGCCATTATTTTCTCGCTCGTTACTCATTTGCTCCATATTAAATTGAGTTTTTTCAATATTGACACGATGGAAATCCTAAAAGGGAAAATCAGGTCAAAAGAAATCGGAGAATGGGCCAATAAAAACATAGGATACGCCCAACTCTTAATGGGAGTTTTTATAGCATTTTGGATAAAGCTATTTTATAAAAAATACCACTATAATATCTATGAAATATTAGTTCTTTTATCGTATGTTCTTGGAGAAGCACTTTTAATTTTTGGCAGTTTTATTTTTATTGCGAATATTTTCAAGAGTGAACCCATAGCAACAATTGGAGTAATAATTTATTTCCTATATATCGTTTGGGCAATCGGACAATTTTTCGGAGAGAAGGAACTTATTAATTATATAAAATCAATTTTTGTATATCTGCTGGGCAATATTTCATATTTAGCTGTATTAGTTTTAATTGCTTACCTACTAAAATTTATTTAATTGAAATAAAAAACATCCTCTGTTAATGAAGCTCTAAATGCGTTTATCGAAACCGGTTTTGAAAAGTTTTTTACAAAATGGGAGTTGTGCAACAGTTACCACTGTTGTAACCAGTTCTTTTTATTTCGATTTCAGTTTTATTCCGATGTAAAAGGTTCTTGGTTGAGCAGGTCCGTAAATGTAATTACTGTCTCTATTTTTGCCAATGTCAAAATCATCTTGGTAAGCGTTGAATATATTTTTTATTCCACCGTAAAATTCAATGTTATTTCCAAGTTTTTCGATTGGTAGCGTGTAGCCAATTTTTGCACTTAATTCCGAAAAAGCATCAGAAGTAATAATTTCGTCTATCAGTTGGTTAGGGGCTCCTGCAAAATGTGGGATTTTCATTTTCCCAGTATAAAGAGAATTCAGCGTAACATTCCATTTTTTGTTAGGAGTGAATGTTAGAATTGCATAACTGTAGTCATTGGGTGTTCGGGTAAATTCTCGTATTCCTGCTAAGCCGTCAATATATTCAACAGGACTATCAAATTTGCTCGATTGAATAGTGAAACCACTTTCCAACTGTATTTTTCGGTTGTAATTAGCTCTTAGTTCTAATGTAATTCCTTGCACGGTTGCCCCATCTCCGTTTTGTTTTTCAAACAGTTCTCCGTGTTGGTCTTGCCCAATAGGTTGTAAATAAAAAGCATCTTTTAGCCGATTGTAGAATGCTTCAACGGTAAAACCGGCTATCCAATTTTCCATAGGCTTATCGTAATTAATGGAAGCACTTAAACTTTGTGATTTTTCTTGTTGTAAGTCGGGCGACAATGAAACTCTCGAAACACCACCACCTGCAAAAGCAATGTGCAAATCAGTATCAAAAGCTTGCGGTGCTCTAAACCCTGTTCCGTAACTAAAGCGAAATTGTGTATTTGCTTTTAATTTATACAACAAAGAAGCCCTTGGACTAAAAATAGCTTGATCTACTAAATTATGGTTATCCATTCTTACACCTGAAAGTAGGGTGAGTTGCGGAATAATTTCCCAGTCACTTTGTAGAAATACACCAAAGTCTTTGGTCGTTTGGTCAATCAAATATTCATAAGTAGGAATTTCATCTAACACATCATCATACACATATTCAGCTCCGAGCGTAAATATATTTTTCCCGTTCAGAAAATTATTGACACTATGATTTAGTTGTGTGCCAATGTTATAAGTACGTACATCAGATGTGCCATAAGGCGGATTGGCTACAAATTCGTCATATTCGGTTGTTCCTTGGTCTGGTTGAATACCTGTGTAATGCTTCCGGTCTGTATTTTGCCAAGCCAAATAAGTAATTAATGAACTGTTGTTATTGTTGAAATTAATTTGATAATCGGCACTTGCCATCCAAACATCGTGGGTTCGTTCTTCCGATTGTTGAGCAAGATAAGCGGGTTTGTCCGTAACCATTTCGCCACCAAACCTATACTCGTAAATGTTACTGATGTTCAATTCTAACTTTTGATTTTCTTTAGGAAGAAAAAATAGATTAGCTCCAATGGAAGTGTTTTTTATGAGCGGAATTTCAGAAAAATTATCATCGTTTGCATCATAAAATCCACGTTCCCGGAGGTTCATAAAAAATGAAACGCCCGAATTTCTATTTTCAGAAACTAAAGTTGCGTTTCCACTAATTGTATTGTCATTGGTTTGTCCGTCAATATTTTGATAGGTATAGTCCAATTCGTAACTGTTATTTTTTGGTACTTTGGTAATTACATTCACCGTACCGCCAATGGCACTTGAACCATAAAGCGAAGAACCCCCACCACGCACAACTTCAATTCGGTCAATCATATTGGCAGGCAATTGCTCCATACCATACAAACCTGTAAGCGGACTGAAAATAGGGCGACCATTGATTAAAATTTGTGAATAACCACCTGCTAAACCATTCATCCGCAATTGGGTGTAATTACAGGTTTGGCAATCGGTTTCCACTCTTAACCCTGGTTGAAATTTTAAACCTTCCGAAAGATTACATGCTTGAACATTAGTAAGCGTTTGGCTATTGATAATATTCACAATTACAGGAGAATTCGTTTGGCGTTTTGGGGTTTTCGTAGCTGTAATCACAACACCTTCCAGTTCCATTGTTTGCTCTGTAAGGTTGAAGTCAAGATTGATTTCAGGCTTATTTACATCAATGGAAAACTCTTTTGTAAGGCTTGCATAACCAATACAAGAAGCAGTTATTTGATAATTTCCAAACGGAATTTTATTGATTGTAAATTTTCCTTGATTATTAGTAGTTGTTCCATAAGTGGTGGTTTTAATGATTACCTGGGCCAATTCGGCGGGTTGTCCATTTGTTGTAACTTTTCCTTTTATAAGGCCTGTTTGGGCAATTATAGTTTGAAATACCAAAGTAAATAGTGTAGTAAAAAGCGTAATTTTTAAATTCATTTTGTTTTACATTCGTCATGCGAAACTAATAAGTTAGACTTATCTAACAAAATAATTCGACAATTATTTTTATTTTTGATAAAAAATCATCTAATGAGTTCTTACACAAAAGAGAATTATATTAAGGCTTTGTTTTACTTGCATCAAAAAGATGCTGCTATTTCTTTGTCGGATTTAGGCGAAGAATTGCAAGTAAATAAGTCAACAGCAAATGATATGATAAAGAAATTACAAGCGGATGGCATTGTGGTTTCTGAAAAATACAAACCCATTAAAATTACTGAAAAAGGCAAATTGCGAGCTGCAGAAATTATTAGGAAACACCGTTTGTCCGAAATGTTCTTAATGCAAATTATGGAGTTTGGTTGGGAAGAGGTACACGAAATTGCAGAAGAGTTAGAGCATATAAAAACCAACCAATTTTTTGACCGAATGGACGAATTATTAGGATTCCCATTTATCGACCCACACGGTTCTCCAATACCCGATAAAAATGGGAACTTTAAAAAACCTAATTACAAACGCCTTTCACAGTTTCCCGAAAAATCCACGGTTGTTATAAAAGCACTACGAGAAAGCTCAACCGATTTTTTATTGTTTCTAAATAAAAAAGAACTTCAACTCAACACAAAAATAACCATTGACCATATTGAAGATTTCGATGGAAGTTATACCATTTCGTACAATGGTCATTCAGATGTTGTTTTAGGAAAGTCAATTTGCGACCGATTTTTGGTTGAACCGGTTTGAGTTTTTTAAGTTGTTAACTTGTATGGCTGTAGTACTATTGCAATGACTGTTATTGCAATACCAGTTTGAATAGGAATAGGAAAGCCTGCCTTCTTTTACAATGAGAGAAGCTACTGAATATTTTACTTGCTAATAAATGAAAGGCAAATGAAATTACAATAGCTCAAGAAATGCAATATTATTAACGCATGATTGTTGTAACCATTTTACTTTACCCTGTGGCCTCCAACTCTAGCGTTACAACTAATGCCCCCAAGAAATTCAACTTGTACATATGAGAATTTTGAAAAGATTGAAAATTACAACTTGCTACTGTAATAGAATTTGGAATTGTAAAAAAATATTGTCGCTTAACTTCCATTTTGTAAAAAAAACTTCTCAAAACCGGTTTCACTAAAAGTGCTTCAAAGTCGCTACCATTGGGCATCCACAATCCGATGAACAAAATTTCCGATGGCACCCTGCCATCCTGAAACGCTACTCAAACAAATCTGCCGCTATCCCATCGGCAAACAATTTTCCCTGATTGGTAAGTGATAAGAACTGCCCTTTTTTAAGAATTAATCCGTTTCGGATATAAGATGCTGCTGCTTTTAAAATCCTTGGCTTGTGCTCGGGTTTTAATTTATCTACATCAATCCCTTCCTTTGTGCGCAAAGAGATCATAATGTACTCATTTGTTTTTTGTGTATCAGTAAGCACTTCCTTTTCATAAGGCAATACACCCGCCGCCATCGCATCAATATATTTTTGATTATTGGCTATATTCCACCAACGTTCAGAACCATTATAGGAGTGAGCACCCGGCCCAAATCCCCAATAGGGTTTACCCAGCCAGTAGGAAGAATTATGTTTACTTCGAAATCCCGGCATAGCAAAATTAGAAATTTCGTAATGCTCATAATTAGCGGTAGCCAACCAATCCATCAATAATAAAAACTGTTCAGACTGCAACGCCGGCTCCACATCATTCTTTTTGCCCGTGCTGATAAGCTTATTCAAAGGCGTTTTCGGCTCTACCGTTAAAGCATAGCAGGAAAGATGCGGAATCCCTATATCAATGGCGGTTTTTACGTTTTGTTGCCACTTTTCATGGGTAAGCCCCGGCACTCCGTATATTAAATCAATCGTAATATTATCAAAATATTTTTTCGCTAATTGAAGGCAGCCCAAGGCATGCACCGCATTATGCGCCCGGTTCATCCATTGCAGGTCTTCTTCAAAAAAAGATTGCACACCTATACTCAATCGGTTAATTCCGGCTATTTTCCATTGTTGCAGTTTTGCTTCCGTAATATCATCCGGATTGGCTTCTAATGTAATTTCCGTTTCTACCGCTACATCATACTGTAAGTGTATTTGTTGTAAAACCGAATTAACTTCTTCTGCATGTAAAATACTGGGTGTACCGCCACCAAAATAAATCGTTTCTACCTTTTCCACCCTATTACCTACCATCGAAATTTCTTTTGTAATAGCATGCAGCACATCTTTCTTTTTAAGCAGAGAGGTTGAAAAATGAAAATTGCAATAATTACACGCCTGCCTGCAAAACGGAATATGTATATAAATACCTGCCAATACTTTCTGTTTATATTTTATTAAATTTCCATGTCTGAAACAAAAAACGGTTCTTCATATTTACCAACATCGGTAAAATAACCTTTATTTGTAATTGAAAATGGCAAAGGTACAATACCTGTTTACTCTTTTAGTTTTTTTATTGATGCAACTTTTTGCGGCATCACAAGCCGATTATAAGCTGGAAGTATTGTCGGTAGATAAAAATCCAGCATTTATACAATCGCTTAATTTAAAAACAACTTTCTTCACTAAGGATGATTGCGGTAGCTACCTGCAGCAAATCATTCCCACCTTACAGGCAAAGGGTTATATTTCCGCCTCCATAGATTCTGTATTAAGCGATAGCCTGACAACAAAGATTTATTTATTTGCAGGGGAAAATTACACCTGGGAGCATTTGTCCGTATCGGCAACAACAATGCAGTGGCTCCGTCAAGTTGGTTGGAGCGAAAACCAGCTCACTAATCAACCATTAAACTATAATAGCATAAACATACTGCAACAAAAAATGCTGACTTATTTTGAAAACAACGGCTACCCCTTTGCACATATTTATTTGGATAGCCTGCAACTGAATCAGAACAAGGTAAGCGGCCGTATAAATATTAACCCGGGGCCCCTATACCATGTTGATAGTATTAAAGTTACAGGCAGTGCTAAGATTAGTTCCTACTATCTTCAAAGCTTTTTAGGCATAGAAAACGGATCGGTATATAACAAGAAAAAAATATTAGACATCAGCCGCAGGCTTAAACAGTTGACTTATATTGAGGAAACGGCTTCTCCAAAATTTTATTGGGGCAGCACCGGTGGTATTATTGAACTTTTTCTTCAGCAGAAAAAAAGCAATCAGGTAAACTTTATTATCGGCCTTTTACCCAATAACCAGCAATTAGAATCAAAAAAAATGATGATAACCGGTGATGCGTTGTTACACTTGCAAAACGCTTTGGGTAGTGGTGAAACAATTGGGCTGAACTGGCAAAAACTACAGGTTGCCTCACAAAGGTTAAATATTTTATACAAACAACCCTATCTGTTTAAAACACCTTTTGGATTAGATTTTGGTTTTGATATGTTTAAAAAAGACTCCACTTTTTTAAATTTTACTTTTAAACTGGGAGCCCAATATACATTTACCAACAAGCAGTATATAAAAGTATTTTTACAGCAGTTTAGTACAATTGTAAGTAACATCAATACCGCAACTGTTTTACAAACAAGGCAATTACCTAACGAGGCCGATGTAAAACTCACCGATATTGGATTTGAGTACGGCATTAACACCACCAATTATATTTACAACCCTGTGAACGGATTTGAGCTGTTGTTTATTTCTCAGGCAGGGAATAAAAGAATAAAACGAAATAATCAAATTCTGGAATTAAAAGACCCTAATGAACCCGAATTTGATTTTGCTACCTTGTATGACACGGTAAAGACCTCATCCTATCAGTTTCGTTCTACACTTTTAGCTGCAAAATATTTTCCACTGGGCAGCAAATTACGCAGCACCGTTAAAGCAGCCCTTAACGGCGGATATATTGGCGGCAGTAATATTTTTAGAAATGAGCTTTTTCAAATTGGCGGATATCGGTTATTAAGAGGTTTTGATGAGCAAAGCCAATACCTTTCTCAATACGGCATTCTTACAGCAGAGTACAGATACCTTGTTGGCGAAAACTCTTATTTTAACGTATTTTCTGACGGTGGCTGGGGGCGTAATGCCAGCAGAGGAAGTAATAATACTTATACATACATCAGTGCCGGACTGGGTATGGCATTTGAAACCAAAATAGGCCTGTTTAATTTAGCTTGGGCATTAGGCAAACGGAACGATACAGAGTTTAACCTGCGACAATCAAAAATACATTTTGGCTTTTTGAACTATTTTTAAACAACTACACTCGTTTTCTGCAAAATAATAGTTATTTATTACTATACATGTAATAATAACACCATTTGTTCTTAAATATTAGCTTATGATTAAAACTTTACACTTATATTAGCGCAATAATTAACAAATTGTAATTAATATGTCTGATATTATATTAATTGCCGATGCCGGTTCTACTAAAAAAGAATGGTGTCTATTGCAAAACGGCAAACCTAAATCAATTATTACTGCCGGCATAAGACCTTATTTTCTCAATACAGTGCAAATTATTACCCTACTCGAAAAAGAACTTGCACCTAAA
>JBKEEB010000119.1:0-4736 GCA_047975735.1 Niabella sp.
AAAAATTGAAGATGTAAAAAGGCGTATAAACAATGTAGATGACAAGTACGTGGACGGCAATATTTCTGATGAAAACTATAACCGTATTGTACAAAAGCTAAAAGATGAGGAAAACGAACTAATAATGCAACATGCTACCTTTACTAAAGTTCCTCCAGACTTAAATAAATATGTTAATTATAGCACAGGACTTTTAAAAAACCTTAGCGAATATTATACTACAGCTACATCCAGCACCAAGCATAAGCTAATTGGTGTAATATTTCCTGAAAAACTTACATTTTCTGAAAACTGGTATTACACCACAAAAACCAATGAAGTTTTTAGCCTGATATGCAGTCTGGATAAGGGTTTGCAACAAAAAAGCCCCGCAAAAATTGCGAGGCTGTATACTGAGGCTCCCCCTGTTGGACTTGAACCAACGACCCTCTGATTAACAGTCAGATGCTCTAACCAACTGAGCTAAGGAGGAATATTCCCATTCCTATATTGGAAAGGGGGGCAAAAATAAGGATATTATCTATTTTACAAACATTTTTTTTCAAAAAATTATCGATGATTTTCATATTGCATTGCAGGAATGGCGGTTTTAAGAAAACTTAACGCATCTGCAGATAATGAAAAACTACCCCCAAGCACATTATTCAATTGCTCCTTATTGCTAAAGCCAATAACCGAACTTGTTACAGCCTTATTTTTCAAAACAAAATCTATGGCAGCTAAGGCATTATTTTGTACAGAACCGGATATACCGGTAAGCGTTTCTTGGGCCTTTTGCACGTCATTTTCCGACAGTCCCAAATATTCCTTGGCCGCTTTATTAATTAAAAGCCCCTGAGCAAGACCTCCTCGTGCCAATACGCTAATTTGATGATTGTGCAATAAATCGAGTGCAGTTTCTTCCGGACGGCGATCTAATAAACTATATTGCATCATTACACTTGCAATGTTGGAGCGCTTTACGTACGCTTTAATAACATTAGGTCTAATACTGCTGATGCCGTAATGTACTATTTTGCCCTGTTGTTGCAGTGTTTCAAAAGCATCTATGGTTTCATCTATCGGGTCTGTAATCATTCCTCCATGTAGCTGATACAAATCAATACGGTCCGTGTTTAACCGCCGTAAACTACCTTCCACAGCTTGTAAAATGTGCTTTTTAGATGGATTCCAATCAAATACCTTCTCTCCCTTTTGTTTTATAATATTGCCAACCTTAGTGGCAACAACCAGTTTGTTGCGTTTTCCACAGATGGCCTTACCAAGCAACTCCTCATTTTCTCCGGCATCATAAATATCAGCCGTATCAAAATAGTTTATTCCCGCATCTATTGCTTGATGAATAAGGCTGACACTATCGCCTTCAGAATGCTTACCAAGGGACATACATCCAAAGCCAATTTCAGAAATTAACAAAGTTGTTGCTCCCAAATGTTTATAATTCATAATCTTTCTTTAAATTTAAACTATAAAACACGGTTTGGATTGTGTTACCAACTATTCAAAACAAATATGCCATCTAAAAATAAGACTCTTTATTATAAAAAGTTTTATATTGTAAGTTGTTAATATATGATATATTGTGTTGACAGATTTTTTATCTGATATAAAAACAATTTGCTGATTTATTGAAATTCGTAAGATGAGCTGTTGACTTAGTGTTTGTATGATATTTTGTAACCACATTTGACAGTAATTATGACCATTGAAGAAGGAATTAAGCAAATCCGGTTTAAACACAATTACCACAAGTTGGCAATAAACCTTATGTACACAACCAATTTAATGGAATCTTTCCTTAAAGATTTATACAAAAGGGAAGATCTTACGCTGCAACAATATAATATTTTGCGCATATTACGCGGCAGTAAGCCTCAGCCATTATCTACCATGCAAATAAGAGAACGTATGATGGATAAAATGAGCGATACCAGTAGAATTGTTGACAGACTGCTTTTAAAAAAATTAGTTACCAAAAAAGTATCGGCAGATGATCAACGACTGGTGGAGGTTCGCATTACTGAAAAAGGTATTACTTTATTAAAAAAGCTGGATAATGTGGAAGATGAAATTGCAAAATTTTTGGGAAATCTTAGCGACAAAGAAGCCGGCAAAATAAGCGATCTTTTAGATAAAATTCATACCGAATAATTAGTACCTGCTTTTTTCATCGCTTATAGTTTAGTTCTGTTTTCTGCAAATTAAATTCCTGCATTTAGTTATAACGTTATTTTTGTCTGTATATATCATTAGGTTTATATATTCATAACAAACTGTCTGGGTAATTTCTAAGTCCTATCTTTGCGCCCAAAATATACATCATAATGAAAGTTTATAATTTTATTATTCGATACCGGTTACCGATTGCAATTGTATTATTACTGGCAGGCGCATACACTAATTATGCAGCAGGATTTTGGCCGGCTTTCCCTTTGTATTTAATTGCGGTTATCCTTGTTTTTGGATATTTCTTTTTTGGCCCCCTGAGGTTAATACAGGAATATATGGAAAACGGAGATCTTGACGGTGCCGAAAAAATACTAAACTCTATAAAATTCCCCAACTTGTTATACAAGCCCATCCGATCTGTTTATTACACCCTTAAAGGTAATATAGCCATGAGCAAACAGGACTTTGACAATGCAGAAGTAATGATGAAAAAGGGGCTTGATTTAGGCATGCCTGTTAAAGAAGCAGAGGGTGCCAGTTTATTACAAATGGGTATGCTGGCCATGCAAAAAGGCAATTTAAAACAAGGCGAAAGTTACATTAGACAGGCTGTAAGAAAGGGGCTTCCGGATAAGGAAAATGAAGCAGCTGCCTATCTGCAACTGTGCAGCATTATGATGAACAAACGGGAGTTTCGTGCGGCAAAGGACTTTTTTAGAAAGGCTAAAGCTTGTAAGCCCACTACCCCTCAAATTGTTGACCAGTTAAAACAAATAGAAAAATATATTTCTAGAATGCCGGGCTAATATTGACGTTCGCATTACTGAATAAAAAAATCGGCTATCTTACAAAAAAGAACATAGCCGATTTTTTTATTATTAAACTTCTTTCTTTTACAAACCACTAATAGTTAATCCTATTGTAAACGGTTTTAGGTTGGGGCCTGTACCCTCTTTTAATAAGTTAGAAAACTGGTAGGCGGTAAACAAGGTAAAATGTCCATAACCTACACGTGCAGTACCAACCACCCTGGTAGTATTAAAATATTTCTTACTGGATTCCTTTACCACATAATCGTTTACTGTAGAAACGGTATTGCTATTAACAGGGCTATAGTTCATTAGCGTTCTGGCTCTTGTTCCTGCCTTAAGCATAGTACCTACTTTTACACCTATGGCCAGTTTAAAACTTTTATCACTCTTTTCGGGATTGCTAACATAACGCAGCTCTACGGGAGCCTCCAAATAAGTAGTTACTAATTTACTTTTCTTATAAAAAGTAGTATCAGGGCTTCTTTCAAACCGTAAAGTACTTGTTCGCCCCTTTATGTCCGGATAATCTCTATCAAAATAAATATGATCAGATCCTACACCCAATCCTATAGCAGCACTCAATTGCTGTGTTGTTTTAAAAGGAAAATCAAACATGAAATACGTATTAATACTTTTGGAGAAGCCCTTAGTATCAATACTATCGGGAGTGCCAATCCATTGGGTATAACCTAATTGCAACATAAAGTGGTCGTTAGGCCTGTTAGAAAGGTTATACTTCTTTTTAGGTTTTTTAACTTCTGTTTCAGCAATTTTTAATTCGGGTGTATTAGCTTTTGCCGTATCCATCTGGGCATTTGCCCATTGGGTTGAGCAATAAAAAGCTACAAACAATATTAATTTCTTCATAATAAACTTTAAACTGCCGCAAATATATCTGTCTTTGGGTTAAAAATAGGTTAATACGCAAATTAATATTTTAAAGTTGATTAGGAATGTTAGAAGTATTTTCTGTAAATTTGCCATCCCCAAATAAAATAGTAATTAATTTTATTATATTTTTTACCTGAAAATCAGGTAGGGTCCTATAGCTCAGTCGGTTAGAGCACCTGACTCATAATCAGGGGGTCCCTGGTTCGAGCCCAGGTGGGACCACAAGAAAATCAAAGAGTTACAGCAATGTAGCTCTTTTTTATTTTTTTATTTCACCCACAAATTTATTTTCGAGTTGCATAATTTTTTTATCACGCAACCGAATCGCATCCTTTTGTTATACGAAACATATTTATAAAACCAACCAATGATACTTCGTATAATGCTCCCGAAAACATTCGGGACGATAGTCGTTTTACATTGGTCTATTACGAATATCCAATCGGTATCAGCCTCGGTTCTTGTCCTCACGAACCGTAATAAGTATGGACTAATAAATAGTAACAATTACCTTTAAAAAATGGGGAAAGACCAGTTCAAACATCCACGGAAGTCATATATCGAATTAGGGGAAGTTTATTTTTGGACAGCAACCATTCACCAGTGGGAAAAATTATTACAGCAAGATAAGTATAAAGATGTGATTATAAATTCACTGGAATATTTAGCCACTGCAGGTAAAATTGAAGTGTATGCATTTGTTATGGAAAACCAAAGAATTAAATGGAAAAGAAACGGCGCAGAGGTCTTTTTTAAAATACATAGCACATGAATTTAGGAAGATGGCCAACAGAGATGGCTGTTTAAACCTGTACAAAACAAATGCAGCCAATAAGCAGCACAAGTTTTGGCAGCGAGATTCAT
>JBKEEB010000059.1:0-6496 GCA_047975735.1 Niabella sp.
ACTTTTCAGCTTATTAAAGGGCATCCCTATTAATTCCGCATCCTGATAGTTTTTAACATCATCTGCCGTAAGCGGAATACCTCTGGCTTCGGCTGCCCTTAAAATCACATCCTTTGCCAACGCTGGATCTTTTTTAGACATGATAGAGAAATAAACTTTATTATCATTATCAATACTAACCATTACGGCATTATTATCGGGCAAAGGTTGAGACGACACAGAGTTGGGCGTTGCAATGGGCACCGGCTCTGAGGGTTTAAACTTAGTTGCCATGATAAAGAACGACAGAATCAGGAAAGCGATATCCACAAACGGGGTCATATCCGTATCCGCTACTTTCTTCGCAATTTTTATTTTAGGCATAATTACTTATTTTTTGATAAAGACGATTTTTTTCTGATTTTCCATATTTTTTACATCTTATTTATATAAAGATGCAAAAGATTGGGTTAAAGTAAAACCAGATTCGTCAATACCATAAGTAATGCTGTCAATCCTTGTAGTAAGCATATTATAAAAAATCAATGCTAATGCAGATGTACCAATACCCAAAGCCGTATTATATAAGGCCTCAGAAATACCTACCGCCAGTTCAGCCGCATTACCACCACCTTCGTTACCTAAGGCTGCGAATGATTTAATCATCCCCATTACCGTACCTAAAAGGGCGATAAGTGTACCGGTAGATACGATAGTAGATAAGAATACCAGATTCTTTTGCAGCATGGGTAATTCTAATGCAGTAGCTTCTTCAACTTCTTTTTGAATGGCAACCACTTTTTGCTCGGTTTCCAAATTAGGCTCATCAATCATTTCTTTGTAACGACGCAAACCAGCTTTCATTACATTACCCACAGAACCTTTTTGTTTGTCGCATTCTGCAATAGCAGCGTCAACATTTTTGTTGGCAAGATGATATTGTACTTTACGAATAAAGTTGCTAATGTTTCCAGTACCCAGTGCTTTGTTAATAGTAAGGAATCTTTCAATAGCAAATACAAAAGTCATTAATAACATTGCAATCAAAAGCGGTACAATAATACCACCTTCATAAATTCTATGAAACGCATCTTTAGGACCTTTATGCTCTGGCCAAAAGCCACCTGCTTTATCAACTATATCGAACCCGGACGCTGCTCCAATCCAATAACGCCAAATACAATAGCCTGCTACAATACATAAAATAGGTGCTAACCATGAAATTAAATTACTGCTCTTTTTGGGTTGTACAGAAGTACTTGCCTTAGCCGGTGTAGCTTGTTTAGTCTCAGCCATGATCTTTGTTTTTTTAGTTTTTTAAATATTTAAGCTTTTAAATTTATGCACAATTCTAATGAAAAATTTCAAACAACCGATATTTTTTTATTTTATTTTTTTTAGGAGCTTGAAAGTATGACTTTTTTTTAATTCCGTCAAAATAAGTAATAGAACTTTTTGTCGGCGTTTTAATCAATCATTATGCACCCAAATATAGAACATGAATTTGTTAAAAAAATAAAAAAAATAAAAAAAATTATCAATTATACAATTTATTCATATCTAAGGGCATCAATTGGATTTAATTTTCCGGCTTTTAGTGCAGGGTATATGCCTGCCAGCAATCCTACTATACTACAAATAATAATGCCGTACAACACCCAGTTCCAGGGTACTACAAACCCCGTATTGAGTACAATAGAAAACGCATTACCAACTATTACACCCAAAATAATGCCTAAAATGGCTCCTAAAACACTAATAATAACTGCTTCCAGTAAAAATTGCTGTTTTACAACAGAAGCTTTTCCTCCAATAGCTTTTACCAGTCCCACCTCCTTAGTACGCTCTGCTACTGATACCAGCATAATATTCATTAAACCAATAGCTGCGCCTATTAGCGTAATTAACCCTATAACTGTGGCGGATATGGTTAAAAAACCAAGGCTGTTCATAGCCCTTTCCACCATACTATCACTTTTATCTAAGGTAAAATTACTTTCTTCTGTAATTCTAATTTTTCGTACTCCTCTAAAAAAAGATTCAGCTTCACCCATTACAGTATTTAGATTTTCCATATTAGTAACCTTTGCTGCTATAACATAAGAGGTATTGTTACCTGCAAAATTATTGGCAAGGCTTTTATAACCTACAATTACCATATTATCTCTGCTAAAACCAAACGTAGCACCACGGCTTTCCAAAACACCTAAAACTAAATGGGGCTTATTATTAATCATTATAGTACGGTTTACTGCTATGGCTACATCCGTATTAAAAAAGCTTTGAGCAACATCATATCCTAATATACAAATATTTTGGGCTGTTCCTACTTCCTGTACAGTCATATTTCTACCGGCAATTAGCCGGTAGCCGTTTAGTTCAAGATAGTTTTCATCGGCACCAAACATCATTACATTAGGGCTGGTTTTTTTATCTTTAAAGGAAACAATATTAGCCCTGTTACCAAAAACAGAAAGACTTGTTACAACACCGGGAAAATTAAAATTCTTTGCAAAATACTCAGCCTCCTGTTTTGTTATTTTTCTGTTTAGATTTGATTTTTTTTCCTTTCTTCCTTTTTTAGAAACAGTTAGTTCTTCACTTCTGTCATTTCCAAAACGCATATTACGCTCTTTAAAGCGAATGGTAAAAGCATTGGCTCCCATAGATGAAAAACTTTCAGAAAATTTCTGATTCATGGCTTTTATAGCAGTAATAATACCTACCAGTGCCATTATACCAAAAGCAATGATGGCAACTGTAAGCCCGGTTCTTAACTTATTTGAGGCAATCGTTTTGAAAGCCAGTGAAAAAATATCTGAAAATTTCATCAGTATATTTTTTGTTTTTTTAATTTGGTCGGATGCCTGCCTGTCCGGCAGACAGGGAACTTCGCGATATACCTACCCGTACAGTCAAGCGGATATTCCTTTGTTATAATCCCGATAGCTATTGGGATTATCATGCTACGTTTCATTGCTGCAATTTACAACTCAAATTGATGAATGCAATGCAATTAGTAAAGGAAAAATAAAAATTAAAAATACAGATGCGTTAGTAATAAACCGGGGAAAATACCCAATATTATTAATATAACACAAATGCCAACTAATGTATATTTTTCTACTGTGGTAGCTCCTGTAAAATGATTGGATCCTTCTTTAAAATACATGGATTGTATTACTTTGAAATAGTAGTATGCGCTAATGGCTGCCATCAGAACGGCAAAAATCACTAACCATAAATATTTACCGGTAAGTATCGCTGCTTTTAGCATATAGAATTTACCCAAAAAACCTAACGTAAGCGGAATACCGGCTAAGGATAATAAACAAATCGTAGTTGTAAGTGCCAACAATGGTTGATATTTTGCCAGCCCGTTAAAACCGTCATAACTATAGTCAGTCATTTTAGCTAACACGGCAAATATGCCAATGGTTGCCAGGCAATAAGCCGTAGCATAAATTATCAGGCCTTCGTATGCTGCCTCATTTCCGGCATATACAGCAAAGAGCATAAAGCCGGCCTGAGCAATACTGGAGTATGCCAACATGCGCTTAACGCTATGCTGAAAAGTGGCTGTAATATTTCCGATAAACAAAGTGGCAACAATCATTACAGCTATCCATAATTGCCAGGTAGCACTTAAAGTGCCAAAAGCATTTTCAAATAAACGGATGAAACCTATAAAAACAGCTGCTTTAACAACCGTAGCCATAAAAGATGTAAACACTGTTGGTGCTCCATCATACACATCGGGTGTCCAAAAATGAAAGGGGGCAATAGAGGCTTTAAAAGCCATGGAAAATAATAGCAGCAACATACCTGTGATTTGCAGGTTTGAGGTTTTGCCTCCCTCTAATCCAAAATGCATACTATCAACCATAAATGTACCCTGCGAGCCATAAATTAAAGCAATACCCATCAACATAACGCCTGTGGAAAAAGAGCCCATTAAAAGGTATTTTAAGGAGGCCTCATTGCTTTTTAAGTTCTTTTTATCGGCTCCGGTAAGTATGTACAGCGGTATAGTAATAATTTCAATACCAAGAAATAAAATGAGCAAGGATTTAAAAGATGCTACCAGTACTACACCACAGAGAATAAAAAATATCAAAGCAAAATAGTCTGCATAATTATTACCTACTTTGGCCATTTCGTTAGCACTTACTAAAAAATAAACCAACGTAGAAAAAACAGCAATAGCAATAAAAAGCAGACTGAAGTTATTAAATGCCATAAAACCGGCAGTATCAAAACTTATCAACTTTGTACCTTTAAGTTCAAGCCAGTTTGCCACAAATAACAAAATTGTTCCTGCAATAGCTACTGTTTTTATGGTAGTGTTTTTCTTTACCCATATTCCGGTAAACATCATCACCACTCCTAAGATTGCCGATATTATTAAAGCGTTCATACTGTTTTATATTCCCCTATAAATAATTATTTATTCAACAGATGTATTGCATCTGCATTTTTTAAAATAGAAACACTCAAGCCGTCCATCATATTCAGGAACGGTTGCGGATATATACCTACGATCAATATTGCTCCTACAATAATTGCCAGTATTGCTTTTTCATGAAAGGCAATATCTGTTCCTTTTTCTGTTAACTCGTTAGTACCGCCTAAAAATACTTTTCTTGCCATACGCAAAGTATATACGGCTCCTAATATAACGCCTAAACCGGCTACAGCTGCATAGGTTACGCCAAATGCTGTAACTGTAGAGTTTAAAATACCGCTAAGCATTAAAAACTCCCCTACAAAGGCATTCGTAAGCGGCAGTGCTATATTAGCAAAAGCAATTATAAAGAAGAAAATAGCCAATGTGGGAGCCTTTTGGGCAACTCCACCCAGATCGCTCATTTTTCTTGTTCCAAATTTTCTTTCAATCACTTCAACCACAATCCACATTCCTAAAATATTAATGCCATGAGAAAACATTTGAATCATAACTCCCTGAATGGAACTTTGAGATTCACTAAAAACAGCCAGACACATCAGCCCCATGTGAGCTATTGATGAATAAGCTACCAAGCGTTTCAAATCGTTTTGCCTAAAGGCTATTAGCGATGCATATACGATACCAACGGCTGCCAGTGTAGAAGTATTATCGCCCAAAACATAAGAACCCGCCGGAAGTACCGGTAATAACCATCTTAACAGGCCTAATACCCCCATTTTAACCATTATGGCACTTAATACCATTGTAACCGCTGTGGGTGCTTGTTCGTAGGTATCGGGCTGCCAGGTATGCAAAGGGAACACCGGCATTTTTATGGCAAAAGCCACAAATAATAACCAGAAAAGCCACAGCTGGGTTTTAGGATCGATGCCGGCTGCATAAAAAGCTGCAATATCAAATGAACCGCCATTTTTAGACCATATATAAATAAGGCCTACCAACATTAATAAAGAACCTAAAAAAGTATATACAAAAAACTTAAAGGTTACGGCAATTCTTTTTTCACCACCCCACTGCGAACACAGGAAGTAAACAGGTATTAAAGCCAGCTCCCAGAAAAAGTAAAATAATAATGCGTCCATCGCCAAAAACACACCCATCAAACCGGCCTGGGTAAGCAACATTAGACCAAAAAAGTTATTGGCTTTTTTATAAGGTGTATGCCAGGTGGATACAAAAATAATAGGGAATGATAATGCCGTAAGCATGCAAAGCATCATACCCATTGCATCGGCCTTAATGGAAAAGCTGCTTCCTAAAGAACCCATCCACTCTGTTTTAAATGTGAGGTATTCCGGGCTACTATAAACTGCCACTCCTAATATAGCCACAATAAAAGTTACAACTGCGGACAGTAATGACCATGTGCGAGCCGATGATTCATTTTTCAATAAAAATGTAACCAAACCGCTAACCAAAGGAATCAATATCAACAACAATGCGACCATAACGTCTGAACCTTGTTTATTAGATTAGGTGTTAAAAACATCTAATCTGCTTGTAAAAATTAAAATTACTATCTATATACAATTTACTTGCGTAAAAAGAACTGTACAATAAATACGAGCAATACACTTAATACCATCATCAAAATATAAGAAGCCGTTTGTCCGCTTTGCAACCAGCGAAACTGTCTTCCGCAATACTTCACCAATCGCCCTACCCCATTCACTATACCATCAACTACCTTGGTATCAAAAACATTACTTAAGAAATTACTAAAAGACTTAATAGGCTTTACAATAACGGCATTATACAACTCATCTACATACCATTTATTTTCCAATATTTTTCCAAAACCTGTTGCATTTTCCAAATCAGGTTTTTTAGCAAATTTGTTCCATGCGTATATAACGGTAATAATTACTAACACAGATGAAATACCTGCTAACATCCACTCTTGGCTGTGAGAAACCTAATGTAAAGGAAGCACATCATAAGAATCGGCAAATATGGGTTGTAAGTAGTATTTAAAAGAATGTGCACCTAGTACCATAAACTCCGGAATACCTACAAAAACGCCAATAGCCTATAAAATAGCAAGAACAA
>JBKEEB010000055.1:0-1952 GCA_047975735.1 Niabella sp.
CAATGCCTGACCCGGAACTGGTTGATCAGTTAGGAGTATATACTGGTGGTTTATATCCCCAGTCAAAAGTATTTACAATTGGTTTTAACGTTCAATTTTAACATCCAAAAACACAATAAATGAAATTAAGAGATATCATAATAAAAAAAACAAATTTCGCTGTTTTACTACTTGCTGTGTTTGGAAGTTTTAGCGGTTGTAAAAAAGCGTTGAACGAAGGCCCCATTACAGCTACCTATAACGAAGTTTTTTGGACATCCAGAACCTCCGTAAATCAGGCAGTTTTAGCCATGTATGGTCAGCTAAGGTCTAATTTAAGAGCTTCTTCTGGGAGTGGGGTTGACCTTAATGAACCCTGCCATTTTGTTTGGGGAGATTTAGTCTCCAGTAATTTCAGGTATGCCGGTGGCGATACATTTCTACCATATGGCCTAACGCAAACAGGTTCAAAACCCTGGAATTTCTCGTATGTGCCATATTGGAGTAACTTAAGTAACTGGTCAAGGTTTTATCAGCTAATAGCTCTTTGCAATCTTGTAATAGAAAATGTGAATAAAATGCCTGTGGGTTTGTTCACTTCTGAAGCAGATAAGAATGCTTTTATCGCTGAAGCTTATTTTATGAGAGCTTACACCTATTTTTATATTACACGTATTTGGGGGGATCCTGTTTATATATCCAAAACTTATAACGATGTGGATTATGGCAATATTCCGCCTGTACCACGCAGCCCGGAAAGCCAAGTGTTGGATAGCTGTTTAAAGGATTTGAGTATTGCTGCAAATGGGTTAAGTTATTCTGGTGGCAATCCCAATTTAAGCATCCGAGCCAATAAAGGAAGCGCAGAAGCATTAAAGGCTCACATATTTGCTTGGAAACATCAATATGACAGCACCCACTATTATTGTAATAAGGTAATTAACGATGGCGGGTATAGTTTAGAACCTATGTTAACCTACAAAAATATCTGGAATGGCCAAAGTTCAAGAGAGAGTATTTTTGAACTTGCCATGAAGTTTGAAAACTCAGACCCTAATTTTTCAAACCAAAATGCTTGGGCAGAAGCGCAATTTGCCGGTTTTGGATTTTTCCTGAAAGGAACTGCTGTTGATAATAGGCGTTCAAGTTGCTGGATTTCACCTTTAAATGGAATACTGGTAAGGTCTGCTGTTAATGGCGATTTTGCATTATTTGGAGACTCAACATCACAGGATAAACGGTATAGAACTGTTTTACAATATATGAATGCGAGTGGAAACGACCCTGCAGGCTATATGCTTTTGAAATATACTAATTTTATATATCAAAACACAGATACAAAAGTAAACCCTTATCTTAATAATAATTTAGTGCTGTTAAGATTGGCAGATTTAATATTGTTGAACGCTGAAGCTTTAACAGCTATGGGACGATTGGAAGAAGCGAGGCTACAATTAAAACTTACAGAGGACAGGGCAGGGATTACAAATTATTTAATACCGGGTAATCAGTATGATATGATGGACGAAGTGGTATCCGAAAGAGGCAGAGAGTTAATGGGTGAAGGTTGTTGGTTTTATGATTTGGTAAGAACCAATCAAACACAGGGATGGTTAGAGTATATTAACTATCCTGCCGAGCGTGTAAAACCGGCAAACAAAGGGTATTACTGGCCAATTGATATGAAAACATTGTTCCCGTATAACAATCTGTTGGTACAAAATCCTTGGTGGTCAAACAATGCAGGAAGATTTTAATCTAAAAAAACATAAAAATGAGTATAAAATATTATAAACCCTTTTTCTTAATACTTTTTGTTTCCTTAGTCCTCTTGGCTTGTAAACGGGAGTACATTGTTGGTGGCGAAATCCACGATGTTAACAGGTATAAGAATTTGACTACTTACGAAGCATTGAGAATATTTTCTGATTTTGATACATTGGTGAAAGTAATTGATGCAGCAGGTATTAAGG
>JBKEEB010000090.1:0-16739 GCA_047975735.1 Niabella sp.
ATAAACATATCATCAATCCACAAACGAGTTTGCCAAGAATATCCTTTATTATGCCATGCCAACTCGTATGGTTTTGGATTGTTGGGGATTTCCCACTGCGAATTAGCATAGGGCATGCCCAGTTTTAAATACGCTTGATTGCCGGTAACCTTATACAGTTCGAGCGGAAGACAGCCAAACATATTTAAATCAACATGATTCATAATAGGAAGTAGTTCTTTTTCTTTTAAACAGAGGGAATCAAACCGCATTTGCAACTTTGTTATTAAACCCTGGTCTTGTACTGTTTCTGCAAAACGGAGAGCTCCATACCAGGTACAAACCTCTGCATAATGAATCCATTTACCGCCATGCAAAAGATGCGAGGACTCCAGAAACCGTTCACTTAAACGAGCTCCAACCTCTTTAGGCTCATACCCTTTTGGGAAATTAACCAGATCACATTTTTTACACGCTTGTGCAGAATTTTCAATAATGAATAAAAAAGTAAATAAAAATATTATTAGCTTCATAATTATAAAAGTAAAATATCACTGAACGGTATTCAATTTCATTATCGACGTTTAATATTTAAAGCCAACTTCAACCAATACCGGGTAATGGTCTGAGGGTAACCGAATTTCATATTGACCAATCGGGGCGTATTTATAAAGACTATCAGGCTTTATATTTTGTGTACTATCATTTATTGCTGTACGATAAGTATCGGTTAATATACCATAGCGATAAGTAACAAAATCATTACTCAAAAAAATATGATCAATCCTTGTATCTGTTTTTCGATTTGGATTAAATGCATTAGTAGTGCCGTTTAAAGCATAACAAAGTTCTGACACAGCAAATGAGTCATGCAATTTAGTTAAATTGCCAATTAGCTTATACCCTTCGCTGTTTTGATTAAGATTGAAATCGCCTGTAAGGATAACCGGTTCGTTTACGCACATAGTATTTATTTTTGAAATAATGAGCTTTGTACTCTCAAGCCTGGCCTGTTCCCCAATATGATCCATATGTAAGTTAAAGAACCAAAACACTTTGGCTGTTCCCTTGATTTTAAATTTCCCCCAGGAGCAAATTCTTGGCAATGCTGCATCCCAGCCAATGCTGGGAACATGTGGTGTTGTTGATAACCAAAAGGTTCCTGAATCAAGAAGTTCAAATAGTTGGGGCTTATAAAAGATGGGAGAATATTCCCCGCCAGTTTTTCCATCTGTTCTACCAACTCCCACAAAGGAATAACCATCAAGTCTTTCCAGCAAATCATTAAGTTGTTTATATCGTACTTCCTGCGCTCCAAAAATATCAAAATCATGAAACCTAATTAGTTGGCTAATTATAGGGCACCGTTGTTCCCATCCGTTTCCTTTTTTAACATCACCAATATTTTCAAACCTCACATTATAAGTAGCCACTCGTAATTTCTGTGCGTTCACCAGTTCCATAAAGCCTATCACAACCCATATTATAATCAATAGCTTTCTCATTCTTCTACTTTTTTACGCTAAACAATTATTTTATATTGAAAGTATATTAAACCGCAAGAGGAAACATACTTTTACTAATACTCCAACACAATACCCGTATGCATAGTAAATGCAGGTACATCAATTACTATTTTATTCTCAATTCTTCTGTACTTCAGTTTTTTCCCATCCGGTATCTGGTAAATGTTTTTCACCGTTTCGGGAACATCTAGTTCAATCTGCACATTTGAAATGGGTACTAAATCTTCAATTACCTCAACCTCACCGCGCAAAATGGGCGGACCATAAAGTAGGTGCACTACATACCTATGTTGCTTTACTTGCTTAAGTAAACTTACACGCCCGGCACTTGGCAACTTGTTCACCTTTAGTATGGGATGTTTATATAAAATTTCAATTGCATTTTTTACCAGCTCACGGTGTATTCGTACACCGTGTGTGTAATACAACCGATCGAGTTGATGTGCAAAAAATATAACATTCCCGTTTTTTACAATTGCCGGAAAAGCTGAGTCTTCTAACTTATATGGGGTTTCGCGATGGCTGGAGTAATGACTATAAGTTCGATTGAAATAAGGTTCACGAATATTTGCCAATACTACACCGGAAGTGGGTTTTACCAAAAGACCTGGTTCGTAATTCAAAAACGGGCTTTTTACAATCCCCTTACCCATCAGGGGTTTTACACTGGTATAATCAAAATTGTATGCCGATTTACTTTTATACTCGCAGCCAACATCCAAAATAAACTGGTTACTTTCTTTGTTTAAAGCCCCATTGCCAAAAACAATTAATTTTCCTCCTTTTTTCACCCAATCATTTATTTTTTTTGCCTGGGCACTACTTAAACAATTACTGCCAGGAATTATTAGCAACTCTAAATTTGAAAGCCTGTTTTCATCAGCCACTATAAAATCCTGATGGAGTTGGAGCAACATATTTACTATCCCATGATCTGCTTCATTATTAAGTGTTAACCAGATGCCGAGTTTGGAAACCGGTATGCCACCGGGACCATACTTTTCTATTTTTTCAACATATTTGTACGCCTCCCCAATATTGCGGTAAGTTTCCAAGTCCATTTCGCCGGATGGATGGAGTTGATCACCAAAATTACAAGACGCACCAAATGAGACCATGGCAGAAGCTTCGTATTTAATGGCATCAGGGTGCTTAAATCCTCCAAACTCACCCCATGCTTTATGAAATTTACCACTCATTGCAACTGCCGGTGTGCCTTGTTGCAAATGGTATTTTGCTTCTAAAGGCAGCTTATCATACCCACCCCAGGTAGTGGGTAAATCCTCAAGCTCGGCGTGGGTATTCATGTCAAATAACCGTTGTTTAAAAATTGCTTTGTTATTAATATGAGTAGCGGTATTAAAAAAAACAGTGGCCTGAGGATGATATTTGGTAATCAACTCACGCAAGTCTTTCATATGGGCTTTTAATGCCAGAGCAAAACTTCTTTCAACCGCAGCCGCATCGTTCATATCAACACCTTCGGCTTTCATACGCTTTATTGAAAATTCACTATAACTTACCGGAGCAATGTGATAAATGTCGAACCAAAAACCATCTAACTGTTTATATCGCTTACAAAGTTCCTCAACCTGTTTTTTTATATATTCATGATACGGGCCTCCATAACTGGCATCGAGGCATTTCCATGAATAATTGGGGCGTATATCCGACTGTTTAGCATCTGCCTTAACATTCATGGCTGCAATCGATCCGTCCTTTTTGCGTACACACCATTCGGGATGCTCTTCAGCATCTCGAACGCTCCATCCCACCGTAAAATAAATAGGACATTTTACACCAATCTCATGACAAGCTTCCATTTCGGCCCCTAATAGATCAAATTTTAGATTTGGATGCATTTTGCCTGTTTCTGTTGGATAATAACTCCATCCGTGATGTCCTTTTGCAAAAATGTTTATTTGATTGATACGCCCAATTTTAAGTGCCTCTTGAAATTGCTTTTTATCAAATTTCTCACCAATCTCGGGAATAAATTCCGAAGTATGAAAATCGAGATGAACCTGTCGGGTAGGAAGTGGCTCATTAATATTTCTTTGCCATTGGGCATAAGAACTGGTAACTTGATAAAAAATTACTGCTACAATCAAAATAATCCTATGTACATTCATTTTCATTTATCAATTTCTTATTTTAAAATGGTCTAATTACATGGTGCTCTATTCAATTTATATCTTATTTTCATTACTATAAACTTTTAGAACCTGAGACTTTTTTTACGCTATCGCAATCGCATATCAAAAAATCAGGAACACTATAATCTTTTTTCACACCGGCTTTATCTTTTATAGTAATATTCTGACTATCGTTATCGAGTATATAATTATTATGTGAATAACTACCCGATTTGTTTTGCTCGTAAATACTGATTATACCAGAAGATAAATTACTGAGCACATTGTTTTCTACTGTAATATATGCAGAATAATTATCGAGATATATTGCATTGACCGTATAACTACCTGCATAAGAACTCTTGGCTATATCGTGCACCCAATTTTCAAAAATATGCGTTTGTGGTTGGTTTCCCAGTGTGTATATTCCGCCTCCATCATTATGAAGTTGCATCACATGATGTATATTATTATATTGAACTTTGTTGCAACAGCTGCCCTGAAAATCATCAGTTTGTTGATTACCTATCTGTATCCCCATATACATACCGTTTTTAATTTCGTTATGTTCTACCAATAAATTTTTTACGAACCCCGCTATAATTCCAATACCGTTTGTGTATTGAACCCCGAAATCTTCAATCAAATTATTTGCAATAATATTATGCGAACAAGCATCAACTGTTGAAGGATTATTCTTCCTAAGCAGGTCAATAACAATACCATTAGCACTAATGTCGCGTATGGTATTATTCAACACTTTGCTGTACTTTACGCCTTTAGAAAACATCAACCCATTACATCCTGCTGCAGAAATAATATTTTTGTTGAAAATAATATTCTCGGCATATTCCACACTGATGATAGCCGGCCAGTTTTCGTATAACTTTGGAACATCTCTTATTTGTACGCCCTGCGTGGCTATCATTCCAATATTAGTGGTTGGTACAAGCCAATTCCCTCCTCTAAACTCCACTCCCTCAAAGCGGATGTTTTTCACATTCTTTTCGGAGGTTCCGGCTATTTTAATAACCGTTTCTATATTGGGAAATTCTGCTGTAAGATCTTTTGGATTTTCGTTAGCCCGTAACTTATAGTACAATTGGTGAGGTTTGGCTTCCGTATCTAAAAACCATTCGCCTTCTGCATCCAACAATTCCGGAGCATTTTCCAAATGATATGAATTTCCTGCCTTGTGGCTCCTTAAATAATCCTGAATCTTAAAAAGGGTATTTCTGGCCGGAAATAAAGGAATAATTTTAGCAATATTATTAGTTGCAGTAACAGAGCCTATTCTTAAAATATTTTGATACCAATGCTGTTGCGTAACCAATTCTACATTCGATAAATTTTCTATAGTTACAACATCAGAAGCGTTTACCCAAATGGATTTTTCTTTATCGTTAAAAGAGGAAACTTTATAATATGGGCCTTTTGTATTCTCTTCCTTTATGTTTGGAGCTCGAGCCCTGATGGCTCTTAACGAATTTACGTACAATTGCCGAAAATTGTAATTTTCGACGCTATGCCTATAAATACCATTCCCAACCAATTCCCAGTTCGAGTCGGTTATTTTTACAGCACCGCTTATAACAGGTTTTTTATTTGAAAGAGCACGGTATGTTACAAAATAACCATTTGTACCACCGTCGGCATTGGTTAATACGAATGTTTTAGATAAGGAATAATACCCCTCAGAAAGAAATACCTGTACTTCATCCGACATATTTTTGTTTATTTTTCGAATCTTTTTCTGAACCATTTCTAACGAACCAGGGGCTTCAAGCGTACATCCAGGATTATTGCCATCTGGAGAAACGTAAAATGTGGCTTGTTGCCCAAAAGTGCTATTTTGCAGCAACAGGAATATAAAAAAAATAAAAGCAGCCCATTGCTTATAAAAATGAGCGATAAAATATTTTAGTATTTTGATAGAGAAACACATCTTTGCTGACTTTTTCTGTATAACTGCTTCTATTAATCTTTTACTACGTTGAAACTAACCGTTTTCAAATCTGTAGAATTAGATCCTGTTAGTACTTTAAATTCTCCGGGTTCTACAACCCATGCACCATTTTTCCTAAACCGACAATCTTCTTGTGTTAAATAAAACTTCACTGTTTTTTCTTGACCCGGCAAAAGATAAATACGTTCAAACTTTTTAAGTTCCATATTTGGCCTAACCAGTGAGGCGAGCACATCAGAAAGGTACAACTGAACAACTTCATCGCCGGCCATCTTTCCCGTATTTTTTACCCTTACAGAAACCTCAACACTATCATCTATTGCGATAGAGGTCTTGTTCAGTACCGGTGTTGAAAGATTGAAGGAGGTATAACTTAACCCAAAACCAAAAGGATATAATGGTTCAGTATGTGCTTCAAAATAATTAGGGTTGCGTCCCCAGGGCAATTTGCTGTAATAAATAGGAACCTGCCCCACTGACCGTGGATAGGTTATGGGCAACTTTCCACCCGGGTTTATTTCCCCAAACAAAGCCTGGGCTATTGCGTTACCCGTTTCCTGCCCTAAATACCACCCATCAAGAATTGCATCTACCTGCTGCGCTTGTTTTTCAATAGCAAGTGGTCTCCCATGCAGTAATATCATTATTACGGGTTTGCCTAATTGAGAAATTTTTTCAATTAATTCATTTTGACTTCCGGTTAAAATCAAATCCTGTCTGTCTTGATTTTCTTTACATGTTTCTTCCGATCCGCCTACTGCCAGTATAATCGCATCAGATTCAGCACAGGCCGCAATAGCTTTCTCAAAATAAACCTCATTTTTATCAATCAAATCGCAACCTTTTTCATAAACAACTTCTGTAGTTTTGTTGACGGATTTTTTAATACCGTCCAAAACCGAAACAAAATATCTGGGATTGGCAGTTGAATATCCGCCGAGTCGAACAGCATCGGCATTGGGGCCTATTACTGCTATTTTTTTAATAGCAGCTTTATTGAGGGGTAAGGTATTTTTATCGTTTTTCAACAATATGATTGATTGTTGTGCTGCTTTTAAAGCCAATTTATTATGCTCCGGGTTTCGGAGAATTTTCATATAACCGGGTTTGGGTGAACCAAAAGGACGTAGCTTGGTTTTCATTTCAACTTCCTTCTCTGCTACTTTTTCTTGATCAATTTTTTCGAGAGAATAGCTCAAATCCATCAGGGTATCAATTTTTTCACCATTATCAAACAATCCCATTTCAAACTTGGTTCTTAATACTTGCGCTACAGCACTATCCACAAGAGTGTAAGGTATCTTGCCTTTTTCTACAGCATCAATTAAAGGCTGCCCATAAGCTCTCATTCCATTCCAAGGCACCCATATGGCCAGCTCCTGATGAATACCTGCCTGTAAAGAAAGGAGTGCCGCTTCTTCTACCGAAGAAGCGATATAATTAGCACCGGGAATTAATCTGTTTTTATACAAATAATAAATATCGTTATTGTCAGATACTATTAATCCGTTAAACCCTAATTCGTTTCGTAAAACATCTTTCAACAAAAAGGTACTGGCGTGACAAGGCATACCGTTTAGAGCATGGTGTGCCGGCATGATACTACCTACATGGGCTTCTTTAATTGCTGCAAGGAAAGGCGGCAAGTGCACTTCATAAAGCTTCTCCATAGAAACATCCATTGGTGCTCCGTTTAATCCTGCAATGGGTTCACCATCTGCAATAAAATGTTTGGCTGTTGCTAAAATTTTATCAGGACCAAATCTTTCAGCACCGATACCTTGTAAGCCTTTTATAAATCCAACTCCAATTCTAGAAACAAGATATGGGTCTTCACCAAAACTTTCTTCAACCCTTCCCCAACGAGCATCCTTTACTACTGCTAACATTGGTGCATAGCATTGGTGTATTCCTAAAGCCCTGCCTTCCCTTGCAATAACAGCACCAATCTGTTCCATTAACAAAGGGTTCCAGGTTGCAGCCAATCCAATAGCTTGCGGAAAGGTGGTAGCACTATCCGCCTGAATTCCATGTAAACACTCACCGGCTACTATGTTTGGAATACCTAAACGTACATTTGCGTTAGGATATTGGGTTGCTAACTGATAAACCTTTTCTTTTAAGCTAAGCCTTTTTAGTAAATCATTAACCCTAAGTTCTACAGGCTGGTTACTTTTTTTATATTTTGGTGTTGAAAGTCCCTGTCCATTTGCGAAAAAAGACAGCAATACAAATGCAGCGATTAAAAACCGGGCTATATATATTCTTTTCATATTATTTTAAACTAAAACATTGGCAAATCATATATTACGCCCCTAACTTTAGATTAGGCCATAATAACTACACTATCCGATTTATAGAACCCAATGAAGGATTTTCTCTATTTCCACACATTATTGGAAATAAATAAACACTATGATGATTTTGGTATGTTAATCGACCACTTTTACAGTACAAATTTTACTACCCCTTGAATATTCTCCGGGATCATTAGCGTTTACAGAATTAGCCCAAACAACCAGCCGATATTCACCAACACTGGTATATCTATACCTAAAGGGTGAGTTCAACGGAAAGTCATCGCCTTGCGCATTGGTAGCCGAAGAAAAATAATCCTTGCTGCCTACTCCTACCCATATTGAAAAATGACTACCACTACCCGTATTTCTAAATTCCAATTGCTGGTTTCTTTTTACTTCAATAGATTCGCTACCGTCACTGTTAACAGTTTTAGCTATAGGATCGAATACCTCTGTACCATTGTTTGAAGTAACTGTATAAACTTCAAAATTTGCGTTGGGAGTAAAATACTCTTCTTTAACACAGCTGGTAAAGAAAAGTGTTAAGACTACTATATATAAAATATGTTTTTTCATCTTGCATGAATTTATTATATGTTATCTGATATTAATTGTGATAATCTGCTCAAACAGGTTCATTTTGTAATCCATTTCATCATCGCTATAATTTACAGCATACGCTACTACTTTCATGCTACCCGGATGTTGATAGACATAAGGGAGTATGCCTGCATAATATTGACCACCTTGATCTTTTAATACTCGTTTATCGCTATACCCGCCATAAGCTATAACAAGATCTTCTCCGTCCTTAGGCAGTAATAATGCCTCTGTACGAACATACCTATCTCCTTGTGCATCATAAGTAACATCCAAAGGTTGATACGCTAATCGGGTAATATCAATAGAACCATCAGTATTATATACTGTATCGCCAGTGAAAATATAATTCTTATCGCCTGTGCATTTACTTACAAAAACGATGGTATCGCCTACATATAAATCACCTGCCTGACTAATGGGTACCAATTGAACCGTTTCTGCAGATCCATTTACTGAACTGGCTTTAAAAACCTCAAACCCAGCAACTGGAGTAGAAACAATATTTTTTTTATCGCAGGACACAATCAATACACTGATTGTTATAAATAAGATTGCTAAAAAACTTTTTCTCATTGTTTTATTTTTTTTATTGACAAATGCTACCATCCCGGATTTTGTTGAATATTGGGGTTTACCAGAATTTCTGACATTGGTATTGGCAAAAGATAATGTTTAGGCTGTATAACACCATTACTAACTCTTCCGTAGTCGGGTAATTCTTCCATTCTTCTTTTTCGTCTTAAATCGAATAAACGTGTACCCTCCCAAAATAATTCCCAATCTCTTTCTTTGTAAACGTTTTCGCCAAAATCTGTGTAAGTCATAGCAACAAGATCTTCGGGCTGGATTAAATAAAGATTAGTATAATCAACCGTAGCGCGTCTTGAGCGAGTACCACCTGTTTGCATTGGAACCCCCTCGGCTAAATCAACCAATGTATAATCCACCACCAAAGGCTGATGGGTTCCTCCGGGAGAATCTGTACTCTCGTCAAAATACAATGTTCCGGTGGGAACAAATTTACTGCCAAAGCCTTCCCATTCCACATCATGCGTAAAAGGTTGCGCAGTAGCTTCATTTCCAAAAAATGTGGTGGCTCTTTTTCTCACAATACTTAAATACTCTGCCGCTTTATTTGTGGGACCGTTATTACGCTCGTTTGCTGCGTCTGCATAAATCAAATACACTTCAGCAAAACGAATCACATAACCGTCGTTTCCGGTTGCATTTTGATTGGTAATGTGACGTTGATCCCAAAAACGGGAGCCATAAAATCCCCGGCTTCTAACTGAATATATGATGGTAGCCCATCTGCGATAATCGCAAGGCATAGTTCTAATACAAATCCTGTTCATATTTTTATTCCCTCTCCAACCTGGTAAAGTACAATTCACCGGGTTATCCTGTGGCATATTTCTTGCGCCCCATTGGTCGTAATTGTTAAGTGCTAACTCATCATGAGGAAATGCAAAAACGTGTTCGCTTCCATATTCGTATTCGGGAAAGCAGGATGTTGTTTTTCGGAAATCATCATACAACGCATATTCTCGGCTTTGAATTACTTCTTCTGCATATTGCATTGCTTTGTCGTATGCCTCGTCAGCAGAGATAATTGCCGGATTTAGAGCATGCCCTTCGGGAAAATACTTTTGATAGTCTCCCATAAACAAATAAACTTTTGACAAAATAGCTTTGGCAGAACCACTACTGGCACGATGTTTATCGCCGGTAGAATAGTTTGACTTAAGGGGTAAAACGGCTGCCGCATGTTCTAAATCTGCAATAATCTGCCTATAAATCGTATCCGTTGAAGCTCTGTTTTGGAAAAAATTTTGATTGGCATCTATATAGGGTTGTATAGGCATAGGAATCGGCCCCCAAAAATTAACCATATAAAAATACCCAAGAGCACGTTGGAATCTTGCTTCGGCAATAAACCTGTCGCGATAGTTATATCCCTGACCATCGGCACCTGTATAGGATTTAAATGGAATATTCTCCGGCATTTCGGCAATGCCCTTTATTGCCCAATTGGCCATATTGATAGCCTGATACAATTTCTCCCATATAGCCTTGATACGCCCATCTGAAGAAGAAAAAGTCCATGTACGGGTGGCCCAACTATTCTCCGACTGGTTGCTTCCTCCAATTAAAGGATCATATACGCCTCCTTCGTCGTTAAAGCCGCCTGTACGTCCGGCAAATGTGTGGTAAACACCATCAACCGCAGCTTTTGCATCCTGCTCTGTTATAAGCGAATTTTCTGCAAAATACAGGCCTTTCGGATTTTCCTCAAGAAAACTATTGCTACAGGAATATGAAATTATCAGCAATAGAGATAGTGTAAATATTTTATAATTTTTTTTCATGATATTTTCTTTTATTGATTAGAAACTTGCTCTTAACCCAAAAATGATTGACCTCTCTAATGGATAGTATCCGTCATCAAACCCTTTAACCAGGTTATCCGTATCGCTGTATGCCGGGTCTAAGCCGCCATATTTAGTTATAGTTAAAAGATTAGAAGCCGTAATGTAGAATTTTGCTCCTTTAAAGTATTTCAAAAAACCTTTATTAATATCATATCCTGCCGTTACTGTTTTTAAACGCAAATACGAAGCATCCTCTAACATTTGGGTACTCATACGAGTGTCTCGTCCAAAACTTTGATATGCATTAGTGGGATTATCATTTGACCAACGAGACTCAAGCGTTCCACTCTTTACATTTGATAGCGGAGTGAGTGAATACAATTTTTTATTCAAGGTGAGCATCATCTCGTTTCCGTAAACGCCTTGAAAAAATATATTTAATGAGAAATTTTTATAATTGAAATCATTTGAAAATCCATAATAAAAATCCGGGTTGGCATTGCCTATAACAGCCAAATCATTACTGTTAAGAACTCCATCGTTATTCAAATCTAAAAAATAAGTTCCTCCGGGATATTGTTGCTGCGCTATCAAATGTCTGTTCTCAAGTTTTTCACGATCACCATACTGTATGGTTCCCGCTGCTACATACCCGTAAAAATTGTTTAACCGGTCTCCTTCTTTAATAATAGCAATAACATCGCTCGTACTGCTACCTCCTGCAATATTCCAGTTACCAAATATTGACAGTGGAGGATTACCTGCCATATTGGTTACTATTCCGCGATCAAATGATATGTTTAATCCTGTTGACCAATTAAAGTTACCAACGATGTTTTTTGATTCTAAAGAAAATTCATATCCGGTAATCCTCATACCTCCTTGATTTTGTAATAATTCCTTAAACCCGGATGATGATGGAATAGCCGATTTCAATAATAGGTCATTAGTATTTTTTCTATAATAATCAAATGTAAATCGCAGCCTGTTCTTTAAAAATGCCATATCTATCCCCGCATCAAATTGACGTGATTTTTCCCAACGTAGTTCAGAGTTACCCAATCGATTTAAAACAATGGCATTTACCCAATCAGGCACACCATAAAAAGTAATATCTGCCGCAGCCAAAGATTGATAATCTCCAATACGCTGATTACCTACAACACCATAACTTATTCTAAACTTTAAATCATCAAAAACATCCAAACTTTTTACCCACTTGTTATTTGAGAGCCTCCAGGCAAATGCAACCGAAGGGAAAATGCCCCACTTATAGTCCTTACCAAATTTAGAGGCTCCATCATAACGAAAGGATCCGGTAAACAGGTATTCGTTTCTAAAAGTATAATTAACCCTGCCCAAATAAGACAGCATAGAACTTTCATAACTTCCTGAACTAACTTTAGGATTCAGTCCCAGCCCTATATTGTTCAACCCAAATTTGTCTGAAAAGAAATTATCGTTGTACGCATAAATTTCTTTACCGGATCTTTTAGAGGCTTCATAAGCCAATACCCCATTAAGAGAATGTTCTCCTTTAAATTTGGGATTGAATGTTAATTGATTGGTTACAATCCAATTAACATTGTCATAGGATTTAGTGTATGCCATCCCTCTATAAGCTACTCCTTTAAGAGCTTGAGAACTTTGGTAATTTGCTCTTTTGTATTCCATTACATCATATCCTGTATTTAACCTATAACTTATCCACGGCAATAATTTATACTCAAAATATACGTTACTTAAAACTCTGTAAGTTTTATTGTCATACTCAATACCTGTTAAGGCCGCAACCGGATTATAGGTATCCTGACCCGATAGATAATTGGTAGAAGTGTAAAAACCATCTTCATCTTTTACAGGATATGTTGGAGAGGCCTCTACAGCATAACGCATATTAACACCTTTTTGAACGCCCTGCGCATCAGTATTAGCTGACTGTTGTTCTGACAAAGTGATTTTTGTACCCAGTTTTACTTTAGGAGATAGCTTAAAATCGAGATTAAACCGAACAGATCCCCTGTTCAAAAATGAATTTAAAAATACACCTTCATTATGAAAATAATTTCCCGAAATATTGTATCTCAAGGCATCTGTGCCGCCACTTAAATTTATATTAGTATTATGAATTTGAGCAGTTTTAAGCATTTCGTTTTGCCAGTCTGTATTATACCCTTGTCCATAATAAAAAGGAGAATAGGTATTATCGGCATTTTTAGCTTTACCATATGCATTTAACAATTGAATATACTCTCCGGCATCCATTAAGTCATATGTTTTAGCTGCCTTTTTTAATCCATAATAATAATCTACATTTATTTTCAACTTTCCTCTTTGACCTTCTTTAGTGGTAATTAAAACAACACCATTTGAACCCCTTGAGCCATAAATGGCAGTAGCAGAAGCATCCTTTAATATTTCAATAGATTCTATATCGCTTGGGTTGATAGTTGACAGGACATTAATACCTCCGGATTTGTCGTCAAAATCGGAAGCTGCTATATTATTCTGCTCCATAGGGATCCCGTCTATCACATATAAAGGTTCTACACTCGCATTAATGGAACTGGCTCCTCTAATTTTAATATCAACGATACCACCCGGTCCTCCTGAACTTCCTACTAAAACCCCAGCTGCGCGCCCCTGTAACGCCTCTGCCACAGTATTCATTGGTTGATCAGTGAATGCTTCCTGTTTAATTTTAGAAATAGAACCCGTTAAATCCCTTTTTTTCATTGTTCCGTATCCAACTACCACTACTTCCTCATTCTCTGTAAGTTCTTCCTGCATAACCACATCCACTACTCCGTTTTTATCTACTTTTACAACCGTAGTTTTGTAGCCAATCATGCTAAATTCCAAGGAAACATTTCCACTTCCCACCATAATGGAATATGCACCCTTGTCATCAGTACTGGTAGCATTGTTTGTTCCTACTTGCGTAACAGTAGCTCCCACAAGAGGCTCTCCTCTTTGTGTAGATACATGCCCCCTAACCCGCGTTAGTCCTGATTGTGCATTCACCATTCCGATACAGAAAAGCGAGGCAAAAAGCCAAAAAACCAGCAGTGATTTTTGACTAAATAGCAATCTGTTGTGTCCCATAATCATTGGTTTAATTTTCAAAATTTTTATTTAAACGATTAAGCAAATTAATTAAAGAAGATGTTTTTACATTAGCATTTTGGAAAACTCATATAGCTTACTCGTTTAAGCAAATGTAAGATAGTTTTTTAAAAAACAAAATTTTTTTTAAAAAATATTTTCTTTTTACTTTTAGTTAGCTGGTAGCCTTATTAAAATGCTTTTTATAACGATTGTCATTAACACCATCAAACCATATTAGCTTATTTGGATGCTGAATTAGATAAACGCGCATGCAAAACCCAACTAAGTAATTCTATCAATACTACTAAAGCGCATTTTTACTTTTACAAGAAAGAGCCTGAATTACATTGTAATCAAACCATTCATAAAATAAAACTACTTATTATGACTAAACTTAAACACTGGATAGTTTTATCCCTTCTTATCATAAGTGTTGGGCATACAAAGCTATCACAAGCTCAAAACAAGCAAATATCAGTAGTAGGTATTGTAAAAGACCCCAGCGGCATACCTTTGAATAGCGTATCCATCCTCGTTTTGGGCACTACAATAGGTACTATAACCAATGAGGACGGCAAGTTTTCTATTATTATTCCAGATGGACACAAAGCTATGCTAGAATTTTCTTTCACAGGGTATCAAACTAAAACATTACCTGCAACCAACAAGACAAACATGGAGATAATTCTAGTTCCCCTTGTTGGTGGATTAGATGAAGTTGTAGTAATAGGATACGGGACCGCAAAGAGAAAGGATGTAACCGGTGCCGTATCTTCTGTACAAACTAAACAATTAGAAAAGGAAGCTCCCAGATCTGTTCAGGATTTATTAAGAGGTAATGCTGCTGGGATGATTATTGGACAAGGCAATAGTGCTAAAGCCGACGCATCGTTATTAATAAGAGGAAGCGGTACTCTTAAAGCTGACAATAGTCCTTTAATTGTATTAGACGGGGTTATTTATTATGGAGCACTGTCTGATTTGAACCCCAATGACATCCAGTCTATAGACATTTTAAAAGATGCTAGTGCAGCTGCAGTTTATGGGGCTAAAGCAGCAAATGGCGTTGTTCTCATTACAACAAAAAGAGGTGTTGCGGGAAAACCTAAAATCACCTTTAATGGCAATGTGGGTTTTGCTAAAAATGCCAAAATGCCGCGCGTAATGACGGCGGAAGAGTTTTTAGTTTATAGGTACGACTATGAGGTAGGAAGAAGAAATGATGCTTTTCACCAACAATACCCCGAGATGTTTGTAGATCCCCGTAAATTACAAAATGCCAACCAATTAGATTGGTATAATTATGATCAAAAAACACCGGTAACTACTGTTAGTGAGGAAGACTTAATTAGATCTTGGCTGACCAGATTGGAACTTAAAACTCCTGAGATTGACAATTATTTTGCCAACAAAATCACTAACTGGCAGGACTTAGTTTTCCAAACCGGCTTTCAACAGGATTATACGGCAGCTGTGTCTAACAGAAACGAGACATCCAGCTATTATTTTTCACTTAACTATGTTGACAGGGATGGCATCATCGTTGGCAACAAGTACACCAATGTTAGAACTAGACTTAATTTAGAATCAAAAGTCACTTCTTTTCTTAAAGTGGGAACCAACACAAGTTTTGCAGTAAGAAATGAAGGTTTTCTTCAGGCAGACTGGGGGCAATCTTCAGTTATTTCCCCATACGGGTCTAACAACTTGGATGACCCTAATAGTATTTACAGAAGACTTCCTACCGGCGATGCTACTCCTGTAAATCCATTTCATGATAATCTTTATAGAGATAGAAAAGATCTATATACAACACTCAATTCTACTTTATACGGAATTATAACATTGCCTTTAGGGATTGAATTTCAGTCAAATTTTACTCCAATGATTGAGTGGAGAGAATATTACAACCACGAATCTTCCAAAAATCCTCAATGGACGGCTAATGGCGGAAGCAGTGAACGTACAATTGAAAAAACTTATAACTGGCAAATCGATAATGTATTACGTTGGAAAAAAAGATTTAATATACATAGTTTGGAAGTTACACTGCTTCAAAATGCCGAAAAAGGACAATACTGGCGAACAACGGCTACTGCCTCAAAATACAGCCCCAGTGATATTCTTGGCTATCACAGATTACAGGCCGGCACTGTTCCTCTCAACTCAAGTAATGACACATACAGAACCGGAGATGCATTGATGGGGAGGCTGTTTTATTCTTTACAGGACAAATACATGCTTACTGCATCTGTTAGAAGAGATGGCTATTCGGCTTTTGGATCACAAAACCCTCGAGCTACATTTCCGGCCATTGCTTTGGGATGGGATTTTTCGGAAGAAAAATTCATGAAACATACATCCAGCTGGTTAGATTTTGGAAAACTAAGACTTTCCTGGGGTGAAAACGGAAATAGAGAAATTGGACAATATGAAGCCTTGTCTGATATGACATCTGGACTACATCCCTATATAGATCAAAATGGCAACGTGTATGTATCCTCTCAATTGTATGTAAACCGCATGGCCAATTTGGGATTAAAATGGGAAACAAAAACTTCCTATAATATCGGTTTAGATTTTTCGATGTTAAAGAACAGACTCAGTGGTTCTATAGATGTATATACAGCCAGAACGCATGACCTTCTTGTTGATAGAGCTCTTCCTGAAATCATAGGATTCAACAGTGTTGCTGCTAATTTAGGAAAGCTAAAAAATGCTGGCTTCGAGTTTTCATTATACGGAACCAT
>JBKEEB010000114.1:0-52009 GCA_047975735.1 Niabella sp.
TGGAGATATTCGTCAAGGCTTATCAGATGGATACAATGGTAAGCCTGCTAGATATACCAACTAAATACAATGTTAAAAAGAATACTTAATATGGGTATTGTTAAAGTCCTATTATATTGCCTGATAGTAATTATTATCGTGTGGCTATTAGATAACTTACCCGCAATTATTCGTTTATTTATAAAAAAATAAATTAAAAATCATGGAGTTAAATAAAGTTGTTAACAGCCTTCAAGAATTGACATTAGATCAGTTAAGTCAAATTAATGCTGGGGTTAAGACACTTCCTTATGGAATTCCCATACAGGAATTTTGTAAGACATCTATAAATTAACCGGCTGATAGGAATGAATGGCAGAACTCACTTCTTTAATTAAAGCAGCATCTTTTTCAATGGCATTGCCAATTACAATAATATCTGCGCCGGCTTTGCAGTTGCGATAGGCTTTTTCAGGATTAGTAATACCGCCGCCAACTATTAGCGGCACATCTACATTTTTAGCAACTGCCTGAATCATATCACTTGTTATGGGATTTTTTGCACCGCTTCCGGCATCCATATAAATTAATTTCATTCCTAGCATTTCGCCGGCCATTGCTGTGCATACGGCAATATCATTTTTATCGGAAGGTATTGGTGTTGCATTGCTGATGTAAGATACGGTTGTGGGTGCGCCACCATCTACCACAATATACCCGGTGGATATAATTTCTAAGCCGCTACCTTTTACAAAAGGGGCAGATACTACGTGCTGACCAATTAAAAGCTCCGGATTACGCCCGGAAATAAGGGATAGATATAATAAAGCATCGGCATATTTGCTTACCTGTGAGGGGCTGCCGGGAAACAATATTACGGGAATATTACTATTGGATTTTATTTGCTGAATCACTTCATCCAAATGATTAGACAATACAAGACTTCCTCCTACAAAAAAATAATCAACACCGGCATTTTGGCTAATATTCAAAATATTATCTAACGAGTTAGCATCCACTCCATCAGGGTCAATCAGCACGGCAAAAGACTTTTGCCCTTTCTGTTTTTTTTCTGTAAGCGATGTGTAAATTTTCATCAAACGGATAATACTTTACTGCAAAAATGCAAAAAGTTTTTTTAAATCAGGAATATGTTTTTAAACCGGGAGATTGTTGCGACCCTATATGTGCCTCTAATTGTTCCGGCTTGTTGAGAACGGTAATAAACGTTTCTGGCGATTCATACAAAAAACCCTCTTCGTGCATTTTTTGAACATGTTGTAATAAATAATCGTAATACCCATCGCTGTTTAATATAAAAATTTGTTTACTGTGTATGTAAAGGTTGTTCCAGGTAATCATTTCAAACAGTTCGTCTAAAGTGCCGTAACCGCCGGGTAAAATTATGGCGGCATCACTAAGTTCATACATCTTTTTTTTACGGGTATGCATATCTTCTACCACTAATAATTCAGTAATATCTTTGTGCGAGCGTTCAATTTTTTCTAACATTTCCGGTATCACCCCAATTACAGTACCCCCGTTTTCTAAGCAGGCATTTGCCACAACTCCCATCATACCGGCATTTCCACCCCCGTATATTAATCGAATACCGTGTGTGGCTAACAGTTTTCCCAATTGGTTAGCTTGTTCGGAGAAAACAACGTTATTCCCTTCTTTTGACCCACAAAAAACAGCGAGAGATTGAATCATGGTTATTATTTTGTTATACAAACATAATAAGGAAACTGTTAAATACCATTTCCTAAAAAAATATATAGTATATTTTTATTCAAAATTAAGATACCTTAGCGGCCTGATGAGGCAGCATTTTTATAGCGTTAGGGATTTTATTCTTCCTATTATTGATTTTTTTTATCCACCTTTTCAGAAACTGATACCGAAACAAACTTTCAGATACGCAGTTTCCGGAGCCGGCAATACATTTTTAGGACTGCTCTCCTATTACATTACCTACAAATTTATTTTAAAAGGCCAATATCTGCATCTGCCTTTTTATACCTTTGAGCCTCATGTAGCTGCACTGTTTGTATCTTTTTGGGTATCGTTTGTTGTTGGTTTTTTTTTAATGAAATACGTTGTTTTTGATGATAGCCGTATAAAGGGGCATGTACAAATGTTTCGGTATTTAATGGTTTCGGTGTTTAACCTGATTCTTAATTATATTTTGTTAAAAATTACGGTAGAAGTATGGCATGTTTATCCTGTTTTTGCACAAATTGCTATTACAATTACGGTAATCCTTTTTAGTTATTTGGCTCAACGGCATTTTACTTTTAAAAAAAGTAGTGAGCCGGGATATTTGAACAATGATGAAGATGAAAATTTATAGTCCAAAATCTACACCGCTTATATTTACCGATAGTGTTCCTTTTGCATTGGCCCTTAACACAAGTAGCTCTTCCCGAGGATAAATAACATCAATACTAATATTATTTAGGCTGCCGCTACTGCGTACTCCCTTTATCAGTTCTCTATTTAATTGCTGATTAATTTGAATAACAACATCATTCATTAAGGTTGACAGGTCGTAACGAGCCATTTTCTCTATTTCGGAAGTTATTCTTTTTGAAAAAAGCCACTTAGCGGTTTTCAACAATGCATCCTTTGTTTTTACATCGAACGCAACATCTTCCATTGCCAAAGTTTTAGTGGTTGTATCGTATGCCGGTCTTGCGGTAAGATAAAAAGTTCCCTTATCTGTTCCAGAAAAATTGACGACTACAATCAGACGGTTGGCCGTAGAAGTTCCCATTAACTGGCAGGAATTAAAAACAAACTTTTTACGTATCATTCCTTTTGAAAATACAAATTCCTTTCCTTTGATATTTTTTGTTAAAATAGCACTTAACGAATCGTAATTCAACATAACATCTACATTAATGTTAAACCCGTTGGCACTGCGGGCGTTACTCAAATCAGGCATAGTAGCGGCAGGTTGTATGTCATTTTCAAATCTAATAACAGGTTTGGCTGCCATGCCTATGGTAAGCTGTAACCGGTTTCCCATTCCGTATAACCGGCTTAACCATAATTTTTCCGGATAGATACGTAACCACCCCATTTCAGTTATCGGATACGGGGAGTTCAACATTTTCCAAACATTTTGTACATAAGGTTTTAAATCAATCGTCCCGTAATTCTTTTCCATATCTGCCTTAGTTACATCTAATTCTTTCTTCAAAGAAGCCATTATGGTAGGTGTTATATCCTGCCCCCAAAAACATACGGTACATTTGTCAATAGGAACCGGTTCGTTACGTTGTACCAGCATTTTAATAACAAAATTTTTATATACCACAGGGGTAATGGTAAAAGATACATTAACCCGCCGCTCTCCTTCCTCAAAACCACATTTACACTCCGGAGACCAAGGGGTAAGTATTGTACCGTTTAAACAGCCTCTTGTAGAGCCGATTATTTTATAATAGCCTACAAATGCTATGGTTAGTTTATTGTTGGTAAAATTAAATTGTAGGGGGCTGCGTCTAAAGGCATATTTATACCTTGTATCGCACCCCTCCTGTACCCATTGTGTAGGGTAACCCGGCGAGGTAAACAGTGTATCTACCTGCTTTTCCGCCATATTAAAAAAGGGTTGTAAGTTTATTTCTACGGGAATATTAATTTCCGATACCGGTATATTATCTTTTAGGGATACAGCTTGGGATAATGTTGGTTTCTCGGTAGTAATTACCTGTGCTTCACTTTGGTTAACAAAAAGCAATAAAAAGAGCAAAAATCTTTTAATATACATAAATCTAAGATAGTAAAAACTCCCCATTGATAGTTAATATACCGGCTTTAGCCAGTTATTAAAACACTATTAATTTTTGAATATAAGAGCAGTACAATCAATATTTTGTAAGCGTTTTTGCCAAAAATGAAACAGGATACAGTCTAATTATAAACAAAGCCGTGCTACTGCTAATAGAATGTCCTAAAAAATAAAATTGCAATAGTGGTATTTATTTCTAATATTTGTGCAAATAATTTTTTAACATTTCCCTCCCGCAGGGTAAAAAAATAAAAAAATCATACTTTGTGGCGGGTGCAAAGTGAAACGAACTTACTATTAGATGGCAGTACCAAAAAAACCAACTTTTAACAGACCTCCCGGTTCGGGCGGATCTTTTAAACCGGGCGGCAGAAAACCTTACTTTAAAGGCCGTTTTCCTCAAAAAGAAGCAGAACACCGTATAAATCAACACATTAGAGCACAACAAGTAAGATTGGTAGGCGATAATGTAGAACCCGGCATTTATTCCATTCAAGAGGCGGTAAAAATTGCCAAAGAACAAGAACTCGATCTGGTGGAAATTTCTCCGACAGCAGACCCCCCTGTTTGTAAAATAATTGACTATAACAAATTTCTCTACGATAAAAAGAAGAAGGAAAAGGAAATAAAAGCCAAAAGCAAGGCTACCGAAATTAAAGAAATCAGGTTTACACCCAATACCGATGATCATGACTTTGATTTTAAAGCCAAACATGCCGAAGGTTTTTTGAAGGATGGCAACAAAGTAAAAGCGTATGTGCAATTTAAAGGCCGTGCTATACAGTTTCAGGACAGAGGGCAATTGCTCTTATTAAAATTTGCCGAAAGATTAGCAGAATTTGGGACTTTAGAAAATATGCCAAAACTTGAGGGGCGCAGAATGCTTGCCATGATAGCTCCTAAATCGGCTAAAAAGAAATAAAAATTATTTCCAACTTATTTCAAAATCTACCTTTTTATAAGGTAGATTTTTTTTTGCCCAAGCTATTCCTTTTTTAAAAAACTGCGAACTCCTTTTAAAATTTATTGTACTTTAGAACAATTACAATTCCTGTATTATGAACAGTACCTTATTTATAAAAAGTGCCTTACAGCAGTTTAAAGACTATAAAGATTTGGCTGAAAAAACCTTTGTTCAATTACAAGATGAAGATTTTTATTACACACCCGATGCGGTTAATAATAGCATAGCTGTTATTATTACACACCTGCATGGCAATATGCTTAGCCGCTGGATTAATTTTTTAACAGAAGATGGTGAAAAACATTGGCGTAAAAGAGATGAAGAGTTTGAATCCAACAGGCATACCAGAGCGCAACTATTACAACTTTGGGAAGAAGGCTGGCAAGCTGTTTTCAATGCATTGGAACCATTAACCATTACCGACTTTGACAAAGTAATATATATCCGTACCAAACCGTTAACCGTTATAGAAGCTATTCACAGGCAGCTCACACACTATGCATCCCATGTAGGACAAATTATTTATATAGGTAAGCATATAAAAGGGAAAAGCTGGCAAACACTTTCTATTGCTAAAGGGGCTTCTAAACAGTTTAATGAAAAATTGAGAAAGAGTTAACCATGAATAATTGACAGTTGACAATGAATAGTTACATAATTAAATATTCTTAAATCTTATTAATTTACAAATCATAAATTTCAAATCAAACATCATACACAAATATATATGGCCGAAGATTTACATATTACTACTGGTACAAAAGAAGAACAATACAAATCCTTAATACCTCAAATAAAAGCATTAATAACAGGGGAAACTGACCTCATTGCTAATCTGGCTAATATTGCTGCTGCGCTCAAAGAGCAATTCAACTGGCTTTGGGTAGGTTTTTATGTAGTAAAAAACAATGAATTGGTTTTAGGCCCTTTTCAGGGGCCGGTGGCCTGTACAAGAATTTTAAAAGGGCGTGGCGTTTGTGGCAAAAGCTGGCAGGATGCAGCTACTTTAATTGTTTCCGATGTACAACAGTTTTCAGGACATATTGCATGTAGTAGCTTGTCAAAATCGGAAATTGTAGTTCCAATAGTTTCAAATAATGAAGTTGTAGGCGTATTGGATGTTGATAGTGAAGTAGTGAACAGTTTTGATGTAACAGATAAAAAATATTTAGAAGAAATTGTAAGTCTGTTAACCTTTTTAGGATGAATGAAACTGTAAAAATAGTTGTTACCGGAAAGGTACAGGGTGTTTGGTTTCGTCGTTATACCCAAAACAAGGCGCAAGAGTTAGGCATTAGCGGAACCGTACAAAATTTGAATGATGGTAGTGTACTGATTATTGCTACGGGAACGGATACTCAATTAACTCAGCTTACCGCATGGTGTAAACGAGGCTCACCTAAAGCAATAGTACAATCTGTTAACATCCATAAAATACCAACAAATGAATTTAAAAAATTTTCTATCTTGTAAATTCTTTAATTAAAAATCTTTTTCTATAAAAACAATTTAAATGAAAAAATATATTTTACTATGCATTGTATTTTATGGGGCACATTGTTTAGCACAAGGCAACCCCGAACTTACAGAGCAATGGCGACCCGAAATAAAAGTAGTTGAGCCCGGCAAAACGAGTAATGCTGCACCTGCTGACGCAATTGTGCTGTTTGATTCCGTTAATTTAGACAATTGGATATCTGTTAACGATAAAAAAGCAGCCAAATGGAAAGTTGAACATAACATTTTTACAGTAGCCGGAGGTACAGGCAACATTCAAACCAAACAAAAATTTGGGGATTGTCAACTGCATATAGAGTGGCGTACTCCTGCTGAAGTTAAAGGAACCGGGCAGGGGCGCGGTAACAGTGGTATTTTTTTTATGGGCTTGTATGAATTGCAGGTTTTAGACAATTACGAAAACCGTACATATAGTAATGGGCAGGCTGGTAGTATTTATAAGCAATTGCCACCGTTAGTCAATGTTTGTCGCAAACCCGGAGAATGGCAAACCTATGATGTTATTTTTACGGCACCGCGGTATAATAAAGATAGTACCATAAAAACCCAGGCAAGGATTACGGTTTTACAAAATGGAGTACTTGTTCAAAATAATGCTACCATTTGGGGTGCTACCAAATATATTGGCATTGCCACCAACGAAGTACAGGACGAAAAAGCTTCGCTGATACTTCAGGATCATGGCAATCCTGTTAGTTATAGAAATGTATGGATTAGAGAGTTATAGGAGTTGTCTATAATTTTAAAAGACCTCTAAGGTTGGTCAGCATATCGCCGGTGGTTGCTTCCAGTCCGTATTCATGCTTCCAACCCCAGTCTTCCCGGGCTACCGTGTCATCAATACTTTGTGGCCAGCTGTCAGCAATTGATTGCCGGTAATCTGGCTCATAGGTTATTTCAAATTCGGGAATATGCTTTTTAATTTCGTTACCAATTTCTTCGGGGGAAAAGCTCAATGCCGCAATGTTGTATGAGGTTCTTACCGATATTTTTTCCTGTGGAGCCTCCATCAACTCTAATGTTCCTCTAATGGCATCAGGCATATACATCATTGGTAAATAAGTGTCTTTTTTTAAGAAGCTGGTATATTTTTTTTCTTCTAATGCATCATAAAATATTTCTACGGCATAATCGGTAGTTCCTCCTCCCGGTTCCGATTTATAGGATATTAAGCCCGGATAGCGCAAACTACGAACATCTACCCCATATTTTAAATGATAATAGTTACACCAAAACTCACCGGCAAACTTGCTGATGCCGTAAACCGTTGTAGGTTCAATAATGGTTTTTTGCGGACAATTTTGCTTGGGAGATGTAGGGCCAAAAACAGCTATAGAAGAAGGCCAATATACTTTTTTCAATTTTTCTTCGCGCGCAATATCTAACACATTTAGTAAGCCCTGCATATTCAAATGCCAGGCCAATCCGGGATTTTTTTCACCGGTGGCAGATAGAATAGCCGCCAATAAATATATTTGGGTAATATTTTGCCTTATAACCTGTACATGCAGCATTTCCCTATTCATCACATCTAAGCTTACATAAGGGCCTGTATCTTTAAGTAATTCATTTTCTTCACGCAAGTCAGATGCAATTACATTATTATTTCCGTAAATTTTTCTTAAAGCCAGTGTTAATTCTACACCTATTTGGCCAGAAGCACCAATAACAAGTATTTTATCCTTTACCATAGCAGCATTTTTTTTCAAAAATAGTTTATAAAGTAACAGCAAAAGTTATTTTTCCCATGCAAACGTTTGCCTTTGTAATTTACTTCGGATTTTATAAAATAAGTTACAAAAAAATGATTTTAAACATATACAAGTAAATGGCAAACAAGGTATAGATTAAGTAAATTTGCACATCAAATGCATACATTACGGCAAATGGAGATATAACGGAGTGTTTAATATTTCCAAAGCCTGATAAAATAATATAACAATGAACAAATCCGTATATGTTATCACACCTTCTTCTCAAAGTGGAAAGTCGATAGTGAGTTTAGGATTGATGCAAATGTTGAAGCGCATCACGCCCAATGTGGCTTTTTTTAAACCCTTAATTGAAAACAAAAACGAAAAAGATAATCATATTGACACAATTTTGTCGCATTTTAAGGTAAACATGGCTTATGATGATGCGTACGCTTTTTCCAGAAACGAATTAACGGATTTGCAAAACGAAGGTAAAATTAATGATGTTTACGACGCTATTATTCAAAAATACAAGGCCTTGGAAGAAAAATTCGATTTTGTTTTGGTAGAAGGAAGCGATTTTAATGAGGAAGGCTCTATTTTTGAGGTTGACTTTAACGGCTCTATAGCGCGAAGCCTTAACATCCCGGTTTTATTGGTAGTAAAAGACACTTTTGACACTGTTTCAGAATTAGTAAATCATACGGTGGTAGAAGTTATTTCCTTTATGAAAAAAGATGTAAATGTAATTGGGGTTATGATTTCGCGCTGTACCAAAAACGTTGAGGATGTAAGAATTAGAACTACTAAACGGTTACGCAACAATATTTTTGTTTCGGTAATTCCCAATAACGAAGAATTGGGGAAACCCACTATTCGGGAAATTGCAGATTCGTTAAATGCACACATGCTTTTTGGTGATGATAAAACCGGAGCGATTGCCCGACATTCAATTATAGGTGGTATGCAACTTGGGCATTATTTACCAAGAATATTAGATGATTGCGTTTGTGTTATTCCCGGAGACAGAGCCGATTTGATTGTAGGAACTATGTTGGCCAATCAAAGCCAAAACTATCCTAATGTAGCAGGCGTAGTACTTACCGGCGGCTTTTTACCGGAGCGTTCCGTTATCAAACTTATTGACGGGCCTCAAAAAACAATCCCTATCATGGCTGTAAACACCGGTACTTTTGAAACAGCTACAAAAATTGCTAACATCAAACCCAAAATATATGCAGGCAATAATTATAAAATAAAGCTCAGCATCGATCTTTTTGAATCGTCGGTTGATACTGAAGAATTAGCAAAAATTATCAACTCCGTACAAAACGAAAGCATTACCCCCAGAATGTTCCAGTACAATATTTTGGTCAATGCCAAAAAAGCACAACGCCATATTGTATTGCCCGAAGGCGATGATGACCGTATTCTTACAGCAGCTTCTCTTTTAGCAAAAGATAAAATAGGCTCGTTAACCATTTTAGGAAACAATGAGAATATTAATGCCAAAGTGGCTCAATTAGGCCTGTTCTGGGATGAAGAAAGAATACAAATTATTGACCCCCATAATAGTTCGTATTACGAAGACTTTTATACCACTTTGTATGAGCTAAGAAAAGCTAAGGGATTGGAACTGGCTACTGCTAAAGATATGATGCTCGATCCTTCTTATTTCGGTACCATGATGGTGTATAAAGGTTTAGCGCATGGCATGGTGTCCGGTGCTAAGCACACTACAGCACATACCATAAAACCTGCCTTACAGTTTATCAAAACCAAAAAGGGCTTTAAAACAGTATCCTCGGTATTTTTTATGTTGTTAGATGATAGAGTATTGGTTTACGGCGATTGTGCCATCGTACCCAATCCAACATCAGAGCAATTAGCAGAAATAGCCATTTCATCGGCAGATTCTGCCAAAACATTTGGTATTGAAACTCCAAAAGTAGCCATGCTCTCCTACTCTTCCGGCACATCCGGTAGCGGACAAGATGTAGAAAAAGTAAGAGCCGCCACCGAAATTGTAAAAAATACAAGACCCGATATTTTAGTAGAAGGCCCCATACAGTATGATGCAGCCGTGGACCCCATTGTAGGAAAACAAAAACTACCGGAATCTCAGGTTGCAGGTCAGGCAAATGTTTTAATTTTTCCCGACCTCAATACGGGTAATAACACCTATAAGGCCGTACAAAGAGAAACAGGAGCCTTAGCCGTAGGGCCTATGCTGCAAGGTCTTAACAAACCTATCAACGATTTAAGCCGCGGAGCAACTATTGAGGATATTTATAACACAGTTGTAATAACGGCTATACAATCAACACAGGGTTAGCATCAATATAAAGTATTATTGTACAAGTGATTAATTTGAATTGAAAAAACGATATATGTATATTTTAGTGATCAATGCAGGTAGCTCTTCTTTAAAATATCAACTATTTGATATTAATAATAATCAAGTATTAGCAAAAGGATTAGCAGAAAGAATTGGTATTAGCGGTAGCCGCATCAAACATCAATACAAAAAAAACAATACCGAGAGCGAAACAATAGTGGAAAAACCTTTACCAAATCATACGGCTGCATTCGAAATCATATCATCACTTTTAGCAGATAAGGATTTGGGCGTTATTTCCTCTTTAGATGAAATTAGTGCCGTAGGCCACCGCATAGTACACGGTGGTGAAAAATTTGTAACTACGCAGGTAATTACGCAGGAAGTAAAAAATACAATTAAAGCATTGATACCCTTAGCTCCGTTACATAACCCACCAAATCTTGTGGGAGTAGAAGCTGCTGAAAGAAATTTTCCCGCTGCTGTACAGGTGGCTGTTTTTGATACATCCTTTCATCATACCATTCCGGAAAAAGCCTTCCGCTACGCCATTCCGGAAAAATACTATACGGAAAACGGGATAAGAGTTTACGGCTTTCATGGTACCAGCCATAAATATGTATATAATGAAGCAAGGAAGTATTTGAACAAGGAGAACCTTAAAGCCATTACCATTCATTTGGGCAATGGCAGTAGTATGACGGCCATTGATGGAAAAGGCCATAGTGTGGACACCACATTAGGATTTGGCCCTCTGTGTGGTTTAATTATGGGTACCAGAAGCGGTGATATTGACCCTTCGATTATATTTCACATGGAAGAAGAAATGGGAATACCCCTAAAGGAAATTAAAACCATGCTGAATAAAGAGAGTGGAATGCTGGGTATTGCCGGTAGCAGCGATGCTCGTGATGTAAGAGCCAAATACGAACAAGGCGACAAAAATGCCATACTTTGCTATGAAATGTATGGATACCGAATTAGGAAATACATTGGTGCTTATACCGCCATATTAAATGGTATTGATGCCATAATATTTACAGCAGGATTAGGAGAAAACGACCCTTTAACCAGAACCTATGCCTGTAAAGAATTAGAGGCATTAGGCATTCAAATTAATGAAGAAGCTAATCAATCCAAGAACCATCCGCAAAAGCCGGTTGAAATACAATCAGCCAATAGTAAAGTAAAAATATTGGTGATACCCACTAATGAGGAATTAGAAATTGCCAGAGAAACTTATGTGCTGGTGAAAAAAAGATAAATAAGTATCCAAATAATCGAAATTTGCTTGCCTGTAATTAATGAAACAGTGGGTTTGGATATCGGAGTTGAAATATCTTTAATTCCTCATAATGAAGAGTGTTTGTATTTTTTTGTAACATAATTTATGAAATACAAATTTTTATTCACCATTTTTAACCTCACTTCCACAACATACATTTTATGATTGCAAAATCCAAGATATGAGAAACATTACTAAATTTTTATTTTTGGGATTTTTTACTATTTCTTGTTCGAGAAACGATGACGATTTTTTTGATATAGACTCTAATTTACCCCTAATAACAAAAATTAAAGTAAACTCATATAACTTTGATCAGTCTGAGGAAAATGATTTTTTTTATTATTTTGATTACGACAGTAAAAAACGTTTAGTTAAGAAAAAGGGAGGATATGTACCACTACCAGAAGCATCTGGTTATAGTGGATTCTATACTAACGATGTATATACATCACTTATTTACAATAATAACAAAGTAACAGTTGAAGACTTCTCTTATTCTGCAGATTTTACTGTTCCTAAAAACACTGTACACTATATCTTAAATTCCTCAAATCGAATTACAACCAAAGAAATTCCAAATATCAATTATAATAATTTTCTGATGAGGTTGACCTATCACTATGTTGACAATAAATTATCTGAAATCAAAACTGACTTCCCATATCAGCCTTATGATGTCTATGGCTTCACATTAACATATTTAGAAAAGTTTTATTATGACCAAAATGGGAATCTGATTAAAACAGAGCATTTTAAACAACAGAATGGTGTCAATACTGGAGAAAAAACAGTTCGCGTATTTGGAAATTATGATAACGCTCAAAATCCCTTTAAAAGATTGCAATTTTTAGATGATTATTTCTATCGCTCAATTTCGAAAAATAACTTTAGACAATATGATGTAGCTACATATTACAATGACGAACTACGTGGATTAACTTCAACTACCTGGACTTTCAAGTATGACTCAAATGGGCAAATAATAGTTGAATGAGTACTTACAAACTATTTATTACTATAGCGTTTCTTTCCTGATTTTTTGAAAATACGATCGTTACATGTGTTTCTGTACTCATCCTCAATTGATTCGATAGCTACAAAAGCCATTTGAGATTTCAAATAATAACATGAGGCTGTTATCTTTGCCTAATGGAGCAATTTTTAACCGATTTATTTAGTAATCAATCTTACGACAAACAAAATTTTTTTTTACTGGCAGGCCCCTGTGTGGTAGAAAACGAAGAAATTGTGATGCAAACAGCAGAAACGTTATCTGCTATTTGCAAAAATCTCGGCATTCCTTATATTTTTAAATCCTCCTACCGCAAAGCCAACCGCACCAGTGCCGCCTCTTTTACAGGTATTGGTGATGAAAAAGCACTAAAACTATTACAACAAGTAAAAGAAAAGTTTAATATTCCTATAGTTACTGATATTCATACCCACGAAGAAGCTGTAATTGCTGCTGAATACGTAGATGTTTTGCAAATACCGGCCTTTCTTTGCAGACAGACAGATTTATTGGAAGCAGCGGCTAAAACAGGAAAGATTATCAATGTAAAAAAAGGACAGTTTTTAAGTGGGCCTTCCATGAAATTCGCAGTAGAAAAGATCCGTAACGCAGGAAATGACAAGGTAATGCTTACGGACAGAGGCAATAGCTTTGGTTATACCGATTTGGTAGTTGACTACCGCAATATACCCTGGATGAAAGCGCATGAAGTGCCAGTAATAATGGATTGCACACATAGTTTACAGCAACCCAATCAAAGCACAGGTGTTACGGGTGGAAACCCAGAACTAATTGGCACCATTGCCAAAGCTGCTATTGCAACTGGTGCAGATGGTTTGTTTATAGAAACCCATCCCAATCCATCCATTGCAAAAAGTGATGGTGCTAATATGCTAAAATTAAACCTGCTGGAAGATTTATTGAAGCAACTTATAAAAATCAGAAAAGCAATAATTAATTAAAATAAGGCTTTTCTCTTTTAAGCGATGCCTGTACATTTGCAGCTAATTAAAATGCCATGTCAAAACATGTTCTGATTATTAAACTGGGCTCGGCAGTTATTACCAATAACAGTGGTAATATTAATAAAGCCGTTATAAAAAAGATAGCGGCAGATATTAGTTTTCTTTCTAAGCAATACAAAATTGTTTTGGTAAGCAGCGGTGCCGTAAGTAGCGGTAAAAAATATCTTACAAATTATAAAGGAACCTTACAGGAACGTAAAGTTGCTGCGGCAATCGGCAATCCTATTTTAATACAGCTATACCGTAGTTATTTTCAAAAACACGGACTAACGGTAGCACAAGCACTATGCGAGCGTGGACACTTTAGTAACCGCAAACAGTTTTTACAACTTAAAGAAACCTTTTCTACTTTTTGGAAAAATAATATTATTCCGGTTGTGAATGAGAACGATGTAATTAGTAATCTGGAATTGAAATTTTCTGATAATGATGAACTGGCAACATTGCTCGCTATTGGATTTGATGCGCAAGCATTGCTGCTCTGCACATCGGTAGGCGGATTGTTAGATGCTGGTGGAAAAATTTTGAAAGAGGTTAATCATATTAACAGCGAAACGATGGGTTTCGTCAACTCGGAAAAATCTGATGTGGGTTTGGGAGGCATGCTATCCAAACTTACTTTTACCAGGCTGGCAACCAGTTTGGGTATTAAAGTAATTATGTGCGGGTTGCAAAGTAAAAAACCTTTTTCTGATGCTATCGATCAAAAAAACGGCACTCACTTTACTCCTCAGCGATCTACATTAAAAAACAGACAAAAATGGTTAGCAAGCGGTTCTATAACGCTTGGTAATATTTATATAGATAAAGGTGCCGGCAAAGCCGTAATCAACCGTAAAAGCCTTTTAACAGTGGGTATTCGCCGGGTTGACGGTGTATTTTCTACCGGTGAGGTTGTACAAATAATGGATGAAGACAATAATATCATCGGCGTAGCCAAAACAAAACTGTCTGCTACAGACCTTAAAAGAAAATTGAAAGAAAAAAACATAATAGCAGCACACGCCAATGACATTGTATTGTTATAAATTTATTTCTTATATTAGTTGCCGGAGCTGATGATATCAGTTCCGCTATTTTTTTGCACAAAGTTTCATAAAAAAGAACGCTATTATGGCTATTGAAGCTACTTTAAAAAAGGTTGTGAAAGCAAAAACAGCCCTTCAACAATTACCCGAAAGAGAGTTGAAGAAACTGTTGCATTCTATTGCTCAGGCAATTAAAGAAAATGAAAAGGCTATTTTAAAAGCCAATCAAAAAGACCTGTCCTTACAAGACCCCGACAATCCTAAAAACGATAGGCTCATACTCAATCCGCAACGGTTAAAAGCCATTGCCGGGAGTATTAAAAAAGTAGCTGCCCTACCCGACCCTTGTGGTGCGGTACTTACAAAACGGGTATTACCTAATGGACTCAAATTAAAAAAAGTTTCTGTACCATTGGGTGTTGTGGGAGCTATATATGAAAGCAGGCCTAATGTTACGTATGATATTGCAACCCTTTGTTTACGCAGCCGCAATTGCTGTGTATTAAAAGGTAGTAGCGATGCACAGCATACCAATATAGTTTCAGTAAAAATCATTCACAAGGTATTAAAACAATTTGGATTAGATACGGCAACAGTAACCTTATTACCACCACAAAGAGAAATTGTGCAGGAGTTGTTTACCGCCACAAAATATTTGGATGTTATTATTCCCCGGGGATCGGAAGGACTTATAAATTTTGTACGGCAAAACAGTTTGGTACCTGTTATTGAAACAGGAGCCGGTGTTTGCCATATATATGTTGAAAAAACAGCCAAAATAGACGAGGCTGTAAATATTTCGGTTAATGCAAAAGTAAGCAGGCCTTCGGTTTGTAATGCGGCTGATGCTATAATTGTAGATGCTGCTATTGCCCCAAAATTTTTACCCAAGCTATCTATAGAATTTGAAAAACATGGCGTAGAAATATTTGCTGATGCAGCATCGCAAAAAATATTAAAAGGATATCCGTATTTAAAAAAGGCTAAAAAAACTGATTTCGGCAGAGAGTTTCTTTCCTTAAAATGTGCCATTAAAACTGTAAGTGGTATAGATGAGGCTTTAGATCATATAGCCGCCAATTCTACCAAACATTCCGAAGCTATTGTAGCCACCAATAAAAAGGCCTGTGAGCGTTTTGTACGTGAAGTGGATGCTGCTGCGGTATATACCAATGCATCAACCCGCTTTACAGATGGTGAAGAATTTGGGTTGGGTGCCGAAATTGGTATCTCTACCCAAAAACTGCATGCCCGCGGCCCCTTTGCATTAGAAAAGTTAGTAACAGAAAAATGGATTATTGAAGGGAATGGCCAAATACGATAAAGCTCTTAACAAACAACAATTTTTAGAATTATTTTATGCGTTTTAATTTACCACTTCCGGTATGGACAATTATTGCCCCCATTATTGCCTGGATAGCTTATTTTTCAAAGAACATTGGCAACAGCGGTTTATTTCTTGCGGTACTGGCAGCCATTTTAATTTTAACTGTTTTGGCCGCCGTGCATCATGCCGAAGTAGTGGCGCATAAAGTAGGCGAACCATTTGGCACTTTAATACTGGCACTTTGCGTAACCATTATTGAGCTGGCGTTGATTATTACACTAATGTCGGCCGGGGGAGCACAAACCCAAACCCTTGCCCGCGATACCATTTTTGCAGCCAATATGATTATTCTTACCGGAATTATAGGGCTTTGTATTTTAATTGGCGGTGCCAAGCACCGGGAGCAGTTTATTGTAAAACATTCTGCAACCTCGGCATTAGTAGCACTTACCGCAATTTTAGTACTTACGTTAGTTTTACCCAACTACACTATTTCTACTCCGGGACCGGTTTACAAAAGCAGTCAGTTGATATTTGTAACCGTTATATGTATTGTTTTATATGCCGCTTTTATTATGGTGCAATCAGTACGGCACAGAGATTATTTTTTACCGGTAGATAAAAACGGAACTACATTAGATGAGGATGGTGATGGCCATGCCGACCCGCCATCGGGAAAAACAACTATTTTTAGTTTGATACTTTTAGTGGCATGTTTGGGAGCGGTGGTTTTACTGGCAAAAGTGTTATCCCCCTCTATCGAAGCGGGTGTACAAAGCATTGGAGCTCCGGACTCCTTAGTAGGTATAATAATAGCAATGGTTATTTTATTACCCGAAGGAATTGCCGCCATCAGAAACGCTCGTAAAGATCGTTTGCAAACCAGCATTAATTTGGGGTTGGGTTCTGCACTCGCCAGTACCGGACTTACAATACCCGCAGTTGCTATTTTTTCTTTGTATGATAATTCTACTGTGTTTTTGGGTATCGATACCAAATCAACCGTATTGTTAATCTTATCAATTTTTACCGTGATGTTATCGCTCATTACCGGTAAAACCAATATCCTTTATGGCATTGTACTGTTAGTATTATTTGCTACGTATTTATTTACGACGATTGTGCCGTAACTATTATATACAATTTCACTCGTCATTCTTCAGCCAAACTTTCATTTTTCCTGTTCCCCGGTTAGACCAGGTATAGTATGGAATAAAATTCCAACGCTTCCCCTCTTTATCAGTAGCATAAACTTCGTTAATGCCGCCCAATTTTGTTGCATTGTATTCAACTTTAAAATTAGTAGCATCAAAGTCAGTGTCAAAAACATTTTTATTATCAATACCTTCTACACAATAAACCAAAGCACCGTATTGGATGGCAGTTTTGCCCTCATCTTCTTTCACAAGCGAATTGGCAGTGATTCTACGTACTTCCAAAGGAAAACTAATTGTTACCTGATCTCCTTTTTGCCAATTACGATCAATCTCAATATAACCATTGTTAATTTTATTGCTACTCCTTTTACCATTTACTAAAATCTTTACCGGCTTCTTAAGGTCATTGGCAAACCTGTATAAAGCTGATGTTGCCTGCTGGGTAGCCCAATCAGGAACACGAATCCTTAAGGTAAAATCTGTTGGTTGTTGCGGATCAATATTTATTTTTACCTGAGCCCCTATAGGATAATTAGTAAGTTGCGTAATGTGTACATTATTTTTTTTATAAGAAATATTTGCCTTATTTGCTACAAAAAGATTGACGTAAATACCGCTATCATCAGTATCATAAATCAAAGCAGGAATAGATGGTAAAAAGCGGATGAGATTAGTAGGGCAGCAAGGGCAATCGAACCAACCGGCACGGGTTAAATGCCCTTGATTAAATTTATACGCACCATCAGACTCCAGTGGGTTAGGATAAAAAAAAGCTTTCCCATCTAACGAAATACCCGGTAATACTGCATTGTAGAGCATACGTTCCAATACATTATAATAATTTGCACCGCCAAATATTCTAAACATTCTGTCAGCCCACATCACACCGCCAATAGCCGCACAGGTTTCATTATATGCTGACAAATTAGGCAACTCATAATTCTTCCCAAAGGCTTCACCTTCATGCTTTGCACCAATACCTCCGGTAATATACATTTTTTGGTTTACCATATTATCCCAAAGATTGGTAACGGTATTTTTATACCGATTGTCGCCCGTAATAGCAAATACGTCAGTAATACCGGCATAAAAATAAACAGCACGTACTGCATGTCCCACAGCTTCAGCCTGCTCTAACACCGGAATATGATCCTGCCAGTAGGCGCCGCGTGGTTTTCTATGCTCAGAAGTTCCGCGGAGGTCAACAAACTTTTTAGCCAGATCAAAATATTGTTTTTTACCTGTAATCAAATACAGCTTAATTAATCCGGTTTCAATAATTTCATGACCGGGTACATCATAATTATCTTTATTGCCAAAAACGGTTACCAGTAAATCGGCATTCTTTAAAGCAATATTTAAAAAATTCCTTTTCCCTGTAGCATAAAAATGGGTGGCAGCGGCTTCAAATAAATGCCCGCTATTGTATAGCTCATGACTCATGGCCAAATTATCCCAACGCTGCTTACATACACCTACCCAACTGGCCGGCGGCTTGGCCGGGCTAATGGTTCTCCAAGTAGTTAAATAGCCGTCAGGTTCCTGGCCGCTTGCAATGATAGCAATATATTTATCTAACAGCTTATCCAGTTCCTCATCAGGGGCAGAAACAAGCGTTAAAGAAGCTCCTTCAATAATTTTATAAGGGTCGCTATCATCAAAAGGCATTTTACCACGCACTGTTCCTGTTCCTCCATGCATGACTTTGCCGGCTGTTATAAAATTTTCAAAACGCCCTTCTTCTTCGCATTGCTTCAAGGCAAACGGAATTGTTACGGTTTGTATTTGTTGAATTTTTGGTAGCCAAAATTTATCGGTTAATTCTACTTTTCGTAAATCAATTTTCTGAATGGGGTAATTGCTTATTTCAAGCGATTGGGCAAATAAACCGGTTGCAAAAAAAATAACGATTGTTGTGATGTGGATCCTTTTCATTACGTCTTTTTAAATCAAATGTATAAAGTAGCAAACTATCTATGGCAAACTATAATTGTAAATTTAACAAAAATAACTGTTATCGGTATAAGGTAAATAAAAGTTTCGCTCGTAGTGGTTATTCTACCTTAATGTACTGGGTGGTATGCATAATAGACACGGAAAAAATAAAAGTTTTTTAAATCGTAATCGAATTATAAAGAGCCTTTACTTCTTACCTCAGCGAGGACGCATATTAATGGATAGGCTGTTTCGGCTGATAAAATAAAGTATCAAAGTTTATTACAAAATGATATGTCGGATCCAAAACTGGTTTATTATCATTACCAAGTTGATGTATATTGCCGCTGTTTCCCATCGCCAAGTCACTTTCTCTCATTACTGCCCATTGATCAGCATGGTTTGGATTTTTCCATTTCCAATAACTGCTATCCTGTTTAGCATACCTGGATATTAAAAGACGATTATATTTTAAGTAACTGTTATTACTAAGGCCATGGAGTAAAATAGTATCACCGAAAAGATCATAAGTGCCATAGTAGCAGATTTCATCAATCCCTCCAGATTCGCATATCTTATATTTATGATTTCTGTATAGAGAAAAATATATTGTACCTATTCCTCCACTCGCACCGAAAGCATGAAATATTTTTGACTGTGCATCGAATTTAGGTATATTATTACAGCAACATAACAAAAGCCAAAAAGCATTATTAAAGGTATCAAAATTTTAAATGTAGCCATAAGAAAGTATAAAAATCAAATCATTAGGAAATTGGAGAGATGTGTTATTTTTAAACCTTTATCAAACAATTTAATAACAAAGGGTATTCATCCAACTACTTTCACCCGAATATTCCTACTTCACCACCAACAACCATCCCTTTCCTTTTTTCACCGGAATATTATCATTAATACCAAAGTTTGCCGCAGGTTGAAAATTAGTAACCTCCGTTGCAGTAATTGTAGCTTTGAAAGGATCGATACCTAATTTCTTCCAGTCAATTAATAATTTAACATCAACATCCGTATCAGCCCAACTGGCGATGGATAGTAAAGCCTTGCCTTGTTTTTTATATACGGTTACTAATACTTTTTCGTTGTTTGTTTTTACAGGACAATTGCTACTCCAATAACCAATCATCTCTGAGGATTGCATACCAAATTCATCCCAGAGTTTCCATATCGGGCGCGGGTCGGCATTGTCGCTCCAGGGAATGCGGTTTGTCATGCCATAGATCATACCTCGCCAGGCATTGCCACCACCCTGCAACATTTCACCCATCAAACCAAAAGGGATACCGCTTACTTCGGTCAAGAAAAAATCGGGGCCATTTTTTTCATAATCAAAATATTCGCCAAACCATAAACGATTGAGATATGGGAAATGCTCCATGTATAAATTAGCACTGTTATTAAAACCATCGCTTTTATTATATTGGTTAGCAGAATGCAGATCAATAATACCCGGATGGCCGTTTTTTGTCAAAACTCTTTTAATGCGTTTCATGGTAATGCGGTCAAAAGCCACATCATCCAAATAAATACCATCAATGCCTACATTTTTTACCAGCCAGTTCATCCCCTCTACATAATAATTATGCCAGCGGCTCATACCACTGTTTACTATAGCAGCATCTTTTACTTCTGGAACATACCATGCAGCAATATAATCGTTACCTACATGCTCCTGTAACCAACTAAAACCGCCACCTTTTCCGGAAGAATATATTTCGTGACCAAAACTGCGCATCGGAAAGGTTTCATAAGCCCGGTTAGACAGCTCTCGCACAGTGTTATATATTTTTACTTTTAAACCTAATGCATGTGCGCTGTCAATATAAGACTTCATTTTTTGCCATTCAATAAACGGGTAATTGATATAGGGGTTGATGGCGGTACCATGATGAATATTTACAACAGTAGCCCCTTTGGCTTTGATACTGTCAACATTTTCATATCTGTGATAAAAACGTGTCTGCCATTGAAAATCGGTATTAATAGTATGGAAAGGGGTAATTAACAAATTAAAATTATAATAAAACACATCGCCTTTTTTCATACTACGCCCACCGGTATAAGCATTTACCAATACGGCACTACCTTTTTGAAAAACATTAATACCGCCTTTGTTATCATTACCCCATGAAGCAGGTAATAGCAAAGGTTTTTGTAAATAAAAATTAGTATTGAGTGGGCGGGAATAATTTTCATCGCGCAAAGAAAACTGCATACCTCCGTTTACTGCACCAATCCAACCACCATCCTGATTTTTATTTGCAACATCCCATTTCCATAAAAGCGAATCGGTGCGTGCACCTCCTTTTAAGCCCAATCCCATAAAGTATTGCGCATATTGCGGCACCACGGGAATATGGAAACTTACATTGCTAAAATTTACATCTTCCAATGCTATTACTTTTACTTTGTAAAAAAGAAAGCCGTCAAACTCCAAGGATGCATTTACCTGCATTTGCAATGCTGATGCAGTATTAACTGCTTCCCAACTCACTGTACCTATATCTTTTTGTAAGAATTTGAAACCGCCGTTTTTCCATAGAATATCTTTTTTAGTAGCGGCATCTGTAAAATGAAAATGAATTGGTTCTGTAATCAGGTTATTGGCCGAATCTGACATGTCCGTCATTTCCGGTGTAAAGAAGGTTTGTATTTGTGCCGGAAAGCCATTATCGTTAATGCTGATATTTCTACCTAAAAATGATATGCTATTTCCTGATATTTTTAGCGGTATGTAAGGGTCTATGATTGTGTTTTCTTGCGCCAGTGTTGAGTTCAACCATTTTAAACGGGTTTGTTTTTGTGGCTGGTCATCATTCTTTACCAATTTATTATTCACCATAATATTCAAACGAATGGTTTGTGGCTTACAATTATTAGCTCCAATAGTTGCATTACCACTATAAATACCGGGTTGCGTATTTTCTGGAACATCAATTGCACACCACATTGGTTCTATAGTTTGTGTTGATACATCAACTATTGCCTTGAAAGGATGCGCATCGTAAGTTGTTCCATCAGTATTAAGGCAGCTTATATTTTTAGCAGCAATTATTTTTCCCGTCTCTGATTTTAAATCAGAGAAATGAATCTGAATATTTTTCAGATTATGTAATGCATAAACAGCCAATTGAAATGCAAGGTATTCGCCACGAGACGCTGTATCGGTAAATATTTGTGTCAACCCCCGCTGCATCCATCGCTGCGGCAGGTAGGTTTTCATTTTTACCGGATACATCCTACTTTCAGGAAAAACAATAAATTCCTCGCGGTTGCTGCGTTTTAACAGATTCTCAGTTTCAGCTGCTGTTGCAATTATTTCCATAGGATAAAAACTATTAAAATCATTTATCGCCTCCTCTTTGGTAATAACTGCTTTTGCAAACAGATTGCGCAGCATAGTTTGCTTTTGCCAATCAGCATCCACATTATTATTTTGTCTTAAATAAATGCCTTTGGGATAATTAGGGCTGCCGATATTCCTGTATTGCAAATAATACATGTAATAAGTTCCAGCTCCTGCTACAGGCTGAAACAATATAGTACCCGATTCGTTATCAGCATTTATGACTTTCAAATTTTTAACTGCATTTCTTCCGGCGGCATCTGTTATTACAATACCCTTTTCTTCCGGATGTTCATCATGCCTACGCCAGGGAATGGTAACAATTGCTACTTTTTTATTTTTTGCATACTCCTGATTACTCAGATTAATTACAAACCGATGGTTACCCAGCGAGTCTTCGTTCCAGCTATTATTGCCGTTTGCATATCTAATACTTTGTGCAGCTGCATTTGCAGTAAAAAACACAAAGAGTACAAAAAAATATCGCATAACACACTTATAATGTAAGTAGAAAGAAAGGTTTTTATAGGTAGTAAATGTAATATTTTCTAAGGAGAAGATAGATTAATTTCTTGCACCAATAAACGAATTTGTTTTGCAAAAAAGCCTTCGTTATATGCTGTCTGCGTTGTTACTTATAGCACCAATCGCATTTGGGTGAAAATTTACAAGTTATAAAGTTATTTATCCTGCAGTTTTCTTGCAGTACCCTATAAGGTTCAGAGGGTTTTATCTGCAATGGTATTCACAGTTTTCGATAACCTGCCATTTTTAAAGCATATCTCACCGAATTAATTTATACTTGGCATTGGGGGCACCTGATTTTGAAAAAGTTTTTTCGCTGCAATAGCTTATCGGTTTAAAAGATTTATCTTTTTCATCTTCTATTATCGGTAATTGCGGCTTAAACACCTATGTGGAGGTGCCATAGATTGTACTATTATGAAAAATTATTTTGGTATTACCCACCCAAAAAAAATCTCCGTCTTTTAAGCGTATTTTAATATGCGGCTCTAATCTTGTAGTATTTTTATCGGTATTGTAATAAGTGCCGTTTTTACTGGGAGTCGCATCACTTAAATAATAGGCTATACCCCCATTTTCGTCTTGTTTTTTAATTAGCTGACAATGATTTTTAGAAATATACCTGTCGGCTGTTTTTAAAGAAACATCGGCTATATATTGAGCAAAACCCTCATTCTTTCTGCCAATGGTTGTGTAATCTTTCTTTAAAAAAAAATGTTGCGCTTCTGTCAAAATATTAGGAACCACTTCCAAATAAGCGCCATGTTGCGTCTTATTAGCTTGAAGCGGATCAATATCTATAACAGTATTTTCTGATATTATTACCGGTACATCAATTTTCCCATCCAATCCTTTATAAAAAAAATCAAGCAATTCTCTACCTGTTTTAAACCGTTGCGACGGCTCTTTTTCAAGACATTTACGAACTAATAATTGCAGCCAGTCAGGAATATCGCAGGTTTCAGGCGTAATCATTTCATTGCCACGAATGGCTTCTTTTCTTTTTTTACACATATCGGGTACTGTTGCCAATTTGTGCTTTTCTTCTAACACCAGCATTTCCTGTGCCTGACTATAATCTTTTACAGGAAAAGGCACAGTACCTGTTAGTAGTTCATAAATAACGATGCCTAAACTATAAATATCAGAAGGGGTATCAACATTTGTTCCTGCCCATTTTTCTGGAGATTTATACTCGGCCATACCGTCTTCCTTCTTGCTGTGTCGTACGGCATCCGGGTCAATAAAAGATAATCCAAAATCTATCAACACATACCTTGTGGAACCACCATCATTTTTTGACCGAATAATGTTCTTGGGATTTACATCGTTATGAACAATTGCATTTCGTTTTAGCAAAGCTGAGCCGGTAAGTCCTGCTATATCATCAGGAATATGATAATGGTGGCAATAATTTAGTGCCGATGCCATTTGTTCTACCACATCCAATACTTCTTATATAGGCAGATACTTCTCTTTTTTTAAAATCATTTCCAAAGTATCGCCTTCAACAAATTCCATCTCTAATGAAGGCTTTTGATCTAGCACATATTCATTGTAAATGTTTACAATATTTTTGTGGCTGAGTTTTTTTAAAATTTCAACCTCCTCTTTAAAATCTTTATACTCTTTAGCGTTATAATCCTCTATGGTGTAATCTAATTGTTTAAGTGCTACAATCATCTCCGGTGGAGTTTTTCGCCAGGCTTTAAATACCGCAGAAAACCCTCCGTGGCCAATTACTTTTAAAATATCATATTGAGATGACAGTTCGTACATATCATTATTTTTTATGGTGCAGTTACACTTTATTTTCAGTTTTCAAGAAAAAACTCCAGCACCACTTTATCATTAAATGTAATGGCATCGCCATTTTTGAGCACATGCGGTACATTAGAATTACTAAGGCTAACCCCATTAAAATCGTTCAATGATGTATTGTAAATTTTAATTTTATGAGAGGGATTGTTCAAAAATTTTGAACGGTATATTTTATACACGCTGGAATCCAAGTCAAAAACTATCCATGCATGTGAACGACTCACAAAATTGTTAATCTCGTATTGCTCTTTGTTTTCTTCTTCAATACCTATAAAAGCGATGTCATTATGTATTTTAGGACCGTTTTCTACTTTTGGATTTTTACATCTCCCTATAAAATACTGTTTGCCTGTTGGTTCTAAAACATACTCCGGTTCCCAGGTAATACCTTCTGTAGCCACTACACGCGCTTTTACTTTTTTAATCGTATCGTTAGGTGTATGAACCTCCACGCCTAACCCGTCTGTAATTTTTGTAACCTTCCCTACCCTTGCTGATTCATGTATTACATCTACAACAAAAGGTTCAGCATACTTTACTCCTTTTGCTTTAAACGCTCGCTTAATACGTTTTGTAAATTCTTCGTCTTTTAATAAGGACGTAAGGCTTACGTTCTCAACTGCATTATCTGCAAAAGCTGTATGAAAAGTAAGACCGTTAACTATTGCTTTGCCATAACCCAATACCCTTACTGCCGATGTAACAGCACCTATTGAGATCTCTTTAAGTTCCTCAATATTATCAAACCTTGTAACAGTACTTTTGTTTTCACCAACAGCTTTTTCTACTTCCCTAAAATCCTCGTTTTTTGCGTCAGTTGCTGTTTCATCGGTTAATTCATCAGCATTTAATTTAGCCGATAGCTGTTCAAATTTCTTTTTAAACCAATTCATTTCTTTTTATTTGAATTTAAAAATATCCTGCACTTTTTAAATCTTTCAAGATATCGATAGCCAGTTCCTTGGCAAATTCCGAATTGCCTATTTCTTCTACCCTAATGGTGAAGGCTACCGGTGCCCCTGTTTTTGGAGATTCCAAGAAGAAAGTAAACCAGGCATCTGTTACTCTTTTTAAAACGGTTTTATTCCCTACCGTAACTACTTTGTCCCTTTCGGGGCTACCGGTTTTACCATAAATAATAAGCCCTGTGGCCGTGCTTACTTTTGCAGACTGCTCCTTCATATAAGATGCCAGCAAAGTTCCCATACCCCTTTGTTTACCCACCAACTGGCCTTCTTCTTTAAAAGGCTGGTTCATCCAAGATTTTAGTAAAAACCTGGATGGCTGCAATGTGTCATTATTAGCTATGGCTCCACTCATTTTAGCCATGTGGAGTGGCGTTGCCATTAGCTCTCCCTGCCCCCAAGCAATATTGGACAAGTTGCTGTAAAATCTTTTACGGCTACCAAGCAATCTTTTATTATTAAAAATATTTTTCCCTTTATCAGTATATTTTTCCCATTCCTTAAAATATTTAACAGATTCATAATCCTCCGGCCTTTGAAAATAAAACCCACCACGATTCAGTAAGTTCATTCCAGTGGCATCGTATAAATTAAACAGTTCGGTTTGTAACTTTTTATCGTTCACCAATTTAATAAAATAAATGTTACTGGAGCGTACAATAGCCTGCTTCATGTCAACATTTTCGTTGGCTGGTTCTCCCGGTCTTATAATTTCGCCAGCCTCTATAAAGTATTTGATATTAGCTGCCGGCAAACCAAATTTGTTTAACGCTGCATAAGCATCCAGTATTTTTATGGTTGAGCCGGGACGTGAAGGAAAAGTAATTCCCAAATCTCTTGGCACTACCTGCCTTGTTCCAAAAATTTGTTTGAATACAGAGCGGTAATCAAGCGGGTCTATATTGCTAATCAATTTAAGGTCTTTGTATGAAGGCATCGGGTTCATAGCAGAAGCCAACACATCTCCTGTTTTAGTATTAATAGCCACAACAGAGGTTCTATACTTTTTATATGCTTCCTTTTGTTGAATGATTTTATTGATTCTTTCATTCAATACCACATCTAAAGATAAATAAACATCCTTCTCTTTTCTATTTTGGGCATTCACTAATTCACTGTTCTTTCCTTGTTTTATAAACGGTGCTAATGCACTATAATCATATTGTTGCAGCTCAGTTTCACGAGTAGTTTCAGGTAAAAAGCGATGTTCTTTATATCGGTCTGATGTACGTACTGAAGTGGCGTATTTTACATCAAACCCCCTAAGCAATGTAAAGTGCCTGAAATCTGCTGCATAGCCGCTATTTTCTTCCCTTGCAATTTCTTTATTATAATCGCCTAACCAAAAAAGCAAATCGTTTCCAAAGGAGTAATATCTTTTTTGTTCACGCTTTAACTGCTCGTTGTATAAGGCCTGACTGGCTCCGAGTGCTTCTAATTTTTTTCTTTCCTTTTCAAATTTGTTTTTGTTGGATGTGGCTAATAACACTCCGTTACGGTCATAAATATTTCCGGCTTTTATATCTTTAAGCAAAATACCGATACGCGGGTTATATGTATATTGCCATTCGCCTTTTTTATTTATAACTAAAGCAGGTTTTGTAATATAATCATCTGCTTTATACAAATACCAAAACAAGGTACCGGAAAAAACAATTACAATACCAAAAAAGGTTAGAATTGCATAAGCGTTTACATTATCGAAATTTGCTTTTACATATTCCATCTCTAATTTATCGCCTCTTTCGTTAGACATTAAAACAATTAACAAAAAAGCTATCATGGTAATAATAATGCCTGCATTACCCTTACTTAAGAATGGTACAGAAATACCGGTAAGCGGCACTAAGCCCAGTGTGCCGGCAACAATCAGCATAAACTGAATCATGGTAGTAATGGCAATTCCTGCTATTAAATAAAACATAAATGGTTTGCCGGTTCTCCTTGCGGTAAGCATACAACGGTATATTAGCAATCCAAAAACAATGAGGATGCAGATGAGCACTAATATGCCTAACTCTTCTCCAATGCTTTGCACTATCATATCGGTATGATGTGCCGGCATAACGTTGGGAAAACCTTTACCCAAGCCCTGCCCCCACCAACCACCGGAACTTAATGACCATACGCCCTGTGCCACCTGATCGCCACCTACAAGATAATTATCCCAGATGTTCTCGTACATGCTGTTCCTGTCGGCCAGGCGTTGTGTAAACTCAAACGGCAATGTAGCCAATAGTATAAATGAAGAGATGACGAGTAATATAAAAAACACGGATTCATATTTTTTCTTCCACACGGCAAATAATAATGACCCCACGCACACGGCTACTGCTATCCACGGCAAATAATTTTCTTGCGCAGTATTAAAAAATCTGGCAACCACCAATAAAACCACACCGTAAACAAATGCCGAAACCAACATAGGGGAAAACTCATCTTTGGCAAAAGAATAAAAAAACAAGAAGGTAATACATAACACGATGGCCGGCCCTAAATCGCCCAAAGCGGCATATATAATTAAAAGAAAAATAAACAGAACCAGCATTAAGGCATTCTTTTTTAAAAGCCAACGGTTATCGGTAATATTTCTAAAATAATCTGCATTAACCGTAAAATAGGCTGCAAAAAAAACAACCATCAGATATTTTGACAATTCACTTACCTGAAAACCAAACAGGTTAACCTTTACGCCGCTACCTTCCGGGCCTGAGCCAAATAATAATAATAAACACATTATTGCAATGGAAGCTAAAAGCCATGTATAACCTCTGGGAGCTTTTAAACTTGTAGCAGCAGGTAACAACCTGTGTACCGGATCAAAACTTTGCGATTGGTAAAAACGATTGACAGGGTTATTTTTAAACACAAAGGCCAAAAAAGAAAACAGCAGCAGTACAACCCCGCTGTACTTAGCAGTACCGGTACCATATACCTCATCCCGAAGGGGATCCTGTACGGCATACAATGTAACGATGCCAATACTTAATAAAAACATCAGCAATGGCAATAAAAACTGATCACTTTTATAATTATTAATACTTAAAGCAAAATGTAACACCCAAAAACCCACAACAAATAAAATGAGGTAAGTAAAAAATTCTTTTTTAAAATCAGATGGTGTACGTACCGTAAATATTTTGTCGTTTTTTATTTGGCGGTACTCAACCCTGTCTAAAAGCCTTAACTGATGTGGCTTGGCAGAAAAATTAAAGCTCTTTACATTGTTAATATTTACCTTTCCTTTTGAAATACCAAATTCAAAACCGGGCTTCATGGGCAATACGCTATAATTTCCACCTTCTGCTACATTAGAAAATTCATATCGCCCTTTTTCATCAGTACGGGCATAAAATACAGTTTGAACCGGCTTTGCAGCTACAGACAAAGTATCATAATAGGCATCAGGAAAAAAACGAGTAAGTTTCACCAAAACGCCTTTAGGGGTAACCGCATTCTTAATATCTTGATGGTCGAAATCTATAATTCCTTTTATGTTAATTCCTGTATTTTCGGCCTGTACTTGTACAGTGCTGGGATAATCAATTGGCTTTTCTATTTCTTGATGATATAAGGCAGAGTCCATACCTAAATGTGCCAGAGAATTTATAAAACGCAACTTGCCAGATTCACTCCCTGTATTAGTAAAGAGCGTAGCATCTAATAAGAAATCTTTTTTATTTAAAGAGCCAAGATTTGGGAGTACTTTTTGTTCATTTATTTTTTTTACAAGATTTTTTGTTATAAAATCAACATAGGCTTCATCTGTAAAATAGCCACCTTTGGTTAATACATTTTTTATAACTGTTTCCTTTACATCCGGAACAAGATTTATTATCTGGCCTGTACTATATTCATGGTCGGTGTTTATAAAATCATCCTTTATATTGTTATAATAACTGTACACCATTACACCAAGAATAATAGTTGCAAATAACAATAGTAACCGTTCTACACGGCGATGGTAAACTTGTTTTACTTTCTTCTTATTACTAACATTCATTTAATAGCCAATTAAATTATTTACAGCGGAAGAGTCTGTTTTAATAGTATCGGTAGCCTGTACTAAAGAATCCTGCATTAATCCATTCAGGCTATCAATTACAGGAATTGTATCTTTTGTAAAGCCGGGTGTATCTACAGTAGTTTTAGTTGATTGGAACCAGTTTTTGCTTCCGTTCCAATTGGCGGCAAACCCTATTAGGAAGGCTAAGGGGATTAATAATAACCACCCTTTTTTTTTACGCGAGGATTTGGTTTTTATTGTTTTTTCATTGTTATAACCTTCATCGTCTATTGGTACTTCAATTGCCCGTTTGTATATTTTTTTACTGTCAGCTTTTTTGGCTTTATAAGTTGCCAGTGCTACTGTAATATTGTCCTTACCGCCCAGTTCATTGGCTTTATCAATCAATAACTGTACGTTTTCTTCCAATGCATTATTTTGAGAAAGAATGTCAGCCATTTGAGCTTTTGTAACTAAGTCGGTTAACCCATCGCTACAAAAAAGTGCCGTATCGGCTGGCAGAAAACTATGTTCTGTCATTTCAATATACCCTTCCGTATCATCGGCATCTAATTCCTGCTCGCCCAACATTTTATTAATCTCATTTCTACGCGGGTGGTGCATCGCTTCCTCTTCAGTAAGGTATCCACTGTCCTCTTTTATACCCACTGTTGAGTGATCTTTGGTAATTTTAAGCATTTCGTTATTCCTAAATACATAACCTCTGCTATCGCCCACATGGCCAATGTACATCATTTCTTTCTCTGCATCCAAAATAGCTACTGTAAGCACACAACTCATCCGATTAAAGCCATTACCAGTATGCCGTACTTTATATACTTCATTATTGGCATTAATAATTGCCTCTTTTAATAATTGCAAGGGAGAGCCAAAACTAAAGTTCTGCAAATAGTTTTCAATGGTGTTTTTAGTGATAGCTGCAGCCTCTGCCCCTCCTTCATAGCCGCCTACCCCGTCAATAGCACCAATAAGTGTAAGCCCGGTTTTACCCCAAAGTTCAGGCAACCATACAAAGTTATCCTCATTGTTGGTACGTTTGCGCCCAACATCTGTTTGCACATAGGAAATTATCTTTCTGCTCATGATTTTGTTTTTGCCTGTAATAAAAATACAAATACAATAAATATGATCATTAAAGCTGCTATCATAGTATTTTACAACTTATTTAAACGTTTGCTTTAAAATCTATTTGAAAAATACCACACACAATGGTTGAATCATTTTTTAAAGGGTGCCATACCGGAGCAGCACCTACACTACTAAGTGGTAATTTTTGTTCGTTTACAAAAGCATCTGCAAAAAGAGCTATATAAAAAGCTCTGGCGGTATCATCATATTTTATCATGATGTGTTCTTTTTGCAGGCTGTTACTGGGTTCATTAATACATAAAAGCGTGGCCGTGCTTGTCATACCTTCAATAGCTTTTGTTATTTTAAGCTGCCGCTCCCGCATGGGAAAGCTATAACGTTGTTTGTTTAAAACAAACTGAATGGTTGCCAACTTATCTGTATTAGCAGCGTTCCTTGATGAATTAGCAATCCCGGATACGGTTGCCTCCGGCTGCATTAAATCCTTATTAAATTTAACCCTGAAATGGCCTTTGGATAAAATATCGATATTAGCAAAGGTATTGGGGTTTAAATCGTACTTGGAGTATTTAGAATGCTTACTGCTTACCGATACTTTAATATGTTCAGAGGACAATTCTGTCCAGGATTTTTCTGATGTGGGGGCACTGATTACTTGCACAGCTCCTGGTTCAATTTCCGTATTATCAATTCCTTTTTCGGAAGGGCAAAACTGAAAATCCCAGAAACTCCCAATTGGTTCGTAACGGGGATACTCGGCTTTTTTTTGTTGAATATACTCATAAAATTCATCCAAAATACCTTCTGTAATACCCGCCAGCCTAAGCTCTGCATGATGGTAATCTTCCGGCCTCATTAATATCAGGTAACTACAATCGTACATCATTCTTTTATTGAAGGATTCTTTTTCAATCGTTTCTTTAAACGACACTACTACCTGATCTACTAACATTTGGTTGGTAAGTCTAATATCCTGTTCTTCCTCATCCGGCAGCAGCCATTTTTTAATTTTATCAAACATATTAATTGTTTTAAAAGTAATTTTTATAGTTTTTCAATGCGCCTTTCTACAATTCTGTTTATTTTTCTATCTGCATTAAAAACCATCGACACATCAATACTATAAGGTATCCAATCGTCTGTTTCCTGTTGTTTTATTTTATAAAGCATATTATAATCAACCAGTACATTACCATTTTGCTGATGGGTAAATACATATGATGATTCATTAATATCGGCTTCTGTATATTTCCATTTACCATGATAAGCTTCGCACTCTTTAATGATGGTGGAAATGGGTTCGTTAGATTTATTATAGTACTGTTTTACCGTATCTTCAAAAAAACGGTATAATGTATTACAATTACTTCTACTACGATAGTAATCGCTAATCAAATTTTTAACATCAGCCTCTGTTTGCCTTACATCAACGCTGGTAACCACCTGATCCATGATACCAGACGCATCAACAGAATTGGTTGTATCCGGTACAATATTCACCGGCTGTTGAATAGTTGGCTTTGTATTCTTTTGCGTTTGTTTGGCCTGCGGTACCATTTCCGGCTCTACAGGCTTTTCCGAGCCATTTAACCATTTACTAACCATTTCATTATTCATAGCCAATGTAACAACGCCAGCTATTACTAATATTGATAATAATAAATACACCCACGAACCCGATTGCTTTTTTACAGGATAGTATAATTGTTCTGATGGGGCTGCAATACTATTTTCATTTGGCGGAGGGTTCAATAAAATAGTTTCGTTTGTAATGGTTGTATTTTCATCAATCTTTTGCAGCTCTCTCCTGTCTTCGGCGTTTTTATACAAATAACCGGGTAACAGGCTTCTCCAGGGTTCGGACAAAACCGAGGTGTCAATATTTTTACGAACTATATTTTCCTGTACTTCAAAATCCGATATTTTGGCGGTATCGTATGGAGGATTACCTGTAACCAGATGATAAAATGTTACAGCCAGCGAATACACATCGGTTTTATATGTTAAATTTTTGATGTCGTAAACCTGCTCCGGGCTCATATACAACAGTGTTCCCATGCGCGAACCTGTTTGGGTAACGGTTATATTGTCTTTTATCTTTGCAATACCAAAATCCAGCACTTTAATAGTGCCATCCTCTGTTAAAAAAAGATTAGAAGGCTTTATGTCGCGATGAATGATGTGTTTGCGATGCGTATATTGTAAAGCATCAACCAAATCGTTCCACCAGCTTATTAATTGCGCATTAGAAAAGCTTTCTCCGGCTTTGAGCCTCCCCGACAAATCTTTCCCTTGCAAATACTCCATTACCATACATGGAATACCATCAATAATAGAAAAGTCGTAAATGTTTCTAATATTAGGATGGCTAAGTTGCACCATTAACCGGGCTTCATTTTCAAAGCGGGAAATAATTTCCTGCTCCTCCGAAAAGCGTTTTTGCAACACTTTAATAGCTGCCGGTTTGCCCAGTACGTTTTCGGCATACCATACTTCCGCCATTCCGCCTTCGCCCAGCTTATATTTTAACGTGTAGCCATTGATTGTTGTATCTTCCATTCTACTAACTTATCCGTACTTAAAAAATCATTTTGAAATATACACAAATTTAGTTTTATGCGGCCACAATGTAAGCAACCACTTTGAAGCCTAAAAAAGATATTTGAAAATATTTCATTTACTACAATTCCCCAATCTCTATTTCTATGTATCATTAATTCACTGCAATCCAATAAGTAACCCTAAAAATAGGGTTAGAACTCCTTTCAATTCTTAAAAAAATACTAAAAGCGGTAAGTACCCGTTAAAAATCGGCAGATGGCAGAAAAACAGTAGTTTTGCCCCTTCCCATGCTTATTTTTACTGCAAATGATTAACCAGATAATAATAGATGACATAGGTTTACCGGTTAAGAATATTATACCTGTGCAAGGAGGTGATATTAATGAAAGTTATTGTTTAGAAACCGATTTGGGTAAATACTTTTTAAAAATAAATGAAGCAAATCAATTTCCGCTATTGTTTCAAAAAGAGGCGAATGGCTTGAACATTTTAAAAACACAAAGCCTTTTTGCCATACCTAATGTTATAAAGCATGGTGTTAGCGGTAATAGGCAATACCTTGTGCTTGATTGGATAGAAAAAGCTGTACCCGCAAGAGATTTTTGGCAACAATTTGGCCATAAACTGGCCGCTATGCACCAAATAGAACAGCCTTATTTTGGTTTTAATGAAGACAACTATATCGGAAGCCTTACGCAGATAAACACCATTCATCAAAACTGGGAATCGTTTTTTACTGAATGCCGTTTAATGCCGGCTGTAAAAAAATTATCGGATGCCGGTATTTTTTCTTTGCAGGATGTACGCTCAACTGAATACTTTGGCAGGCAATTGCAAAATATTTTTCCAAAAGAAAAACCGGCTTTGTTACACGGCGATTTGTGGGGCGGTAATTACATGGCAGGAACCGACGGTTACCCTGTTATTTTTGACCCGGCTGTATATTTTGGCCACAGGGAAATGGATATTGGAATGAGTCTTTTATTCGGAGGCTTTTCTTCTAATGTGTATAAATACTACAATGAAGTATATCCGTTAGAAAAAAACTGGCAGCAACGGATTTCCTTTACGCAATTATATCCGCTATTAGTTCATGCTATTTTATTTGGCGGACATTATGTGCATAGTGCCCGCAATATTTTAAAAAAATTTGATGTATAAAATTAATAATGATGAAAAAACTTTTCTGCATATTATTTTCTTTCTCGATAGTGCTTTTTGTAAAAGCCCAAACGCAACCTAATATTGTTGTTATTATTTCTGACGACCATGCTTATCAGGCTATAAGTGCTTATGGAAGTAAATTTGCACAAACTCCACAAATTGACCGTTTGGCAAAAGAAGGTGCCATATTTACCAAAGCCTATGTAACCAATTCCATTTGTGGGCCGGCAAGAGCCGCATTTTTAAGTGGCAACTACAGCCATATTAACGGATTTAAAGATAATGAGAACTCTAATTTCAATTTCAATCAGGATATTTTTGTTAAACGCTTACAAGCTGTAGGCTATCAAACGGCATGGATTGGTAAAATGCATTTGGGCGATAGCATTCCCAAAGGTTTTGACTATTATAGTATTCTACCCGGACAAGGGCAATATTATAATCCGGATTTTATTGAAACGGGTAACAAAACCAAACATTATAATGGATATGTAACCAATGTAATTACCGATTTGTCGGAACAATGGTTGAATAACAGAGATGCAAAAAAACCTTTTTGTTTAGTTATTGGCCATAAAGCTACCCACCGCACCTGGTTTCCGGATCTGCAGGATTTAGGTAAATATGATACAGTAAATTTTCCACTGCCACATACTTTTTATGATAATTATAAAACAAGAAAAGCTGCGCAGGTGCAGGATATGACAATTGCCAAAACCATGCGTATGGGCTATGACCTGAAAATGTTTGACAGTATTGCCGAAGCTCAAAAAATGCTTAGCATTAAAAGAATGACAACTGAGCAACAAAATACTTTTATTAATTACTATAATCAGATTCATAACCAGTTAAACACCAAAAAATTACAAGGTAATGCCTTAACCGAATGGAAATACCAACGATATATGAAAGATTACCTCGCAACCGCTGCTTCGTTAGACAGAAATATTGGGCGGATATTAGATTACCTTGACGAAAAACGATTGTCGGAAAATACAATTGTTATTTATCTTTCCGATCAGGGTTTTTATATGGGTGAACATGGCTGGTTTGATAAACGGTTTATGTACGAGCCATCATTTCGTACGCCTATGCTGATGCGCTACCCCGGAGTTATACAAGCAGGCACAACTGTAAAAGATTTTATAATGAATATAGATCTGGCACCTACCCTTCTTGAAGCCGGGAAAGCTAAGGTTCCGGCCACTATGCAGGGACAGTCCTTCCTTCCGCTCATTTCGAACAAAAAATATCAAGCACGTAACACATTATACTATCATTATTACGAAAATGGAGAACACGCTGTTTCGCCCCATTTTGGCATCAAAACAAAAAGATATAAACTCATACGCTTTTATAAACGTATAGAAAGTTGGGAGCTTTTTGACCTAAAAAAAGATCCGGATGAATTATATAATCTTTATAACACCCGTAAAGGAAAACGCATTTCTCAAAAGCTGAAAAAAGACCTGCTTTATGCAATAGAACAATATAAGGATGAAGAGGCCAGAGAATTGTTTTTTAAGCGGGTATTTTAAAACAAAGATTGCGTTTCTGATATTGAAGATTATTTAGGGTATCCCACGCTATACAAAGCATCTCAAACCTTTTAAATGCACCCTATTATGTTTATTGCCTTATTTTTAATACCATTGATACGGTTAGCCCAATACAATATTGATTCCGCTATTCCACATTACTCGAAAATTGTGAAAATTATTAAAGAATAACAAAGTCTGTTAAAGAAAAAAAGTGCCGAACCATCCGGTACTTTTTTTATGTCCTATATATGATACATAAGCAATTTATATTGACTAAAATCAATAGAAGTTTTATAACTGTGTATTAAAACAATATTTGGCCATAAGGTATAATTAAATTGTAATTATTTGTGCATCAAGATATTACAAGGCAAAAGTACTTTTTTAAAATCATATTTAGCTATAAACCTTTGTTTTAAACCTGCAAAAACCTGCAATACCTTTGTACTACCAAACAAAAAACAAATAGATAAAACTTGTTAAAACGATGTAAGAAAATAATAAAAAAACATCGGGATAACAGAAAAGAATTACTCAACAAAACAAATGATTATGAAATCAGGATTATTATTAAAAGCAAAAAATTTAGCCTACAAATTGGGCACTTTATTTGCCAACACGTTAACTACTTCGGCAGTAGATAACCACAAGTACCAGCAACACAGAACCTGGTAAAATTTTATTACAATAACTAATTAAATCGATAAAACATTTTTAAAAAATTATTATGAAAACAAGAATTATAACTTTAGCGTTTTTAGCATTATTTACCGGATCGGTAGCATTTGCAACCAATGGCGAAAACGATAAACCCGAAGAAATCCGTTATGTAGGAAACTTAAACGAATTACCCGTTTACCGTCTTTCATTAAACAACGAAAACACTGCAGTTTACCGTGTTTCAATTAAAGACGAAGAAGGAAATATACTTTTTAGTGAAAAAATTTCCGGAACAAATATTGTACGTAACTATCAGTTAGAAAATGCGCCAACAGCTGATTACAGTTTAACATTTGAAGTAAACAATATTACAGATAATAAAAACACTGTTTACAATATCAACAAAACAAAAAAGATATTTGACGAAGTTCAAATCAGCGAAGCAAAATAATTACAAGTAGCAACGTTACTTTTATTAATAAAATGGATGGCGTAAAAACCATCCATTTTTATGTTTATTACAAAGCTAATCTTTCATAAAAAGGCAGTCAGCCACCAGAGCTGTACTGCCATAAAAAAAACCAAATAAAAACATACTCTTAAGGTAACCAGGCATAACCTCGTTTGGATTTCCAAAGGAAATATTTTTGTAAAAATACTTATGTAAAATCATATATCACATTCGGTAGCATAATAGCAATGGTTCTTGGTTTAAAAAGGTGATTCGAGAAAATCAACACTTCTTTTTTGCCTGCATCCATTACACATAATCCGGGAATTTTTCCCAAGGGCTTTTTAACTAAATCATTTCTTCCTTTTGCTGTTCGTATAATATTCTCGGCTACAATTTTTCCCGACTCATCAGACGGATAGCCGGTTTTTGGTGTTGAATACGGGATATTCTTGCACTCAAAGGGCAATGGCACCTGTACAGCAATACCGGCAGCCCATACATTTTCCAATTGTTTATGTCTGTAACTGTCTTCTACCGGAATATATCCATTGGCATCGGCTTGTAAAGAGGTTGACTTCTGTACAAAATCTACCCCTATAAAAGGAGGCATTAACTGAGTTAAAGAACTTTGTATTTCCTCGCCATTACTAAGTATTACAGAATGGGGCGTAACTTCTTTAACTGCAACACCGGTTCTATAATGAATATTGAACATTTTCATGAAAGATTTTAGCATTTTTTAGCCAAACGGCATACCGTCAATACCAAAATGCCCCAGATAATCTTCGGGAGTTATCCAGTACAAATCTGTTTTTTTTCTAATTTTTTGCTCGCGAAGCCATTTCTCTGTATTAAACAAAAACTCATAAGCGGCTCCCATACATCCGGCATTTTGAGTAGCACCTATTACAATTGGTCCCGGATTTTGTTTAAATGCTTCCAAGGCTGTTCTTAACTTCATAGCTCCATTGGGCGTACCAACATAATGTGAGTACTCTGCTACTCCTGGTGCTATACTAAAATTTACTTTTGGGCCGGTAGCAATAACCAGATGATCGTATGTAAAATCCCCCTTATTGGTTGTAACTACTTGTGTTGCCGTATCAACATACAAGGCTTCTGCATGTACAAATTCCACGCCTTTCTTTTTTAATATAGCATCATTTTTAAAAGAGATATCTTTAATTTCTCTTCGTTTAAAAGGCACCCAAATTAAGGAGGGAATAAATAGAAATAAAGGAGATTTGTCAATAAGTACAACACGATGATTATTCTTTCCTTTACGTTTAATTTCAATGGCGGCCGTCATGCCTGCAAAACTACCACCAACTACAACTGTTGTAATCATGATATTGGCTTTTTCTTTATCAAAATTACAGCAGCCTAATACTATTTATTGTGACAAAAAGCACAATTTGAAATCATTATCCCGGATGGTAAATTATTTTGGTTACAATTAGTAGAAAATCATTCCTGCTGCAATAATATAGGTTTTTTTACAGCAGACATTATGCTTCTTCTTCCCAAACTTGTACGAGATTTACCAATACTTCAACTGATTTTTGCATATCCTGAATACTGATATACTCTTGCTTGCCATGAAAGGCCATTTCCCCCGTAAAAATATCAGGGCAGGGTAAGCCCATAAAAGACAATCTGGAACCATCAGTACCACCACGGGCACTATTCCGAATAAAGTTTACACTGCTACGTTTCATTGCTTCTTCGGCATGCTCAGCTACTTTAGGATGATTAATGAGCACATCCTTCATATTACGATACTGTTCTTTACTGGTAAATTTGTAAGACGCTCCGGGATATTTAGCCACAGCCTGTTTAGCTATTTGTTCTAATTGGGTTTCGTGTAGTTGTAATTTACCGGTTTCAAAATCTCTTATAATAAATTCTAAGGTTGTTTTTTCCGCATTGCCATCAATGTGTACCGGATGAACAAAGCCCTCTCGGCCTTCAGTAGTTTCGGGACTAAAAGCTACTTTGGGCAAGAGGTCTAAAAAGGTTCCTGCCACTTTAATAGCATTTACAAGTTTATCTTTTGCAAAGCCTGGATGTGCCGAAATTCCCAAGAACTCAATCATAACGCCATTGGCACTAAAAGTTTCATCTGTAAAACTGCCTCTTTCGCCGCCATCTAAAGTATAGCCATAATCGGCTCCTAATTTTTGTATATCTACTTTATTAACACCCCTTCCTATTTCTTCATCAGGTGTAAATAATATTTTTATGGTACCATGTTTTATATGAGGGTGTATGCTTAAATAATTTGCCATGTCCATAATAATGGCTACGCCAGCCTTATCATCGGCACCTAACAAAGTAGTTCCGGATGCTGTAATAATGTCTTCTCCAATCTTTTCCTTTAAATAAGGGTTATTTCTTGGTGAAATGATTTGTGAAGGATCATCCGGTAGTACAATATTATTACCTTTAAAAGAATGATGTACAATAGGCTTTACATTTTCACCAGAACAATCTGGCGATGTATCAACATGACTGCAAAAACAAATAACAGGAACTGCCTTATCACTATTTGCGGGTATGGTGGCATACACGTAGCCATACTCATCAAGATGCGCATCCTGCAATCCAATGGCTTGTAATTCCGCTACTAATAAACGGCTTAAATCTTTTTGCTTTTCTGTGGATGGTTGAGCGTTTGAGTAAGGATCGCTCTGCGTATCAATAGTTACATATTTTAAAAACCTGTCGGCTACTGTGTAAGAGTAGTTCATAATACCATTATTAAGTTTTCATATCCTGCTGTAAGCAGGTTTCAAATATTTTTTTGACTAAAAATATAATAACCTTAAAGCTTAGGGGGCCATCTTAATGGTTATCATCTGCTGGTTTGATATAAGTAAAGGCTATTGCGTAAAAATCAGGTACGTAATCATTTATACAAATAGCTGCTCAAGAACTATAAACAATATTGCACAGCTTTTAGTAAGCAGTGCAATATTATATTTAAACTGTATAATAGCTATTAATGTGGTTTACTAAGGAATTCTCCGAAATCGTTTTGAAGATTTTGTAATGTTTCCTGTAAGGAAGTAAATTCTCCATCGAGCTCTTGCTGTTTTTTTACCATTTCTTCCGAAACACTATCCTGCAAACGGCTTTCCATTTTTAACAACTGTAGAAAAGATTTCAAATCGTGCTTTAAATCATGAATATTAATCAACTGAATATGGAACTGGTTCTGATAATGTTCCAAATCTGTAAGGTCATCTTTTTCTAATCTTTTGGCGGCTAATTTTAAAAGCTCCTTTTGTGATTGGTTGATTGCATCGCGCTGTTCAGCAAGCGCTTCTCTTTTTACATTGCAATCTTCCATTAACTGCGAGATTTCTTCCAATACCATAGCTAAAAATTTTTAAAGTGAATAATACTTTATAACAAACCGGCTTGCGATAACGGCTATTCATATTTTGAACGAATAAACCGAATATCCATGTTTGTTTGTTCAGTTTTAAAGTTACATAAAAACTACAATCCGAAACAACTATTCTTTAATATAAAATATGATATATATCAGATGTGGCTTTTATTAAATTTTTATTCACATTTTATGGTGTGATAATCAGTGGGCTGCCACCTTCAATTTCAACCAATTCTAAATCAAAAATCAAATCCTGCCCAGCCAATGGATGATTAGCATCTAAGGTAACACCATCATCCGCAATTTCTGTTACAACTACTTGAAACTGTTGGCCATTTTGGTCGCTCATCATTAGTGGGATACCTACTTGTATTTCTAAATCCTGTGGAAACCTGTCTTTAGGCATTTTTACTAACATATCAGGATTTTTGGGACCATATGCTTCATCAACAGGAATCTGAATAGTTATTTTCTCGCCCACCTGCATTCCGGTTACACCGTCATCAAAACCTTTAATTACCATACCGCTCCCTACTTCAAAAGCCAGCGGCTCACGCCCTTCAGAAGTATCAAATGTTTCTCCGGTGGTTAGTTTACCATGATAATGAACCTTTATTTTATCTCCTTTCTTAACTTGTGCCATTTGTTTTAATTTATTTTTATTAATAGAAGTGTGAAAGGTAGGAATTTTTAGGCTGGTAGCCTTGTTTTTCTTGTAATTTTCACTAAATGTTGCCATTTCATTAAATTATATTTTTTTGATATGATGTTCAACATAGTGCTACCATAAAATAAGCGATATTCGCATACAGAATGAATTATAAAAAAAATTATACTGAACTGAGAATAGTATTTATGGGTACGCCCGAATTTGCTGTAACCAGTTTAGATGCCTTAGTAATGGCTGGATGCCAGATTGTAGCAGTAATTACCATGCCTGATAAACCGGCAGGGCGCGGCATGCAATTGCAACAAAGTGCTGTAAAAAAATATGCCGTTGAAAAGCAAATTCCTGTATTACAACCCTTAAAATTAAAAGACCCGGCTTTTATACAGGAACTGAAGAATTTGCAGGCTGATTTACAAATTTGTGTTGCTTTTAGAATGCTGCCGGAAATTGTGTGGAATATGCCCCCAATGGGTACCATTAACCTGCACGGCTCTTTATTACCGCAATACCGCGGTGCTGCCCCTATTAATTGGGCGGTGATTAATGGCGAAACCGAAACAGGCGTTACTACTTTTAAATTAAAACAGGAAATTGATACAGGCCATATTTTATTACAAGAGGCCTTCCCTATAGAACCGGACGATAATGCCGGAACGGTTCATGATAAAATGAAAAAGATTGGAGCCGACCTTTTGGTAAAAACGGTAAAATTGATGGTCGATGGTTTGATAACAGAAAGTCCACAAAAACTTCCTGAAGACAGTGTATTAAAGCCGGCACCAAAGCTATTTACCGAAACCTGTGAAATTAATTTTAACCTACCGGTAAAAGAGGTTCATAATTTGGTAAGAGGCTTATCGCCCTACCCTGCTGCTTTTACTTTTCTACATAATAAAAAGCTAAAAATATTTCAATCACAAATTATTGCTGAAAAACCTGATAGTAGTGTGGGGCAATATAAAACAGACGGCAAGCAATTTTTATATTTTGCCTGCAGCGATGGATATCTTGCTGTTACAGAGCTGCAATTAGAAGGCAAAAAAAGAATGTTAATTGAAGATTTTTTAAGAGGTTATCGGTTTGAATAAGAACGGCTGTAAGCTGTATGGTTTTAATACATGACGGCTATCAATTGTACAACGCCATAACCTATAAACCAACTATTTTAAATACTTTTTTAATTTACAACCTTTTAATTGTTTAATACCTTCAATCACTTTCTGCACATTTAATTTAGAACCTTCCATATTAGGATGGGTATGATCTTTAGGAAAAAATTTATTTACAGCCTCGCTTCCAAGTTTATCATAATCATCAGCAATCTTATTATTTAAATCAATAAAATAAGCACCGGTTTCTGTAGCAATTTGTTTTGCCCATAAACCATAATCCTCATTACCACGTACTACCTTTCCGTTTTTAAAATTATTGCGCGGAATAGGCGAGCAAATAATGGCAACAGCTCCTTTTGCTTTAGCATCGTTTACATATTGGCGTAAATAATGCCCATAGGTATAAACACGTTCATCTATTTTTCGTATGGGGTTGTAAGTATCTTTATATTCATCTCCAATGCCTTTAATAGTTCCTCTGGCTCTTGCTGTATCATCCAACGGGCCACTATCATTATGCCCAAATTGCATCATAACGTAATCGCCTTTTTTTAGTGTTTTTAAAATATCGTTCCAGCGGCCTTCTGTAATAAATGTGCGACTGCTGCGGCCTCCAATTGCCCTGTTTTCAACCGTTATTTTTTTTGATTGAAAATACGGTTGCATAAAACTGCCCCAACCCCAAAGCCCACTACCGCCATTACCGCTACCGTTTTTTACGGTTGAATCGCCGATAATGTATAATACCGGTTTCTGTTTTTGCACAATAAACGACATTAATACAAAAACTACCGATACAATAAATAGCAATCTACGTTTCATAATATTTTTTTGAGAAATGATATAATTAGCAACTAATATGTTTTAAGTACTATAATTCCATGTGCAGGAATAGTGAACTGTTTATTATTTTTTACTTTACCGATGTTTTTATGCAACCATAAATCTTTCAACCTTACTTTTTTGTTCAAACCTATTTTATCAAACTGAAGCGTAAAGAAAGTTTCTTTGTTAGCACGATTCATAACCGCTATGGCCTTGTGTTTCCCATAAACACCTAATGGTTTTACCCAAACTTCTATATCTCCATCACGTAAAAGGCGTTGTGCCTGTTTAAAGCCATTGTCCTGATTAAGCGCAATTAACTCTTTGTTGGTTAAAACACTTAGGGTTTGTTTTGACATACTGCGTAAATCATTACCGGCCAGTAACGGCGAGTTTAACATACACCACATAGAAAAATGTGTTTTATCCTCATCAAAACTCATCCCCCTGCCCACTTGTAAAATATCCATATCGTTATAATGTCCGGGCGAAGCATATTGATACAGATCCGCGTTCAAATCAATTATTTTCAGGATGGAAGAAAAATTATCCCTGATGTCGGCAGACATTCTCCAGGAATCAGCTGCTTTAATAGCCCACACTCCGGGAAATTTCCACCGGCAAATATTAAACACAACATTATTATTTACAGCTTTGGCTGCTTTAAATATTTTCAGGTATTCTGTTTCTTCATCTAATTTTTGTTTTTCACCTCCACACCAATCTACTTTTAAAAAATCAAAGCCCCAATCTTTTAAAAACAATTGGCAGTCCTGCTCCACATAACCGTACATGCCTACGCCAATACCATTTTTATCATTATCCCAAATAGAACCGCAGGTGTTTTTTCCTGCTTCTGAATATATACCTGCCTTTAGATTTTTGCTATGAATATAATCTGCTATGGCTTTCATGCCAGAGGGAAATTTCTTTGCATCAGGAAAAATTTTCCCAGCCGCATCCCGGCCACCAAAGTAGCCATCATCAATATTTATAAACCGATAACCAGCGTCGTACATACCGGAGAACCGCATAACATCAGCCTGTTCCCGTATCATTTTTTCATCAATATTTACCCTAAAACTGTTCCAGCTACTCCAGCCCATGATAGGAGCTTTAGCGGTTTGAGAAAAACTAAAAAGGCTTATAAGCACACAATTAGTTAGAAAAAAATATTTAATCATAGAAAATAAAAGTAACTATTTAGTTTAAAGTAGCCAATTAGTTATTTAACAACGTATCATTGGCATTAAAGGATTTTCCGTTAATAATTACATTTTTAAATGTCATATCTTTTACATGATTTATTTGTAAGGGAGCCTCGACTCCGTTAATGGTACAATTCACCAATCTTAAATGGTGTACAGGAGATTCCTTGTAAGCATTTACCCAAATTGCATATTCGCCGCCATGCGATACTGTAAGATTTTCTATCCAAATATTTCGAATTGTAGGAATAAAATTTCCGGGCTTTTCATAAAACATATTAAAACGGATGGCTGATTCTTTATAGGCTCCAACCTCAATATTTTTTAAAAAAATATTTTCAATAATACCCCCTCGTGAAGAACTTGTTTTTACACGCAACACTCTGTCTAAGTTAGGGCTGTTCATTTTACAATTGATGGCGTAAATATTTCTGGCACCGCCGGCAATTTCGCTGCCAATTACAATGCCGCCGTGGCCATCTTTCATTTCGCAGTTTTCAATAATATGGTTTTCTGCGGGGCGTTTATGATCCCTGCCATCTTCATCACGTCCGGATTTTATGGCAATGCAATCATCTCCTGTATCAAAATAGCAATCCTTTATTAATACATTTTTACAGGCATCGGGGTCGCAACCGTCGGTATTAGGGCCATGAGAAATTACTTTTACTTTTTCGATGGTTACATTTTCGCACATAACCGGACTAATAAACCACATAGGGGAATTAACCATCTTCACACCTGATATAAGAATGTTTTCGCATTTGTAAGGCTGCAACATGTATGGCCTTAGATAATGACCTTGGCCAAAGATGCGTTTGCGTGGATCTATTCTTTTATACATCATCTGGTGCAGGTCATCCCTATCTTTAAACTGATTGGGCATACCATCTTTCCAACCATCTTCTTTGTTTCCCTTCCAGGGCCACCAGTTATAATTATCTGCATTGCCATCAATAGTGCCGCTACCAGTAATACCAATATTTTTTTCGTTGTAAGCATAAATTTGTGGAGAAAAGTTCATGCAATCCATCCCTTCCCAACGCATTAATACCAGTGGATAATCCTTTGTATCTCTGCTAAAAATAATAGTAGCCCCCTCCTGCAAATGCAGGTTTACATTGCTTTTAATATAAATGGGACCTGTAAAAAAATTTCCGGCAGGCACTACTACCCTGCCACCGCCGGCAGCATTACATGCATCAACTGCTTTTTTAAATGCCGCTGAGTTTTTTGTAACGCCATCTCCTTTAGCGCCAAAATCAGTAACATTAAAATCCTGCTGTTTAAAAACAGGTGCTTTAATTTGTTTGCGAATTTTCTTCATCTCTTTTAAAGGCTGCTTGCCAGAGGTCCAGTGTTTGGGGTTTTTATCGGCCATCATTGCCATTAAAGTATAGGTGGTTAATATAACCAATGTTACTACAAATATTTTCATTTTTGCTTTATTTTTTCAAATTGAAATATTGATTAAATTCGGATTCCGTTATCTCAAAAATAGTTCCATGCCTAAGCCCTTTCGGCACATTAACTTTGGAAGATACATCTTCCCAATTAATAAGGTTGGATGATTGTACTGCCCCATAAGAATGGTTTCTGTATTTATCGAAATAAACAATCCATTTACCATTTTTTTGAAAAACAGTAGGCCCTTCTGCCCAATAATCACCAGTTATGGGAGCCGTAGGATTCGTGTATTTTTTGTTGATCTTTTTGCTGAAAGCCAGCTTTATATTTTTTTGTGGCGTAGGAAGTTTTGTTTCATCTTTTAAAAACATTACAAAGCGTTTTCCATCTTGCTTAATGGTAGCATCAATTACTGTAAAGCCTTTATTATACAGTATTTGAGGTTTACTAAATTTTTTAAAATTTTGGGTATAAGTATAATACATACGGTGGTTATATTTCCCATCACCGGAGCTGTCGGTTTGGGGATACCTTCCCGGAATTGTAGTAGCCCAATAAATTATATAGCGGTTTTTTTTAGCATCAAAATTAATTTCCGGTGCCCAACAGTTCAATGCATTTTCATTTTCCATCAGGGGAATATATTGTTGCTCATTCCAATGTACTAAATCTTTTGAGTTAGCATAACCAATCCCTTTTTCGTTCCAGCTAACTGTCCACACCATGTGGAATAACCCATCCGGGCCTTTAATAATACAGGGATCACGCATGAGTTTATCTTTGCCGGCAGTTGGCTTTAAAAATGACTGATTGTTGTTTAAGGTCTGCCAGTTAAAGCCGTCCTTGCTATAGGCCAAATGGAGACCATCCTCCCCATTTCCAATAAAATAGGAGAACATATACACTTTACTATCTTCCTGCGCAAAAGTTATCAATGCTACATAACAAGTAAAAATTAAGACGAGTATTTTTTTCATTTAAAATGATTTTTCCCATTGGTTTTAAAACACGTTATCAATATCCGGCCTGCTGTACTGCTCTTTTGATGCAGCTATTTTGGGCATTCCAAAGTAAAAATAAAGTGTGCGTTTATACAGTCCTTTCAATTTGGCCGATTCACTTTCTGGTCCCAGATTTGAGGTATTACGGTTGATGCCCAATGCCAGTTTAGAGCCCATTGGCGGAATACAATCTAAGAAAGAAATATCGCCGCAAGGCAGTTCCGGAAAGGGTTTAGCTCCTGTAAGGCCGTAAAAATTAAACAGCCGGATACTTAAATTCGAATCTTTACTAACTACGTAAAATTTACCCTGAACAGTATTAAACTCCATCCATGCTACATTTGTATAATAGCCTTTAAATTCGGGGTAAACCAATGGAGAATATCCTGTTTGTGTGTTATTGTATATATTTTGCCATACATTTTCAACGGTGCCCTGCATACGGTTTTTCCATTGCCTGTATGGGCCTTTGCCCAACCATTTTGTAGATAAAATATAATTTTCCGGAAAGTTGAAACTTACACCAGCAAATGGGAATGAGCCGTTAAGTTCGTACTCGTAGTCTAATTTTACCCAGCCTTTTTTATCGATACTCCATACAATTTTTTTCAAATTGCCATCAAGGGTAAATGCTACGGATGGTTCATTTGCATTATTATTAATTTTATAAGAACTTACTGCTGAGTTGCCATGAGTTAATACAGGACCGTTGTTAAAGGAAAGATTATCAAGCCCTGTTTTAGCGTCTTTAACATTCAGCAGCAATCCTGTAAGTTTATCAATAGTTACGGTAATACCGGCAGTATTTAATACAACAACCGAATCGGTTTCATTAATACCAACTTCATTGTTGGCATTACCCCAAATATCCTTTACTAAGCCGTCATTAATTTTTAACGGCCAGCACCATTTGTATATTTCCTTACCAAATTTATCTTTGGATAATAATATGAGTGCATCATACTTTTTAAAATCTTTTGGTAAATTAAGTTGAAGTACACCACTGCCGAGCGGTTTTATAGATGGTATTTTCCCTACACCTTTTTGCTGTACCGTGTATCCGTCAAATTGCGTATCAAAAGGGCTTCTGTAATTTACCAACGCCCACTCGTAAGTACATTCATTCAGGTTAGTGAAATGATACCTGTTTTCAACATCAATACTACCATCAAAATTATCTGGCAACTTATCTTGTTTTATTTTCACGGGAGAGAAAATTTCCTTTAGTGCAAAGAAGCTGCCTTCCTTTTCACGATAAGGACCAACAATACCATCGTTAGCATTTAAACCATTGCCGTCAATCACATTATTCATATCGGTACGTTGTATGCCTTCATCTACAAAGGCCCAAATAAACCCACCACCGCTTCTTTTAGCATTCCAATGCAGCTCCCAAAAATCGTTCATTCCGGCGGCTGCTCCCCCATCATCCTGCGCATGTAAAAACTCGGTAGGCATGTAAATTAAACTATCGCCGAGAATTTTTTTGGTGCTGTAATAATCTTCGTAGTGATTACAGTCAATACCATTAAAATCGTTACCCGGCCTGTGATGTGCGTGAATTACAGGGCGTTGACTAAAATCCCACTGAGTAAAATCGGCATCAAGGTTTTTATTGGTGCCACCTTCATTACCATTTGACCAGAAAATGATTGAAGGATGGTTCAAATCTCTAATAACCATTTCTTTTACTAACGGTCTTCCGGCATCGGTACTATAAGCGGTTTGCCAACCTGCCAGCTCATCTAAAACATATAAGCCAATGGAATCGCAATATTCCAGAAATTTTTTGTCAGGTGGATAATGAGAGCAGCGCACGGCGTTCATATTCATTTCCTTTATGAGTAGTACATCGTTCAATTGAATTGCATCATTCAGTGTTCTGCCTGTTTCCGGCCACCAACAATGGCGGTTAACACCTTTCATTTTTACTTGTGTACCATTAATGTAAATACCATCACCCTGACGAATTTCTATGGTGCGGAAACCAAATTTTTCAGAAAGTTTATACACTGTTTTAGTGCCGTCGTTCAAATACACATTTACTTTATACAAATTGGGTGTTTCGCTTGTCCATTGTAATGGCGATTTAACATTGGTTTTTAGGATCTTTGTAAGTTCGTTTGCTTTTAAATATTCTTTGATAGTAGCTATTTTACTCCCCTTAGCATCTATAATATCTGCCACGATGGTTTTGGGCGATTTGATATTTTTTGCATTTACCTGTACAGCAAAACTACCATCAGCTTTGGCATCAATACCTACATAATCAATATATTCTTTGTTTACGGCTTCTAAATACACAGGTCTGAAAATACCGCCAAAAATCCAGTAATCTGCCAGCCTTTCTGCGTTGTTTACAGTTGTTTCTGACGACATTTTACTTACTTCAACTTCTAATAAATTTGTTGTACCAAACTTTAAATCACTTGTAATATAATATTTGAACCGATAGAAAGCTCCGCGATGCGTGGCACCAACAGATTTTCCATTAATTTTTACATCCGTATCCGTCATACTCCCCTCAAAAACAATAAAAATTTCTTTACCCTTCCAATTTACCGGTACCTTAAAACTGTGTTTATATCTCCCTTTCTCATCTGCAAAGCGGAAATTTTTTCCATATGTTTTATAATCACGTCCGTAATTATAAGTTCCAAAACCTTGTTGTTCCCAACATGATGGTACCTGAATGGTTGTCCAGTAACCACTTTTTCTACCACCTGTACAAAAGAAATCCCAGGTTACAGTATTGTCTTTATCAGTACCGGATAAGTATTGAATTTGTTTTTCCTGTGCAGATACAACAATGTTTAACAATAGAAATACTAAAACCAGTGAAATGTTTTTCATCATGTTATTTTTTATTATTTTTTATTATTTTTTATTTCCTGAAACACATCAGGAGTGCATTGTACAAATTGTAATGCCCCGGTATTTCCATCGGTTATTTCAGCCGTTACAACATTTGCAGGGTTTTTAAATAGTACCTTTTCAAATAAAATATTTTTTGAACCTAATAATTTTATAGAAGCCGATTTAGTTTGCAATACAGCGTTACTCACGGTAAAACTGTTTACATCATTCGCTTCCATTAATTTATCGGCCTTAGCCGATATATTCTCTAACACCACCTTATTTAAAGGGCTTTCTGGTAATGCAATGGCTTTTACAAATTGTGCTGCATTTTCTATCGTAATATTTTTTGCGCTGATGTTTTTATAAACTGGTGTTAAGTTATTACGCGTTGTTACGGCATTTCTTCCTGCCAATGCCCCTACATGTTGCTGGCTGCCAAGCATGTCCCACTCAAAAGCATATTTTGCAGATACAATGCGGATATTATCATAGAACAAATTTTCCCCACCACCGCCACGGGGTCTGCGCGTTTTAAACCGAATAGCTGTACGGGTGTTTTCAAAAACACAATCCGTTACATAAAGGTTACGAATCATTCCGGCAGTTTCGCTACCGCAGGTAATGCCGCCATGTCCTTCAAATGCCAAACAATTACGTACCACAATATTTTCTGACGGTTTGTGAACCCGTAAACCATCCTCACCCCTGCCGGCTTTTATAGTAAAAGCATCGTCGCCAGTACTTAAAGTACAATATTCAATTAGTACGTTTTTAGATGATTCCACATCAATACCATCACCTCTTTGAATGCCTACGGAATTAACAGTAACTCCCCTGATGATAACATTTTCACAATACACAGGTACAATATTCCAGAAAGCAGTATTTTCTAATGATATACCTTCTATTAAAACATTTTTGCAATTGATAGGTGATATAAACATGGGCGGAAAAATGGGCTCACCATTATATCCCTCGTAAATCCTTTCTGATAAAGGCTTTGATGCAGGCACATATTCGTCAATCACTACTGTTGTTAATATTTGCTTGCGAACAGAGCCCCCATTTGCAGGGCCAATTAATTTGCCATTGCCGGTAACCGCAATATTTTCTGCACCATTTGCATAAATACAGGCACCCAACGAGTTCACTTCAATTCCTTCAATACGGGTAAATACAGCAGGACGGTAATCCTCTATTTCGCCACTGAAATAAAGAATGGCACCATCTGATAAATGGAGGTTTACATTTGATTTTAATATAATGCGACCTGTGTACCATTTACCGGCAGGTATTAAAACTGTGCCGCCGCCATGTTCGTGTACTTCCTGAATTTCCTCCTGAATAATATTTGTAACAATTGTGCCCGAAACCGCTCCGTGATTTGAAATATCAACTGTAAAATCGGGAAAAGAAGGTTTTACCAATTGCGGCATCGGAAAGGGTGCCTCAATTTTTTTGATTGTTTCGGGCAGTCTTGCCGCACCTACCTGATTCGAGTTCGGCACATTTGTTGCCCAATCATCAGATATTATTGTTTTGCCGCTATTACAGGCAAACACCACCACCAACAATAATAATATTTTAAATCTTTTTATCAACATCATCAACATTATAATCCTTTCAAGTTAATTTTTACCGGAGCGTCTCTTTCGCAAACAATCTGGTCGTTTACATATTTCAGTTCGGCTAATTGAATCACACTTCGCTTATCATCAAAAGAATTTTTAACGGCTGGTGCTTGCTTATTTCTTCCGGGATGGGTAAAGTAAAATATATACGCTTTATTATTATTTACAATTACACTGCAATGCCCACCAATAGCCTGATCATCTTTTCCTGTACCGGGAAATTCTAAAATTCTTTTTTCCTGTTTTTCCCAATGGAGTAAATCGGTTGAGCTGTAAACTTCCATTCCCTTCCAAGCATCAATTATCATAAAATATTTTCCCTGCCAATAAAAAACTTCCGGTCCTTCACCTCTGGATTGAAATGCCTTTCCTTTATCTTTCCAATAATATAAATCTTCGCTATCAGCATAATAAATTGATTTTTTATCACTTTCATTATTATACCACATACGCCAATGGCCTTCTTTAATTTTAACCACTTCTGCATCTATAACTTTATGATTTCCTACTGGTAAAACTGATTGAAAATGCCAGTTTTTTAAATCTTTACTAATTAAATGAATAATTTCTCTCGGTTGCGACCAATTGCTAAAAGTTCCAGGTACATATGTAAGGTACATATGAAATATTTCACCATCTAAGATAATATCAGGTGCCCAAAAA
>JBKEEB010000020.1:0-1534 GCA_047975735.1 Niabella sp.
GTGCCGATTATTATTGGTAGTGCGGTTTGTATGCTGCCGATAAACGTCATTAAGGCTTGGGCAACAATTGCTTTTTGTGCTGTTTATTCTTTTATCTTTGGCATTGTCCGTTATATCACCTTTATGTTCATTTTGTCTAAAGTATGACTTATGTATATGGCGTCGCTGTTCTTTTCTTTCGGACCATTTATAGATTTTTTGTATTTAGTTTGTATTTATAGTTTGCTCGCCAGCAGTACTGCTGGTAAGTTAAAACGTAATAAGGGGGTATGGCGATGGTAACGACTCCTTATGTGATCACTTTTTTAAAATTTTATTTCATCTTTACTGTCATCGTAATGATTTTGTTCGCCATCCGTCATTTTATTTTTACCTTTAATAGAATGTATTGTGAACAGAAGCTGTATTATCAGGATATTATTGATTCTGATCTCCCCTTTATAACAGTATTGATACCAATGCACAATGAAGAAAAAGTCGCGCATGGTGTTTTAGATGCGCTTTTAGAAAGTGATTATCCAGTAGAAAAATTTGAAGTTATCCCAATCAATGATTTTTCGGAGGATGGGACGAAAGAAATACTAGAAGATTATGCAGTTCGTTATGGTAATATTCATCCTTTACACCGCAACAGTGGAGAAAGAGGAAAACCTGCAGCCTTAAATAAAGCAATGGAAATGGCACAGGGAGAGATCATAGTTGTTTTTGACGCTGATTATTTGCCTGGTAAAGGCTTATTGAAAAATTTATCGACGGCTTTTCTTGACCCAGAAGTAGGTTCTGTTATGGGGCGGGTTGTACCGGTGAATACGAAAGCCAATTTTTTAACCAGATTACTGGATTTAGAACGTTCCGGCGGTTATCAGGTTGATCAGCAGGCTCGTTACAACTTAAATCTTATCCCTCAGTATGGTGGAACAGTGGGTGGCTATCGAAAAGATTTAATGATGGGTACTGACGGATTCAATACGAAGATTTTAGCAGAGGATACGGAGCTTACATACAGGCTTTTTTGCTCTGGCTGGAAAGTATTGTATGCTAATAGTGCTGAATGTTATGAAGAGGCTCCAGAAGCGTGGCATATAAGAGCCCGTCAGATTGCCAGATGGTCGCGTGGACATAATGAAGTAATGTTTCGCTATGTATGGAAACTGGTAAAAAGCAAGTATTTAAGTTTTTGGCAAAAACTTGATGGAATGTTTTTGTTATTCATTTATATGATGCCGGTCATTCTATTTTTTGGCTTAATTGACTCTATTTTACTATTCTTTTTAGATGAGATGGATATTTTAGAGGGGTGGTGGGTATTGTTGTTTTTAGGTGCTTATAATACATTTGGAAATTTTGCACCATTTTACCAGGTAGGGACTGCAAATGTTATTGACGGATCTAGAGAGAGAATATTATTGCTACCTTATCTGGCTTTTAATTTTTATTTTTACCTCTGGTTTATAACTAAAGGATTTTTTAATGCGTTAGTAGATGTTTTGACTAGGCGCGAGGCTAAATGGCAAAAGACAGAACGTTTTAGAAA
>JBKEEB010000113.1:0-17759 GCA_047975735.1 Niabella sp.
CTTACATTTGCTACCGGTGCTGCAGTTAAATCTTTACCACTAACTTGTGCAACAGCTCCTGTTACAGAAGCTTTCTTTTGTTTACCATACCCCACAACTATTACTTCTTGAATATTGGAATCGGTAGGTTGTAATTGAATAGTGAGTTTTGTTGACCCATCCCAAGTAGCTGAATAGCTTACGTACCCAATATAGCTTACAACTAATGTTGTATTCTTATCGGGCATTCTTAAACTAAAGTTGCCATTTTCGTCAGTAGTTGTACCTATTGATTGCCCTTCTATAGTAACCGAAGCTCCTATAATGGGTTCGTTTTCCTGATTTACAACTGTTCCAGTAATAGTTGTTTGGGCCCATAAGCTTTGAGACATGCTTAATAGAAGACTTACAAAGAGTAAGAAATAGATTTTTTGTTTCATATACAAGCAAATTTTATTAAAATCGTTCCTGCGTTTTTTGATGAAAATCGTTATTAACAAAGTAAAAAACGAATGATAAGTATTTTGGCGTGTAAATGTTTCAAAATACAGTAGTAAACCGTTCAGGGCATTTGTTCCAGGTATATTTTTTTATACAATTTAATACGCCAGCTCAATAATTTTTACAACCGGTATTTGCTGCGGCTCGTAAACAATCGTACAACTTTGTCCTGCCTTTAAATCAAACCCGGCTACAGTTCTAATATCTCCTTTCGTATTCATACGATATTCTATTGTTTCATTTTGTTCAAACTGCAACAATTTGTTATCATTGGTTTTTATAGTAAAAAATGTATTGCCAACTTTTTCTACAACACCTGTTACAGATTTACTGGTTAGATGTTTTTCTGCAGGTGGCAATTTTACAGGGCCTTTTGAAATATTAAAAACGGGTTTGTTATTCAATTCTACCAATAATACCGGGACTTCCATTTGCAATATACGCTCGGGCAAAGTAATTTCAGTAGTTTGTGTTTTTTTGTTTTGTATAAAAGGAATTACCTCCCCGGTTGACAGCAAGCTTATTTTTTTTACAGTAGAAACAATGCCTTTACAAATAATTTTAGGGGTAAGCAATTGATTTAAGTGCAAATAAATATTTTTATCATTATAGGTTAGTGAACCCCATTCAAATTCTCCTTTAAAGGGCGAGCCCTTGGTTTTATATATGGCTTCGCCATTTTTTTGCATCCACAACCCTATATTTTTCAATCTCACTTTTTCTTCGGGTGTAAAGTTGCCATTGGGTTGCGGACCCACATTTAATAAGAAATTTGAATTGCGGCAGGCTGCTTTGGAAATCATTGTAACAACATCCTTGGTGCTTTTCCAATTCATATCATTTTTATCGTAACCCCAGTTTAAGCGCATGGTCATTATTGTTTCTACATACCCTTCAATACCGGGAGGAGCCAGTTCTCTGTCTCCCAGATTTTTATAATCGCCCAAGCCGCTACCTATTCTTCCGCTTATAATACAATCCGGTTGGTAATTGCGCACTAATTTATAACACATTTCATTTAAGCTGCGGTGTGCCGCAATACCCATATCAAACCATATCAAATCAATTTTACCATAATTGATAAGTAGTTCTGTTAGCTGATTTTTTACTAACTGAACATAAGTTTCAGAAATCTCTCCCGGATTATTTCTCACCTTTTTGCTGTGATACCAATCTTTTTCGTGAGAAAAATACAAGCCTACTTTCATATGTTGCCGGTGGCAGGCATCAATATATTCTTTTAATAAATCACGCCCTGTATTAGATACCTGAGCATAATTCCAAGGCGAATATTTTGTATTAAAAAGGGCAAAACCATCATGATGCTTTGCCGTAAGCACCATGTATTTCATACCTGCGTCCTTAGCCAGTTTCACCCATTCCTCAGGGCGATAGTTAACAGGATCAAAAGATTTGGCCATCGTTTCATATTCCTTTTGCGGAATATCTGCCGTTAAATAAATCCATTCGGCACTGGCATCGCCCATTTCCTTTCCATAATCTTTTCCATTCCACTCGCCACCAAGCACTGAGGATGTTCCCCAGTGTACAAACATACCCAACCTTGCATCCTGCCACCATTGCATACGCTTTTCGCTTGTTGGCTGTGGCTGCGCTATTGCTGTGGCTGCAAATAAAACAAATAGTAAGAATAAGGGCTTTTTTTTCATATCGGTATTAATAAAAATTTCGTCTCATTAATTCATCCAACTTAATTGTTCCCATGAGTTTCCGCCATCATTTTGCTGTGGTTTACCGGGTGTGCTTCTTCCCTGCAATATTTCTTTTGTAATATTGGCTTTTAATTCTTTTACAATATTGGGATATTTATCATACACATTTTTAGTTTCTCCCGGATCGGTTTCTAAATTATATAACTGAACGGCGGGTAAGTTTAATTTTTTGCTTTGTGCCGGTGTAGGATCGCTCCAACCACCTGAATCGGGACATAGAATTAATTTCCATTGTCCTTTTCTAATGGCAAAACTCCCGTTAATAGAATGATGGATAGTTGTACTTCTTTTATACGCTTTAGAGACAGGGTTTTTAAACAAAGGCAACATACTGTAACTGTCTTCAGCCGCATTGTCGGGTATTTTTACATTATTAATATCGGCACAGGTGGCCATTAAGTCTGTAAGGCATACTGTTTGATTGCAAATAGTTCCTGCTTTAATAGTTTTTGGCCATTTTACAATTAAAGGTATGTGATGCCCTCCTTCAAAAATATCAGCTTTGCTACCTCTAAAAATATAGTTGGGGTTATGCCCTTTGGCAATTAATTCTTCAAATTTAGCACGTGGCGAGCAGCCATTATCGCTTGTGAAAATGATAATCGTGTTATCATCAATACCGGCTTTTTTTACAACTTCCTGTAACAGCCCCACATAATAATCGGTCATCATTACAAAATCAGCATAAGGATTTAAGCCACTTTTCCCCTTCCAATTCTCTGTTGGTAAGATGGGTGTATGTGGCGATGGAAGTGGAAGATACAAGAAGAAAGGCTTATCAGATTTTGCCTGCTCGTTAATATACTTAAAAGCTCTTTTAAAAAAATTAGGCATTGCTTGTTCATGTACAAAATCCGGAGCTGTTAACCCTTTTCGCCACATGGCTTGATAATCTTCGTTTTCGGTTTCTTTTGTTGGTATGGCTGTTGGTTTACCGTTTTCTACGTACACATAGGGCGGCATATCCAAAGAACCGCAAAAACCGTAAGCATAATCAAAACCGTTTACATTGGGACCCTCTTGTACGGGTTTAGAAAAATCAATTTTCCCCTTGGTATCTTTTGCCCAGTTCCAACCAAGATGCCATTTGCCAATATAGGCCGTATTATACCCTTTTTGTTTTAGTATGGTTGCAACCGTCATTCTATCGGGATTAATTAACGCATCGGATTCTCCATATAGCACACCATTTTTTAAAGTAGATCGCCAATTATACCGGCCGGTTAAAATACCATACCGTGTAGGTGTACAAACTGCCGATGAGGAATGCGCATCAGTAAAAATCATTCCTTTTGTTGCCAATTCATCAAAACCGGGTGTTTTAATTTTACTGTTTTTATTAAAAGCGCCCACATCGCCATAGCCCAAATCATCTGTTAATATATATATAATATTCGGTTTTTTTACAGCGGAATTTTTTGTGGTGGCACAAGCTGTTAACAATAATGGCAATACACCAATTAGTATAAAAAATCGTTTCATCAATTATATTATTTTATAAATAAAAATATTCTATTTTCTGGTACTTGCCTCCATGTGATTATCTAACCACAACATACGCTCTTTTAATTTATTTAAAATTTCCGGATGTTCTGCTACTACATTTTTCTTTTCGCCGGGGTCTGTTTTTAAATTATACAGACTTATTGGGAAAACACCTTGTGTTTTTTCGTTCCAACCCAACTCCTTTGCCACATGAACTTTCCAAACACCATCGGTATAAGCCTCTACATTTCCGTTGCGGCTATAATACAACATTTCAAATGGCTGCGGTATGTACTGATTGGGTTTTAAAAAAAGACTACTTATATCTCTGCCATCATGCACCAAGTTTTCGGGTACTTTTCCACCTGCCAATGCAACAAAGGTGGGCATTAGATCTAATGTAGATGTTGCTTCATTTGAAACAATGCCTCCCGGAATTTTTGACGGCCAGTAAGCAATACCCGGCACGCGCATACCCCCTTCCCAAGTGGTTGCTTTGCCACCCCGCAGCATACCGGCACTTCCACCATTTTTTAGCCTTGTTAAAGGGCCATTATCTGATGTAAATAGGATTAAAGTATTTTCTAAAATACCCTCTTCCTTTAACACGTCTAAAATTTGTCCCATGCTCCAATCCAGTTCTTGTATTGCATCTCCGTAAAGACTGTATTTACTGGAGCCTTGAAAGTTTTTGGAAGCATGCCAGGGATCATGAGGCATATTATGCGCCAGGTATAAAAAAAATGGTTTTGTATGGTTGCTTTTAATAAAATCTACCGCAGCGGTTGTCCACATACTGGTTAAAGAATCCTGATTGATTTTTGTTCTAACAATATTTTGATTGAGATATAAAGGCAATGGTGGCGATTGGTAATTAATATCTTTATAATAATATTCGTCCATATCGTTTGAATAAGGTACGCCATAAAAATAATCGAACCCGTGATTATTGGGCATATATTTTAACTGGTTACCCAAATGCCATTTACCTATACAGGCCGAAGTATAACCTAATGGTTTCAATAAATCGGGAATGGTTGTAATATCCGGATCTAAACCATGCGTAGAATAAGGATAAATAACTTCCTTATGCAAACCGGTTCTTTTAGGATATTTGCCGGAAAGCAATCCCGCACGGGAAGGTGTGCACACCGGTGCCGGTGCATAAAACTGATTGAACTTAATACCGTTATTAGCTATATAATCAATATTAGGTGTTATAAAATGTTGGGTACCGTAAACGCCCAAGTCCTCGTAGCCTTGATCATCTGTAAAAAATACAATAATATTGGGTTTTACCGTATTAGCGATAGGGTTGTTGGCTACTTTTTGACTGCTACAACCACTTAAACAAGTTTGATATAAAACTATTGCAGCTATGTAAATTATCCATTGCTTCATGCGTTGTAATTTTATTGGATTGTTATTATTGAACAATCACTTTGTTCTCCTCTTTTATCAATACAAACTGCTTTTACCAACATGCCCGGTTTTACCAAAATAGGTTTTGAATATACAGCAGCTTTTTTATCAGGTTCGCTACCATCTGTTGTATAATAAACGGGGGCAAAGTTATCCGGGCTAAAAATACGCAGTTCGTTGTTATTTTCATTTTTTATGAACCCCGGAGCTGCTAAAGCAGGAAACAAAGTTGCGTAATTGGCATCAAGCGGTTTGTTATAATATTTATTGAGATAGTATTTTACGGCAGTATTATAATTTAATTGTTGTGGCTTTGTTTTAGCGTTCCAATTAATAATGATTTCTTTGGTATTGTTTAATATTTCAATAGTATTATTTTCAACCGTTACAATCCTTCCATCCACAATAACAGATTTTGCATTAGCAAACCAAGGTATATGAAAGTATATTTTACCGCCATCCATTTTTAATGAATTATGCAAGCGTACATTTATTTTATTTTTAGAAAAGCTTACTGAATAATTTACGTTGCCAAAATAAGTTGGCGCATCATTAACTTTTATTGTATCGCCATTTTTTGCCCACTCCGGCGATATGGCAGAAAGCAGGTGTACATCATTGCCTTCTTCGCGAACTAACATATTTCTCAGGTATTCAATATAACGTGCCGCAAACCATCCGTGCGGAGCCCGGTTATGTTCAAAATCCCTATTACCCCAAGGAGTTGGCCGCCACTCAAAACCTGCATTAGTGCTACTGGTATGTACCAGAATGCTGTATAAATCCTCTATACATTTTTCTTGTTCTCCTAAAATTAAATTACCGTTACTTACATAAAATGTTTCATAATGGTGTAAGCCTCGCCAGGGTAAAGGCTGTCCGTTTAAAACCTTTTGTTTGGCTACAAGTGCATTACAACCATCATAAGAGCTAATACCTTCCTGAAAATTATATTTACGAACCGTTTCTAAAGTTGCTTTAACTGCCGGGTCATTTTTACTAATGGCTTCAAAGGGGTATAAACCGGCAGATGCATTAGCCCAGTCATACCCGTCTTCGGGGTTATCCATTCCCGGAGGAATATAGCCTCCGGTTTTTGCTGTTAACTTATCTAACTCTTTTTTAAAATTTTTACTAAAGCTATTGTATAAAGCCGTCCATTCTTTTATGTTCTTTTTATCGTTCATGGCATTAGCCATAAATACGGCATTGCGTAATCCTAATATTACCCAAAAATTATGGCCGGTATAATGGCCGGTTATTTGTTCATTATCGTAAGGCCAGGTTTTAGGCCAAAGACCTCTATCGTCTAAGCCCACCATGCTTTCAAAGTCCTGCATGTGGTTGGGCAATAATTTATATACCCGCTTTAATAAATCTGTATCGCCGGTTTGCCTGATGTGGGCACCAAATGCCCATAATACTTGCCCCCAATAATCAAAACAAAGTTTTTTGTAGATGCCTGTTCGCTGCTGAAATTGCAAATCGTTGCCTTCAATATCTTTTATAAAATAGGGCTGTAAAATTTTCCCGGCATCTTCAAACTGCCCAAGCATATCGTAAACCCGTGTAAAATAAGCATTATCGCGCACATAAAAATAATCGTACTGAAACTCATTACAACGTTGTACAATGCCTTTACCATCTTCTAAAATATCGCGTGCGTTTAAAATATTAACGTAAGAGCCTTTAAACATATTCATCACCTTCTCTTCCGGCACTATAAATTTTGTTATAGGCTGTAATTCATCATCCCAAAAATTTACCAGTTTTTGTTTAAGGTCAAAAATATTTTCGTTGTGTTGAATATACTTTATAGAAGCATTATCCTTTTCAATAGGAACAAATGGCATTTTAAATATAAGTACCTGAGTAGCTCCAGGAGCTAAAGCAATAGTAGCCGTCCATTTATTATCGTTTCCAATTTTTTCGAAAACAGTGTTTTGTGGTAATCCTAACACCAAATGATTACCTATCATTACATCGTTGCCGTCAATATTTATCGTATTTACATTTTCCAAGTAGTCTTTTTCATTCATAAATTGTTGTAAATACCAATTGGTACAATACATATTATGCCTGAGAAAATTTTTAACATCATTTGGATAAAAAGAAATAAGATTGAAGCCTATTTTAGCGGTAGTTGGCTTTTTTGAAGTATTGGTAATACGCCAACTGATGTAGCTAATCAAATTGTTTTGAGGGTTAAAATCTTTTGGTACAGAAAAGGCTTCTAACTGATAATTAATATCGTTATCTTTTAATGTATATCCTATTATTGGCAAATAGCCTTTTTCGGGAAGCACAACCCTGTGATTAGCGGGGCCTAAAGTATCGCCGTATAAAAAAGCAACAGCCAAATGTGCATTAGAAAAAGTGCCGCCATTGGTTACCGCTATGCCTTCGGGACTGTCTTTAAAACCCAGCTGATCTACAGCTGTTTTAAAATAACTAAAAGTTTCTTTTTCCTCCTGTGCTAATGAAACAGGTAATTGGCTATTCGCAACGATTGTGCAACAACATAGTACTGCCAGTAGATTTATTTTGATACTACATTTTTTACACTTATATATATTCATATCGGGCTATTTTTATATCAGTTGAACCCTTTTATTTTTTATTTACAGCCATTGGTTGTAGCGGTATATGCACATTAAAAGTACGTGTGCCACTGCTATCCATTGCAGCACAAAATAAAACAGCGGGTTTACCCTTTTTATTAAAAAATAATTGTGGTCTTTCTAAATGCTTCAGTGGCATAACTGTATTATCAACCCATTTTATTTGTGGATAGGATACTACAGGATTCTCGGCCAAAGCCCAATGCCTTGCATCTTTTGACTCAAACAAGGCCAGCCCGTGGCCGTTGGGTAAATAATCGCCATATTGGTCATCGGCTATGGCGTAATACCGATTGTTCTGATACCACATGAAAGGGTCTTCTGCAGTAGCTTCCGTTAAAACAGGATTATCTAATATCGTAAACGGGCCTATTGGCGTAGGTGAAGTTGCCAAACACTGTATAGCCGTAAATTTTTCTATTTCTTTCCAGTTTGATGGCCTTGATTTAAACATCATTAAATAAGTACCATCCGGTCTTTTACTTACCGATGGGTTGGTTACATAACCGGTAGCAGGCTTGCCAGGTTGAATATCCACAATTGGGTTAGGAATAATTTTCCATTCACCATCGGGCTTGTCGGCAACAGCTACACCAATTCGTTGTGAAAATGTATGGTTTTGGCGTGCCCCCAAATCCCAGTCTTTTAAACGGGTTGAAATAAAATATAAATAGTATTTATTGTCAAACTTTTGAACATGGGGATTATGTGCCATTGTTGTACCCCAGCCGGTGTCAATACTGTTTTTAAACATTACTTTTTGAAAAGTGTAAGGCCCTTCCGGTTTTTTAGCGGTGGCATAAGCAATTTCCGATTTCAACAACCAATCGCTAAAAGGGCCTGCTTTCGGCCAACGGCTGTAAAACAAATGACACAGGCCATCATCAGTTTGCACCATTGAGGCACCCCATACCCAATAATCTTTATGCTCCAAAATACTATATTTAGGTACAGGTTGAATGGCTGCTCCCAAGTTAATATCGGCTGTTGTTTTTTTAGAAGAAGAGCAAGCCACCAATAATAACAATAGCACTATGAAAAAAGAATGGTTCCATTTCATCTCCACATCATGTAAAAAAGATGATAAAAACAATTAATATCCTGGGTTTTGATTAGAAGCCGTGATATTCGGATTGATAGCTATTTCCGAAGCCGGTATTGGCATTAATTCGTATTTAGGGTAATAATCCAAATAATTTACATCAACGAAAGTTGCAAATTTTCCATCGGCTTTTACCTTTTCTTTTAAAAACTTGTAGTAAGAATCGCCTCCCGGTTTTTTCATCCGTATTTGGTCGAAATAGCGTTGAAACTCTCCAAAAAACTCTAACCCCCTTTCGTTAGAAACAGCATCCCTGAAAGCATCTTTTGTTAAAATAGTAGCGGCACTAAGAGGAACAGTATTAGACCTTAACCTTACCTGATTAAAGGCGTTAAAAGCGGCAATTGTAGGGCCGTTTACTTCGTTTTCGGCTTCGGCTTTCATTAACAATACATCGGCATAGCGCAAAATGTAAAGGTTATTATCATAGTTGCGTTCAAAGTTATTACTGGGATCTCTATATTTACTTACAGCCGGCCCTTGTGCTCCTTTGGCCGGATTATCAGGGTATCTTCTAAACGTGGTTCCTGAGGTTAGCGGGTAGGTAGTAATAAAAATATTTTTTCTGCCATCGGAAGCATAATCTCCAGCGGTATATCTGTCGTAACTGGCATGTTCGGTACGCATTTGACCTGGGGTTTGTGAACCATCAGCAGTATATCCTAAATTGTTGTTTACCGGTAAAAACCAGAATGGCAACAAACTTCCCAGCGAACTCTCGCCTGCTTCGCTTTCATCTTTTTTAAACTGTATGGAAAATATTTCCTCTGCATTATTTTCTTTAGTAATATCAAAAACATCCATATAATTAGGCAGCAACGAATAGGTGTTGGAGGCAATTACTGTATCTAACAAATTATTGGCGTTTGTCCATTTTTCTTCGGTAAGAAAAACTTTAGCTAATAAGCTTTGCGCTGCACCCTTTGTGGGAAAACCGTATTCTGTTTCTGTTACAGGTAAAGTTGTTGCCGCTTTATAAAGCTGGTCTTCAATAAACGCATATACCTGTGCTTTAGGAGTACGAGCAGGATACAGGTTTTCATCAGAAACAACATATTCCGTAACCATTGGCACATCTCCCCAAAGCCTAACTGCATTAAACAAATTAAGACTGCGTAAGAATTGTAAACGACCAATTAATTTCGTTTTTTCGGCATTTGTAAGCGAAGGAGCATTTTCTAAGGCCTGAATCGTAAAATTGATTTTACCATTTAAGCTAAAAATTGTATTCCACAAACTTGTTACCAATGGGTTTGTGGGCTCTAAGGAGCCGTCATCAAAAGGTGTAAAAGCCGCTCCTTTATGATAAGAATCATCGCTTGTAAAACCTGTAATATTAGTGAATGACCGCTTATAATAATCTACACCCGATAGAAGCGAATAAGCCCCTATTACGGCCTGATTGGCTTCGGTATAATTGTTAAAAAAAAAAGCTACCGTAAGTGAGGAATATGGTTGTTCCTCCAATAATTTTTTACAGGAAAAAGTTGTAAAAACAGTTAGTATAAATAATAAATATATATTCTTTTTCATCGTATTTAATTTAAAGTTACACTTAAGCCAAATTTAAAAGTACGTGGCAGGGGATACGCTCCCAGATCAATACCCGGAGAAAGTGCTGTATTTAATCCTCTGATTTCGGGGTCGTAACCAGAGTAGTTGCTTATTAAAAATAAATTTGAAGCTGAAATAAATGGACGTATTGCCTGAATCATTTTAATATTCTTTGGCCTCCAATTGTACGACAGTGTTACACTTTGCATACGTAAGAACGAACCATCTTCAATATACCTGTCCGTAAAGTCCGGGTTTATTCTATTAAGTGATGCTTTGGGGTAAGTGGCTGGTGTAATGGCAGCTTGTGCTTCGCTCACCCATCTGCCGTCAAATGCCCGTTGTGTTTGGCTATAACGGCCATCCCAAATATTCATACCCTCCCAAACAAGGTTGTTCAGGTTTAATACGTCGTTCCCTATGGTACCATTAATAACAAAGTTTAAATTAAAATTTTTATAGGTTAAGTTAGAGGTGAAACCGTAAATTAAATCAGGTTGTGGATTACCAATAACTACTTTGTCATCATCATTTATAACACCATCTGCAGTGCCGTTGATAAGCTGATCAACATATACTACTGTGCCGGCTTCCGGTGCATTGCCAGACTTGGTTGGCCCTGCAGCAGCCTCTGCAGCTGTTTGATAAATACCCTTGGTTTGAAAACCGTAAAACAAGCCAACGGTACGGTTTAAGTAAGAAATATTTGGATAACCACCATCGAGGCCGCTAATACTGGAGCCATAAACATAAGGTTTTCCATCCAAATCAATCACCTTTGAACGGTTTTTTGAAGCGGAAATGCCGAGATTCCAACTAAGGTCTGCTTTTCTAATTACATCGCTATTAATGCCAAGTTCCCACCCCCTGTTTTGTATTTCGCCGCCATTAACGGTGGTAGATGTAAACCCTCCTGTAATTGGAAAATCTTTATCTAATAAAAGGTCTTTAGTATTTTTTTGATAATAATCTGCAGTAATATTAATACGATTTTTTAATAACCCAATATCTATTCCAATATTGCCCTGATACGTGGTTTCCCATTTTAAATCTTTATTAAACAGGTAAGATGAGGAAGACACACCGGGTAAAAACGTATTAGAAATTGGATAACGGTAACCTTTAATAAGTGTGGCAATGGTGCTTAATACCCCTATGGCTTGGCTACCACTGGCACCATAACTCACTCTAAGTTTCAGGTTAGAAATAGCATCAATATTTTGCATAAATTTCTCCTGATCTACCTTCCAGGCAAAAGCCCCTGATGGGAAAAATGCCCATTTATTACCGGGAGCAAACCTTGAAGAACCGTCATACCGGCCGGTAAATGTAAATAAATAGCGATTATCAAAAGTATAATTTGCCCTACCATAAAATGAAGCCAATCCCCACTCGGTATGGACAGTTACGGGTGTTTCCACTACTGCAGCACCGTCAAAACTTTCATACCCCAATGCCGTAACATCAAGGCCGGAGGCTTTTGCGGCAAATAGTTTATTTACCCACTTGTGTGTAGATGAGCCTAATACTACATTGATTTTATGTTGCCGATTAAATGTTTTATCAATTGTAAATACATTTTCGTTTATATAATCGAAATTATTCCTTTGTACCCGGGAAACAATATTGTTTTGCATATCGCCCTGTTGTGTACCGGTACCCCAAAATGAGTTCCGTAAAGCATCCATATAATTAAAACCAAAATTGCTTTTAAAACTTAACCAGGGTGTTATTTTTAAGTTGGCATACAGGTTAGATTGTGCGTTGCTGAGCCTTTGCTCATCGGTAGTATTTTTAAGTTGTGCTACAGGGTTGTATGGCGCATCCGGGTCATCAACCAAAGAATCTACTTTAATGTCAAAATCATCATCCCAGGCATTACTAAAGGCTCTAAATTGCACTGCCATCATAATGGGTGAAAAGAAGCCATTGGAGCCTTTATTAGAATAAGGCACATAGTCAGAATTGGTGCGACTGAAAAAATTATCCATGCCAATATCTAAAAACTTAGTAGCTTTTATTTCAAAATTTGCGCGGGTGGATATTCTTTCCTGATCGGATTTAATAATAATGCCCTGCGTTTGATTGTAATTGCCGCTAATTGAATATTTAAAGGCATTTGTGCCGCCACGTACGGCCAGGCTTACGTCTTTACCAATAGCTGTGCGGTACATTTGATCCTGCCAGTTTACGTTTTTATTATATTGGTCGTAAGTTGATAAATCATTGGGGTCTCCATATACAGGTGGTAGGCTCTTATTCACTGTGGCCTCATCAAATAATTGTGTCCACTGTTTTGAGTTTAACACATTTATTTTCTTAACCAGTTTAGAAGTAGAAGTTCCAAAATCGGCCTGAATAACCGCTTTTCCAACTTTTCCTTTTTTAGTAGTAATAATTACTACCCCGTTGGCACCGCGTGCTCCATATATGGCTGTTGCAGATGCATCTTTTAAAATATCTATTGATTCAATATCATTAGGGTTAACCATTGACAGAGGACTGGGCGGCGGTGTAGCACCTGATGGTTCTGCATTGTTAAAAAACGCATCGGAGGAGTTCATTTCTAATCCATCAATAATATACAAGGGTTGGTTAGACCCATTTAAAGAATTACCCCCACGAATGGTTACATCCATACCCGTACCAGGAGCACCGCCGGTTTTGTTAATTTGCACGCCGGGTACAGCCCCTTGTAACAACTCCTCGGTAGAGGTAACGTAGCGTTGCTCGGTATTTTCTGTTTTAATTTGAGATACGGAACCTGTAAGGTCCGACTTGCGAACCTTACCATAACCGATGACTACCACGTCATCCAAATCATCGGTTAAGGATTGAAGGGTAATATTAATAACAGTACGATTACTAATCGCAATCGTTTGCGTTTGTTTGCCAACATAACTAAAAATTAATGATGTTTTAGAGCCCGGCACATTTATACCGTAAATGCCCAAATTATTAGTTATGGTACCTGTTTCTGTTCCCTCAACTAATACCGTAGCTCCCTGTATAGGAGTACCGGACTCATCGGTAACCGTACCGGTTATCCTGTTTTGGGCAATTACGCTGTTAAAAAACAACAATAAAACTGCGGTCAAAAAATTAAGGTAAATTGATTTTTTCATATAACAATTGTCTTAGGTTATTAAACCAAAAAGTTAAAATTTTAACAAACATAAAGCCCTACGGGGTAAAAAACAGGGTAATAAAAGGGGTACTTTTTTACTTTTTTTGAAAAAATACCCCTTTTTTATTGAATTTTTGCCAAATTCAGAGAATCGCATAGAAAATATTACGACTAACCGTATTTTGGAATAATACGAAACATATTTATAAAACAGACCAATGGTACTTCGTATAATGCTCCCGAAAACATTCGGGATTATGGTCGTTTAGACCAATTACATTGGTCTATTACGAATATCCAATCGGTATAACATTAAATTTTCTCCTTCATTGGCATTCAGAATGCTTTCAGAAGAGAAATCTCCTACTTATCAAAATGAGATTTCTCTTCGTTTTCTTTCAGAAAACTCATCGAAATGACGATCAGGATTGTTAGTATTCCAGATTGCGGATAGTCATTGAAAATATCTTAAATAACGTGAGTTTTGGATGTTTTGAATTGAAAATTAATAACAGGCGGCGTTATGTCAATCCGCTGTGGCGGAGAGACATCTCCTGCCAATTTAAGGGATTTACCTCCGGTGAAATTGTTCTCTTCATCTATCCGCCGCGGCGGATGATTCATTACAATGACGTTTGTTTTAGAATGTTTTGCGAATAGACAACATCCAAAACTCACGTTAAATAGTATAAGATTAAGAATTAGACCTCCCTGCTAAGAATATCTTTTGTTTTAGTGTCAATCTCGTATGGTTCTCCATAGCAAAGTTTCCACTCTTTGGTAAATTGTTCCAATATTTTTGAGGCCTTTGTTTTGTTATTTTCGGCCCAAAAGCTAAGCCTTACTTTTAATGCTTCTTCGTGCAATGGGTCAAACTTATGTAGGGTTTCGGCAATACTATTCTTCATTTTTTCATCAAGTAACACCATTTCGTACTGTAATAAATATTCCAGCGTATCCAAAACTTCTAAATGGACGGTGTTTTTATAAGAATCAATAATATCGGACTGTATATTAGCAAGGAGTGAACCGCCGGAAACAATTTTTAAATACTCGTTTATTGTATCCTGTGCCCAATCCGGGTCGGCAGACTCTAATTGCTTGATGGCAGGCTTAAGGGTAAAATACGCTTTAAGATCAAAACTTATATTATCATTTAAAATAACCGTCCAGGTTTTATTGGTATAATTTATTGCTAACAAATTGTCGTTAATTACGTTTCTTATATTTTGTAAATAAGTGCTTCTAACGTTTTTAGCACTTTGGGCATCATAGCCCGGCCACACAATATCCGACAGGTCGGACGGGGAAATTCCTCCATCTTTAATTGTATGATATAACAACACAAATAGAAACGCTTTCTTCTTTAACGAAAGCTGCTGAAGTAAATCATTTTTGTCCTGATCAAAAAACTGAAACGAACCGAAGCAATAAATACTGTTTACATATTCGCGAGCAAACGTTTTTCCAATAGTAGTAGCTGTTTGTGATTCTGCAGTATTAATTGTTTTTGTTTTTCTGCGATAATAATATCCCAAACTTGTGGCTATTAAAACAAATAGACCCAACCACCAAAGCCATGGGTAACCGGCAGATTTTTTATGGGGTATTCCCAATTTAAATACAGTATCCACTTCTTCTTCACTTAATGCACGAGTCCAAAATGCCAGGTTTTTTAAACCTCCTATATAAAATTCTTCCCACTGATCATAACCTACAACAAACTGATTATTGGGTTTTAATGTAAAATACCTAATAGGTTTTGTTTCAACAAGAATTCCGTTTTTATAAAACTTTACCCATTCTCCATTTGCCAGTGCGATGGTTATATGTTGCCATTTATTTTTTTCGATGTTTACCTGTGTACTTACAATATCTTCTACACCGGGAATGGTAATACATATATGACCTTTGCGTATTTTAACCACATAATTATCGTTAGATGATAATATGGCATGATTTTCTTCATTAGCATGGGGTTTTACCCAAAACGAAATAGTAATTGTTCCAATTGTATCAACAAACTGTTGAACTTTAAAATAAAGATTATTGGATTTGCCATTAAAATGGGCATAGTTACCTAAGGAATCCTGATTAAACGCAAGGTCTTTATCAAGTAACTCCAGATTATCCGAAAAATCATCGTTTATTAAGGGTAAATAAAACAAAAGATCTTGTCTTATTTCTAATTTATTTGATTTGTACTGCTTAAAATGCTTATAAGTGTTGTGATTAAATGTAAATAGTTGAGGTATAAAAGCATATCCTTCCTTTACAGGTTGAGCATTTAATTTTCCAAAATACCTTTGGGTATTGTTGTTAAACTTAATCACAGCAGAACTTAAGTGCGCTATTCCATAGGTAGTAAGCCCCGGCATACCGCGCCAGCGAACATTTTGTACAGGTTGGTGCTGATTATCTAAGGTTTCCAGCTTTACGGTTAAAGGCAGTGTTTTTGCAAAACTGTCAATAAGTTCGGGTTGTTTTGTTAATATGAAATTTGGAAACTTGCCTGTAGTGTTTAAATAAAAGTGCATAGCGTTCCGCAAATCGGTAATTGCAGAATCGGGTATAGGACTTGCTATATGAAATGCAGTATCAAATTCAAAATATGTAAACCAACTGGCCGGACTGTTTTTTACAAATAATCCGTTCGTATTATTTATATACCCGTTCTTTAATTTTACATAGGTTATCCAGCTATTAATAAACATGGGGCTTTTACTGTTATTTTCAAAAAAAAGCACTTTTTTTCTTTGTCTTATCAGCTCAGATATGGCAGGCACAAGATCCGGTTTCAACTCAATTAAATAATTAGTGCAAGCATTTTTTAATAGTGTAAAATTATTTGCTCTACTATTAATAATAAATGCCAAAAACCCGTCGTTATTTTCTGCGAGATATTTTTTTAGAAAAACAGCATCCTCCGGCGTAATTTCTGACTGGCTATTAATAATAAATGCCCTGAACCCTTTATTAACGGACTCCTGTAGCGATACATTGCTTTTGACCGTTGTAGGAAAAACGCCTTCATCAATATATACTTCTCGTATAGGATTAAGATAATACTGTGCCAGCGTATTACTAATGGCACACATTGTTATAAGCATAAGTAATCCGGTTTTAAAACAGGGAAATGATAGTTTTAGTTTTTGCAAAAACCTATTATTATCATACCCATATTCAGCCGTTTTGCCCATAAATTTACCAGTAGTGTATGTTTCTATAAAATTAATATCAAATATTGCAGGTTTTATACTCCTTTTGTCGTTCACCCAAGCTAATCACCATACCCTGCTATTGTTTTTCAAACGGTATTATTATACAAAATAATTTTGTTGATTGTTTGCAATTCAATAATTATATAGCAATTTCACATAAGTGAAATGAAGATAGTATAAATCTTATTTAAAAAGTGCAGAATGATATTTTAGGCTAATTCTTTTTTTGAGGTGCTATTATTAAATTTGGAGTATGGGACAAAAGAGAAAAGCGGCCAATCCGGATGTGATGTTCGATTTGAGCCGTATGTTAGTACCGGCAGACCTGCTGGCATTTTTTGAGATAGCCGAAGTAAAAGAACTCTACAAGGAGTGGCATATTGTATTACATGAGAAGCCGGATCAAATCCCGGGCAAGCTTTCCGGCTTTAGTGATGTAGTTTTGGATGGTTTTTGCAACCCTCTGAATGTATTGAGCCACGGTTTTTCTACCAAGCCGGTTTATTTGATTATCAAACGCAGACGTTGGAAGCGTTCGGGAACAGACGAACAGTTCAGTAACCAATACACCATTACAGAAGACTCCTCCAAAGTAGCTCCCGGCATGGCGGGCTTTTTAAAAATATAGGATAGAGCAACATCCGGTCAACATCAGTTGTGTAGCTTTTATGTTTGGTCTAAAACCCAAAACAGTTCATTACTGGTATAAAGAAGCGTGGAGCGATTACCGTAAAGACATTGCCGAAGGCAAGTGGGGCGATAAGAAAATACAAGTGGTAGACAAAAGCAGTGGCGAGGTCATTAAAGAAAAGCCTGTTCCCATAGCCAAGCTGGAAAATATGGGTAGCCACATGACCATTGACGAAAAACAAATAGTTATAAAAATGTACACCATCATTACCAAAACCCTAACCGGGAAAATAGCATTATTGGCGCAAATCATGAAGGTTGAATTGCTTAAACAAGCCATCCAATGCTATCTGTCCGCCATGACAGACGAGGTGCAGTCAGTCA
>JBKEEB010000028.1:0-5290 GCA_047975735.1 Niabella sp.
TAGAGTGGTTGGAAAATAAAATTTCTACAGATCAGCTGGCGGATTATGTGCCTTATTGGGTGGCGCAATGTGGACGTAGTTGTGATTGGCCGAATACCACAATGTGGCAATTTACTGATAGCTATGACATAAACGGTAAGCTTTTTGACGGCAATTATTTGTTATAAAAATTGATAAAGGGCATCTTAAAGATGCCCTTTTACTTTTATGGAGGTATATTTGTGGAAAAGAAACATAAAATTATTACAGTAGTGTTATGCGTGGCTGCTTTTATTCTCGGTGGGTATGTACGTGCATGGTTGCACATCTGCCCGGTTGCAGAGCCGGAGATAAAGACAGAAGTAAAATATAAAACTGATACTAAAACAGAAATTGTTTATGTGCCTAAGTATATCTACCAAGACGGCAGCACAGAAAAAACAGATGTTGATGTAAATGTTGGTAAGCAGGATCTGGCAGTGAAAGTAAATGGCAAAGATTTTGAAATAAAAAAGGCTGATGATGAAAAGTATATTTTTGATAAATATAAGCTACAGTTGAATCAAACAAGCCGAACTGATCTGAATATTACAGTACCGGTAATAGATAAAACTAAGCGATGGGAAATTGGCATAGGAGCTTCTGGAGATGGTGCTGTTGGTATGATAGGTTTTCCTATTAAAAATAATATTGGCGGCTGGGTTGCTGGACGGCAAGGTAATATTATGGCGGGTGTTGTAGTAAAAATTTAATGACATAAAACGACTAAAGTTTTAGAAAATGATGTATAATTAAATTACAGCTATAAAACATAAAATAGGGGCGATATTCATGCAGATTAAACGTACTACATTAAAGAATTTTAGGGGCTATAAGGAAGAAGTAGATATTGAGTTTCAAAATCTTACTGTGTTTATTGGGAAAAATGATGTTGGCAAGTCTACTGTTCTAGAGGCTTTAGATATATTTTTTAATGATGGTAAAGGGGTAGTTAATTTAGATGTTAACGATATAAATAAAGTTGCATTACAAGAAGGTGATAGTGAAATAACAATTTCTGTAGAATTTGAAAATTTACCTTCAGAGATTGTTATTGATGCTACAAATAAAACTTCGTTATCAGATGAATATCTATTAAATTCAGATGGTAATTTAACTATAATAAAAAAATACCCTAATGCAAGTGCCAGCAAGGCTAAGGTATATATAAAAGCAATGCACCCTAATAATAAAAAATGTAATGATTTGTTGAGCAAAAGAAATAATGACTTGAGAAAAATTATTGAACAAGAAAATATTGAGTGTAGTGATAGAACAGTTAATGCAACGATGAGAGCCGCGATTTGGAAACATTTTGAAGAAAACTTAGAGATAACAGAAACTGAAATTGATGTAACTAAAGAAGATGCTAAAAATATTTGGGTTAATTTACAGAAGTATATGCCAATATATTCATTGTTTCAATCAGATAGGAGTAATAATGATAATGATAAAGAAGTACAAAATCCTTTAGAAAGAGCAGTTCAGGAAATTTTCAGAAGAACTGATATACAAGAAAAACTGGATATAGTAGCATCTGAAGTAAAGGAGAAACTTGAAGAGGTTTCTAATAGAACTCTTGAGAAGTTGCGTGAAATGAATCCTGAAATAGCAGATAGTTTGAATCCGGTAATTCCAAATACAGAAAATCTAAAATGGGCTGCTGTTTTTAAAAATGTATCCATTACTGGAGATAATGATATTCCTATTAATAAAAGGGGAAGTGGTATTAGAAGGCTAATTCTTATAAATTTTTTTAGAGCAGAGGCAGAACGCAGGATACGTGAGATGAATGCTCCTAGTATTATTTATGCTATAGAAGAACCTGAAACCTCTCAACATGCAGAACATCAAAAAAAATTGATAGAAGCATTTTTAGAATTAGCTGATGCTCCAAATACCCAAATTGTTTTAACTACACATTGTGCTAATATTGTGAAAAAATTACAATATACACATTTGCGTTTAATAGGCCCTGACAGGAAAATAACAAATATTACAAAATCGTTGCTGCCATATCCGTCTCTGAACGAAGTTAATTTCGTTGCTTTCGGTGAAATTTCCGTAGAATATCATGATGAATTATATGGGTATATATTAGAACAGAAAAAAATTAATCAGTATAAGGTGGGAAAAGAAACTAGACCGTATATAAAATTACTTAGAGATGGTTCAACATCTCAAGAAAGCAGAATACTCAGTGCGTATATTCGTGATCTTATTCATCACCCTGAGAACACTCATAATGCGAGGTTTAGTGATGAGGAGCTGAGTCGTTCTATTTGTGAAATGCGAGAATTTATAAAAAGTAACTAATAGAAAATGTATTATAGATTTATAGTAGTATGCTCTAAATTAAATAAAACAATAAGAGATTAAAAGACCAATCTCTTATTGTTTTATTTAAAAATATTACTATGAAAGCACTGATATTTTATTATTAACTTATTGTGAATTTCTTATATATTGTTTGGTAGCTAAAGATTCTTCCCCAAATATTCCCCGTATCAAATTGACATTTATTCCCCAGAAAATAAAAAACACCGCAAATTATTGCGGTGTCTGAATGGCAATGGTGGCCCCGGCAGGATTCGAACCTGCGACCTTTTGATTCGTAGGCAAGGGTTTTAAAATAAAATCTTGCGTAAAAAATGCCCTGTAAGCGCATAAATACAGCGATTACGGTATTTTATGTGATATGTTATCTGAGCGTGGTAATACCAAAAATTTGGCTAAAAAGACAGTGTTATGGGGTACAAGTTCCCCAACTGTTCCCCATAATTACATAAGCACCGTTTATAAAAACGGTGCTTTCTTTCTAAGCAATATTATAAATGTTGGCGGCTGTTTTGGCAATCTCTAAAACTTTGTCCTGCCGGCGCAGGGCATATTTGTTGGTTGTTTCTAAACGGCTGTGACCTACTACAGCGGCAATGTCTGCTGCAGCATAACCTTGAATAAACATTTCTGTTATAAAGCTGTGGCGCAGATAGTGAAAGCTGCGGTAACGCACGTTAGCATGCTTTAAAATCATCTTCCATGCTCTTTGCATATTACGGACGCTGATAGGCGTTCCGTTGGCTGTGCAGAATAAATATTTACTATCTACATTGCACGCTGCCAGGTAGTCTTGCAGGATTTTACCTATACCGGCATCAAAATATTGTATTCTAACAGAAGCTTTGGTTTTGGTTTTGCCTACATAGGTCCGGCCATTTATATCGGCTTTTACGGCATCTTTTATTTTACAGTAATTTTTTTCGAAGTTTAGTGTGCTGCGTTCAATTCCCAAAATTTCGCCTATACGTGCGCCTATAACACTTTCAAGTGAACAGAGGGCATAATAACGTAAAAATTTAGGTGTGTTTTTTAATTTGGTAATAATAAGTTTTATTTCTTCCGGTGTAAATGGTTCATCGTATTCTGGTTCATACTCAGGAACAATGGCTATATCCATAGGATTTTCAAGAATAAGGTTATTTTTCCTTGCCGCTCCAAATAGGATTTTTAAGAATTTATATACCTTTGATTTATTGGAAGCGGACAGATCAGCTTCTGCAATAAAGGCATTGATATCTTCAGGCGTGATTTTATTCATTACTTCGTTTGCCAGAGGATAAAGCTTTGAAGCTAGATAGGTGTAATAATTAACAGTGCTTTCAGCTATTTTAGGATTGGCAGCCTTATTTTTTATGAAGGCAAAGGCAAAATCCTGCAAAGTAGTATCATAGCTGTAGAGCGGATTTAAACAGCTGTATACAAGGCGCATTTTATTGAGCCAGTTGATTACTTCTACTTTATCAACATGCCTGAATTTATGCGGTTTGCCGTTAGTATCGCGTAGTGTGCCGCACCATTTTTGGCGTTCCTTGTCCCATGATAGACCGCCTTCACCGTTTGATCGTCTTTTTTTCATATAAAAAACCAGCCTTTCTTTAAAATTGTGTATAAAGTAGTAAAGGCTGGTTGCAATATGTTATAATATTAGCGTAATCAGCCTTACTTTTGAGGGTGGGGTTATTACATTGCCGTTGATACTGGTAATATCTGCGGCTTACGCTCGGCGCTGGTAACGCCGGGCGTTTTTTTATTTTCTTAAAATTTTTTCTTGAACAGTTTTTATATGAGAACGTGATGGAGCAATAGAAATATTGTAAAATTGTAGACTTCCAAAACCAAATAAAAAAAATACTGGTAAATATACAGAATAATTGTCTTTTAGGTTAAAAAAGTAAATTGCTGCAATAAAGATAAAAATATGAGAGGCTAGAGCAGATAGGAAGCAGGAAATTTGAATAATAATAGAATTTTGAAAATTATTTATATATTTGTTATATAAATGCTCTGAATCGCTAGAATTCATTTCATAATTATTATGTAATAGTTCTTGTATATTAACTTCTAATTTTAAATTGATAATATCAGCGAGATACCAAAACAAATAAGCACCAGCTATACAACTAAGTGAGATAAGCAAGTACACTGCTTCATAAGAGTTTTTGTCAATTTTTAAATTATAGAAACCCAAAATAATTAAAACAGTTACGTGAAAAATTTGAACTATTTTATTGTGTTCAGTTCTTTTGTATTCAGAAAGAATTCTTTGTATTTCTTCAACAAGTTCTTCTTGATGATCGTTCATAAAATTTTCCGCCTAATTTATTATTGTATTATTACTATATTGAGTCCCAAAAATCTATTTCATTGACTAAAACTATATTAACGCCATTTTTTCTCATTTCCATCGCTTTTTCAACTTTTCTACCATAGCAGGAAAATGCCCAGCAAGTATTTCCTTCACTACCTATGATTAAATAGTTCGTTTTTTTAGTAATAGAGTCGTGATAATTACCATTGTTTTTCTTTATCAATTCAGCAATTTCGTGACGGGTAGCTTTGGTAGATTTTCCTGTGAAACAAAACATATGGTCTTGAATCGTTATTTCAGGAGCAAGTGCACAAATACCATGTTTGCATAGACAATCTTTTATTTCAGAAGTAATATTAAGTTCTTCTGTTTTTATATCAGCAAATTGAGAGAAAAATGCTTTTAATAAATTTTCTTCATCTTTTGAAACAATTCCGTCTTCTAATGCAGCTGTTATCAAAGAATAAATTTCATCGTAAGGATAATAAGTAGAAAGCTGTTCGTTGTCTGATAACCATTCTCGTAATCCTTCTAATTCCTCTTTAGTTATTTTTCCGTCAGACAATATACCATGTATAATACCTTGAAGTTTTTGTAAATCTGATGTAACAATATCATAGTATA
>JBKEEB010000029.1:0-66118 GCA_047975735.1 Niabella sp.
ATATCCAATCGGTATAAAACAACAAGAATTATTAAAAACAAGTAATGACAAGCATAGCACAACGACAAGAACTCCAAAATAAAATCTGGAAAATAGCCAACGATGTTCGTGGCTCTGTAGATGGATGGGATTTTAAACAGTTCGTTCTCGGAACACTTTTCTATCGGTATATCAGTGAGCACTTTACCAATTATATCGAAGGCGGCGATGATAGTATAGATTATGCCAATTTATCCGATGAAGATATTGCCACCATGCAAAAAATTGAATTGCCAACAGAACGGGCAATTCAAGATTATCGTTCTACCTACAATGATATAAGAGATTGGTTGCGAAGAGAAAAACAAGGTGAAGAATCAAAAGAATCCACATTAGATTGGGACGATGTAGTTTTTGAAGTAGATTTATTGAAATCGCAAGAAATCAATTTAGATTATATTTTGGAACTTATTTTTGAGCATAACAAAAAAAACAAAGATAAGGCCGCATTAATTGAAGATATTAGAAGAGTTATTAGAGCCAGTATTGGCAATAGAGCCAAAGAAAGTTTAATAGTTGATTTTATGAACCAAACCGATTTAGATACGATACATGACAAAGCCACTATAATAGATACATTCTTCACCTATGCGCAAGAGAAACAGAAAACAGAAGCGAATGAGTTGATAGCAGATGAGAACTTGAATGAGGAAGCTGCCAAGCGATATATTACCACTTCTTTAAAACGGGAATATGCTAGCGAAAACGGCACGGAGTTGAATGAAATTTTACCGAAGATGAGCCCATTAAATCCGCAATATTTAACTAAAAAGCAAAAGGTTTTTCAAAAGATTTCAGCTTTTGTAGAGAAGTATAAAGGCGTGGGCGGACAGTTATAAAACTGTTAACTAAAACGATGGTTGGTATTGTTATAGGTTGTTAGGGTATCCCACCCATTATCCTTATCTTTGCGCCTCAAAAAAATATACTTTTAACATGAATTTCGACCGTAATACCATTATTGGTTTTGCATTATTAGCGGTACTGTTTTTTTTCTACTTCTATTATAATAACCAGCAACAGGCAGCCTATCAAAAAGAGCAGGCCTTAAAAGATTCTATACAAAATGCTTTAAAGCCACAGGTAGATACTACTGCTATGCGCATAGACTCTATTAAGGCCGATTCGCAAAAGCACGTAGTGCAGGCGGGTGGTTTTGTAAATGCTGCCAGTGGTACAGAAGAATTGGTATTTGCGGAAAATGACCTGTTTAAAATAGCTTTTACCAATAAAGGAGGGCAACCCAAATATGTGGAGCTTAAAAAGTACAAAAATGCTGTGGATGGCAAACCGGTACAATTGGCCGCTTCGGATTTTAATAAAATCAGCTATGCCATCAACACCTCGCCCACACAAAGTGCCCAAAGCAGCGAATTGTATTTTTCAAATGGTAAAGCATCGCCGGGGCCCGAAGGTTCTACGGTAGTTACATTTCAATTAAATAACGGCGATAGCGCAGCTACTGCCGGAGCCGTTACACACCAGTTTATTATTTACCCTAATAACTATCAGATAGATTTTAATATTACAATGAACCAGCCCGGTTTATTGAGTAATGGCGCAATGAACCTGGTTTGGCAGTATGAGGCGCATCAGCAGGAAAAGGATTTGTCTTTTGAAGAGCAAAATACCCAAATTGGGTATATGGAAAACGGCGAGTTTGATTACCATACCATTGGTAAGAAAAGCTCGGTGAGTTTAGACAAAGATGTTGCCTGGGTAGGTGTGCGGCAGCGTTTTTTTAATGCTTTTTTAAGCACTAAGGGTAATTTTTCCAGCGGTAACCTGGCTTGGAATATTCCCGATGCAAACGAACATGCCGTAGTACAGTCCACTGCTAACTTGCAGCTAAAAATAACGGCAGGTAATACAACCACTGTACCGCTACAAATATTTTATGGTCCGGCAGATTATAATATTCTCAAAGGCTATAAAAACGGATTTAGTAAATTGGTGAATTTAGGTCAGGGAATTTATGCTTTTGTACGCCCCATCAATCAATATATTATTATCCCTATTTTTAATTTCTTTAAAGGGTTTAATATTAGTTACGGTATTATTATTGCTTTATTAACCCTAATTATCAGGCTGGTAACATCGCCATTGGTATATAGAAGTTATTTAAGTGGGGCAAAAATGAAAGCTTTAAGGCCCGAAATAGCCAAACTAAAGGAAAAATTTGGTGAAGATCAGCAGGCAATGAGCATGGAGCAGATGAAACTGTTTAGAGAAGCCGGTGTAAATCCGCTGGGTGGCTGTATTCCCGCCTTACTGCAAATTCCAATATTCTTTGCATTGTACGCGTTTTTTAGTTCATCCGTAGATTTAAGAGCCGTGAGCTTTTTGTGGGCCAATGACCTGTCGGCTTATGATGACCCGATTAAGTTTGGTTTTAATATTCCATTGCTGGGAAGCCACCTTAGCTTGTTTACTTTAACGGCCACTATTACCAGTTTGCTAATATCGGTGTATAGTATGAGTATGTCTCCCGACCAAAGCAACCCGATGATGAAGTACATGCCTTACATTTTTCCGGTATTCCTGCTTTTCATCTTTAACAAAATGCCGTCGGCCTTAACCTGGTACTATACGGTTTCAAATATTATTACGCTTATATTGCAAGTGATTATACAGAATTATATTATTGATCACGATAAGATCTTGGTTAAAATTCAGGCAAACCGTAAAAAGCCTAAGACTAAATCAAAATGGCAGGAAAGGCTTGAGCAGATGCAGGCTCAGCAGCAGGAACTCAAGGAAAAACAATCGAAAAGAAAATAAAATTAACTCCGGGTTCAAAAATATGAGTCCGGATTTTTTTTTAAGCAACTTATTGTCTAATTTGAAGCGTCTTAAAGCTGTATATAAGAAAGATGAAAAAGATACTATTATTTTTAGGTATATTATTAATTGCCAACATGGGTGGTTTTGCCCAAAAACAACTAACTGAAGCCACCATTTCGTACGATATGGTAATTAATACCAACAACACTACTCCCGGAGCTGCTGATATGTTGGATGGGGCTACGAGTATTGTGTATTTAAAAGGTAATAGCAGCCGTGCCGATTTTATAAATTCTTTGGGTACACAAACCACTATTTATGATGGCAAAACCAATACGGCTACCAGTTTAACGGAATATGGTAAACAACGATTTTTGATTACGTTTTCGCAAAAAGAATGGAAGACGTATAATAAAAAATATGATAGCCTGAGTTATACAATTGAAAATGAATTTAAAACTATTGCCGGTTATAACTGCCAGAAAGCTATTGGTAAAATGGGTGATGGCACTGCTTTCGTTGTTTATTTCTGCAAAGATTTGAAACCCATTCATAATGAATTTTTATACATCAATAAAAATCTTCCGGGGCTGGCAATGCAATACGAGGCCTCACAAGGAAAAGCTAAAGTAACCTACACTGTATCGTCTATTGATTTTGGGGTTGTTCCTTTGTCAAAATTCGATTTACCTAAAACCGGCTATAGTGTAATGACTTATACAGAAAGCCAGAATGTGAATAAAAAATAGCCCTTATTTTAATTCATTCTTTTTATACCCTAATTAACGGCTGTTCTTCAGCTTCACCGGTGTATTTCTACAGAAATGTGGGTTTTGGATGTTACACGAAACAGTTTTCTCGAGATTTGCCTACGGTGAAATTGTTCTCTTTATCAGCCTGCGGTTGATTCATTTAAAACCTGTACGCCGTGGTGTATGACGCATCATTTTGAATAAGTATAGGTAAATAATACCCAAAACTCACTTTACAGTAGCATAATTTGATTTCTATCTGTGTAATACCGCTATTAATAGTATTCAATTCTTCAAAAATAACTGGTTTAGCACATAAAAAAAGCAACCGGTTCGGCTGCTATAATAAGATAAAATAAATTTTATTGCTATTTCGGATTATAATCCCTTAATAATTCGTTAGGATTAAAGGTTACCCGGCTAATAATCACTTTCTTTTTAAATGGAACAATATAACTGTTCTGCCCTTTTTGATAGGTAATGGAGCTATTAAAATTAATATAGTTAGAATTATTATTTATAACCTTTTCGCCTTTAAACTTCATTTTGGAACCTAAAGAAAAATGATTGAGCTTGGTATTATTGTTATTATCTGCAGAAAAACTCTTGCTTTTGGGTTTTTCTTTACCGTAATCCACATCCACAGTAATGTCGTTTGCAGCTTGTATTGCAAGTGCAAAACCCAACAAAAACAATATGTTTAAAAATACAATCCTCACCATTTCCTTTTGTTTAAAGGTTGTTAGTTACTGCAAAAATATACAAAAATATTGTTAATAACAAAAAAAAACTTTTAATAAAAGCAAAAAAAATTGTATGAGCTTTAAGAAAGTTCTTCACAGGTGAGGAAAACTAAATGCTGTTAATATTGTTTTTTATTTGGTACATTTAGGTTAAACCTGCGTAAAAACAGTTGTGCGTGTGGTATAGCATCATATAAAATGACAATTTATGAGGGAATTTTCGCAATATAGTGATGAAAGAGAGGATATTAACGAGCTTTTAGAAAAATTTGACAACCTGAGAAAGGGTAAGACAGCATGCTATTTAAATGAGGACGCTTTTGAAACGATTATTGAATATTTTGAAACCTCGGAAAATTTTATTAAGGCCAAAATAGCTGTTGATATGGCCATAGAACAATATCCGTATTCGGGATCGCTAAGGGTAAAAAAAGCTGATATATTGCTTACGCAGAAAAAATATGAAGAAGCACTGGAGCTTTTGGAGCATGCGGCTATTTTGGATAGTAATAATATTGATATTTATATTTTAAAAACAGAGACCTTTTTAGCACTGGATCGGCACGATGATGCTGTAGAACTTTTAGAACAGGCTTTAATGTTGTTTGAAGGAGATGACCGGATTGATTTACTTTTTGAGTTGTCTGACGTATATGATGACTACGAAGATTTTGAGAAAGTTTTTGACTGCCTGAAAGCTATATTGATGCAGGAGCCGGCAAACGAAGAGGCTTTGTATAAAATATGTTTTTGGACAGATTTTACCGGAAGAAATGCAGAAAGTATAGAGCTGCATCTTAAGATAATTGATGAAAACCCTTATTCGGAGCTTGCCTGGTTTAATCTGGGGGCGGCTTATCAAGGAATAAAATTATATGAGAAAGCTATTGATGCTTATAAATATGCGATAGCAATTGACGAAAAATTTGATTTTGCCTATCGGAATATGGGTGATGCCTATATAAGGTTAAGAAAGTATAAGGACGCTATTGAGAACCTTGAGAAAGTACTGGAGTTTTCTAAGCCTGAAGATGTTCTTTACGAAGCGATTGGCTATTGCTATGAGAAGCAGAAAAATTTTGCACAGGCTCGCTTTTACTATCGCAAAGCCAGCCACCTTAATTTGGAAAACAGTTATATGTTTTATAAGATAGCCTTTACTTATTACCGCGAGAATAAATTTGAACAATGTGCCAAGCAACTTGAAACAGCATTAAAAATAAAACGAAATAAACCCGAATATAATCTTTTAATGGGTGAGTGTAAAATGTTACAGGGTTATGTAAAAGAGGCTATACAGTACCTGATGACTGTAGTACAGTTGCGTCCTAAATCGGTGATAGGGTGGGAGGCTTTAGTAAAAGGGCTTTATGAAACCGAGCAGTATGATGATGCATTACAACAGATTGAAAATGCCGGGCGTTTTATTGGCGAAAAAGCGGTGCTGAAATATTATAAAACCGCTATATATTTTGCGTTAGGTAGTATGAAAGAGGCCTTGTTGCATTTGGAAGATGCTTTAACAACATCTCCCACCCAGCTAAAAAAGCTGATTCAAATGAATCCCTCTTTATTGCAATATCAGCAGGTTACGGATTTGATTGTAAAATATAAACGGAAACGAAAATCTAAATAATCAGGCATATATATTTGTCTTATAACGGTATTTTTCTCCAGGTTTTCGGGCTTACAATAATTACGGTGCCATCGTTGGATATGGTACCCATTGCGTCGTACTCAAATGGTACAATTATTTTGTTCGATTTGTCAATAATACCATATTTCCCTGCTTTATTTACAACTACGGCAGCACCATTTACAAAACTGTTTACATTTTTATAATCGCTATTAATGAGTATTTTCCCTTTTTTATCAATCAGCGTTAATTTTCCTTCTTTTACAGTCCAGCAAACTCCGTCTTTAAAAGTAGAAACATTATCAAATACATAATCGGTTACAGCCTGCCCTTTTGTATTAAAGAAAGCCCATTGGCCTTTACTATCTTTTTGTACACCAAACATGCCCTCAACAGTTGGGGATATGTGATGAAATGCTACAGGGAGTACTTCTTCTCCTTTATTGTTAATTACGCCATAAAGATTTTTTTCCATAACCACGGCGGTGTTTTCTGCAAAAGAATAAACTTTTGTATATTGATTAGTAAATAGCGGTTCTCCTTTTTTGTTGATAAATCCCCATTTCTTAGTGGTGGCATCTTGAACACCGGCGTACCCTTCTTTGGAGAAATTGCCAAAAGCCGTATAAGCCGGTTGTATGGCTATATTTCCTTTTTTATCATAAAATCCTATTAGTTTGTTTGTGCTTACAAAAGGCACTCTGTCGTTTGCAAAATCACCCGCTTCTAGTTTGGATGTAAAGGCCGTATTGCCTTTTAAGTCAAGAAAAGAATACTCTTTATTCTCCACAACCATCAAATAATCATCAGAGTACTGTTTTAGGGTTGCTTTATTAGAAATCTCAAAAAGTTTTTTACCCTTAGTGTCGTATATACTGTAAGGAGATGTGTTGGACTCTTTAACAATGATTCTGTTATTATTTAAACTAATAACCGATTGATTGTTTGTAGGAATGATTATTTTATTATTTTCATCAACTACGCCATATTTATAATCATGCTTAGCAAGGAATAGGCCATCATCAGAGGGCCCTTTCATTTCTTGAAAATCGGTTGGTATTTGTTTTTTGTTTTTTAATTTATAAATGCTGTAAACTTTGTCTGTTTCTATAAATAAGGCATTATTTGTAAGTCGGGCAATCCATACTCTCGCTATATCTAAGCTTTGAGATATTTTATTGTTTTTTACATCAAATATTTGAAGTTTTTCTTTGTCTGCTAATATGGCTTTATCATCATTCCACGTTAATACTTTTCCATCTTTAAGGGAATATAATTCTTTTCCATCAATTGAAAATAGTTGTATCCCATAGTCATCAGCCGCATATATAAAATTATTAGAACCATATATGGTATTATATTTATAATCTGTTAGCTGTTTGCCATCCATATTAAGTATAGCGTATTTTTTAGTAGCAGAATCTTGTATTTTTAAATTATATTGATTAATAAAGGAAGGCTTGTCTGTAATATGATTAAACGTTGCCAATACCTTATTTTTAATATCTATTAAGTAATGTTTCTTATCTTTTTTTACGAAGGCGTTGCCGTTGCTCAGCACCCATAAGGATTCGTACTGTGGGGTTAGTTCAAGGTTGTTTTTTATATCTATGTATCCGTAAGAGTATAGATAGTTTATTTTTTTCCAACCTCCGGATACTTTTTCTCCCCCATTAAATTTTTTGAGCTCCGTTTTGTAAAAACCATTTGCTAAGTTTATACCATCAAATTGAGGAGCTACTTTCCAATTTCCTTTTTTATCTATAATGCCCCATTTTATATTTCCTTTTGTATCCTTTGCCGATGTAATTGCAAGGCCGTTATTAAATTCTTTTATAATACTGTAATCCTTTGGTTCTATGATGATGTTCTTATTTAAATCCATTACACCGGAGAGGTTATCTTTTCTATATGCAATAACGCCGTCGTTATAGCTGGATAAATAAGAATACTCAAAGGGTAATATGATTTTTCCTTTTGTGTCAATTAATCCAAATTTATAATCTTTATACACTTGTACATAACCGTTTTCAAAGGTTTTGATACTTGAGTAACTTTCTGGGAAAACCTTTTTACCGTCATAGGTCATAAGCCAATAATTTTTCTCATCTGTACTTACGCTAATTAAATTTTCTCCTACAGGCATAATACGCATGTATTTAAAGTCTAATAATACTTTATCATTGATGTCAACAATACCGTAATATGTTTTGTTTTTTTCATCGGTAATATCGGCTTTAAAATAATCATCAGCGAGGTGTGTGTTAGATTTGATATTTGGCTGTGAAAATGCAGATAGAGTACTTACTATGATTAAAAAAATAAACGTTAGTGTTTTTCTCATACAAATGTTTTAGGTGAGGCTAAAATAATAATTTATTGTTTAACTACAAATTAATGGATGTATTTCAAATTTTTACTTTACAAGGAATGTTTCTATTTTGGTTATTTAGTTCATAGCTAAAAATTTCACGATATAGCAAAAGATGTCTCTTTTCAACTTTAATTCAATCGACATGACAACGCAAAAATTTGTAATGCGGCTTAAACTCCGAAACATGCTGATAACAAAAAAATCGAGCTTTCTTTAAAAAACTCGATTTTGATATACCTGTTTTAGGTATGACTATTGAATTATTTGCTCAAATCTTTAATCCTCAGGTTTCTGAATTTTAAGGGAGAACCATGACCCAAAAATCCAATATGGCCGCTTTTATTTAATAAACCGGGGTGTAATTTATGATCGGCCGTTTCAGTATTGTTTTTACTGGCCTCGGCAATATTGCCGTCTAATATTACTTTACCGTTTAACGTAATCGTAATATGGTTTCCAATTGCTTTTACTTCCTGATAGTTCCATTCTCCAATAGGTTTCAAATAACCACGTAAAGCCGGAATAATACCATATACGGAGCCGTGATATTGGTAGGGTTTTAAGTCTTTATAAATAGGAGCTTCATTATCTAAAATCTGCAACTCCATACCTACATAAGCGGCATCACCTTCAGTTGGTGTTCTAATGCCTAAACCGTTGTTTGCTCCGGGTGTTAATTGAAATTCAAAACGCATGATAAAGTCGCTATATTCTTTTTCGGTGTAAATGTTTTTATTTACATCTTCCGGAGGCTTAGGTCCGGGGTTAGCAATAATCATTCCTTCCTGAGCGTAATAGTTTACCTTATTGCCTGTCCAGCCGTTAAGGTTTACACCATTAAAAAGCGGTACAAAGCCTTCTTTCTTTTCCTGTGTGCTTACTTCATAGGGCTCAGCTCTGGGAATTTCTTTTACATATACATCTCTAAACTCTAACCTTGTGCCATGCGCTTGTAGCTCAATGGCTTCTTTATCAAAAATTGGCAGGTTTCTGTCCCAATAGTTTTCAAGGGTTACATTGTCAGTAACTAATTGGCCGTTCAGGTAAACGGTTACTTTATCCCCAATCATTTTTATTCTGAAAGTATTCCATTCTCCAATGGGGTTATCGGCAACCATTAAAGGAGTACTGCGGTTTACTTTGTTATTGTAAAGTCCGCCGGAGCCAACCTGTGCGCCTACTTCCACGCGAGATGTGTCCCAGGTTTGCACTTGTGGTGAGCCTCTCAGGTAAACGCCGCCATCACCTTTAGCTTCCATTCGCCAATCCACATACAATTCAAAATCTTCGTATTTTTTCTCCGATACTAAATTGTTATAACCCTCTCCTTCAAACACCAATACCCCATTTTGAACTTTCCAGTCTTTACGCATTTGTTCATCTGCTTTTTGCTGTTTTTCGGCCAATTCCTGTACACTCATATTGGCTCTTTTAATAGGATTTTCAACCAATCCCTTCCAGCCTGCAAGGTCTTTTCCGTTAAACATTGCAACAAAACCTTCTTCCTTAGGTAAGGCGGCTAAATGCCTGATTAAGGCTTGTTTCAAATAATCAGACTCCGTATCAGTATTTAACTCTATGGCTTTTTGAGCAATGGCCGCTACATTTTTACCATACAATTCCTTATGGTCTAAAACAATATTAATTACTGCCTGAACGGCGTTTTGTCTTAACTCAGTATTATCAAAATATTTTGATACAAAAAGCAATGATTGCAACGTGCTGTTTTGAGAAATACCACTAAGGATATTTCTTTTTTGCGCTAAACTGCTGGCCAACTCCATCGCATTACGAAACATGAGTACTTTTTCATCAGTTGTATTATTTGATTTATTGATGCCTGCTATAAAGCTGTTTAAGGCTTTGGATTGATCAGCACCTGTACTGTTTTTACTGATTTTGTATAAAGCATCCAGAGCACTGCCATCCGTCCAGTTGGCAAGGGCACTTAAAGCAGCTTCTTTTTGTTGTTGGGTTCCTTTGTAAAAATTATTAACTACCATATTAAGTGCCTGATTGCTGCCAATATTTGATAAAGCATTATAATATAGGTAGTCTTTACTGCCGGCATCTTGCATTAATTTTTCAGCGGTGGTAACTTGCATTAATTTTTCAGGCAGTTGCTGTATAGCACTTGTTATAGCTTGTTGATAGGCTTTGGTAAGAGATGGTGTAGTATTATTATTTAAAAGAGTGGCAAGTTGATTAATATCTTTTGGAGCAACAATGGATGATAATGAAGTGGCGGCAACTTCCTGTACGGAAGCATCACTATTTTGAGCTTCGTTAAATATGAGTGCTGTATATTGCGAAGCTTTACGTTGTGCCAAAATATTCATCAATGCTATTTTAGCAGGTGCCGATGCTTGTGGTAATGCAGCAGCAACTGCAGAAACTACCTGATCCCCGGCTATCGTAAGCAAGGCATTTTTGGCGGTTTCTCCAATGGCGTTGGTGCCATTTTGTAATAATAGTTGTATTAACGGAGAAACAGCATTGCTTTTACCGGCTTTGGCAATAGCATTGATGGCGGCCAATTGAACCGGGCTGCTTTTGCTATTTAAAAGTTGAGTTAGTAAGGGTAGGGCCGCCGCATCTTCTTTTTTACCAAGGAGATTAATTAAAGAAGTTTGTAACTCTGGGCTGTTACTGGTTTGTATAATATTACCAATTTTGGAGCCCATGCCCGGGGTGTATAATTCGCTAATAATTGATGCAGCTGTTCCGCTTATTTTTTTGTTATCATTTTTTAACGCTTCAAAAATTTTGCTTTCGGCATTTTGCCCTTCTGCTTTTGCCAGCAATGATAAGGCGGCACTTTGTATTTGTTCCGGAATCGAAGGAATGGATAAAATACTGGTAGCGGCTTTGGTTACATAGGATTTATTTCCTTTTGCTAATTGGTTTTGTAAAAAAACAAGGTAAGAACCGGTGGCATCCATAGCACTGTATTTATAGCCGGATTTTAACGCTGCACTTTGTAAAATGCTTTCTGACGACATATCGCCAATTTGTGCCATTGCTCTTAAAAGTACCTTTTTAGCATCTACGCCGCTGAGTTTTGGCCATAAACGTAAAAGTTGTTTTGCAGCAGGGGCGTAAGCCATATCTCCAACAGCTTCAATTAATGTAAGCTGGGGCTTGCCACTTGAGGCTGATAATGCATACAGCAAGGCATTTTTGGAAGTATTGGTATTTATTCTTTGTAATACCCTTGCCGCCGGATCGGCAAGGCGGCTACTTGTAAGGTATTTTTTCACCACCGGCACTACATCATTGGATGCTACATATTGTAATTCTTGCAGGAGAAAATCCCTTACTTCATCATCTTTTGCTGTTGAAAGAGAAGTAGCTAATGCATTGGCTATAGATCTTCTCTGGCTAACATCTTCCATTTGGCCAGCGTACATTACCATACCGCTAATTGCATCTCTCATAACGGCATCATTGCCCTTACCAGGAGAAACAAGTTTTGACGCTATATTTTTTACTGCCGGAGCACCTAATGCTGTTAATTCCTTATACACTTTTTCGAGGTTGGCACTATTTTGTGGCGGAATCTGCATCAGCAGGTCGGCAATTTTAGTTTCTGTGGTTCTTACATCTGCTTGCGCTAAAATTGTTACCGACAAGCAAATAAAAGAGAATAACAGGAGAAATATTTTTTTCATGATAATATGGATAATCTTTAAAATCTCAAACTTGTTTTCTTGTTGTTTTTAATAAATATTCCAAGGAGCACGCATGGGTTGATGAATTAAAGCATTGGCAACCGGATCGTTGACGAATTGCATTTTATTTGAATCAAATTCCAAACTTCTTCCTAATCTTACAGCTATTATGGCAAGGTTTACCAGTGTGCAGGAACGAAACCCATTATCCTGATTTAACGCAAATTGTTTGCGACCTGTAACTGCTTCCGAAAAATCGGTTACCTGCGGTTCTGGTTCAGGAAAAGCGGCTAATTTTTTTTCCAGATCCGGAATGTCAGATCGGAAGCCCGGGAATAGCTTCCCTTTAGGCCCTTCAATAAAGGCAGCATTGGTATCCTTATTTTCTCCGTCTAACACTATCTTGCACCCATCGGCATAGGTAAGTTCTATCCGTTTCCATGTGCCGGCAGCATCAGGGTGTTGTTGCGGTGCATCTACATCAATGCGCACCGGGCTTTCATTATCTTTTCCTAAAAAGTACTGTACCGGATCAAGGTAATGTTGTCCCATATCGCCCAAGCCGCCACCATCATAATCCCAATAGCCCCGGAAAGTACCGTGTACCCTGTGAGGGTTATAGGGTTTGAAAGGAGCCGGCCCCAGCCACATATTATAATCCAGTTCCGCAGGAACAGGTTGTACAGGCAAATCTGTTTTTCCTATCCAGAAGAATTTCCAGTTAAACCCTGTTGCGGCGTTAACGGTAACTTTTAGCGGCCAGCCTAATAAACCACTTTGTACTAATTTTTTTATGGGCTGAACCGTTGTATTCATACCATAAAAATTATCTTTAAATCTAAACCAGGTGTTCAGTCTAAAAATACGGCCATTTTGATTGATGGCTTCTTTTACACGTAATCCTTCACCAATAGTGCGTGTCATAGGCTTTTCGCACCACACATCCTTACCGGCATTGGCCGCATCAATACTCATAATACCGTGCCAGTGCGGTGGGGTAACTATGTGTACAATATCAATGGCAGGATCCTGCAGCATCTCCCTGTAATCGTGGTAGGTTTTTGTGCCTTTTGGCGAAAGTGCCAGTCCGCGTTCAAGATGTTTTTTATCAATATCGCAAATAGCGATTAGTTTGGAGCCGGGGTATGCTATATGGCCTCTTCCCATACTACCTACACCAATAATAGCCTTTGTAAGCTGATCGCTTGGAGCAATGTATTTATTTCCTCCAAGAACATGCGACGGTACAATATAAAATCCGGCTAAAGTGGCAGCACTGTTTTTCAGAAATTTTCTACGATTCATTTGGTATATTATTTTAAAGTAGCAATTATTAAAGGTGAGGGTAAAGTTAAGGGTTTGTTTGTTAGATTCATAATTAACTAATGCTTGGTGTTATGAAAAAGTATAATGTTTTTGTACGGTAATCGGGGGGCTTAGTTCCTTGTAAATCATAATCAATACATTGACAACATAAATGTTTTTTTTACAATTAAAACTTATGATTTTATAATATGGGATGACAAAAAAATGAATCTGCCAATCACAATTCCTAAATCGTTTATTATCTTCGCAGCCGTATGAGTAAGGAAAAGGAAATTGTAGTAAGTGGTGTGAGGCCTACGGGCAATTTACACTTGGGGAATTATTTTGGAGCACTAAGAAATTATGTGCGCATGCAGGAAGAGTATAACTGCTATTTTTTTATAGCAGATTTACATTCGTTAACCACGCATGCAGATACCAAAGAATTAAGAGAAAATGTATTGAATGTTGTTTCGGAATATATAGCCAGTGGATTGGATCCTGATAAAGTAGCGATGTATTGTCAAAGCGATTTACCACAAACAGCTGAGCTATATTTATATATTAATATGCTGGCCTATAAAGGAGAGTTGGAAAAAACAACTACTTTTAAGGATAAAGTAAGGCAGCAACCTGAAAATGTGAATGCAGGGTTATTAACTTACCCTGTATTAATGGCTTCGGATATATTAATACACCGTGCCAAATTAGTACCCGTAGGGAAGGACCAGGAGCAACACCTTGAAATGACACGTAATTTTGCCCAACGCTTTAACCACCGGTACGGGAATGTACTGACTGAGCCTCGGGCATTTAATTTTGGCAGCGATTTGTTAAAAGTTCCCAGCCTTGATGGTAATGGGAAAATGAGTAAAAGTGAAAACCAGCATGCAACTTTATTTTTAGCCGATGATGATGAAGTGATTAGAAAGAAAATAATGAAGGCTAAAACCGATCAGGGGCCTACTGTGCCCAACTCGGAAAAACCGGATTATATTGTTAATATTTTTGAATTGATGAAATTGGTAAGTGGTCAAGAAGTTATTGATAAGTTTGAGGCTGATTTTAATAATTGCACCATACGTTACGGCGATTTAAAAAAGCAATTAGCCGAAGATATGATACATTATATTGCGCCCATCAGGCAGAAAGCCAAAGATATAAGAGCCAACGAAAAATATTTGAAAGAACTATTATTACAAGGTGCCGCTAAGGCAAACGATAATGCTAATATGACAATGGAAATGGTACGAAAAGCTATCGGGTTAAAATATTTTTAAAAAAATTATGCCAAATATAAAAAGATTGTTTACTTTAACTACCGTTAACCCTAAAATAAAATGGAACATTGTTGTAATGTTCCGTAATAAGCGTAAATAAGATGGCTAAGGCAAAGATTAAACCCAAGCATATAGCAGTTGCTGGCAATATTGGAGCGGGCAAAACTACTTTAACCGAAATGCTGAGCAAGCATTATAAGTGGATACCTAATTTTGAAGATGTGGATCACAATCCCTATCTGATGGATTTTTATGAGGATATGCCACGGTGGAGTTTTAACCTGCAAATATATTTCCTGAACGGCCGCTTAAAGCAGTTGATTGATATTCAAAACGGTACCGAAACCGTTGTTCAAGATAGAACAATATATGAGGATGCTAATATTTTTGCACCCAATTTGCACGAAATGGGTTTAATGAGTAAACGGGACTTTGACAATTACTACGATTTTTTTCAAACACTAAAGTCAATGGTAAACCCTCCGGATTTAATGATATACCTCAAATCCTCTGTGCCTACATTAGTTGGGAATATTCAAAAAAGAGGCCGCGAGTACGAAGAAAATATTCGCTTGGATTATCTTAAAAAATTGAACGAATTTTATAATAAATGGATCGATAATTATAAAGAAGGGTCATTATTAGTAATTGATGTGGACAAAAATAAGTTTGCCGATAACGAAGAAGACTTTGGCCAGATTATTTCAAAGATAGACTCCCAACTATATGGCCTGTTTTAAACCGGCATGTTTTTAGCGCAACGAATAATAACATTAATTGATAAATCAGAAGCATGAAATACTTACCGCTGAACCCTAAGCTTTTTATACAAAACCGTAAAAGGCTTGTAAGTAAACTTAAAAGAAATTCTATTGCCATTTTTCTTTCAAATGACGAAGTGCCTGAAAATAGCGATGCCTTACATCGGTTTAAGCAAAACAGTAATTTGTTTTGGCTTACCGGCATCAGGCAGGAAGATTCCATGATGATTTTTTTTCCGGACAATCCCGATCCTAAGTATAAAGAAGTGTTAGTTTTAGTGCGTCCTAACGAATTAAAGGAAAAATGGGACGGTAAAAGATTGCGTGCTGCCGAAGCAACAGCCATTAGTGGCATTACCACTATAATATGGGCAGATACTTTGCCAGCATTATTACAAAGCTGGATACATGCCGCAGAAAATATTTATTTAGATACCAATGAGCACGACAGACAAGGTGTGTTTTTAGAAACAAGGCAGTACCGCTATATTGCCGATATAAAAAAGAAGTATCCACTACATCAATATCTACGTTTGGCTCCCATCATGAGCGAACTAAGGGCAGTTAAAACAGCCGAAGAAGTTGAAGTAGCTAAAAAAGCTATTGATATAACCGATAAAACTTTCAGACGCTTATTGGGCTTTATAAAACCCGGTGTTTGGGAGTATGAAATAGAAGCTGAGATTGTACATTCGTTTTTAAGCCAGCGGGCTACACGCGAAGGGTACAGCAGTATTATTGCCAGTGGCGATAATGCCCGCATTCTGCACTACGTAAATAATAACCAACAATGTAAAGACGGCGATTTAATTTTGATGGATTTTGGCGCAGAATATGGTGGCTATAACGCCGACCTTTCAAGAACAATACCTGTAAATGGAAAATTTACCAAACGGCAAAAAGAATTATATAATGCTTGTCTGCGAATTCACCGTTATGCAGCATCCATATTAAAACCGGGCATATCAATTATTAATTACACTGAAAAAGTAGGCACACAGGCCAATAAGGAATTTGTAAAACTGGGATTACTAACAAAGTCTGACGTGAAAAACGAAGACCCCGAAAACCGGGCTTTTAGAAAATATTTATATCACGGTATATCACACCATTTGGGTGTGGATGTGCATGATTTAGGACCATTTCGCCAACCTTTGCAAGCGGGCATGTTATTAACTATTGAACCGGGTATTTATGTAGAAGAAGAAAAAGTAGGTATCAGAATCGAAAATAATTTCTGGCTTACCAAAACAGGAAATGTTGATTTGATGAAGAACATACCTATTGAAGCAGATGATATTGAAAGATTGATGAAACAATAAAATCAATCACAATGAAGCAAATCCCAAATTTATTTACCCTTCTCAATTTATTTTTTGGTTGCATTGCTATTGTATGTATTATGGAGTACACTCACAGGAGTGATGTGTTAGACTTGTCGTTTCTGGCATTGATGCTGGGAAGTGTTTACATATTTATCGCGGCTATTGTTGATTTTTTGGATGGTTTTGTTGCCCGCCTTTTTAAGGCAACATCTGCTATGGGAGAGCAATTAGATTCGTTAGCTGATGTGGTGAGTTTTGGAGTAGCACCTTCCATGATTATTTTTAAACTGCTTGAAGCATATTATGAACAAAATCCTATAAATGGGGAAATAATGTGGTTCTTAATTCCTGCATTTATATTGCCTTGTGCCGCTGCATGGCGATTGGCAAAGTTTAATTTGGATAAAGAACAGCATTATTATTTTAAAGGCGTTCCTACCCCTGCAGGTGGCCTGGTTGTAGCTTCGCTACCTTTAGCGGCATCGGATAGTAATATTATAGATAATGCCTTAACCAATCCTTATGTATTATATACAATTGTTATTGTAATTAGTATATTAATGGTGAGTAATATTCCTATGATAAGTTTAAAGTTTAAAAGTAAAAAGGTAAAGGACAACCTCGATAAAATTATTATGGCCTTAATTGCAGTTATTTCTGCAGTATTTTTTCAATGGGCAGCCGTTCCCATTGTGTTCATCTGCTATGTTATCGTATCTTTGATATTTCAGCCGCAAAAGGCTTAGTATAATTTATAAAAGTATTTTACAATGAGTTATTTAGTACAGGTGGTTATTATGCCTTTAAAAGAGTTGTTAGACCCTCAGGGAAAAGCGGTAAAAGGCGGGTTAGATAATTTAGGACTATCCAGCATTAGCGATGTAAGAGTGGGTAAGCATATTACCCTACAGGTTGATGCAGCATCTCCTGAAGAAGCTAAAACTATTGGGGAGGAAGCTGCTAAAAAATTACTGGCCAATGCAGTGATGGAATATTTTGAAGTAACAGTATTGTAATATGAAGGAAATTGAAGAAGGGGAAGAGCCTGTTTCGGAACCTTACTTCCATTTTTCTTTTTTTAATATAGTTTCATGCTTTACCTTGTTCCAACTCCCATAGGAAACTTAAAAGATATCACGCTACGTGCTTTGGATATTTTAAACGAGGTAGATTTAATTTTGGCAGAGGATACCCGTACATCATCGCATCTGCTGAAACATTACAATGTTGCCAAACCGGTTACCCCTTATCATCAACATAACGAGCATAAGGTGCTGCAACATTTAATTAATCAGTTGCTTGGCGGCACTAAGATGGCTTTAGTTACTGATGCCGGTACGCCCGGCATTTCCGATCCTGCATTTTTATTAGTAAGGGAATGTATTAAAAATGATATTTCAGTAATTAGCCTTCCGGGTGCAACAGCTTTTGTTCCGGCATTGGTTAATAGCGGCATTCCTACACAGCGTTTTTGTTTTGAGGGATTTCTGCCACAGAAAAAAGGCCGACATACTTTGCTGGAGAAACTTAAAGATGAAGAGCGTACCCTTATATTTTATGAGTCGCCCATGCGCCTAATAAAAACTTTGAATGATTTTATTTCGTATTTTGGTGCTGAAAGACAGTGTTGCGTAAGCAGGGAGCTTACCAAAATATTTGAAGAAAACAAACGGGGAACACTTAAATCGGTAGCGGCCTACTTTTCTGATAAAAAGGTGAAAGGCGAAATTGTTATTATTGTACAGGGAGCCGTATCATAAATTTAAAGTGCTTTGTTGTGTACCTGGTAATCTCTGTAAATTCTTTATTCCGTTTATATAAATAAAAATTTAAAATGATGCTACTTTTATCCCTATTGAAAAAAAGAATCCTTTCGGGGCTTTTTTTGTTAGTAAGTATTTCTGTTTTCGGGCAAGTAAATCTTTCGGACAAAATACCGATTGACCCCAAGGTTAAAATTGGTAAATTAGAGAATGGCCTTACCTATTACATCCGTGAAAATAATAAGCCTGAACAAAAAGTAGAGCTACGGCTTGTAGTTAATACCGGCTCTATTATGGAAGATGATGACCAGCAGGGTTTGGCACATATGGCCGAACACATGGCGTTTAATGGCACAAAGAATTTTAAAAAAAATGAAATTGTTAGTTTCCTGCAAAACATTGGCGTAGGTTTTGGTAACGATTTGAATGCTTATACCAGTTTTGACGAAACCGTATATATGTTACCCATACCAACTGATAAGCCGGGTAATTTAGAAAAGGGGTTTCAGGTATTGGAAGACTGGGCGCATAATGTAACCTACTTAAATGAAGATATTGAAAGTGAGCGCGCCATTATTTTAGAAGAAAGCCGCTTGGGTAAAGGTGCTAACGACAGAATGTTTCGTAAGCAGTACCCTTATATTTTTGCCGGAAGTAAATATGCAAATCGTTTGCCTATAGGTGTAGATTCTATTATAAAAAATTTTGCTCCTGATGCTATTAGAAGATTTTATAAAGATTGGTACCGTCCAAATTTGATGGCTGTTATAGTAGTTGGCGATGTATCGGTAGCAACTGCTGAAACGATGATTAAAAATCATTTTAGTCAATTGGTAAACCCATCTTCAGAAAGAACCAGAATAAACGAAGTTGTGCCCGCCTACAAAGAAAACGCAGGCTTGGTAGTTACAGACAAAGAAGCTACCAGATACGCTGTATCAGTTGCGTATAGTGCTTTTCCTGAGGAAGAACCAACTACAGTAGGAGGCTACAAGCAGCAACTTACCAAAAATATTTTTACAATGTTGCTAAACCTGCGTTTGAGAGACCTTACGCAAAAAGAGAATCCTCCTTTCTTATATGGTTATGGTTATTTTAGCAGTTATGCCCGTGGCTACAGCCAGTTTAATGCTCAGGCAGGAGTAGCTACCGCTGATAAAGCCCAATCCGGCCTCACCGCATTAATGGAAGAAGTAGAAATTGCAAAAAGATTTGGTTTTACACAAAGTGAATTAGACCGCGCCAAATTAAATTTATTGGCCGGTATGGAAAGTGCTTATAACGAAAGAGACAAAACAGAGTCGGAAAGCTATGTAGGAGAATATATAAGAAACTTTTTGGAAAATGAACCCATCCCCGGTATTAAAATAGAGTATGATTATTATAAAGAGTTGGTTCCATTAATTACACTCAGCGATGTAAAAAGTGTGTCAGAACAATTACAAAAAACACCTGATTTCTTTGTGTCTTTAGCCGGTCCGGAATCTGCTGATCTACCGTTAGCATCTAACTTGGTGTCAGTAGCTACTACTACAGCGGCAAAAACAGACTTAAAACCCTACGAAGAAAAAGTAATTGCTACAAATTTATTAAGCAAAGAACCTGTTCCCGGTAAAGTTACCAAAGTAACAACTGATGCCAAGTTAGCAACAAAAACATGGACTTTAAGCAATGGTACCACAGTAACTTTTAAGACAACTGATTTTAAAGATGACGAAATTAGTATGGGGGCTCGCCGTTTTGGCGGCACAGACAATTACGGACAGGCAGATAAATACAATGCAGCCTATGCAATGAGTGTAGTGAATGCGATGGGCTTTGGTGATTTTTCGCCAACAGATTTACAAAAAGCAACTGCCGGTAAAAACGCCAGTGCCAGTGCCACTTTTTCTTCTATCTATGATGGTTTTTCGGGTAGCAGTAGTGTGAAGGATTTGGAAACAATGTTGCAGCTATTATATTTAAAAGCTACATCACCCAGGGTAGATGAGGCTTTGTTTAAATCCTATATTCAAAAGGCAAAATCACAGTTTTCATTTATTATGGCTAATCCCCAAACGGCTTTTATTGACACATTAATGCAAACCGTGTATGGTAAAAATCCGTTAGCACCCATTGCAGTGCCAAAGCCAGCCTATTTTGATAAGATAAATATGAAAAGGGCATTGGATATTTATAAAGAAAGATTTGGTAATGCATACGGAATGAATTTTGTATTCGTTGGTAGTATTGATGAGGCCGTATTAAAACCATTAATAGAAAAATATATTGGAGGACTGCCTTCAAAAGCTAAAAAATTTGCTTTTAAAGATAATGGGGTAAGGCCGGTAAAAGGTGTTGTAAATTTAGATGTGAATAAAGGAGAGGCAGAAAAAAGTTTAATCATTTCTATGGAAACAGGCACTATACCTTACAGCGAAGATTTGGATTTAAAGGCAGCCGCAGTAAGCGAAGTGTTGAACATTCGTGTGATAGAAGAATTGCGGGAAAAAATACAGGGCATTTATGGCGGCGGTACCAATATCAGTGTTGAAAAATACCCGTATCAAAATTATTCGGCAATGGTACAACTGCCTACCGGCCCCGATAAAGTAGATACTTTATTAAAAGCCATGCATCAGGAAATTGTAAATATTAAAACCAATGGGCCTTCAAAAGAAAATTTAGATAAAGTAAAACTACAGTGGATTGAAAGCAAACGGGATGCCATGAAACGCAATAGTACTTGGCTGAATTATATTTTATCTTCAAAATTAGAACAAAAAAATGTGGACAGGTTTTTGAATTACGACAAATATATTAATGCACTTACCGAACAGGGAGTAAAAGAAGCGGCAAGAAAAATATTTACCGGTAAAAATGTTGTTACGGCGGTATTAATGCCGGAGAAAAAGTAGTTGTGTTATTTATTTTATAGCAGCTATTGGTATAAAATAATTCTAAAGAGGCTTATTCCACTTTGTCTGATATTCTATGTATTATCGAATATTATGATAAAGTGGAATTTTTTTATTTGAAATTGAAAGATATTATTTTTCATTATTCACTACCTTCACTGCGCATATCAAAAAAATCTAAACTGACTTAGTTTTATGAACGCTATATTTTTTAAAACAGTAAATTGGCCAAAACAATGCTTTTGTTTTATACTTCTTCTAATTGTTTTACAAGCTAATTCCCAGTCTGTTATTACTACTAATGTAAAGCTGCCAAAGCATCCACGTTTGCTGTTGTTTGCGGGAGAGGAAAAAAATATAAATCTTTTGTTACAAAAAGATAAAAGGTGGCGGCAAATACATCAAACTATTGAAAGTGAAGGAATGAAAATGCTTCAATTTCCTTTGTTAGAAAGAAAACAAATTGGTAGAAGGTTGTTGTCAGTTTCAAGAGAAGCCCTGCGTAGAATTTTTTATATGGCTTATTTGCATAGAGTAACCGGGGATAAAAAAATCCTGGATCGGTGTAAAAAAGAATTACTAAATGTTTGCAAGTTTTCGGATTGGAATCCCAGCCATTTTTTAGATGTTGCCGAAATGACCACAGCCGTTGCTATTGGGTACGACTGGTTGTATGATCAACTTTCAAGAACGGAACGTAAAATTATAGAGGCTGCTATTTGGGAAAAAGGAATTGAGCCATCTAAAAATAAAAAGCATAATTGGTTTTTACGTGCCACAAATAATTGGAATCAGGTATGTAATGCAGGCATGGTGTATGGTGCCTTAGCTGTTTATGAAAAACATCCAAAGGAAGCCATTGCCATTATTAACCGCTCCATACAGTCACTGCCTAAAGCTATGGGGCAGTATGCACCGGATGGAGGCTATCCGGAGGGATACGGTTATTGGGATTATGGAACCAGTTTTAATGTATTATTGATAAGTGCTTTACAAAAAGCAGTGGGTACGGATTTTGGTTTGAAACAACAACCCGGCTTTATGAAAACTGCCGATTATTTTCAGCAAATGGTTGGTCCCACGGGTCGTATTTTTAGTTATTCTGATGTTAACCAGAAAGAAGGGGGGTTAGCTCCGGCAAGTTTTTGGTTTGCTAAAGAAAATAAACAACCCTGGTTGTTATTTAATATAAAACGAGATTTAGACAGGGGTATTGAGGGTTTGGAAAATATCAGGTTATTGCCTGCTGCGTTGATTTTTGGCAGCGATATTTCTTTTGACAATGTTTCTTCTCCTCCCTCTTTATACTGGGTAGGCAAGGGTGTAAATCCTATTGCTATTATGCGTACAAGTTGGGTAGATACTAATGCCATCTATCTTTGTTTAAAAGCTGGAAGCCCTTCAGTTAGCCATGGGCATATGGATATTGGCTCCTTTGTGTTAGATGCAATGGGAGAACGCTGGGCGATGGACTTTGGTATGCAGAATTACGAAAGTTTAGAATCCAAGGGGGTTAAAATATGGAATGGCGGCCAATATGATGATCGATGGAGAGTTTTTAGATATAACAATTATGCCCATAGCACTTTAACTGTTAACGATTCTTTACAAAGAGTAAAAGGGTATGCCACTATTACAGCCTTTGAAAATAATCCCAATTGTGTAAGTGCTGCTACAGATATGAGTAGTGTATATCAGGGTCAGCTTACTTCGGCTAACAGGAGGGTAGGAATATTGGATGGCAGCAAAGTTGTGATATTAGATACACTTGTCAATACTAATAAAAATGCAACCATCAGGTGGGCAATGCTTACACCTGCCAAAATAATCAGCATCAATAATCGGGAGATTGTTTTAGAGCAAAATCAGAAGAAAATGGGCATGAGAATCAATTGTTCAACTCCAGTTAAAGCAGCCAGTTGGAGTACCACTCCTCCCCAAAATTATGATGCGCCCAACCCGGGTACAGTTTTGGTAGGCTTTACGTTACAGGCTTCACCTAATGAAAAGATTACAATAAAAGTGATTTTGGAACCGACGTAGGGTTACAAATATTTGCCTTTTAAATATTAGAAAAAATTAAGGCCAGTAAACTTAAAGAAAATTAGCTGCCGTTAAAAATATTCGATAAACAATTGGCTGATTTTTTTTTATACTGATAGGATAAACAATATAGACCAATTTTCACTATCGATAGATTGTTCAAATTCGTATTTATTTGAGCAAGCCTTCAAAAACAATCCCTCAACAAATTAATCTGCCTTTTTTTTGCTTAAAGCCAACAAAAGCATATTTTCTTATTTGATAAGGAAATGTAATACACATAATCTAAAACAGTAATTAATACCGATTGGATATTCGTTATATACCAATGTAATTGGTCTAAACGACTATCGTCCCGAATGTTTTCGGGAGCATTATACGAAGTATCATTGGTCTGTTTTATAAATATGTTTCGTATTAAGTCTGGCGCAGGTGGGTGAAGGGTACTCACCTTTACCGGGAGGGTGCTGTATCCCCTCTCTGTATGGTTCTGATTTTGTGGCGGAACCTGCAGGACGGCAACTATAATTAAATTTTAGCATGCGGTACTAAAAAAGGACTGCCAATATTGACAGTCCTTTTCAAAAAAAGTGAGTATTATATTATTGGCCGTTGATCACTTCGGCCATTTTCTTCCCTATATCGGCAGGGCTGCTTACTACATGAATGCCACAGTCGCCCATAATCTTCATTTTTGCGGCGGCAGTATCATCGGCACCACCTACAATAGCTCCGGCGTGCCCCATACGACGCCCGGGAGGGGCGGTTTGTCCGGCAATAAAACCAACTACGGGTTTTTTGTTGCCGGTGGCTTTAATCCAGTTAGCAGCTTCGGCTTCCATGCCACCACCTATTTCACCAATCATTACGATGGCATCTGTATCATCATCATTCATAAATAATTCTACGGCTTCTTTGGTGGTGGTGCCAATAATAGGATCGCCACCAATACCTATAGCCGTGCTAATGCCTAAACCGGCTTTAGCTACCTGATCGGCTGCTTCGTAAGTTAAGGTACCGGATTTTGATACAATACCAATGCGCCCTTGCTTAAATACAAAGCCCGGCATAATACCTACTTTGCATTCACCGGCAGTAATTACACCGGGGCAGTTGGGCCCAATTAGTCTTGTAGGGGTTGCCAGTAAATAATTTTTAACCTTTACCATATCCTGTACGGGAATACCTTCGGTAATACAAACTACCAGGTCAATGCCTGCTTCTGTAGCTTCCATAATAGCATCAGCCGCAAAAGCCGGCGGAACAAAAATGATGCTTACATTGGCTCCGGTAGCTTTTACGCAATCTGCTACGGTATTAAAAACAGGTCTGTCTAAATGTGTGGAGCCTCCTTTTCCCGGGGTAACACCACCTACTACCTGAGTGCCGTAATCTATCATTTGCCCGGCATGAAAAGTACCTTCGGTGCCTGTAAAACCCTGCACTAAAACTTTTGAATCTTTGTTGACTAAAACTGACATAAATTGTTGAATTGAGCTAATTGTTAAGTGTTACAAATGTAGGGGTTTCCTATAAATTAGTATATAAAACCTTGAGGGCATTATTATATGCTGTAGCAGACACGATGTTAATTTGTAGATGTATGTTGTAATAAAATTGCTTAAAAAATTTTTTTTTACTAAGACTTATCGTTATTTTTTTTGTTCTGCCTCTCTTCAATGGCATCCTCAATAGCATCTTCAATAACCTCTTTAAGTTCATCGTCCACATCATCGGGTAGCTCACCTGTTTGCTTAATATTGCGCATATTTTTTGCATCTTTTAAAAACTCTGAGGCAAAAATAAAATCGTTTAAGAGCTCATTTTTGCTAAAAATAATATCCTTGCTATTGCCTTCCCATTCTTTGTGTCCCTGATGCATATAAATGATATGATCGCCAATTTCCATTACGCTATTCATATCATGTGTATTTACGATGGTGGTAATATCATACTCGTAGGTTATTTCCTGTATCAGCTTATCAATCACCAACGATGTTTGTGGGTCTAAACCAGAGTTGGGTTCATCACAAAACAAATATTTTGGATTTAAAACAATGGCTCTTGCCAGTGCCACCCTTTTTTGCATTCCGCCGCTTATTTCGGAAGGAAATTTATTGTAAGCATCTTCTGTGAGGTTTACGCGCTTTAATACTTCAAATACTCTTTTCTTTTTTGCAGAAAATTTATCGTTTGTAAACATATCCAGCGGGAACATAATGTTTTCGCCTACGGTTTGGCTGTCAAACAAGGCAGAACCTTGAAAGAGCATACCAATTTGTTTTCGGATTTCTTTTTTTTGGTCTTGCGAAATTCCTATAAAGTCTCTGCCATCGTACAATACCTCGCCTACGGTAGGCTGTATTAAGCCAACCATGCATTTCATTAAAACGGTTTTACCGCTACCGCTTGAGCCGATAATAAGATTGCATTTGCCATCTTCCAACACAGCATCGATGCCCTTTAACACATCCTTATCTCCAAAACTTTTTCTTACTCCTTTTATTTCAATCATAATGGTATTTAATAAAAGTATTTATAATAGCAACGCCGATAAAATATAATCAGCTAAAAGTAGTAATACGCAGGATACAACCACAGCGCGCGTACTGGCATGGCCTATTTCTAACGCTCCCCCTTTTACATAATAACCGTAGTAAGAAGGAACCGAAGTGATTAAAAAAGCAAATACAAAACTTTTTGTTAATGCAAAAAATACATTATAGCCGTTAAACTCCATTAATAAGCCCTTGTCGTAAATTGAAGGATCAATAATACCGGCAGCTGCCCCCGCCATACGCCCACCCCAAATACCCAGAATCATTGATATAATAATGAGTAATGGAATGGTTAGTACACCTGCCAGTACTTTGGGTAGAATTAAATAGTTTTTAGTATTGATACCCATAATTTCTAACGCATCTATTTGTTCGCTTACCCGCATATTGCCCAGTTCTCCTGCAATTTTACTGCCTACTACACCGGCTAATACAATGCAGCTTAGTGTTGGTGCAAACTCGAGTATAACAGTGTCTCTAATAATTTGAGCAATGGTGGACTTGGGAATTAACGGCGATACAAGCTGGTATGCGGTTTGCACTGCCGATACGGCACCTATAAAAACAGAAATAATGGTGATGATGCCTAAAGAGCCAACACCAATATCTTTGCATTGTAACATAAACTGTTTCCAAAACATTTTACTGTTTTCCGGTGTGCGGAACATTCCGCCAAACATTTGAATAAATTCACCAAATTCTTTAATAATTTTCAAACTACTTTTTTTTATGACCTTTCAAAGGTTGTTTTATTTTTGATTTTGTAGCAACTAATTTGGCACTTTTTAATTTTAGCTGCGCATCAATAACTGCTATCATGGCCATATTTACAATATTTGTAACGCTGCTGCCTAATTGCAATACATGTACGGGCTTTTTTAATCCAAGCACAATAGGACCAATAGCATCGGTAGCGCCAATTTCTTTTAAAATATTGTATGCAATATTACCGGATGCTAAGTTAGGGAAGATTAATGTGTTTACCTCTTTTTCTACCAATTCGCTAAAAGGGTAAATTTCTTTCAGCAAATTATTGTTCAGGGCAATGTTGGCCTGCATTTCACCGTCAATAATTAAAGAAGGATGTTTTTGTTTTACAATTTCCCGGGCTTTTGCTACTAATTTGGCCTCGGGGGTTTTGCTGCTGCCAAAGTTGGAATAACTAAGCATGGCTATTCTTGGTTTAATATTAAACGCACTCACTTCGCGAGCCGTAAGTAAAACAATTTCGGCTAGTTCTTCTGCGGTAGGGTTGATGTTTACGGTGGTGTCGGCAAGAAATAAGGGCCCTTTTTTGGTCATCACCAAATACATACCGGCTACTTTGTTTACACCATCTTCGGTGCCAATAATTTGCAAAGCAGGACTTAATGTTTCGGAGTATTTTTTAGTAAGTCCAGAGATCATACAATCGGCATCACCCTGTTCTACCATCATACAACCAAAATGATTCCTGTTGCGCATTATCACTAAGGCCTCATCTTTTGTAAACCCTTTCCGGGCTCTTTTGTCATAAAAAACTTCTGCGTATTCTTTTCTTTTTACGGCAATTTTTTCATCTCTGGGGTCAATAATGGTCATGTCCGACAAATCAATAACATTTTCGGATGCAATCTGCAAAATACTTTTTTTGTCTCCTAACAAAATAGGGAATCCTATTCCTTCGTCAAATACAATTTGCGCTGCTTTAAGGATGGTAAGGTTTTCTGCTTCGGCAAATACAATTTTTTTAGGTGCGCTTCGGGCTTTTGTTCCCAAAATGCGCAACACATGGTTGTCCAATCCTAATCTTTTGTTCAGGTCGTCTTCGTACTGTTGCCAGTTAGTAATATGAACCTTTGCTGTACCCGATTTTATAGCAGCTTTAGCTACTGCCGGTGCTACGGTTGAAAGCAATCTTGGATCCAGCGGTTTGGGAATAATATAATTAGGACCAAAACTGATGTTTTGTTCATTATAAGCCAAATTTACTATTTCCGGTACCGGCGTTTTGGCCAACTCTGCCAAAGCTTTTACGGCAGCCAGTTTCATTTCGGTATTAATATGTTCGGCTCTTACATCTAATGCGCCTCTAAAAATGTAAGGGAAGCCTAATACGTTATTGGCCTGATTGGGATAATCGCTTCTTCCGGTAGCCATGATAATATCTTTTCTGGCATTTGTGGCTACTTCCCAGGCTACTTCAGGATCGGGATTGGCCATTGCCAACACGATGGGTTTTTTTGCCATACTTTTTATCATGGCACCATCCAGAATGTTAGCAGCACTTAACCCTATGAAAACATCGGCACCTTTCATGGCTTGTTTTAAACTAACATCTTTTGTAGCTGTTGCAAATTTAGATTTGAATTGGTCTAAATCTGTACGGCCTTTATGCAATGCACCTTTGCTGTCGAACATAATACAGTTTTCGGGCTTGGCACCCATTTCCTGATAGAGCATTACACAGGCCATGGCCGCTGCTCCCGCACCGTTAATTACAAATTTTGCTTTTTCAATTTTTTTGTTCTGAATTTCTAAAGCATTGAGCAGTGCCGCCGCACTAATGATGGCCGTTCCGTGCTGGTCATCGTGCATCACCGGAATTTTTAGCTGCTTTTTTAATTCTTCTTCAATATAAAAACATTCAGGTGCTTTAATATCTTCCAAATTAATGCCACCGAAAGTAGGCTCCAATGCTTTTACGATTTCTACAAATTTTTTGGGATCTTTTTCATTTATTTCTAAATCGAAAACATCAATATCTGCAAATATTTTAAATAACACGCCTTTGCCTTCCATTACCGGTTTTCCGGCTTCAGGACCAATGTTTCCCAGCCCTAAAACAGCCGTACCATTACTAATGACGGCTACCAAATTGCCTTTGGCTGTGTATTTGTACACATTTTCAGTGTTCTTAGCTATTTCTAAACAAGGAACAGCTACTCCCGGCGAGTAGGCCAATGATAAATCGCGTTGAGTTTTGGCTTCTTTGGTGGGGATGACTTCAATTTTTCCTGGGCGGCCTTTGGCATGATACTCCAAAGCCTGTTCTTTTCTTCTTAATTCGGTTTTAGACATTGTTGTATTTTGTGTTCAAAATAAATAACCATGTAAAGTATATCAAAATGATAAACAGGCAAAATATATTTGTAAATATAAACGTAAAAGTTTTGATACCTTTATTATTAGTTTAAGCCTATGATATAGGGCTTTTAAATAATTAAAAGAAAATTAATGAAAAAAATATTGATTTGGTTACCGGTATTGTTGGTTGTATTAACGGCCTGTCCGCGCAGTAAAAAAGATACTGTTACCGGCCCCACACTTATGGAAAAGATTATAGATACCTCATACCAATATTCAAAAGAAATATATTTATGGTATGGGCAGTTACCTACCAGTGTAAACGTAAAAGATTATGATGACCCTAACGCTTTAATGGAATATATTAGAAACTATAGCTTTGAGCCGGATTTTAACCGTGATGTGGACAGATGGAGTTTTGCCATGAAGCAAAGTGAATGGGATGATGTAAGCCAGGGCATTGCCGGCGATTTTGGATTGGGAGTTTTTTTTATGGCAGCTAATGATTTAAGAGTAAAATCGGTTGAGAAATTATCGCCCGCGGGTGTTGCAGGTATTAAAAGGGGTTGGCGTATTACTAAAATTAATGATCACACCAGTATTACTACCAGTGATGCAGATATTAGTTATATTGTAAATGCTATATTTTACAGTACTTCGGCCAAAATAACATTTACAAAACCTGATGGTAGTTCTCAGGAATATACAGTAACAGCAAAAACATATCAGGAGCAACCGGTGTTTTTAGATACTATATATAATGAACCTGCCGGTAAAGTGGGGTATATGGTGTATAACAGTTTTTTGGGCGATTCGGCTTATTCAGTTGATAATTTTAGCAGGGTGTTTAACAAGTTTGCCACTACAGGTATTAATGAATTGATTGTTGACCTGCGCTATAATAGTGGAGGATATGTATGGATACAACAATTATTGGGTAACTATATTGTGAATAGTTCCGGAAACGGCAATATATCCATGATTGAGCAATTCAATGCTTTATATTCCAGACAGTTTAATGATACAGCCTATTTTAGTAAGAAAGGTTCGGTTAATTTGAATAAAGTATATTTTATTGTTACGGCGGCAACAGCCTCTGCCAGTGAATTATTGATTAATGCATTAAAACCCTTTATGAATGTACAGTTGGTAGGAAGTAAAACCGAAGGGAAGGCTGTAGGTTTCTTCCCTATATCTGTTGGCGAATGGTATATTTTCCCGGTTTCATTTAGAACTGTAAACGCCCAAAACATTGGTAATTATTTTGACGGATTATCGCCAGTAGGTAATGCATTAGGTGTTTCGGATGGGTTAGACAAAGACTGGGGTGATAAGCAGGAAAATATGTTGAAAGTAACCCTTGCGGCAATTAATAACGGCGGTGTATTTGCTTATAGTCCTAATAATACAACTATTTCAAGGTCGGTATATTTTAATAATCAAAATAAAAAGTTGAAGAATCCCGATAAATTTTCCGGCGCAATTGAAACACGACGTTTGACTAAGAAATAATCATAAAAAAGGAGGCTCAAAAGAAGCCTCCTTTTTTACAAATATATTTTGCTACCTACTTCACAATAGCCTTAATATTTTTCGATGAATGGCCTGTTTTTTTCGACGAAAGCCGTGATTTTTTAGATGGAATTTATAATCAGTAAGTATAGAGAATAGAGGGCAGGTTGATTGACTAATACGAAACCTATTGCGAATATCCAGTCGTTATAAGTTCTGGGTATTGGGTATTCGTTGGTTAAAAATAATCAACACTAAACCTTTGAAGGTAACAGACAATGACCGAAGCGTTGTCCGGAACAGTTATTAGCAAGATGTAAAGTAGATTACATTAATTACTAATAAAAACTTTTCTGCCACTTAAGGCACTTAAAGAGTCTTTAATTCTGGTACTGTCGCTTCCTGCTTTGGGTAATTTCATAATAATTCTTTTGTAAACAGAATCAACAATTTCCAACTCTACCGGCCAACTGATATTTTTTAACTGATTATAGCGTTTTGTAGCTCTCGGCTCTTTGGTAACTTCCAACACGTAAGTGTATGTGTTACTAACCGAAGCCGTTTGTATTGGGGTATTGGCAGCAACGGTGTCAGTTTTGGGAGTGTTTGTTACCGGAGTTGAGGTTGATGTGTTTGTAGGAACTGTTTCGTTTTCCAAAGAAGCATTTTCTTTTTCGGAATTTTTTATATAGAACCATACAGTAGCAGCAATAGCAATAAGCGCAAGGGTAATCAAAATTATGGCAGGAGCAGTTTTTTTAGGTTTTACGGTAGTATTGTCAATATAACTTTGCGGAATGGTATTTTTTTCAGTAATGGCAGCTTTTCTTTCTTTTTTCTTTTCAGATGCAGGTGTGTATTTGTCAGGAGAAAAATCGTAACTGCCGTCTGTTTTTTTGGTAATGGTGCCAATGCCGGTAAAATAATAAGGTTTACCGGTATTAATAAATTGGATGGCATCATCTAATTGCGATAACAGGTCTGCAGATGCAAGCACTTTCATTTTGCCCGTTTCCTTGGCAATAAATTCAATCAATTCGTCGTCAGCCGTTCCAATTTTCTCCTGATTGAAATTTACATTATTCAAAATAGTAGTTTTTTTACCATCCACGTCAGGGTTATAGGCACCGTCGGTAGTAAAAGTGCCGATGCCCGGTAAAGACAATTGCTTATTGGCAATCAAATATTTTAAAAGAACAGTTGATAGTTTCACTATATTAAGTATTAAGGTGCTGCAATATAATTAGTTTATCATAATCGGCAAAACCCTTTAAAAACTTTAATTTCGTTATTATGTACACTAAAGAGGAATTGTCCTTCATGAATTATTGGAAGGAAGAACGTGTTAAAAAGAAAAGAATTTTCAAACAAATTCTTCTAAGTCTGCCAATAGGCATTATTATTGTAGCTGCTATTTTTATTAATTATTTTAGTGGCTGGTATAAGCGTGCTACTATGGTGGCCAATGCCGATCCGTCTTTATTTATAATTTTAATAATCGCCGGAATTTTGATTGTTGCGTTTATAGCTGTTTTTGCGTCATACCACAAATGGGACATCAATGAAACCCGGTATAAGGAATTGTTGTCTCGTGAAAGCTCTAAAAAAATGTAATAATATAAAAACAATAAAAAAAATCACATGAAAAAAGTAGTAATTGTAGTTGTAGCATTTATAGCCGTAGTTGTAGTATTGGCATCCTGTATGAAGGATAATACCCCTAATTGTATTAATAATACTTTAGCTCAGGATCAATCAGTTATTGATTCTTTTTTAACGGTTACCCCTTCTCTTAATTATATTTCATTTAACTCCACATATAATTTATTTCTTGGAACAGAAGATGTGGGTAGTGGCAGCACACCCGCCAGTGATTCTATAATAGTTTTTAAAAGGGAAACCAGATTGTTGAATGGTACGTTATTAGATTCGGCCACAGTTACAACCAATCCTAATACCGGTATGCCTTTAAAATTGAGTGATTATCAAAACACTTCTGTCGATTATCATATTTTCACGCAATTAATGGAAGGCGGCTCTACTAAGTTAATCGTTCCATCTTCCTTAAATGGTTTAGGCTGTAGTTCCGGTACTTGGCGTTATGCAACATCTCCCGGTAATTCACAAATTATTTCTACTGTAACATTAATAGATGTAAAGAATAACCAATAATTAATTAATACAAATTTAAAAAACCTTAAACTAACTATGCGAGTGAGATTTATGCTAATTGTTTTTTCAGCTGCGTTACTTATTTTAGCAGGCTGCTTTAAAAATAAAGATTCAGAGCCCTGTACACCCAAAACAGTAGCAGGTGAAATGTCGGTAATGACAAAGTATGCTACGGATAGTTCCATAGCTACTACAGAGGATGCATCCGGACTGTTGTACGAAATTATAGAACAGGGTACTGGCGCAACACCCACGGTTAGTAGTACTGTAACGGTTAAATATATTGGTAGAACTATGAGCGGAACTTTATTTGACCAAAATACAACAACAGGTGCAACATTCTCGTTAAGCGGCCTAATAAAAGCCTGGCAAATAGCAGTTCCAAAAATACAGGTTGGCGGTAAAATAAAAATTATTACGCCCTCCTTACTGGCTTATAGTTGCAATCCTTATGTTCCGGCATATTTAAATAATCAACCCTTGTATTTTTATATCGAGTTAATATCGGTACAATAAATAAAATTATAATTTTTTACCAAGCTCCTTCGGGAGCTTTTTTCATTTCTTTTATAAAGAGTAAATGTATTATTACAGATGATATAACTTTGTTGCAAACAATATTGTAGCTTGCAATGTAGTAGTGCTTTGCTAAATAAAATTATAACTAAAAATATTAAAATATATGTACGAGCCCATTTCGGTTTTTGACATGTTAAAAATAGGTGTTGGCCCTTCGAGCTCCCATACATTAGGCCCCTGGAAAGCGGCAGCGCGATTTATAGCAGAATTGGATGCTGAGGGTTTACTGCAGACTGCTACAAAAATTCAGGTAATATTATATGGCTCGCTGGCAAAAACAGGTGTAGGGCATGGTACGGATATTGCGGTGCAATTAGGATTGTGTGGCTTTGATCCTGTTAGTTTTGATGTTGAAAAAATTGATACGGTTATACAACAAATTCAGGAAAAAAAACAAATCAATTTAAATGGAACCCATTTGGTTGGTTTTAATCCACAAACAAATATTGAGTTTCTTTTTTCAGAGGTATTGCCATACCATTCCAATGGCATGACGTTTTTGGCTTCTTTTAAAAGCGGCGAAAATATTTCGGCTACATATTATTCTGTTGGTGGAGGGTTTGTTCAGCAGGAAGGAGAAGTGGCACAAAAAAAATCAATAGCCCAATTGCCTTTTCCCATCAGCAATCCCGAAGATTTGTTAAAATGGTGTATAAAAACCGGGTTATCAATTAATGAAATTGTATTTGAAAACGAGCTGGCCTGGCGTAGTGAAGAAGATGTAAAAGAGGGTGTATTAAAAATATGGCAGGTGATGAAAGATTGTATTTATAAAGGCTGCCACACACAGGGCGAGTTGCCGGGCGGTTTATCAGTAAAGAGAAGGGCGTACGAAATAAATAAAAAACTAATCAAAGGCCAGTCCTACACAAATTATGACGAATGGATAGCAGTTATAAAGGCCGGTGGTAACAGTATTCGCAATGCTATGGATTGGGTTAGTTGCTTTGCATTGGCAGTGAATGAAGAAAATGCTTCTTTTGGAAGAGTAGTAACTGCACCAACTAATGGCTCTGCCGGTGTTATTCCGGCAGTATTACATTATTACCTTATTTTTTGTGATGAATATGATGAAGAGAACATTATTAAATTTTTGATGACGGCATCAGAAATAGGCTGTATGTTTAAAAAAGAGTCAACCATTTCTGCGGCTATGGGTGGCTGTCAGGCAGAAATTGGAGTTTCTTCATCAATGGCGGCAGCAGCACTTACAGAGGCTTTAGGTGGCACGCAAAGGCAATGTTTAATGGCAGCAGAAATAGCAATGGAGCATCATTTGGGTATGACCTGCGATCCCATTGGCGGCCTGGTACAAATTCCCTGCATAGAACGTAATGTAATGGGTGCCATTAAAGCAATTGCCGCAGCACAGTTGGCTTTACAAGGTACACCGGATTACGCAAAAGTTTCTTTACGAGATGTGATAAAGACTATGTGGGAAACCGCCAAGGATATGAATTTAAAATACAAAGAAACTGCCGATGGTGGGCTGGCTATTAATGTCCCATTGAGTTTGCCGGAATGTTAGTACTTCTTTTTGCTACCTTTGCAACTAAATTTTAAAGTCATTAACATTTGAAAGCAAGAACGTTAAAAAAAGATAAGGTTAATATTATTACGCTCGGTTGTAGTAAAAATATGGTTGATAGTGAAGTACTGAGTGGTCAACTTCGTGCCAACGAAATTAATGTAGTACATGAAAATAAAAAAAGCGACCATAATATTGTAGTGGTAAATACCTGTGGTTTTATTGATAAAGCTAAAGAGGAAAGCATTAATACAATTTTAGAACAGGTAGAGCTTAAAAAGCGAGGCCGCTTAGATAAAGTGTATGTAACCGGCTGCCTTAGCGAGCGGTACAAACAAAATTTGGAAGAAGAAATACCGGAGGTAGATGCCTTTTTTGGAACAATGGAACTACCGGCTATTTTAAAGCAGTTTGAAGCAGACTATAAAACCGAATTGCTTGGAGAGCGGCTACTTGCAACTCCCAAGCATTATGCGTATTTAAAAATTTCGGAAGGTTGTAACCGTACCTGCGCTTTTTGCGCCATCCCGCTTATGCGGGGCGGGCATATTAGCAAGCCAATAGAAGAATTAGTTAGCGAAGCTGAGCGACTGGTAAAAATGGGCGTTAAAGAAATTATGCTCATTGCTCAGGAACTTACATATTACGGGTTAGATATTTATAAAAAAAGAATGCTGCCAGATTTATTGCACCGTTTGGCAGATATTAGAGGTCTTGAGTGGATACGGTTGCATTACGCTTATCCTACAAAATTTCCGTTAGATATTTTGGATGTGATGCGCGAAAGAGACAATATCTGTAATTACTTAGACATGCCTTTGCAACATGCTTCTGACAGAATGCTGAAGGCCATGAAACGACAAATAACCCGGGTAGAAATGGAAGAACTTATTGTAGCAGTTCGAGAAAAAGTTCCGGGAATATGTCTGCGCACTACGCTAATTGCGGGCTTCCCGGAGGAGACTTTGGACGATGTAGAGGAAGTAAAAGAATTTTTGGCAAAACACCGTTTTGACAGGGTAGGTATTTTTACCTATTCTCATGAGGAAGACACGAGTGCTTATATATTGGAAGATAATATTTCTCAGGAAGAGAAGGAACGGAGGGCGCAGGAAATTATCGAGTTCCAACAGGAAATTTCTTATGAACTCAATCAGGAAAAAGTAGGCAGGGTGTTTAAAACCATCATTGATAAAAAAGAAGCCGGAAGATATATTGGCAGAACCGAGTTTGATAGTGTAGAAGTAGATAATGAAGTTATTATTACCTCTGATGAAAAATTAAAAACAGGCACATTTTACGATGTTCTGGTGGAAAAGGCATACGATTATGATTTGGTAGGCAAAGTAGTATCAACCCTTTCTTAAACATTGGCGTAATATACAAATGAAAAAATTACTGTTCATTTTTGTACTTCTGTTAATGACCCGGTTTGTTTTTGGTCAGGATACTGCCGCTATTGTATTAAAAGCATCTTATTACGATAATAAATTTAATGGTAAGCGCACTGCTTCCGGAACCGTATATCATCATCATTTATATACAGCCGCATCTAATGTATATAAATTAGGTACAAGGTTAACGGTAACCAATATTACAAATGGCAAAGCAGTAGAGGTGATTGTAAACGATAGGATGGCCGCCGGCATAAAAAAAAGAATTGATCTAAGTAAAGCTGCGTTTAGAAAAATTGCCAAATTAAGTACGGGTATTATTACTGTACATGTTCAAAATATAAACTAATCCTATAAATGCAGGGTTTACTGTTCTCAAGTGTAACTCTGGATTACCTGTTAATAATTTCTTGCCTCGATCTTGAACTGTAAAATATTGATTATTAATATGTTATTTGCTATTATGCTGTAATAAAGACACTTGTTTTGCGCCAAATTGGCATTACAATATTGATTTTTGTAAGAATAATCACCATAACTTTGCAAAATTATTTGCTGAGCCGGATAAAATATTATAGAGTGTAGTAATATACTTTATATGGGTAAACAAAAATTAAAGGATACCCAAAGTAAAAAGAGCTTCGGTATTTGTTGTTTTATAACCGAAGTGATTGTTTAACGAAAACAAAAATAATGAAGAAAGTACTAATCTTAGTATTAGCCATTATTACGGGAAGTTTAACCGTATCGGCACAAACAGACACAAAACAGAGTAAAAAGGTAATAGCATCTTATTACCACAAAAAATTCAATGGGAGAAAAACCGCCACCGGCGATACCTATTGGGATCATTTAAAAACAGCGGCTTCTAATGTGTACAAATTGGGTACACAATTGCTTATTACCAATACAAGAACGGGTAAAAGCGTAAAAGTTGTTGTAAACGACCGTATGGCTCCGCACATTAAAGGACGTGTAGATTTGAGTAGGTCGGCATTTGAAAAAATTGCAAATGTACATAGGGGAATCGTCCCGGTTAAAGTAGAAGTGCTTGAGGGAAAAAGCAGTTCCGAAATGCTATAACAATAAGTACAAACAAAAGATTAAGAAGCCTCCCATCCGGGAGGTTTTTTTTATGAGGTATAAAATTGAACTTCGATTGGATAACCAAAACTTATACAAGTTTTTGGCTTATTATTTATGTAATCGTCAATGCCAGATCTGACAGGTTAGGTTTTTTAAGAAATTTTTGATAATGAAGATTTTTGGGGAGATGCGGTTTGGTTTCCAACTGCTTTATCTTCACCAGTGGTGGCAGTACCCGTGTCTCAAAAGCAAAGCTGAGTTTTTGTGTTAACAAAACGTATAATCAATATTCAGATTTCTCTTTAGTCAGAATTTTAAAACGAGCAACTACTCATTTTCCACAACTGTTAATAAGTAATGATTAATACTTCTTGGAAACAGAGGGATATTTTCTACCTTCGATTTGTCTTCGATTGTTCAAGACTTTGGAGATACTTTTCCAAAGTAAAATAGGGGAATCGTGTGAAACTCACGAACTGTTGCGCAACTGTAAGTTCGCCATAAAAGGCGGATAAGTCAGATTACCTACTTAAATGATTTAAGATTTGTTTTCGCATAAAAAGCAAATCTGAGAAAGCTATTTTCGGCTCTTTTTCATTGATGCTTTTTGTGTTTTTATTGATTATTAAAATATAAACTCATGAGCATTTTTGACAAAAGAACCAACTACAAACCCTTTGAATATCCCAAAGTTTTACAATTTACCGAAATGCTGAATAAGTCATTTTGGGTACATTCCGAATTAGATTTCACTGCAGATGTGCAAGACTTTCATTCGCATTTAGAGCCGTATGAAAAAGAAGCGGTTAGGAAGAGTTTGCTCGCTATTGCACAAATAGAAGTAGCCGTAAAATCCTTTTGGGGTAATCTTTATCATCATTTACCAAAGCCCGAATTTAACGGTTTAGGAAGCACTTTTGCTGAGTGTGAATTTCGCCATTCGGAGGCGTATTCCAGATTATTAACCGTCTTAGGTTACGACAATGAGTTTCAGAAAATAGTGGAAGAACCTGTCATCAAAAAAAGAATTGAATATCTACAAGAAGCATTAGCACATACACATTCTAATGAGCCGAAAAAATATGTTTTCTCTCTAATTCTCTTTTCTATTTTGATAGAAAATGTTTCTTTATTTAGTCAATTTGCTATCATTCTTTCCTTCACACGGTTTAAAGGGTATATGAAAAATGTGAGCAACATTATTGCTTGGACTTCGGTGGATGAACAAGTACATGCCAATGCCGGCATTTACATTATTAATCAAATCAAAAATGAATTCCCGGAATTTTTTGACGTAGAAACGAAAACAGCCATCATTGAATTAGTGGAAAAATCTATAACTGTAGAAGTTGAAATTTTGGATTGGATTTTTTCAAATGGTGAATTAGACAATATCAGCAAAGAGGATTTAACCAACTTTATGAAGTTTCGTGCAGACGAAAGCATTGCAGAAATTGGAATGAATAAAATCTATCATATTTCTACTGAGCAATACCGGCCAATGCAGTGGTTTGAAGAAGAAGTTTTTGCTAATTCATTAGACGATTTTTTTGCTAAAAGACCCGTGGAATATACTAAACACGACAAAAGTATAACCGCAGCAGATTTATTTTAAAATAACGTGAGTTTTGGATGTTCTATATTGAAAAGCAAAGCAGTGTATCGTCATGTCGATCCGCTGTGGCGGCGAGACATCTCCTGTTAATTTAAGAGATTTCTCTTCGGTGAAATTGTTCTCTTCATCTATCCGCCGCGGCAGATGATTCATTCGAAATGACGTGTCCGTGCGAATAATTATGGCTAAATAACATCCAAACCTCACGTTAAAATAGTAATTCAACACAAAAATGACAATAGAAAACAAACTGGATTTACGAATTGGGATAGTAGTAATACTGATCTTATTAGCCGCTTTTAGCAGACTCATCCCACATATGCCCAACTTTTCACCTTTAGGAGCAATGGGCTTGTTTGGTGTGGCATATATTTCTAAGAAATGGCAAGCATTTTTGATTCCGATTGCCGCCGCTTGGGTGAGTGATTTGTTTATCAATAATGTAATTTATGCACAGTATTATCAAAAGTTTATTTGGTTTTATCAGGGTTTTTATTGGCAATATGGCAGTTACTTATTAATAGCTATCGCAGGTGTTTTTATTTTCAGAAAAGTAAATGCGAAAAGGGTAATTGCAGGCGCTTTAACTTCAGCAGTTATCTTTTTTTTGGTTTCCAACTTCGGGGTTTGGGTAAGCGGCACTATGTACCCGAAAACTTTTGAAGGTTTGTTGACTTGCTATGTAGCAGGCATACCATTTGTAAAAGGTACATTGCTTGGCGATCTATTTTATTCCACTGCGTTATTTGGAACTTTTGCTTTAGTTCAAAGACAATTTCCCGTTTTGCAGTTAAAAAATATGTAGTCATAAAATATATTTTAATTGGAGAAGTGGCAAAGACTCCTCTATTGCTTTGTATTGTTTATTGTGAGATAAGAAGTGCAATGTAAAATATTTACTAACGACCGCTAACAATGTACTAAAGAGTAAAATTAGTATGAACGATTTACTAACTACGTATAATTTAAAATAATTACAAGAGAGCAAAAAACTATTTCAATATTATAACATTATGAACAGACTTTGGTGGCTCAACGAAGAGAGTGAGCAAATACTCAACAGAGGATATTTATTAAAAGGTGAAACTGTACAAGGTGCCATTGAGCGAGTGGCTACTGCAGCAGCTAAGAGATTATTCAAACCCGAACTCAAAGAACCGTTTATTGCGTTAATAGAAAATGGATGGATGAGCCTAAGCTCACCTATTTGGGCAAATATGGGGACAGAAAGAGGTTTGCCTATATCTTGCTTTAATGTACATGTGCCTGATTATATTGAAGGCATTACGCACAAATTGGGCGAAGTTATTATGCAAACCAAAATAGGTGGGGGCACTTCGGGATATTTTGGTGAGTTACGAGGCCGTGGTTCTGCGGTAACCGATAATGGAAGAAGCAGTGGTGCAGTCTCTTTTATGAAGTTATTCGATACAGCTATGGATACTATTTCGCAAGGTGGTGTTCGCAGAGGTGCATTTGCGTCTTATTTGGATATTGACCATCCGGATATTTTAGAATTTTTGAAAATAAAAATCATTGGTAATACCTTGCAAAATCTATTCTTTGGAGTTTTTGTTCCGGATTATTGGAAGCAGGATATGATAGATGGCGATCATAAAAAAAGAGAAATTTGGGCAAGGGTTTTAGAAAGCCGCCAAGAAAAAGGTTTGCCATATATTTTCTTTACGGATAATGTCAATCGTAATAAGCCAAAAGTATATAAAGACAAAAATATGCAAATAAATGCCAGCAATTTATGTTCTGAAATTATGCTGCCTTCCACTTTTGACGAATCCTTTATCTGTTGTTTATCTTCAATGAATTTGGAACTTTACAATGAATGGAAAGATACCAATGCCGTTGAGTTAGCCATCTTCTTTTTGGATGCTGTATTGCAAGAGTTTATAGTTAAAACAGAAGGGAATTACTATCTGAAATCAGCCAACCAATTTGCCAAAAACCACAGAGCATTGGGATTAGGCGTTTTAGGTTGGCATTCTTTTTTACAAAAAAACAGAATACCTTTTGAAAGTCTAAAAGCCAAGCAGTTGACGAATTCAATTTTTGCACACATTCAGAAGGAAGCAGAAAAAGCCAGTAAAGAATTAGCCAATATTTATGGAGAACCTGAATTGCTTCAAGATTATGGAATGAGAAATACCACATTATTGGCCATTGCACCTACTACTTCTTCCTCTGCCATTCTAGGGCAAGCTTCGCCTGGCATAGAACCCTTTAGCAGCAACTATTACAAAGCAGGATTATCTAAAGGCAACTTTATGAGGAAGAATAAATACTTAACGGAATTGTTAGAAGAAAAAGGCATCAATAATGAAGAAACTTGGCGAAACATAATGCTTCATCACGGAAGTGTGCAACATTTGGAAGAATTAAGTAGTAACGAAAAATTAGTATTTAAAACCTTTAAAGAAATAAGCCAATTAGAAATAATACAACAAGCGTCAATCCGTCAAAAATATATTGACCAATCGCAAAGTTTGAACTTGAACATTCCGGCAAATTTGCCCATAAAAGAAGTAATCAAATTATTGATAGAGGCTTGGAAACTTGGTGTAAAAACATTGTACTATCAAAGAAGCCAAAGCGTTTCCAAAGAGTTTATAACCAATTTGGTAACCTGTAGTAGTTGCGAAGCGTAAAAAAGCTGCTATCTACCGAACTCGGCTATGCTTGCCATCTGGCAAGAAATGCTTTTTCTCGTAATATTTAATACGAAACATATTTGTAATACAGGGTTAGCTGTAGGCTTGTATTGGCTGGTTAGCTGTGCAGGCTATTGAATAAAAAAACCGCTTCAATACGGTTGAAGCGGTTTTTTATAATTTGCAATTAAGCATTTCTGTTAATACAGTTTAAATCGTCAAAAGCGGTTTCTAAACGTTTTACAAAACTATCTTCACCTTTGCGCAACCATACGCGTGGGTCGTAATATTTTTTGTTGGGTTTATCGTCGCCTTCGGGATTACCTAACTGGCCTTGCAGGTAAGCTTCGTTCTTTTTGTAATAGTCAAATACGCCTTCGGCAAAAGCCCATTGCATATCAGTATCAAGGTTCATTTTAATGGCACCGTAACCAATAGCTTCTCTAATTTGCTCACGAGCAGAGCCGCTTCCACCATGGAAAACAAAGTAAACAGGTTTTTTACCAGCATTGAATTTTTCTTCAATATATTTTTGGCTGTTATCTAAAATTACGGGTGTTAATTGCACGTTACCGGGTTTATATACACCATGTACATTACCAAAAGCGGCAGCAATAGTAAACAGGTTGCCTACTTCGCTTAATTTTTCGTAAGCATAAGCTACTTCGGATGGTTGTGTGTATAATTTAGAGTTATCAACATCAGTATTATCTACACCATCTTCTTCACCTCCGGTAACACCCAATTCAATTTCAATGCTCATACCCAAAGGAGCCATTCTTTTGAAAAATTCTACTGAGGTAGCTACATTTTCTTCAATGGGCTCTTCGCTTAAGTCAAGCATGTGTGAGCTAAATAAAGGCTGGCCTTTTTCTTTAAAAAACTTTTCACCTTCGTCAATTAAACCGCTAATCCAAGGAAGCCATTTTTTTGCTGCATGGTCTGTATGGAGTACAACAGGCACCCCATAGTATTTGGCAACAGTATGTACGTGTAAAGCACCACTTACGCCACCGTAAATATTAGCTTGCAGGTTATCATTAGGCATTCCTTTGCCGGCAAAAAATTGTGCACCGCCATTACTAAACTGAACCATTACAGGTGAGTTTACTTTAGCAGCGGTTTCTAATACGGCATTTACGCTATCGGTACCTACAACATTTACTGCAGGAAGGGCAAAATTATTTTCTTTAGCATCATTGTAAAGGTCTTCAAGCTCTTTACCAAATAGCACACCGGCTCTATACTTTTTCATTTTTTTGTATTTTATTTATAAATAATTTGTGTTTGGTTAAGTGGGTGCTAAGTTAATAAAAAAGTGATATTTTTTTTAATGATATTGGTCAGATTTCTGTTAATAACACCAGTAATACTTAGCTATATTAAATTTTTTGGTTTTTGGATTATGTATTTGCCTTTGCAAAACTGATAAAAAAGGGCTGTCCGGTTATGAACAGCCCCTATGTATCTATCAGATTTAGCATTTAGGGTTATCTTAAGAAAAGCATTTCTCTATACTTAGGTAAATACCATTCGTTATCATCTACCAAAAGTTCCAGTTTATCTGCATGGTAGCGAATTTGATCAAAGAAAGCTGCTTTTACCTTTTCTTCGTAAGCAATGGCTTTTTCTCTTGTATTCTCTATCTTATTTGCGGCTTTTCGTGCTTCAATCATTTTCTCAACCAAATCACTGGCTTTGTTGATGTGCTCGGATATTTTATCTAATATTTGCTTTTGATTTGCATAAGCATCTTCTGAAAGTCCGGCAGCTTTTAAACCGCTGATATTTTTAGCCAATAGGTTTTGGTACCTGATGGCAGGCGGTAAAATCATGCTGGTGGCTATTTCTCCCATCATCCGGCCTTCAATTTGAACTTTTTTAATGTATTTTTCAAGTTCAATTTCGTGGCGGGCGTGTAGTTCCGATGGGGAATAGATGCCATTATCAACAAAAAGTTTGGTGTTTTTTTCGTTTACCATACCATCTAAGGCCAAAGGAGTGGTTTTTACATTGGCCAAACCTCTTTTTGCTGCTTCATCTTCCCATGCTTTGCTGTAACCATCGCCCTCAAATAAAACTTTTTCACTACTTACAATATACTCTCTTATAACCTGCATGATGGCAATTTCTTTCTTTTCGCCTTTTTCAATAAGCGCATCAACTTCAGTTTTAAAGTTTTTAAGTGTTTGTGCCATAATGGTGTTTAAAGCCGTCATAGGATTTGCACAGTTTGCAGAAGATCCTACTGCTCTAAACTCAAATTTATTACCAGTAAAAGCAAAAGGAGAAGTACGGTTCCTGTCGGTATTATCAAGCATTAATTCCGGAATATATTTGTGAATATCCAGTTTTAACATACTTTCATCCTGCTCGTCCATATCTTCATTTACTCTTTCTTTAATATCTTTTAATACCTTAGAAAGGTAATCGCCAATAAATACCGAAATGATTGCCGGAGGTGCTTCGTTAGCACCTAATCTGTGATCATTGGGTGCAGAGGCAATGGAGGCTCTTAAAATATCGGCATAGTCATGCACCGCTTTAATTGTATTTACAAAGAAAGTGAGGAACATGAGGTTGGTTTTGGGAGTTTTACCCGGTGCCAGCAGATTGACACCCGTGTCTGTTGCAATGCTCCAGTTATTATGCTTTCCGCTACCATTTACACCGGCAAATGGTTTTTCGTGCAATAATACGCGTAAACCGTGTTTAACGGCAATGCGTGTCATAATATCCATTAATAGTGTATTATGATCAACTGCTAAATTAACTTCTTCATAAATAGGAGCACATTCAAACTGCGCAGGAGCTACTTCGTTATGGCGGGTTCTTAAGGGAATGCCTAATTTGTAACATTCATTTTCAAAATCGCGCATAAAAGCATATACTCTTTCGGGAATGGCTCCAAAATAATGATCTTCTAACTGCTGGTTTTTGGCAGAGTTGTGTCCGTAAACCGTTCTTCCGCACATAATCAAATCGGGGCGGGCTTTAAATAAACCATCGTCAATAACAAAGTACTCCTGCTCCCAACCCAAAGTAGCAGTAACTTTTTCAACGTTTCTGTCAAAATAATTGCATACGTCAACAGCTGCTTTGTTTAAAACATCAACAGATTTTAAAAGAGGTGCCTTATAGTCTAAGGATTCTCCCGTATAAGAAATAAAAATAGTTGGAATACAAAGTGTACGGCCATGACCTATTTCTACAATAAAAGGCGGTGATGACGGATCCCACGCTGTGTAGCCTCTTGCCTCAAAAGTAGCACGAAGGCCTCCGTTGGGAAAAGATGAAGCATCGGGTTCCTGCTGTATAAGGGCATCTCCTTCAAATTGTTCAATAGGGGTGCCATCGCTTTTAAGGGTAAAAAACGAGTCGTGTTTTTCTGCCGTAGTACCAGTAAGAGGTTGAAACCAGTGGGTGTAATGTGTTACACCTTTTTGCTCAGCCCATGCCCTCATGCCGTTAGCAATAGAGCTGGCCACGTTGCGGTCAATTTTTTTGCCGGCATTAATTGAGGAAACCAAACTTTTATAGGCTTCGTCGCTTAAGAACTCTCTTGCTGTTTTTAAATCAAAAACATGTGAGCCGAATACGGTTGTAATCTTGGGTGTAATTTTTCCAAGATCTTCTCCAGAGGACTGGATGGTTGATAGTGCTTTAAATCTTATAGACATGTAAAATAATTTTACGCAAATATAGAAACTATATTAAGATTTTTAGCTAAAAAGTGAAAATAATGTAAAAAAATGCGCTTAGTTGATAAAATTATACATTTTTTTGACCGGTAATTAAATATTACTTTTTATTTATATTTATTATTTGCCATAATTTTTTACAGTTAATAGCTGTAAGAATAAAGGGCATATATAGTGGCAATATAAAAGACCGATACCGAACCGTTGCACCTAAATTATTTACGGTATAACCTATAATTAAGTACATGGTAATAGAAAAGAAGACTATGAACAAGCCGAATGATGAAATTTGCAAATTTCTTTTTCTTACAAAAATTGCTAACAGTAGGCATAGCATAATTGCAATATTTTCAATAAGTGCCGGCAGTATAATTGGTTTGTAGGCATCTGAGAAATATGGGCGGATGAATGATAAAGAAATGGCTTGCGGTAAATTTTTTAAAAAACTGATAGCATTGGGTTCCAGTGCTGTAACAGGTATGGATGTTTTGCCTCCTGTAAGTGAAATAAACGCTTGCTGTTTGCTAACCACAAATGCCGGAAAATTTAGTGAAGGGTGTAAATAGGGTAGTCCAAAAAACAAAATGATGCCTATAATATAAATAACTAAAAATGTACGCTTGGCCGGTAACGGCCATTTATTTGCAATATACCAAGCAAACAATGCAGGAACTAAGGCAATTAAAATATAGTTTCTAAAAACAAAAAGTAAAAAAAGCCCCAATAACAGCCACAGGTAATTACGCCAACCTGCTTTTTGTGCAGTTATATAAAAATAAAAATGATAAATAATGATGGCCACAGACAGAAATGTAATGCCATCCTTATGTAGCCCACTGCACCAGTATAAAAAAGAAGGGATTAAAAAACAAGCAATAATGAGTATAAAGGAAGTTGCTTTTAAATGATGCAGCATCAATTTGTATATGGCTACTACACCCCAAAAAAGAATATAATTGTAAAAAATGGCATTAATATAATAATTGCCAAAACTGAAGCAGTTAAATACAGACAGGATTTTAATAAACGCATTTAATTTTAAGTTATTCCAATAAGAGTTGCTGCTGGCAAAAAAAGATTGCAAGTCGGTTGTAGCATTAAATTGGAAAATATTAAGAAAATATTCTTTTGGATTAGCAAAAAGCAGTTGGGTTTCCTTGAGGCTTTCAAAATGGTAATACCATGTATCGCTCATGCTGGCTACAGTTCCGTCGTAAATACCTATCCAGCCATAAATAATAGCTACTATTACTTTTAGTAAAAAAAGCATGGCCAAATGCTTTACAGGTATGCCGCTGTTTACAAAAAAACGAGTTTGGGTAACCACCCACGTAAACAGAAATAAATATATGGTGAACAGTATAAATTCCAAGTAAGCAAGTTTATTTGGCAATGATAAAACTATTATTTGTAAAATAGTTTATAAAAGAATACTCATTTTAAACGGAGTAGTTTGTAGATTTGCCGATATTTACCGATTTACCATTTCAATAATACCAATTAAGCATTATGGAAGTTACAGTTAAAACAGCAGAGCAGCTACGATTAACACCCGAAGAGTTTGAATTAATTAAAGAAAAATTAGGACGTACACCTAATTTTAATGAATTATGCTCTTTTTCTGCTATGTGGAGCGAGCATTGTAGTTATAAAAATTCTATTAAATGGCTAAAAACATTGCCGCGAGATGGAGGCAAAATGTTAGTGGCTGCCGGAGAGGAAAATGCGGGATTGATGGATATTGGCGACGGTTTGGGTGTTGTATTTAAAATAGAATCACATAACCACCCTTCGGCATTAGAGCCTTTTCAGGGGGCGGCAACCGGCGTAGGTGGTATTCATCGCGATATTTTTACAATGGGGGCCCGGCCAATTGCAGCTTTAAATTCTTTGCGATTTGGAAAATTAGATGAAGCTAAAACACAGCATCTGCTGGCTGGTGTGGTACACGGTATTGGTCATTACGGTAACTGTTTTGGGGTGCCTACCGTTGGTGGCGAGGTGTATTTTGATCAATGCTATCATACCAACCCGTTGGTAAACGCCATGAGCGTGGGTATTGTAAAAGCTGATGAAACCGTATCGGCCACAGCAGTGGGAACCGGAAACCCGGTAATGTTTGTAGGTAGTGCCACCGGTAAAGATGGTATTGGCGGTGCATCCTTTGCATCGGCAGATATTACATCTGATAGTGTGCAGGAATTACCCGCAGTTCAAGTGGGAGACCCCTTTCAGGAGAAAAAATTATTAGAAGCATGCTTAGAAGTTATTCAAACCGGTGCCGTAGTGGGTATGCAGGACATGGGTGCCGCAGGTATTATATGTTCTACAGCCGAAATGAGTGCCAAAGGCGAAGTAGGTATGCGCATTGATTTGGATAAAGTGCCTACCCGCCAAAAAGGTATGAAAACATGGGAGCTTTTATTAAGCGAAAGCCAGGAGCGTATGTTATTGGTAGCAGAAAAAGGCCGAGAAAATGAAGTAGCTGCCGTTTTTGAAAAATGGGATTTGCCCTGCTCGGTAATTGGTGAGGTTACTGATGATGGCATTTTGAATTTTTATATGAATGGAGCGTTGGATGCATCTATACCAGCACATGAATTAGTATTAGGCGGCGGCGCGCCGCAATACGACAGAGCTCATAAAGAACCGGCTTATATTGAAAAAATTAATGCCTTTAATAAAGAAAATATTTCGGTGCCATCAAATTTAAAAGCAGTTGCAGAAAAGTTAATTGAACTACCTTCTATTGCTTCTAAACGCTGGGTATATAATCAATACGACAGTATGGTAGGCGTGGTAAATGCCAGTACTAATACGCCTTCTGATGCAGCAGTAGTAAGGGTTGTAGGTACTACCAAAGGATTGGCAGTAACTACAGATTGTAACAGCCGCTATGTACATGCCGATCCTTACAAGGGAACTATGATAGCGGTAAGTGAAGCCGCCAGAAATATTGTATGTAGTGGTGGGCAACCCTTGGGTGTTACCAACTGCCTTAATTTTGGAAACCCTTACGACCCGGAAGTATATTGGCAGTTTGTAAATGCTATTAAAGGTATGGGCGATGCCTGTAGGAAATTTGATACGCCTGTTACCGGTGGCAACGTAAGTTTTTATAACCAAAATCCTGATGGCCCTGTAAATCCTACACCAACAATTGGTATGGTAGGTGTATTGGATAATATTGATGATAAAATGACGCTTGGTTTTGAACAGGAAGGCGACCTGATTTATATAATTGGTAAACAAACCAATTGCATTGGCTCCTCGGAGTATGTATATCATGTTCATGATATAAAATTTTCGTCAGCACCACATTTTGATTTGGAAGAAGAGTTTACATTGCAACAAACTATTAAAAAGTTAATTGACGATAGATTAATTCAATCGGTACATGATATAAGCGAAGGAGGTTTGTTTATTACACTTTGCGAAAGCGGTTTTGTAAATGGAACCGGTTTTTCTGTGGCTCAAAATAACGATGTAAGAAAAGATGCTTTTTATTTTGGTGAAGGACAAAGCAGGGTAGTAGTTAGTGTAAACAAAGGAAAGGTAACCGAGTTTGAAAATGCTTTAAACAATATTCCATACGATAAAATTGGTTCTGTAACGGCTGGTACTGTAGTGTTAGATGGCGCAGATTGGGGTTCTATAACTCATTGGCAAGAACGTTATGACACGGCTATCGAAAATTATCTTTCAAAAGAATTAGCAGCGGAAGCAATGGGCGGATTGTAACTAGTAAAAATATTTCTGTTCCCAAAAAATTAATTAAAGGCTTATTATATAAGCCTTTTTTTCTTGGCCATTTCAATAGCTTCTATTTTGGAATGTACCTGTAATTTTTGGTAAATATTTTCAATATGCCGGCGAACGGTTGAGGGGGAAATAAACAGGTTTTCGGCAATGGATGTATAGGGAAGCCCTTTTGAAAGTTGTTCCAATACCTCTGTTTCCCGGTTAGAAAGTTGTACAGTTTCTGCGTCTTCTTCATTATCAGTTGTTGGCTGCAAAGGAGCGCGCAATAAATTAAGTGCTTTTGTTGCAATGGAGGGGGTCATTACGGCACCTCCTTCCAGGGTTTGTAGTATTGCATCATGTAGTGTTTGAGGAGCAGTTTCTTTCATCAAATATCCATCGGCTCCGGCTTGTATGGCGTTGAAAATATTATCATCATCATCAAAAACGGTGAGTACAATTATTTTTATTTGTGGATATTTTTGTTTGATCTTTGCCGTAGTTTCTATGCCGTTCAATTGGGGCATTTCAATATCCATTAAAATAAGGTCTATGTTTCGGTCGTTCTCTAATTTTTTCAAGCAGGCTAATCCGTCATTAGCGGTAAAACAAATGTTTATTTCTTTAAAAAAAGATATTTTTTCTTTAACACTTTTTATAAGAAAATTATTATCGTCAATAACAGCAATATTTATTTTCATCAAATTTTTTATTTAAATAAAATTAGATATAATACGAATTTGAAATATTTTGTTTTTGCATATAGTACATTCCAAATTCATCTATATTTTTTGCCCTAACGGTATAATATTAAACTCAATAGTGGTCCCATTCCCTTGTTCTGATTGTACTTTTAATTCACTGCCTAAGTCGAGTGCCCTTTTGCGTATGTTCATCAGTCCGTTACCTGGTTCAATATCCATTTCTTCAAAACCCTTGCCGTTATCCTTTATCTTAAAATGAATATTATTTTCATTTTTGGTAACAGCAATTGTTATCTCGCTGGCATCAGCATGCTTAAAAGTATTATTGACTGCCTCCTGAACAATGCGAAATATGTTTAATCCTTGTACCCCCGTAAAGACGGTATTTTTTGATATGCCGTCATCTATAAAAACAGGTATGTGAATATTGGGGTGCGATTGTTTTGCTTTTTCAATAAAGTTAGCCATGCGGGTTTGTAAATCTTGTAATGTGATTTCTGATTTGTTCATAGCCCAAATTGTGTCCCTAAGTTCCTGAATGGTTTCTTTGGCAAAAATTGCAATATTGTCTAATTTTTTGTTTAGTTGGTTTTGTTTATTGGCAGCATAAAGTTTGATGGTCTCAATGGCCGAAATGATAAAGGTTAATTGAGCTCCGATGTTATCATGTAAATCTCTGGAAATATTGAGTCTTTGTTGTTGCAATTTATTCTGTGCATCAATTTTTTCCAAAGCCAGTTTTATCTCACTTTCCTGCTGTTGTTTAATATTTTTAAGTAATTGTTGTTTGTATAATAAAAAACCTATTAACCCGATGGTGATGACTAAAGATGACAATCCAAAAATCCATAGATTTCTGTTTTTTAGTGCAAGTTGGTGGTCAGTTATTTTGGCTTTCTGTTCTAATAATAGTTTTTCTTTTTCGGCGGTTTCGTATTGAATGGTAAGTTCGTTTAGTTGTTTTGTTTTTTCTATTGATAGCCGATTTTTTTCAGTAAGGTTATATTTTTCAAAATAAGTAAGTGCTGTTTTATAATCCCCTTTCTTTTTGTATAACTGGTGTAACGTGTAATAAGCCTCCGATAAATAAACGGGCTGATCTGTTTGTTCCAAATCTTCTAATACTTTCTTAAGAGTAGTTTCGGCTTTTTTAATTGCTCCTTTTTCTAAATAAATTTTTCCGAGGTTGATGATAGTTACATAGCGTTTTCTTTTATTGTCTTGTAATGCCAGCAGCGTATATTTTTCAGCAAGGTCTAATTTGCCCATTTTGGTATAGGTGTTTCCTAAATTGGAATACCAGGTGTGTAAAAAAACAGAGTTGTCTTTCTTTTTAAAATGTTCAATAGCTTTTAAATTGTAGTACACCGCTTTTTCAAAATCTTCCAATTCATCATAAGCTATGCCCATTAAGCCGTAGTTCCGCCCAATATAATCTTCATTTTTTACACCCTCAAGTTTCATTCCTTTATTGTACCACTCAATTGCCTTATGGTAATCGCCCATACGGTCATAAGTGTACCCAATTTGTAACATGGCATTAAGTTCATTATCTTTTAATGATAATTTATTAAAAAGTGCTACTTCCTGATGTCCTGCTTGCAACGCTTTCTGGTACTGCCCTTTATTGCCAAGTAGTATGTTTTTATAATGTAATACATTACCGGCAATGGTATCATTAATGCCGGAGAGTAACCGGTAGGCCGTATCTAAGTATAGTGCCTGCTCCAAATCTTTTCCTAAATAACGATACAGTAAGGCTTTTTCAAAACAGGCTTTCCCCTTCATTTCCTGCGATTGTGCTGTTGTTATGGATTGTGTTAATAGTAATAAGGCACTATCGGAATTGGTTGATGCCGTTAAATGGCTTAGTTCTATTAGGGAAGATGATTTTTCGTTACCCGATTTGCTTTGGATAACACGCCTTATGCTATCTGATTTTGATAGATACTGAGCCTGTATAACACTCGATGCAGTTACAGAAAATAAAAGAATGAAAAACAATTTTATTGAATCGAGATTATATATTTTTAGCCAATGTCTTATTATTTTGTTTCCTATTGCTACAATATATAAATAAAGTATTTTAGAATACATGTGTAAAACGCTCATAAGGTAATTAAAATAATTGTTTCAATTTGGTTTCAAATAAGTAATATGTTTAGCTAAGTTATTATCGCAAGCCGTTTTTTTCGAAATGTTTTGGCAATGAATATACTATTTTTTTGGCATTGAGAGTTTACCCGCCCGGCAAATTGTACTGCTGTATAGCTTTTTAAAATGAAGCCTCCTTGTGTTATTATAATTAATAGTAGTTTTGTCGCTGTTCTAATCGCTATTAAACGGTAATGATGCATTAAGGTTTTAGCTTTCCTTGTGTTTTTATGAGGTGTAAGTTTTATGCTTAAAATAAGAGTAGAACAAAAAATTGTTTTTTACATCCAACATTTAGTATTTTAATGTCAATAAATAAAGAAAACTACAATAGCATTATTGCTGAATTAAAGGCTGCCGATACTACCTTGGTAGCAGTTTCTAAAACCAAGCCCATTAAGGATATTGCAGCTTTATATGATTTGGGGCAAAGAAATTTTGGAGAGAATTATGTGCAAGAACTGGTAGAAAAAAGCAGTGCCTTGCCAACCGATATTCGTTGGCATTTTATAGGGCATCTACAATCCAATAAAGTAAAATATATCGCTTCTTTTGTTCATTTAATACATGGGATAGATAGTGAAAAGTTATTGCGAGAAGTAAATAAACAGGCTGCTAAAAATAACCGTATTATTAATTGTTTATTACAAGTGCATATTGCGCAGGAAGAAACAAAATTTGGTTTTGATGTAAGCGAAGTACAGGTTTTCGTAAATAAAATAATGGCTAACGAACTTGACCTGCCTCATGTAAATATTTGTGGCCTAATGGGTATGGCATCCTTTTCTGACAACCTGCAAAAAGTACAATCAGAATTTGAAATGCTTGCAGCTTTGTATAAAAAAATACAGTCCTCCATGCCTACATTTAATACGCTAAGCATGGGTATGAGCGGAGATTATAAACTTGCCGTACAAAGCGGTAGTACAATGGTTCGGATTGGCAGCTTGTTATTTGGAGCAAGAAATTAAAACCTTGTATATAAAGCAAATTGTAAAATATGATTCAGGCTGTTGTTAGATGTTCCTTTCACGAAACGGTTCATATAACCAAGTTCTGCGTCAAATTTTTTTGAGAATCTGGCACCAGCAGCTACATACGCCCTGTTTTGGTCAAATACTTTCCCGTTAAGTTGGTTCTTGTTTTGAATATTTAAAAATAATTCGTTTTGAATAGCTACAAATGGTCCTCTTGTAAAACTGCCATTTGTTTTTACTAACGGCTGTATATCTCTGAAAAAATACCGGAATCTTTGTGCAAATAATTTACCGGAACTTTTCTCCATAAAACGCTGTTCTAATCTGAAACGATGAGACAACTTGCCCGATAACAGTGGGTGTGATATTAGGTATTGCTCCCAAATCCTGTGTTCTATGTTTGTTTTAGTGCCATCGGTTGTTTTGGTATAGCCCTCGGTGTACAAATAGCCTGTTGTAGCAGTTTGGTTGGGGCTTATAAAATAAGTAATACCGGGACGTATTAACAAGTGCTCTGCCCCGTTCCATTTGTTCTGAGACCTTAGCTGTATATCAAAATGGGTGCCCCATTTACCGTTAATTTTTGTGCTGTTTGATAGTGCAAACCAGCCTAAGTGTTGTTGTGTAGTTTGTGCAGATAGAAGTATAGAACTGAACAGAAAAATTGAGAGTGCTAAAGAAAATTTTACCATATTAGGGATAATAGAAAGCACCAAATATAAAGTAAAAAAGCTATTATTGCAAAGCCATATCAGTATTTGGATAGTAACTTTTATGAAACAAATATTTTTATTAATAACAGCGTTGGGTTTTTTATTAATTTCTTGTAAAAAAATTATTACAAATACACCCGAGCCCAACAAGCCGGTACCGGAGGAGGATACTACGGGGCTCATTAACTATAAAAAAAATATTACAATTGTAAACTGGAATATTGAATGGTTTGGTTCGTCAATGTTTGGTGGTAATTTAAATGTACAGGAAGCCAATGCCGGAAAAATTTTGAAATATATGAATGCCGATTTATACGGCATTTGCGAGGTGGTAGATACAGCCAGGTTTGGCAGGATGGTTAGGGATAATCTGGGCGATGAATACCGGTATAAAATTTCCTTTTACCCCACTTTTTTAGATGCCCAACGATTGGCTTTTGTGTATAACAGAAATATTTTTAGAAATGTAACCATTCGTCCTTTTATGGGTATTAGTACCAATGCCTATTATTATTTTGCACAACGGTATCCTTTGCAATTTAAAGCCGAAGTAGTGGTAAATGGCAGCCGTAACGTAGTAAGCTATTTTTTAATTCACGCCAAGGCTGGAGCCGATGAAGCCAGTTATAGCCGCCGACTAAATGGCTCGGCTGAGTTAAAAGACAGTCTGGACAGATATTTCATCGGAAAAAATTTTATTGTTTTCGGAGATTATAATGATCATTTAACAGGCAGCATCATAGCTGGCAAAACTTCACCTTACAATAATATTGTTGTAGATGGAGATTATAACCCCATCACACTACCACTTGAAGGTCTGGGTAATCAATCAACAATCAATTATCAAAACTCAGTAATCGATCATCAAATTATCAGTTCGGTTATGACCAAATGGTATATGAATAATTCCGCCAAAATAAGAACAGATGTAACGCAGGTGGTTCCGGATTTTAATACGGGTAATACTTCAGACCATTATCCGGTATCTTCGGTTTACAATATGCATAACTGATGTCTTGTAAATTGACTGATTTTATTTATTTTGTTCTGTCTTTTTAACACGTTAAAAAAAGGTGAATGTTACAAAACGAGCCAATACAAATTTGTGTACTTGTCAATGCGGATATTGAAAAAGCATGGGAGGCTTTTGTTTCCCCTTCGCATATTACTGGATGGAATTTTGCCAGTGATGATTGGCAATGCCCAGAAGCGACTAATGATCTGTGTGTGGGCGGTAAATTTTCATACCGTATGGAAGCAAAAGACGGCTCTATGGGGTTTGATTTTGGAGGAATATATTTGATTGCAATCCCTTTAGAAAAAATTGAGTATAAATTAGAGGATGGTAGAAACGTATCTGTATCATTTGAAAAAACCGGAAACAATCAAACCCTTGTTACGGAAGTATTTGAGGCAGAACAAATCAATTCAAAAGAATTACAGCAAGCTGGATGGCAGGCAATACTTAATAATTTTAAACAATACACAGAAACCTTATAGTTTTTTGGACAAACAATCATTAACTATTAATACTTATATCAGTTTGTTTGACAAAGATATACAACTGATGTTAATCCGGTTTATACAAACTATAGAAAAAACTGTGCCTGAAGCAGTTCCCGGCATGAGTTATGGAATGCCTGCATACAAGTTTCAAAGTAAACCATTAGTGTATTTTGCCGCCAATAAAAAACATCTTGGTTTTTACCCCACATCTGGTGTTATTGCTGCTTTTGAAAATGATTTAAAGAATTATAAATTTAGTAAAGGGGCAGTTCAGTTTCCTTATGATAAAAAAATTCCCTGGCCGCTTGTTATCAAAATGATTCAATACAGAGCTATAGCCATCACCAAAAAACTAAAAATATAATTAGCAGTACAATATACCTATTAATAAATAATACTTTAAACTGTTTTTATGAAAAATAATATTTATCCATGCATCTGGTGTAATCATAATGCAAAGGAAATGGCAGGATTGTACTGCTCCGTTTTTCCTGATACAAAAATAATTGCAGAAAACCCGGTAGTAATAATGTTGTCCATCAAAGAACAAAATTTGATGCTATTAAACGGTGGCAAACAATTTCAACCTACGCCGGCTTTTTCGCTAATGTATTTAACAGCAGATGCGCAAGAGGTAGAAACTATTTACAATAAACTTATTGATGGTGGCAAGCCTTTAATGCCGCTGGGTTCTTATCCTTTTAGTGAAAAATATGGCTGGTTAGATGATAAATATGGCGTGTCCTGGCAGTTGTATTCCGGTAAGGCTGAAAATATTACACAAAGCCTTGTGCCTACTTTAATGTTTCTGGGCGATAATAATGGCAAAGCCAAAGAAGCGGCTACTTTTTATACTGCTATTTTCCCTAATTCAAAAATTACAGGAATGTTAGCATATACCGGCTCAGAAGGCGAAATTGCTGGTAATATTCAGCATGGCGAATTTTTGATTAATCAATTTTTAGTAGGTTTGATGGATAGCTCCATTAATCATCAGTTTATATTTTCCGAAGGAATGTCGCTGGTAGTTAATTGTGCCAATCAAACCGAAATTGATAACTATTGGAATGCTTTAACCGCAGATGGTGGTGCGGATAGCCAATGCGGATGGTTGAAAGATAAATATGGTATTAGCTGGCAAATTATTCCAGAAAATATCAGCAGCCTTATCAGCCAATCGCCTAAGGCCATGCAAGCCTTATTAAAAATGAAGAAAATAATTATTGCCGATTTGGTAGCTGCGGGGGTGGAATAATTTTGATAAAAATTAGTATTTAAATATTGTAATTGTTCTCAAATGCAAATTTGATTAATTACGCACTAATTCATTAAACAATTTTTCTAAAGCATTTTCTTTATCGGCAGTGATTCCCGGGTGTACTTTGCCGGTTTGAATAATAGTGCTTCTTACAGCCGTTAACCACCTAAAACGTTCCGGCGCATCTAACTTTGCAATGGGGCCACCGGCTATATTACCATTAGCAATATATTCAAATACCTGCAGGTTTTTATTAATAGTTTCAATATCAATATCGGCAAATAAATGGCGCAACCGACTTTCATTTACTTCGTAAATACATTTTAAAAATTTTTCTTTTTTACAAAAAAGTATGATACCCGTGTTAATGAACTCTTCCCGTTCCACACGAGGCACTATGCGTATAGTGGCATATTCATATAAGTGATTCCCTTGCATTTTGTGCCTCTTTTAAAAAATGATGTGATTGTGATTTACGTTGGGTAAAATACTCGTAATAAAAATCTTTAATTTCTTCCGGCCTGTTGCCTTCATTCCAGTCTAACCAGCTATCGGGTATAGTATTTACAATATTACGGATTAAATTATCGCTTAATAAATTTTTACAAATTCTGTTAGCGTCCTCCAGTTCTCCCGCAAAGGGTAGTAGCACATGCTCTTTTACCTGTACAAAGGGTTTTAAAATAGCAGATGCTCTATTATCCCAATTATGATGAAAATATAAAGAGGCACCATGATCTATCAGCCACAATTCTTTATTCCAATAAAGCATATTAGGGTTACGTACCGTTCTGTCAACATTTTGCAATAAAGCATCCATCCATACAATTTTAGATGCTAATAACGCATCAGGCTGGTTTACCGCAATATCGTAAGTAATAGATCCGCTTAAATAATGCAAGGCCAAATTAAGGCCGGTGCTGGCTTTTAGCAAATCCTGAATTTCTTCATCGGGTTCCGTTCTGCCAAAAGAAGCATCCAGTTCGGCAAAAACTAACTCCGGAATTTTTAATCCTAAAGCACGCGCAAATTCACCGCCAAGCAGTTCTGCAATTAAGGCTTTTACTCCTTGTCCCGCACCACGAAATTTTAAAACATATAAAAAGTCGTCATTGGCCTCAGTAATTGCCGGTAAAGAACCTCCTTCGCGCAACGGTGTTACATAGCGGGTGATTTTTACAGTTCTGATATCAGGCATATATGTTTCCAATAATATTTTTTTGGAGGCTTAGTTCCATGCTCCCCAGTCTATATTTACTTCAATATCAGGATGAATACTTTTAGCAACCGGGCATGTTTCGCCTGTGTTTTTTAAAATGGTTTTGGTCTTTTCGTCAGCAGCAGCTAAATTTTCGGGTATGTGAAATTTCAGGTCAATACCACTTACACGTCTTGGATCGGCAGCCATTTTTTTGAGTACTTCAATTTTTATGTCGTTCAGGTCAAAGCCCATTGTGCGGGCTTTAATACCCATCACTGTAATCATACAGGCACCTAAGCTGGTGGCTAATAAATCCGTAGGCGAAAACCTTTCACCTTTTCCGTTGTTATCAGTAGGAGCATCTGTTTCAAAGCTATTATTGCTTTTAAGATGGGTGCAAGTGGTGCGTAAATCGCCGGTATAAACTATTTCCGATGTCATTTCTTATTAATTTTGGTAAAGATAGCAAAACTAAGATTTGTCAGTTGATGGTAAAGCTATAATTTATACACTGTATAAAAGGCGGTTCACATATACATTTATATTATTTTCGCAGCATGACAGAATTACCTGTAACAACAAAAATTAAAAAACCTAACTGGTTACGTGTAAAATTACCAATTGGGGAAAGTTATAAACATGTACGTGGCCTTGTTGACCAGCATAAATTACATACCATTTGCGAAAGTGGTAACTGCCCTAATATGGGTGAATGCTGGGGCGAGGGTACTGCTACTTTTATGATACTGGGAAATGTGTGTACGCGTAGCTGTGGTTTTTGTGCGGTAGCTACAGGCCGCCCGGAGCCGGTAGATTTTGATGAACCGCAGCGTGTGGCCGAAGCCATTTTTTTAATGAAGGTAAAACATGCTGTAATTACATCGGTTGATAGGGATGAGTTGCCCGACGGGGGGTCAACTATTTGGCATAATACCATTAAAGCAGTAAAAGCGTTAAGTCCCGAAACTACTTTAGAAACACTGATTCCGGATTTTAAAGGGAATATTGATGATATAAAACGAGTGGTAGATGCTGCGCCCGAAGTGATTTCTCACAATATAGAAACGGTAGAAAGGCTTACCAAAAAAGTGAGAATTCAGGCCAAGTATTGGCGTAGTATGCAAGTGATAAGAACTTTAAAAGATGCCGGTGCCCGTACAAAAAGTGGTATCATGCTAGGGCTGGGCGAAACCAAAGAGGAAGTACTACAAACTTTGCAGAATTTAAACGATAATGGTTGCGATGTGGTAACAATTGGCCAGTATTTGCAACCAACTCCTAAGCATTTACCGGTACAGCGTTTTGTACATCCCGATGAATTTGCTTTTTATAAAAATGCCGGTTACGAAATGGGATTGGATTATGTAGAAAGTGGTCCTTTGGTGCGCTCTTCTTACCATAGCGAGCGGCATGTAATACCCGGTTATGGCAGAAAGGAATGGGAAAACAATAAAAAAATGCAGGTGTAACACCTGCATTTTTTTATAATTGTATAAAGCGATAATTATTTTTCCCAAACTAAGGCACTCGCTCCTAAAATAGCGGCATCGGCTTCTTTTAGTTCACTGAACACCAACCTTATCTTATTTTGGAAGATGGGCAGTAAATTTTTCTCCATGTGTTCCTTGGTAGGTTTCATAATAAAATCGCCCGCTTTAATTACGCCGCCAAAAAGTATTATCGCTTCCGGCGAGGAAAACATAATAAAGTTGGCCAGGGCTTCCCCTAATATTTGTCCTGTATATCTGAATATTTCAATAGCCGTAGCATCTCCTTTTATGGCTGCATCGTAAACAGACTTAGAATCAATGGCTTCTTCGGGAACATCGTTTAATATAGACTTGGGGTTTTCAGCCCTTAATTTTTTAGCAGTAATGGTAATCCCCGTTGCAGAACAGTAGGCTTCCAGCGAACCGTGCGCTCCTGTACTCCAATGTTTTCTTCCTCCGGGTCTTATAATAGTGTGGCCTAATTCTCCTGCAAAGCCATCATGGCCGTATATCATTAATCCATTAGATATTATACCACTACCAACGCCAGTTCCCAATGTAATCATAATAAAATCTTTCATACCTCTGGCAGCACCATACATCATTTCGCCCATTGCCGCAGCATTGGCATCATTGGTAAGGGTACAGGGGGCGTTAAATTTATTACTCGTTAGTGCTGCAATAGGTATTACGCCTTCCCAATGAAGGTTAGGGGCATATTCAATTTTACCGGTATAGTAATTACCGTTGGGGGCTCCCATGCCAATACCTTTTAGTTTAGCATCTCCACCATGTTTGTCCAACATGGGTTTCAGGTTGGCGTATAAGGCATCAATAAAATCATGAATGGTTGGGTATGCATCTGTTTTAATGTCTCCCTTTTCTAATATCTCACCACGGTGGTTAACGATACCGAATTTTGTATTGGTGCCGCCAATATCAATGCCAATAGCCAATTCTTTACTCAAATCCACAAAAGCCATTTGTATAAAATTTAATAATTGTTAGTTTTTAATGTCCGCCACCGGTAACTTTTTTATCATAATCAATACCTTGTGCTTTAAGAATTGCTTTGGCTTTAATGGCATAAAAAACCAAGTAACAAAAACAAGCAATTCCTACAAAATAAGATAATTGTATTCCAATCATTTCAGGTGCGGCTAACCAACCTTGTAAAAGACTTATTACACCTCCACCCATAATCATAAGAACTAATAGGCTGGATCCCTGATTGGTATGTTTTCCCAATCCGGCAATCGATAATGTAAATATACATGGCCATAGGGTAGAGCAAAATAGTCCGACACTAATAAACGCAAATACACTCACCATACCATCGGCAAAAATACCTATCAATAAGGCAACAATTGCCATGCAGCTAAAAATAAGTAATTGACGTGCGGGATTCCCTTTGCTTAATAAATCGCAAACAATAAGTGCTACAATAATTAAAGCGTAAACATAAAAAGGAGTAACATCGTGATTGGCTATTTTATTGACCAATATAAAAACACCGAAAGCAATATAGGGCATCACAAATCTTAAAATTTCCTTTGCTCCTTTTGAAATATCAAATGCCCCAACAGAACCCGTCCAACGGCCAATCATTAAACTGGCCCAGTAAAGTGATACAAAAGGAGCTATTTGGTCGGTAGGTGTATTCAGATGCTCTTTCATAAACTCGGGTAAGTTGGCTGCCGTACTTACTTCAACACCTACATATACAAATATCGCCAGCATTCCTAATACTAACTGTGGATAGTTGATAACACTGGGCCGGTGTGCAACTTTTGTAGTGTCTTCACTTTCTTCTTCTGCAACTTCATCCAAATTTATTTTATTGGGCACTGATGAAAATCTGAAAATAATAGCAACTAAGATAAAAGCAGCTCCTAAAACTAAATAGGGTGTTTTAATGCTTTGAATGCTTGCATGTGCAGAACCTGTAACAGAACCAAAAATTGCAAAACTCACAATTAAAGGCCCTATTGTTGTTCCAAAATTGTTTACACCGCCTGCCAAACTCAATCGTTGCGACCCTAATTTGGGATCGCCCATAATGATTGCTAAAGGGTTAGCTGCTGTTTGTTGTAAAGAAAATCCTAAACCAACAATAAATAGTCCCGTTATGAAAAGCGGAAAAGAGGCTTGTTGTGCCGCAGGGTAAAATAGTAAGGTTCCTAAGGCCGAAATGATTAAGCCTATCGATATACCGTTTTTATAACCTAATACCTGCAATAAATCTTTACCTATAAATCTGCTGATAGCAAGAAAAATAAGTGATCCTACTGTGTAAGCAACATAAAATGCAAATGACACAAGCTGCGATTGTACTTGGGTTAAATGAAGATTTTCTTTAAAAACAGGGATTAGTATATCATTACTGGCTGCAACAAAACCCCAAAAGAAAAATACGATTACGAGGGTAGAAAACTGACCCCACTTTGTACTTTGATTACTCATTTGGCAAATAATTTAAATAAGCGGCAAAATTATCCGTTTCGCTTGTAATTAAAAAGTTTTAGTAAAACATTATAACTTTCTTTTAAGTTCTTAAAATAATTATTACATTACATCACTAAATATTTTTTATGGAAATTCTTCATGTTTCAGCAGAATGTTACCCTATGGCTAAGGCCGGCGGGTTGGGTGATGTGGTGGGAGCATTGCCGAAATATCAAAATTCATTGGGTCATATTGCCAAGGTAGTGATGCCAATGTACCGCACAAAATTTTTATACGCAAATGAATGGGAATTAGTGCACGAGGGAGGGCAGATGTTGGGTAACCAATGGTTTCGCTATAGTGTAATAAGAGAAAAAACCAATAAGTTGGGGTTTGATTTATACTTAGTTGATATTAATGGAATTTTAGACAGGGAAAAAATTTATGGGTATGATGATGATAAAGAAAGATTTATTTCCTTTCAATTAGCTGTATGCGATTGGGTAAGCCATTGGCAACATTCGCCCGATATTGTACATTGCCACGATCATCAGGCAGGGTTGGTTCCTTTTTTTATGAAACACTGTTATGCATTCAGTTATCAGTTGGCAAATGTACGTACCGTTTTTACTATTCACAACGGTGAATATCAGGGTCAGTTTGGCTGGGATAAATATTATTATATACCAGCCTACGATACTTGGAACTGGGGCGGGCTGGATTGGAACGATACTATCAACCCCATGGCCTCCGGTATTAAATCTTCTTGGAGGGTTACAACGGTAAGTCCGGGATATATGGAAGAGCTTAGATATTCTGCCAGAGGCTTAGAAACATTGTTTGAGTATGAAAAGGGAAAATGTTCGGGTATTTTAAACGGAATTGATACGGAGGTTTGGAATCCAGAAACAGACAGTTATCTCATAAAAAATTATAACATTAAAACCGTTGCACCGGGTAAGGCCGCTAATAAAAAACATCTTATAGAGCAATTTGGTTTAGATGAAACCAAACCGTTGATTTGTTTTATTGGCAGGTTGGTAGGAGAGAAAGCTGCTGATGTTCTTCCCGGAGGAATTGGCCAATCCATATACCAACATGGAGGAAAAGCAAATTTTCTTGTTCTCGGCTCTGGCGATTCGCAGGTAGAAGGAGAGTTGAGTGCGCTGGCTGAAAGATTTAAAGGCTACGTAAATGTTTACATCGGATATAGCGAGCCACTAAGCCATATTATGTATGCCGGTTGCGATTTTCTTTTAATGCCCAGCAGGGTAGAACCCTGTGGCTTAAACCAATTATATGCATTACGTTATGGCACCATTCCCATTGTTAGAAATATTGGAGGGTTAAAAGATACTGTAAAAGATTATGGAAGTGAAGATGGGTTTGGAATAACAATGGAGCAATCCAGTGCAGGCGATATTGCTTATGCCGTAGGCCGCGCAATAGAATTATTTGAGAATACAGAAAAATTCAATGATATTCGTAAACAAATAATGACAATTGACCATAGCTGGGATGTATCTGCTCAAGAGTATCTAAACCTCTATGAATCAATATTGTAATGTATTCAAATACGAAATAAAAATATACATATTTATTTTTCTTTAAATTTGTAATAATAACAATTAAATCAAACTCATACCATGTCACTCTCCAAAGAAGTTGTTGCCGTAATTTTAGGTGGTGGTGCAGGAACAAGGCTGGCTCCCCTAACCAGTAGCAGATCCAAACCTGCGGTTCCTATAGCCGGAAAATACAGATTGGTGGATATTCCCATTTCCAACTGTATGAATTCAGAAATTAATCGAATGTTTGTTCTTACGCAGTTTAACTCTGCCTCTCTTAACAGACACATAAAAAACACCTATCAATTCAGTCATTTTAGCAAGGCCTTTGTTGATATTTTGGCTGCCGAACAAACCCCCGATAATCCTACATGGTATCAGGGAACAGCTGATGCGGTTAGGCAGTGCTTAAGGCATTTACACGCTTTTCCAAGCGATTATGTGCTGATACTTTCTGGTGATCAATTATACCAAATGGACTTTAACGCCATGTTTGAAAACCACAAAAAAACAGGAGCCCAAATGTCCATTGCCACCATACCCGTTGGGGATAGAGAAGCTCCGGAATTTGGTATTTTAAAAGCAGATGAAAACGGATTGATAACTTCATTTATTGAAAAACCCAATAAAGATCTGTTACCAGATTGGGTAAGCGATACCGGTGTTGCCATGCAACAGAAAGGTCGTAATTACTTGGCCTCTATGGGTATTTATATTTTTAACAGAGATTTGTTGATTAGCCTGTTAACAGAAACTTACCCCGATGCTACCGATTTTGGAAAAGAAATCATTCCCAATTCCATCAACGATTATACGGTTGCCAGTTACCAATATGAAGGATATTGGACAGATATTGGAAATATCTATTCATTTTTTGAGGCCAATCTGGACTTAACAGCAGATATACCAGACTTTAATTTATTTGATAATACTAAAGCCATATATACACGTCCGCGTATGCTGCCCCCGGCAAAAATTAGCGGTACCACACTGGAGAAAACGATTATTGCAGACGGGTGCATCATTAATGCTTCCCGTGTAGAAAATAGTGTTATTGGTGTTCGTTCCCGAATAGGGTACGGTTCTACTGTGGTAAGTTGTTATATTATGGGTAGCGATTTTTATGAAACTATTGATGATATAAACGAAAATCAGGCAAATGGCATTCCTCCCATAGGTATAGGAAAACGCTCGTATCTGCGTAATTGTATTATTGATAAAAATTGCCGTATTGGCGATGATGTGCGCTTGAATGGCGGCTCCCACCTTGAAAATACAGATACAGAATTATTTACTGTTAAGGATGGTGTAATTGTTGCCAAAAAAGGAGCCATTATACCAAATGGATTTGTAATTTAAGCAACTTAATCCTTTTTAAAATAGATTTTTAAAACCGGTTATAACACTAATCGGTTTTTTTTGTACAAAAGCATTAATGTGTACTAAATACATATTATATTTGCATTTATAAAAAACAACGATTGATATGTCAACTATTTCGTCTCAAATAAAACCTCGTTTGTCAATAACCCAAATCATCAATATGAGCATGGGTTTTTTGGGCATACAAATGGCATTTGGTTTACAAAACGGAAATGCCAGCCGTATTCTGGCAAATTTTGGTGCTGATGTGCGTGAATTATCATGGTTTTGGCTGGTAGCTCCTATTACGGGTTTAATTGTACAACCCATAATTGGCCACATGGGGGATCATACCTGGACAAAGCTGGGAAGAAGAAAACCGTATTTTCTAATTGGAGCTATTTTTTGTGCGTTAGGGTTAGTTTTTCTGCCTAACTCGGCTAGTATTACCGCTTTTATGGGAGCTAACGTATTGTTACTCGCCGTTATTTTTCTGGCATTGATGGATGCCTCGGTTAATATTTCTATGGAGCCATTTAGGGCTCTTGTAGGCGATATGTTACCTAAAGAACAGGGTACCTTGGGTTTTAGTGTACAAACCATCCTCATCGGAATTGGAGCCGTGATTGGTTCGGCATTGCCGGGGTGGCTAACCAGTTTAGGTGTGTCTAATGTTGCGCCGGAAGGTTTTGTGGCTCCCAATGTAATCTACTCGTTTTACGTTGGCGCAGCAGTATTGTTATTAACCATTATTTATACCATTGTTACAACTAAGGAATATTCTCCGGCAGATTTTAAAAGATTTTCTCAAGAAGAAGATACGGAAGATGTTAAGCCTCGTTTTAGTGATATTTTTAGAGATTTTGCCAATATTCCCGCAACTATGAAAAAGTTAGGCCTTGTGCAATTCTTTTCCTGGTTTGCACTTTTTTCTATGTGGGTATTTACTACCAGTGCTATAGCAACCCATCATTTTGGTTTAAGTCCGGATGATACACATTCGGAAACATTTGCAAAAGCAGGAGATTTTACAGGGTATTTATTTGGATTGTATAATTTGTTTGCCATTCCGTTTGCTTTTATATTAATTCCACTGGCAAAAAAAATAGGTAAGAAGCAAACGCATTCATTGGCTTTAATATGCGGTGGTTTAGGGTTGGTTTCTCTGTACTTTATCCAAAATAAAGATATGCTATGGATAAGTATGTTGGGTATCGGATTTGCCTGGGCAAGTATTCTGGCTATGCCTTACGCTATGTTGATTGAGTCTATACCGCAAAGAAAAATGGGGATATATATGGGTATTTTTAATTTCTTTATTGTGATACCTCAAATTATTAACGGAATTATTGGTGGCCCTATTGTAAGTGGTTGGTTGGACAGTCGGGCAATATACTACCTTATAATTGCAGGTGCATTAATGATTATCGGCGGTGTATATGTTCGCTTTATTAAGTTGCAAAGTAATTAATACAATAGGGTTTTGATTCCCCTCCTTTGGAGGGGTGTCTTGCCGTAGGCGAGACGGGGTGGGTTCTATTTTTTAGTAGGGTGTTTTGCTGTAGGCGAGACGGGGTGGGTTCTATTTTTTAGTAGGGTGTCTTGCCGTAGGCGAGACGGGGTGGAATCCTCATTTTTAAGTATGGTGTTTTGGCATAAGCAGAACAGGATGGGAGATGCGCTCATAGGAGGGGAGGTTTAAATGGAATATTTAACTTTAAAGTATGGAAATTCTTACAACGATAAAAACTA
>JBKEEB010000145.1:0-21911 GCA_047975735.1 Niabella sp.
AGTTGCATTTATATTGTTGGGAGATAGTTATAATTATTGAAGAATGATACTTGAATACATCAGGAAAAGAAACATTAAGGTGATGCTTTCTTTTATTGCAACTACTTTAGTTCATCAGGCATGTATGACAAATCAAGGCATTAACGCTCCCAAAAACAACTACCTTCTCATCTGGTCAGACGAATTCAACAGCAACGGCAACGTTGATACAAGCATCTGGCGTTTTGAAAAAGGTTTTGTGCGCAATCATGAGTTACAGTGGTATCAAAAGGAAAATGCTTGGTGCAGTAACGGCCTTTTAATTATAGAAGCAAGGCGAGAAAACAAACCCAATCCCCTATTTAATAAAAACAGTAAAGACTGGCGCAAACAACGGCCAACAATTGAATACACATCTTCCAGTATCAATACTTCCGGAAGTAAACAATTTACTTACGGAAGATTTGAAATGAGAGCAAGAATAAAAACAGACGGTGGCCTTTGGCCTGCCTTTTGGACGCTGGGCATAGAAAAAGAATGGCCTTCGAATGGAGAAATTGATATTATGGAGTTTTACAAGGACAACCTGCTGGCCAATATCGCACACGGCACTACTGAGCGATACAAAGCCAAATGGTTCAGTACAAAAAAACCGGTTGCTTCTTTTAACGATACGGATTGGCAAAATAAATTTCACGTTTGGAGAATGGATTGGAGCCAAGAAAGCATTAGTTTGTTTGTAGATGATCTGTTGTTAAATAAAGTATTATTGAAAGATTTGGTAAACCCCGACGGATTTAATCCCTTTAAACAACCGCACTATGTTTTATTAAATCTTGCTATTGGCGGCGATAACGGAGGAGACCCCTCCCAGACTCAATTCCCCAACAAGTATGAAATAGATTATGTAAGAGTTTATCAAAAAAAATAAATTCATACTAATGAAAAAAAGAAATACACTGTATATAATATGTATGAGTTTCATCACAATATTATTAATCTTCACATCATGCCAATCAACACAAAAAATAAATGTTACCAAAAAAAATGTAATGTCTATTATTACAATAGTGAATAATCACTGGCAGGCCTCCCACCCTAATCCAGGCAATTCCTTTTGGGATAACGCTGCTTATCAAACCGGAAATATGGCAGCTTATACAATCACAAAAAATGAAGCCTACAAACAATATGCAGAAAAATGGGCAACACAGAATAAATGGATGGGAGCCACGGGAACAGACAAAAGCAAATGGAAATACACTTATGGCGAAACACAGGATTATGTTTTATTTGGCGATTGGCAAATTGCTTTTCAAACATACATCGATCTTTACAATATGGACGCGATAAAAGTTCCAAAAAAAATTGCAAGAGCCAAAGAGGTGATGGAGTATGAAATGAGTACTGTAAATAATGATTATTGGTGGTGGGTTGATGGGTTGTACATGGTAATGCCGGTAATGACCAAGTTATATCATGCCACCAATAACAATTTATACCTCATTAAGCTTTGGGAATATTTTAATTTTGCCGATAGCCTGATGTACGACAATGAGGAGAACCTTTTTTATAGAGATAAAAAATATATTTATCCGCAACATAAAACCATCAATGGCAAAAAAGATTTTTGGGCACGCGGTAATGGCTGGGTATTTGCTGCATTAGCAAAGGTATTGAACGATTTACCTAAATCTGATACGCACTACGATTACTATCTCCAAAAATACATCAGTTTGGCTCAGGCATTAAAAAAATGCCAGCATTTGGAGGGTTATTGGACGCGCAGCCTTGCGGATGAACAACATGCCCCCGGTCCTGAAACAAGTGGAACTGCCTTTTTTACTTATGCATATGCTTGGGGGTTAAATCAAAAAATACTCAACAAAAAAGAATACCTTCCTATCCTAAACAAAGCCTGGCAGTACCTAACTAAAGTAGCTTTGCAACCTGACGGAGCAATTGGCTATGTGCAACCAATTGGCGAAAAAGCCATACCCGGACAAACCCTAAAAGAAACCTCAACAGCCAATTTTGGAGTAGGAGCATTTTTATTAGCTGCGAGTGAGATATATCATTTGGCTCAAAAATAAATTACATTGAAAATATGGTATCTTACCATCCTTATTAACTTTTAATATAAAAAAATACTAATGTTCAAATTCAATTTAACTACTCTTTTCAGTATTTTATTTTGCTCGCAAGTGTTGGCGCAAAATGTTAAAAACGATTGGGAAAATCCAACAATCTTTGAACAGAACAAAGAACAACCACACGCCACTTTTATGTTATTTGATAATATAAACAATGTAAAAACTGATGATTATTCTAACGCTTCCAATTATTTAAACCTAAACGGAACATGGAAGTTTACGTACGTTGATAAATACATCAACAGAATCAAAAATTTTTATCAGCCAAATTTAAATACAGATAAATGGAGCAATATTAAAGTTCCTTCCAACTGGGAAATTGAAGGTTTTGGTATTCCTATTTATACAAATGTAAAATATCCTTTTGCTGTAAACCCGCCATTTATCGGCTCTAATAATCCAGTTGGTACTTATCGGAAAGAGTTTACCGTACCAGATGCATTTAACGGTAAAGAGGTGATGCTACATTTCGGTTCTATTTCCGGTGCGGCATTTGTTTATATAAACGGGCACTATGTAGGCCTTTCAAAAGCGGCAAAAACACCTGCCGAATTCAACATCACTCCTTATTTACAAAACGGTAAAAATTTATTGTCGGTACAGGTTTTCCGTTGGCACGATGGAAGCTATTTAGAAGATCAGGATTTTTGGAGATTAAGCGGTATTGAAAGAGACGTTTACCTATGGGCATTACCAAAAACATCCATCTGGGATTTTTTTATTAAAGGCGATCTGGACAACAATTACAATAACGGTTTATTTAATGCAGTTGTAACACTAAGACAATTTAAAAACGCAACAACTAAAAATGGGAAATTAAATATTGAGTTGTTTGACAAATCGGGTAAAAGCATTTTCAAACAACAAAAAAATATTACACTTAACAATTCCGAACTACAAACTATATCGTTTGCAGGCACCATTAAAACCCCTGAAAAATGGTCTGCAGAAAAACCTAATCTCTACGATTGTATTATCAGCTTTACGCCTACAAATGGTGAAACAATTTACACTGGTGCAAAAATTGGTTTTAGAAAAATAGAAATGAAAAATGCAGTGCTGATGGTTAACGGCGTTCCGCTTAGGGTTACCGGTGTTAACCGGCACGAGCACGATCCGCTATTAGGCCATGTGCCAACTAAAGATTTAATGCTAAAGGATATTGTATTAATGAAACAACATAATATTAATGCCGACAGGACCTGCCACTACCCTAACGATCCCTTATGGTACAAATTATGCGACCAATACGGAATTTATATTGTTGGCGAAGCCAATATTGAAACACATGGCATGGGAGCCGAAAAGCAAGGCTGGTTTGACAAAAGCAAACATATTTGCTACCTTCCGGAATGGGCACCTTCTATTATTGACAGACATAAAAGAATGGTGGAAAGGGACAAGAATCATCCATCCGTTATTTTATGGTCATTGGGTAACGAAAGCGGCAATGGCGATGTGATGAAAGATGCATACAAATGGATGAAAGAAAGAGACAATACAAGGTATGTACAATTTGAATCAGCCAATAAAGATTGGAACACCGATGTGTATTGCCCCATGTACCCGGGCATTGCAGAAATGAAAGATTATGCTGCGGACCCCTCTCCCAAAGTTCCGTTTATCATGTGTGAGTATGCACATGCTATGGGCAACAGTACCGGTAATTTTAGGGAATACTGGGATATTATGGATAGCAGCCCGCACATGCAGGGAGGTTTTATTTGGGACTGGGTAGATCAGGGTTTAAAAACAAAAGATGCCAACGGCACTACCTTTTATGGCTATGGCGGCGATTTGGGAGGTTATGCATTATATAACGATGAAAACTTTTGTGCCAACGGATTAATTGCTGCCGATCGCTCCTTACATCCCGGTATATACGAAGTAAAAAAAGTATATCAACATATTCAGTTTAAAGAAAAAGATTTATCAAAAGGCATTATCACACTCAAAAACGATTACGGATTTACCAACCTTGATGAATTTAATTATAAATGGAAACTTATCCGAAACGGAGAAGTACATAAAGAAGGTAGCTTTAATGCGGTAGTAGCACCCGGCCAATCAAAAGACATTACTTTAAAAATACCGGTTATCCGAAGCAACGGCAGTGATGAATATTTCCTTAACCTGTATGCTTTTACGAAAAACGGAACAGCTATCATTCCCTCCGGTTACGAAATTGCCAATGAGCAATTAAAACTGAGTGGGAATTATTTCACTACACGAAAAAAAGAAGGAACACTCAACATTAGCAAGGTTGATGATAAACTAAATTTTGAATCAAACGGAATAAAAGGAACTATTGATTTAAAACATGGCAACATTATTCATTATAGCAAAAACAACGGAAAAAATATGGCTTACACACCGGAGCCATATTTCTGGAGAGCGCCAACCGATAACGATTTTGGTAACAAAATGCCTGAAAAACTCGGCATCTGGAGAAATGCTCATGCAAACAAACAATTAAAAAATTTAGTTGTTGGTAATCAAAATGCTGATGGTATAAGCATTACAGCCGAATACGAATTACAAGGGATTAATGCACCCTATACAGTTACGTACAACATCTTAAACAATGGTGCTGTTCAAATAACAGCGGCTATTAACATTTCAAACAGAACGCTTCCCGAAATACCACGCTTTGGTATGCGGATTATTTTACCGGAAGAATATAGCAATATCAGCTATTATGGAAGAGGTCCCTGGGAAAATTATAGCGACAGAAACGAATCGTCCTTTATTGGTTTGTATAAGGATGATAGCAAAAACATGTTTACCGATAACTATATTCGTCCGCAAGAAAACGGTTACCGTACAGCTGTAAGATGGTTAACGGTTACCAATCAAAACGGTAATGGTTTTAATATTGAAGGTTTACAACCTATTTGTTTCAGTGCTATTAATCATTCTACCGAAGCTATGGATCCGGGTCTTACCAAAAAACAACAACACCCTAAGGATTTAAGGCCGGAGCATAATATTTTCCTGCATATAGATTTGAACCAACGCGGATTAGGTGGCGATAATAGCTGGGGAACCCTACCCCACAAGCCTTACAGGCTTGACGATAAACAGTATTCTTATAGCTATATTATTAGTTTGTTATAAGATTTTTAATTGTCATAAAAAAACAATTACTTTAATAGACAATAATATTGAATAATGCTCCCGAAAACACACGGGGTAATAGTAGTTTAGACCCAGCAATTGAGTTATCCCTCCTATTGGTACAGATAGATTCCGAATATCCACCGGGATTAATGAGTTTATCAAAAAACAAAAAATTAATTTCGTGAAAAATTAGAATAATGGCAGATGCAGAAAAATTTACGATGTTTATAAACAGGCTTACCAAAACATACAGGCACCTGTCCAAAACTGCGCGTAGGCAAAATATTAGTTGTTATTGTATTTATAATCACGATTTACCGGAATTTCCTTTTTTAATTGAGCTCTATGGGCGTAAAATTTACATAGCCGAATACAAGCGCCGGCATCAACTCCAGGAAGAAGCACATAAACAATGGTTGAAAAAAAGCATCGAAATAGTTGCTAATATTGTAAACATCCCATTGAATAACATCTTTATTAAAACCCGTCAGCGAAAAGCCGGGAGACAGGGGCAATATCAAAAAACTAATTTTACCAAAAACGAATTTATTGTTGAAGAGAATGCGTTAAAATTCATTGTTAATTTACACGACTATTTAGACACCGGCCTTTTTTTAGACCATCGTGTTACCAGAAAAATGGTGATGGACGAAAGTAAAGACAAACGGGTACTTAACCTGTTTGCTTACACTGGATCTTTCTCAGTTTACGCTGCAGCCGGTGGTGCCGCCAAAGTAACCACTGTTGACCTGTCAAAAACTTATTTAGATTGGGCAGAAAGGAATATGCAAAGCAATGGTTTTGCAGAAACAAAGTACGATTATATTCATGCAGATGTATTACAATACCTAACAACGGTACCCAACAGTTCTTATGATGTTATCGTAATAGATCCCCCTACATTTAGCAACAGCAAACGCATGAAAGATTTTTTAGACATACAAAAGGATTATGTAAAATTGATTAACGAGTGCCTGCGTATAATTGACAAAAACGGGTGTATTTACTTTAGCACCAATTACACTAAATTTCAACTCAACGAAAGTTTATTAAAGGCTTCTGCAATAAAAGATATAACAAAAGCCACCACCCCATTTGATTTTACAGGGAAATTACAAAGAGTTTGTTACCGCATTTCTTAAGATTATTTATTTTTAACTACCTTTCTTCTTCAATTAACCTTACTAAAAAGTATGCAAAACAATCGACGTAAATTTATTAAACAAGCCGGTATTATTGCTGCCGGAGCAGGATTAACTACATCGCTCTCTTTAGAATCATGGGCAACAGTAAGAAAAAATATTTCAGCCAATAATAAAATTGGCGTAGGTGTAATAGGTATTAAAGGACAGGGATGGAACAATCTTACCAATTTATTAAAAAATCCTGATACCGAATGTGTAGCTATTTGCGATATTGATGAAAATGTGATTGCGAAACGAAAGACCGATTTGGCTGCTATTAGCACTATAACGCCTGCTATTTACAGCGATTACAGAAAAATGCTCGAAGATAAAAACGTGGATGTTGTGGTGATTGCCACACCCGACCATTGGCATTGTCTGCAATTAACAGATACGCTGGCTGCAGGCAAAGATGTGTTTTGCGAAAAACCCGTATCCAACTCTATTTTGGAGGCACAAATAATGAACAGAGCTGTACAAAAACACAACCGCATTGTGCAAGTAGCTCAGTGGCAACGTAGCCAAAAACATTTTAAAGATGCAATTGCTTATGTACATTCGGGCAAACTGGGAAAAATTGCTTCTACAAAAGCATGGATGTACCGTGGCGGCTCTACACCATTACCGGTAGTAAACAACAGCCCAATACCCCAAGGCGTAAACTATGATATGTGGTTGGGGCCTGCACAAAAAAGAAATTTTAATAAAAACAGATTCCATTATGAATTTCGCTGGTTTTGGGATTATGCAGGAGGCTTGATGACCGATTGGGGTGTTCACTTAATTGATATGGTTTTAATGGGTATGAAAGCCGATGCTCCAAAATCTGTAATGGCTACAGGCGGAAAATTTGTTTTCCCCGGCGATGCCAGAGAAACACCCGATTTACAAACTGCTTTATACGATTTTGGAGATTTTCAAATGAGTTGGGAGCATAATATGGGTACCGGAGTGGGGTTGTATGATATGCAGCATGGTATTGCTTTTATTGGCGAAAACGGCACTTTATTGCTGAACAGGGGCGGCTGGGAAGTAAGACCCGATAAAAATAAAATTGAAGCTATTCCCTGGACAAAAGTTTCTGATGCCGGATTAGAACTACATACTGCTAATTTTATTGATGTGGTGAAAAGCCGTAAAAAAGTGGATTTAAACTGCCCGTTTGAAGCCGGTGCGAAAGTTGCAGTTGTTAGCCACATGGGCAATATTGCAGTACGCAGCGGAGAAAAAATTTATTGGGATGCTACTAAAAATAAATTCAATACAAAAGCGGCTACTGCGTTAGTAAAACCGCAATATCATAATGGATGGAGGTTGCCATCCTCCTGATAATGGGCTGTTGCCCCCTCAGCTAAAATCAATTGCATCAGATAAATCTGTTTGCATTATCTTCGCTGCTTAATGAACACGCTCATTAAGAATGCCGTAATTATTGACCCAAATTCAAAATATAACGGTCAAATTGCCGATATCCTTATTTCAAAAGGAGTCATTACTACCATCGGTAAAAATTTAAACGTAAAAGCCAATCAAATTATTGAACAGAAAGGTCTGCATGTATCGCCCGGTTGGATGGATATTTTTGCAGATTTTGCCGACCCCGGGTATGAATACCGGGAAACATTGGAAAGCGGTGCTAACGCAGCCGCAGCCGGTGGTTTTACAGACGTATGTGTAATACCCAATACCCAACCTGCCATCGATCAAAAATCGGTGGTTGAATACATTATTCAAAAAGGAAAATCTTTACCCATAACGGTTCATCCTTTAGGTTGCATTACCCGAAAATGTGAAGGTACCGAACTGGCAGAAATGTACGATATGAAAATGAGCGGTGCTGTGGCTTTTACAGATGGCACAAAACCTGTACAATCTGCAGGAGTAATGGTGAAAGCATTACAATACGTAAAACCCTTCAACGGAGTTGTTATTCAATTACCGGATGACAGGAGCATTAGCCCGGGCGGATTGGTGAACGAAGGCATACCCTCCACCCGTTTAGGACTTCCCGGAAGACCCGAAATTGCTGAAGAAATTCTAATTCATCGCGATATAAAACTGAATGAATATGCCGGCTCTCATATACATTTTACGGGAATTAGCACGCAGCAATCCGTAAAAGCTGTTAAAGATGCCAGAAGCCGGAAAATAAATATAAGCTGTTCGGCAACGCCATATCATTTGTTTTTTTGTGATGAGGATTTGGCTACTTACGATACCAATCTTAAGGTAAATCCGCCACTACGCAACAGCAAAGACAGGAAAGCCTTGCAAAAAGCTGTTATGGAAGGATTGGTAGATTGTATCACATCGCACCACACACCTTACAATAACGACCACAAAGTAGTTGAATTTGAAGCTGCTAAAAACGGGATGATAGGATTACAAACCGCCTATGCGGTAATTAATACGGTTCTGAATGGCATTTCACAGGAAAAAATTGTTGAGCTGATGGCTATCAATCCCCGTAAAATTTTAGGATTAGCCATTCCATCCATACAAGAAGGAAATGAAGCCTCGCTTACACTTTTTAATCCGGCACAAAAATGGGGTTTACAAAAAAAAGACATTCTTTCGCTTAGCAGCAATAGCCCTTTTACGGGCATAGAGCTTACAGGAAAACCTGTTGGTATTTTTCATAAAAAAAAATTCATAAATAATCAATAGTAACATGACAAAAATTACACCTGCAATCAAAGGTTTAATTACAGGAATTTTAATGGTAGCAGCCGGACTTTTTTTAATTCTTAATAAAATATCGGAAAGTTCTCCATTACAATTTATTAGTTACTTTATTTACGGTTTGGGTATTGTATGGACAGTACAGGCGGCTGCAAAGCAGGTAGATGGGTCTTTAACATTCGGACAATTATTTAATCAGGGTTTTAAATGCTTTGTTGTAGTAACACTAATAATGGCTGTATTTACCATTATTTATTACAAAGCTAATGCCAATTTGATAGAAGAAAAAGGCGAACTTACCAAAAAAGAACTTTTAAAAACCGAGAAGAACCGTACGCCGGCAGAAATTAACGAAATGGTAGCCAATGGTAAAAAGTATTTTATTCCTATGGCTACTTCCATGACGGTTTTCCAATACCTGCTTATTGGAGCTATTGTAACGGCTGCCGCTGCAGGAACCTTATCTTTGTCAAAGAAAAAATAAGCATGGACATTTCAATAGTTATCCCATTATTAAACGAAGATGAATCCCTGCCGGAACTATCAGCTTGGATAGAACGGGTAATGCAGGAAAACAATTATTCCTACGAAATAATTTTTATTGATGACGGCAGTACCGATAATTCCTGGGAAATAATTACAGGGTTAAGAAAAATAAACCCGAATATAAAAGGCATAAGGTTTCAACGCAATTACGGAAAGGCAGCGGCACTTAACGAGGGTTTCAGAGCCGCCCAAGGCGATGTGGTTATTACAATGGATGCCGATTTACAGGACAGTCCGGATGAAATTCCCGGCCTCAGAAATATGCTGTTAGAAAACAATTATGATATTGTAAGTGGGTGGAAAAAAATAAGGCACGATAATACATTTACCAAAAATATCCCATCAAAAATTTATAACGCTGTAAATAGAAAAATATCCAAGACCAATTTGCATGATATGAACTGCGGTTTAAAAGCCTATAAAAACAATGTGGTAAAAAGCATAGAAGTTTATGGCGATATGCATCGCTATATTCCTGTGCTTGCCAAATGGGCTGGGTTCAGGCGTGTGGGAGAAAAAGTTGTGGAACATCGTAAACGCAAATACGGCACCACCAAATTTGGCTGGGATAGGTTCATTAACGGATTTTTAGATCTGGTTTCTATTACTTTCGTAGGCAAGTTTGCTAAAAAACCTATGCATTTTTTTGGCGTTTGGGGTACTGTATTTTTCATGATTGGCTTTTTCACTGCCCTGTATTTAGTCATTTCAAAACTGATTGATTACGAATATGCGCTCACGAACAAACCTGCTTTTTACATTGCTTTAATAGCCATTGTTTTAGGCGTTCAGCTTTTTCTTGCCGGTTTTTTGGGGGAACTTATATCCAGAAATGCGCCGGGGCGTAATCATTATCTGATAAAGGAAACAATGGGGCTTGAGCATTAATAGCCTCCTACTACTGGCAGCTTACCAAAACCTTTTGTTATAGCCTCATTCCCATTATCTTTGCGGCGGTATGGCAAAAGTTATCATCATTGGACCGGCACATCCTTTAAGAGGAGGTTTAGCTACATTTAATCATAGGTTGGCAAAGGAATTTATTGCCATGGGACATGATTGCACAATATGGTCATTTTCCTTGCAATACCCTTCTTTTCTATTTCCCGGTAAAACCCAATACAGTGATGAGCCGGCACCGGAAGGTATTCCCATTCAAACAAAAATTAATTCTATTAATCCCTTCAATTGGATTAGTGTAGGCAATCAATTAAAAAAAGAAAAAGCGGATTTAGTAGTAGTAAGATATTGGCTACCGTTTATGGGGCCGGCTTTGGGAACCATTATAAGGCGATTAAAAAAGAATAAAATTTCTAAAGTCATTTGCATTGCGGATAATGTATTACCGCACGAACGCCGCCCGGGGGATATTCCTTTTACCAAATATTTTACAAAAGTTTGCGATGGTTTTATAACCATGAGCGATAAAGTACTGAACGATCTAAGGCAGTTTTCAAACAAACCTGCCGCTTTAGTACAGCATCCGCTTTATGACAATTTTGGAGCGATTATTCCTAAAGCCGAAGCCCGCCAACAGCTAAACATATCACAGGATGAAAAAATAATTTTGTTCTTTGGGTTTATCAGAAAATACAAGGGGCTTGATTTACTACTTAAAGCAACAGCTTTGTTGAAAGAAAAAATGAACGGGTTTAAATTGCTAATTGCAGGTGAATTTTATGAAGATGAAAAACCCTATCAGGATTTGATCGACGAATTGGGCATCAGGGATGTATTGATTTTAAAAACGTCATTCATTAGCGATAGCGAAGTAAAGTATTATTTATGTGCCGTTGATGTTTTAGTGCAACCTTATAAAAATGCAACCCAAAGCGGCGTAACACCCCTGGCTTATTATTTTGAAAAACCGATGGTAGTAACGAATGTAGGCGGGCTGCCGGAATTAGTACCCAACGAAAAATGCGGGCTGGTAGCCGAGCCAACACCCGAAGCAATTGCAGATACCATAGAAAAATATTTTGATATGGGAGATAGCCATTTCATCCCTTTTATTAAAGAAGAAAAAACAAAATACAGTTGGGATAATATTGTTAATGCCATTATGCAATTGTAATGATGTTTGGTATATTTGAACAGTTTGCAAGCTCTGTTTAAAAAAAATTCTCCTAAAATATTTTATATGATACACAGAAGTAAGGCTCCTTTAAGAATTGGATTAGCAGGTGGTGGTACAGACGTAAGCCCCTACTGCGATTTGTATGGCGGAGCTATTTTAAACGCTACTATTTCTTTAAATGCTAATGCTACCATCGAAATCACAAACGACAATAAAATTGTATTAGAAGCCATAGACAGGAATGAAACGGAAGTATTTGATTGGAATAATAGTTTGCCTATTAATAAACATCTCGATTTGCTAAAAGGTGTTTACAACCGCATTCAAAAAGACTATCCTTTTACAACCAGAGGTTTTAAGTTAAGTACTTATGTGGATGCGCCTGCAGGTTCCGGATTGGGCACTTCTTCTACACTTATGGTTGCTATTGTGGGTGCTTTTGTAGAGATGCTGCAATTGCCTTTAGGTGAATATGATATTGCGCATTATGCTTATGAAATAGAGAGAACAGACTTGGGCTTAGCCGGAGGCCGGCAAGATCAATACGCAGCTACCTTTGGCGGTGTTAATTATATGGAATTTTACACCAACGATAAAGTAATTGTAAACCCATTACGCATTCGCCAAAGGTATTTGGACGAATTAGAAAATAATCTTTTATTATATTATACCGCTACCAGCCGTGAGTCTGCCGAGCTAATAAAAAGGCAAAGCCGAAATGTTTCAGAAAAGAAACAATCTTCTATTGATGCGATGCATGAGCTGAAACACCAGGCGCAAAAAATGAAAGAGGCTTTGCTAAAAGGCCAGTTACAGGAAATTGGCAATATTTTGGATATTGGTTTTGAGCAAAAAAGAAAAATGGCCGAAGGCATCAACAACCAATTAATTGACGATATTTATACAGCTGCCAAAAAAGCCGGTGCTACTGGGGGTAAAATTAGCGGTGCCGGTGGTGGTGGATTTATGGTGTTTTATTGCCCGGGAACCACCAAATACAGCGTAATGAATCGCCTGGAAGAATTTGGTGGCTCGGCAAAAAATTATCAATTTACAAAACACGGCTTAAAAACCTGGACAGTATAACAAAAATTATTATGCAAGAACAAATAAAAGGACTTATACAATCGTCCATAGATATAAAAACTGCTTTGTTGCAAAACGAAGGACTCCTCAATACGATTCAACAAGTTGTTGAGCTAATGATTACCGCTTTTAAAAACGGTAACCACATTTATTTTTGTGGTAATGGTGGCAGTGCAGCAGATGCACAACATTTGGCAGCAGAATTTAGCGGCCGTTTTTATTTAAATCGTAAAGCACTGCCAGCCGAAGCTTTGCATTGCAACACATCTTATCTTACAGCTGTTGGTAACGATTACAGCTTTGAAGTAATTTATTCCAGAATGATAGATGGATTAGGCAAGAAAGGAGATATTTTGGTAGGCTTAAGCACTTCCGGTAATTCTATCAACATTGTAAATGCGCTGGAAACTGCCCAGCAAAAAGGCGTAATAACAGTGGGTTTCACTGGAATGACTGGAGGAAATTTAAAATCTGTAAGTGATTATTTGTTAAATGCTCCCGGTACTGATACACCACGCATTCAGGAATGCCACATGCTAATGGGGCATATTATTTGCCAATTGGTAGAAGCAAAAATATTTGGAAAAGCTACTCAGTCATCATAGCATACTCCTACATTATCAGAACAAAATAACAATGACTGCAAATTTCATAAAAGTCGAATCAAACAGAAAAGAAGCCATTATTTTAGCAGGTGGTTTAGGCACCAGGTTAAGGGATACTGTACCGGATTTACCAAAATGCATGGCACCAGTTGCAGGGTGGCCATTTATTTATTATGTGATAAATCATTTAAGAATACAGGGCATTCAAAAGTTGATATTTAGTTTGGGATATAAACATGAAGCGGTATTAGATTTTTTACAAAAAGAATTTAAAACGCTTGAATACGATTACGTAATTGAAGAAGAACCTTTGGGTACCGGCGGTGCCATTGCGTTTGCCATGCAAAAAGCGCAAACAGAAAATGTATTTGTTGTAAATGGCGATACGTTATTCAAATTTGATGCAACAGCAATGTTACAGGTGCATCAAGAAACAAGTGCAGCATGTACACTTGCTTTAAAACCCATGAAAGATTTTGAACGCTATGGCGTTGTGGAAATTGATACATTTCAAACTATTACATCCTTTAAAGAGAAAGCCTATTACGCTGTAGGGTTGATAAATGCAGGCGTTTACCTCGTAAACAAGCAACAGTTTTTAGCAAATCACTTTCCACAAAAATTTTCTTTTGAAAAAGATTATTTAGAAAAATCTGTTGATGAAAAAACATTGGCAGGAGTAACACAGGATGCATATTTTATTGATATCGGCATTCCGCAGGATTACAAAAAGGCGCAACAGGAGCTTTCTTTACAGCCCTTAGATTTAACAAAAATTGATAAAAGCTGGACCTTATTTTTAGACAGAGACGGTGTTATCAATCATGATAAAATAGGCAGTTATATTTTTAATGCAGATGAGTTTCGATTTATGGACGGTGCGCCGGCATTGTTTAAAAAACTTACAGAAAAGTTCAACCGAATTATTATTGTTACCAATCAGCGCGGGATTGGCAAAGGATTAATGACCTTAGACGATTTGAACAATATACACCAAAAGATGCTGAAAGGCATAACGGATTTTGGAAGTAAAATTGATGCAATTTATTTTGCCACAAGTATCGACAATAGAAACTATATGCGCAAACCCAACCCAGGGATGGCTTTGGCTGCAAAACTCGACTTCCCAGATATTGATTATGCAAAATCCATCATGATCGGTAATAATATTACCGATATGGAATTTGCTCGCAATGCAGGCATAAAGACAATCTACTTGCCCACTACAAAGCAGTTGGCAGTACCTAATCCTTACGTGGACATTGTATGCAATAATTTACAAGACTTTACAGAAACGCTTACTTAAAATTTCTGCTAGATTACAAAAACATCATCTCGATCTTCTGAATGAAACGAACAACTTATTTTCAAATACAGAAATAACTTTATGCTTTTTTAAGCCGTCAACAAAGGAAGTAGTATTGTCTGAGTCTATTATAATATTCTCAAACAATTCTTTTCGCTCTGCATACGCCAGCATAAACTCTCCGTTTGTTCTGTACCTTTCCAAGTCATTCGTCCGCATCCAAGTTACAATATCATCTTCCGTAGCAGCAGTTATAGTTTTGTCTCTGTTTAGAAACCGGACTTTCATAGTGCGAAGCTACTGCTTTTTTTGTAAAAAAACAGTTATACTATTATTTTTAACGTTTAAACATTATAGTAGTAATTAAAAAAAAGGCTGTGCTAAATATTTTTAGATTTAGCACAGCCCTTCATATTAAAAGTATGATATATAACTTTATTTATTAATAATCACCCGATGAGGTACCGGCAAGGCAATTCCGTTCTCATCCCAGGCTTTTTTCACTACTTCTTGTACACCAAAATAAACCGTCCAATAATCCGGTTGGGCTGTATAAGGACGAACAGCCAGCATAATCATACCGTCGCCTACTTTTACAACATTTACTTCGGGAGTTGGCGTATCCAAAACCTCCGGCATTTGCATCATAGCATTAATAGCTACCTGACGAGCTTTCTCAACCGGCATATCGGGGGCTATCGGCATCTCCAAATCTACACGAAGATAGCCCGCAATGGTATTGTTTTTTATTGTACCGGTGGATAAAGGACCATTGGGTAAATAAATAGTTTTATTTTCTGGAGAAAGTATCACTGTTTGAAAAATACCAATCTCCTTCACAGTACCCATCACATCTTGCGCCTCTATAAAATCTCCTACTTTAAAAGGTTTAAATATCATCATCATCACACCGCCGGCAAGATTACCCAAGCTACCATTTAAGGCACCGCCAATGGCCAAACCGGCACCGGCCAGAATAGCGGCAAAAGATGTTATTTCACCACCCAATTGGGCAAAAATGGTGAGCACTAATAGTATTAGTAACACCACTTTTATAGTTGATAATAAAAAGTTTTGTAATGTAGCATCAAAACTTCTTTTATTAAACAAGACCCGCAGACCTTTAAGAATTAGATTAATGATCCAGCTACCAATAATATATACCAGAATAGCCCCTAAAACTTTGGGAGCATACTGTATGGTCATATCTTTTATTTTATCAATAAAAGACAAAGAGGTACTTACGACTTCGGTTTGTAAAATAAACATCTGATTAATTTTTAGATTTGAATAAAAAATATAAGAATTGACAACAGCCAATGCTAATCGTAATGAATCTATAGAATATAGTAATAACAGAAACTCTCACATAATATAACACTACGGCTGTTTTTAACAACCCAAATACATACGTATAAATAATAAGTTTATTTTCGACCAAACAAACTATTCAATTAAAATAATTTTAAAGCAGTTTTTTGTTGCTTTGCAATGTTAGTAAATTATTATTAAAAACCCATGAAAGAAAAATCTGCCCAACTTTGAGTTGGGGTATAATTTCATTACATCTTACAAAAGAAAGGCGACCTGCATAGAAAGTAGATAATAATTCTATATTCTTTGGCCTATATCAGATGCACTCTTTATATTAATAGAATTAAAACAGAGATATACAAATAATACCAAAAGTACAACCATCGCGCCTGTTTGTCCTGCAGAATCGGAAACAAGCCCCAACACCGGAGGAACAATTGCACCACCCGCTATCCCCATAACCAATAAGGCTGAAACCTCGTTAGTGCTATCAGATCTTCGCTTTAAGGCGAGTGAGAATACAATTGGGAATATATTAGAAACAGCTAAACCAAGACAAAAAATAGACACGTAAGTTAACCATAAAGCATCCGTAATAAGTACTATTAATATTAAAGAGATAATTCCTAAAATTGTACTACTCATATAGAATTTACGTTCGGACAATTTTATCAATAAAAACGTACCTACGAAAGCACCTATAGTTCTAGCTGCAAAATATAAACTTGTTGATAAACCTGCTTTTTCTAAAGACAATGAGGTTCCATCCATTAAAAATTTTGGTAGTGTAACATTTATACCAACATCAATTCCAACCAATACTACAATAGCAAGAAAGAACATTAAAATCACAGGATCCTTGAGTAAACCAAAGCTTGCACTAAACCCTGAAACAGCACTTTTGGTACTCTCCTTTTTTATTGGAGCAAACCAAAGCCATAACCCCGACAGTAATGTTATAACGGCAAAAATTGGAAATACCAGTGTCCAACTTCCAAGAATACCTGAAGCAAAACCTGTTATTACCGGCCCCAGAAAAGAGGCAATTGCTTTTACAAATTGACCAAGTGTAAGACTACTGGTAAGCCTGTTGCCACTCACAACATTGGTTAACAAAGGATTTAATGAAACCTGCAATATAGTATTTCCTATACCCAATAAAGCAAAAGCGACCAACACCATTGTGTATGTATAGGATATTACCGGCACCAGTAAAGCTAACAATGTTATTATTACACCTGCCAATACCGTATTCTTGCGCCCAATCTTATTCATTAAAATACCTGTTGGTATTGAACACACTGCAAACCAAAGGAAAACCATCATTGGTAAAAGATTTGCAAGAGAATCACTAAGACCAAAATCCTGCTTTACATAATTTGACGAAATACCCACAACATCCGCAAAGCCAACTATAAAAAAACTAAACAACACCGGCAATACGGTTAAATTATTTTTTTTATTCATAAGAAATAGGGGTTATATTTTTGCTACTAATGGCTCTATATTATTCCAGAATATCTCGTCTAAAAGTCTAGCACTACCCACCATAGCCGCAGACTCTTTTAATCCGGAAATTGTTACATCAAGTTTCAATTCGTTACTATTCAATACATTTTGAAATGTTAATCCAAACAGATGATATGCCCCTGAAATATTTCCTCCAATTACAAGACATTCGGCATCAAACTTTGCTAAAATTGGCACCATAAAACCAGCTAACTCTGCCCCGAATTCTTCAAAAAGTTCCAGAGCCAATTTTTCTGTTGCTGCTATATCCACTAAATCCTTTACCCCTTTACAAACTAACCCTGTTCTGGCTTTGTACTCGTTCAAAAACCATCGGGTAGAAAAATACTCATCTGCAATTCCTGATTTATACGGAATATTATACAGATATCCGGAGGCAGGTACATGATCACCCTCTAACACCGGCACGCCGTTTCTCAAAAATGCAGATCCAAAACCTGTTCCTAATGTTATAGACACTACATTCTTATATTTTGCAGCACTGCCAATCCAACACTCGCCAATAGCAAAACCAAGAGCGTCGTTTATATATCGAAATGTAATACTATCTGACAAACCCAGTATCTTTCTTAACTCATCCCCCACATTCAGACCATAAAGACTCTCATACTTAGCTACGTTTTTCAATAACGCCACACCATTTTTATAATCAAATGGCCCCGGCATGGCAAATCCGATACCTGTTAATGGCTTATTGTTAGCATATTGTAAGGTAGTACGAATTGCCTTTGCCCAGTTTTCGAATATAGCAGTTGCGGAAGCCTGATTATCCACTTTAATTTCAGCAAAACTTTCTGCAAACACTGTACCTGTTTCAATTTCCACCAAAACTGTACTAATATGACTTCCTCCGATATCAGCTCCAATAGCGTATTTTTTTTCCATAATTCTTATTTAACATAGGCCACAATTACCATAACTTCTGATTGTGAACAATTATGAATTGTATAGCTTTTTGCAGCCGCCGAAACAACAAAGGTTTCTGCAAAACAAAATGTTTCCTTTTTCCCATTTTCTGATTCCACTTCAATAGCAGTTCCATCAACCAAACTTAGCACATGAAACTTTCCATTTGTTTCAATTTTCACATCAGTATTTATATGATACCTGTTCACCTTGTAGGAATGTTTTTCATGGGTAGGCAGCTCAAATAATTTATAAGCTTCCGTTTCTAAAAGTAATCGGGGGCTTGAAATCAACTCCTTTTCCACCATGTCTCCCTTCCTATCAAAGTATAGGTTTTTCATACCATGATCAATGTTCAAAGGACGAGGATTCCCATCCAGATCCGGACGAACCCAGTCATACATTTTAAAAGTAAAAATATAGGGCGTAGTACTGATTTCAAGAACTAGATTATCAATACCCGAACCGTGAATGGTTCCCGGCGGTATTAAAAAAAGATCGTGTTTATTGGCGGGAAACACCTGAACATAGTTTTCAATGTTAAGTGGCGTATTAGAATTGAAACTTTGCCATAAATCAGCCTCAAATTGCTGTGCGTTAATATTATCCTGAAAACCCAGATACACGGCTGCATCATTCTTCCTGTCCAGTATATAATAAGTTTCCTCCTGAGTAATATTCTCACCAAAATGTTCTTTACAATATGCTGGCCGGGGATGGCATTGAATAGAAAGATTGCCCCCATCAAACGTATCTAAAAAATCAAAACGGAGCGGAAACTCATCCTGATATTTTTCTCTGTCTTTGCCCAAAATAAGATCGCCGCAGGCATACATTAAAAAATCAAAAGAAACTTCCAGTAACTTATACGAGCTTTCAAAAACAAGACCGTTTTCGGGCGTAATCAATTCAAAAGACCATGCATAGTTTGTAGCCTGTAGGTTTACGCCCTCTATATGATCTTTTATCCAACTTCCACCCCACACACCGGGTTCAAACCAGGGACGGGCTCTAAAAAAGTTCTCACCTATCAGCTTTAAACCGCTTCTCAAAGTTCCGCCTGTCATCCAGGGATATAAATCATTTCTTTGACCATCGATAATAATATCAATATTTTCAATGTTTGTCTTTTTATGTTTATTCAGCACAATCCAGTCTACAAAAAAATATCTTTTGTACATGGTACGCATATCAAAACATTGGCTGGCACCCATATTCCTAACAGACTTAGCTCTGGCCCTGAATTGTAACTCATTTTTGGGTATATCAATATACAGAAAAGCACCCTCCCAATTTGATAATCCTGCACCACAACCATAAATAATATTAATATCTACATCAGCAATGGGTGCTAAGTTTTGCAGCTCATGACTGTTAAAAAAGTCCTGCAACTCAATAGTGGCTTTAGTTCCGAAAATAGAATCGGCTTCACCCATGAACGGCATGATTAATGTTTCAATCTCTTTTTCCGGCTTCATAGCCATTTCTACATTAATCCAATTTGTTCGTTTACCTAACACCACAAGCTCTTTATCAAGCAACAACCTAAATGCCTCAAAAAATACACCTGTGTATCCATCTATAATAATCCTATCATTTGATGCAATTGTTTTAGCCAGCAAAGCCAAATTGGTTGAGATTAATCCCTTTGCCAGTTTTATTGTTGGGTATATGTCGTAATGCTCTTTGATTTCGCCGCTTTTTTCAATGGGCAACAATGCCTCAGTAGTTATTCTCGTTTGTTTCATATTATACTTCTTTTCTAAAACCATAAAATAATACCTCAGTGCTTATTATACTTACTTCCATGTTCAATAGCGGTATCAATTTTCGGATTCATATGGCAAAAAAGGCGTTATAAAAATCAATATGTTCAAACATATAAACTTTTAACGATTTGACAAATATTTTTTTTCACTCAAATTAGTGTTCGTGTAAATTAGTAGTAAGTATAAAATATTAAGCTTTATTAATAAATACTTATATAAATAATAATCAAACCTTTATACGATAATATTTTATAACACCTTATCTATCACGATCATTATAAGCGATAAAGAATTGCTGTACGTTATTCTTTTAGTTGTATGACACACCTGAAAACTCAGAATATTATTTAACAAAAAAGATTTAAGCATTATATTTGTCCATACATTTAGTATTTCAACTCTAAAGACTTTTACTCTCGAAGCTTTTTCTGTTGAAAATTATTTCATACGATACAACAAAGAACAAATTCCCTTTATTATTTCTGTGCTAAAAAAATACTAGGATAAAGAATGTAATCCAAAATTATTTGTACCTTGTCTGTTGTCTTTTAAATAGAATATGAAATTAGAAGTAAACCACAAAAGCTCAATACCGCTTCATGTGCAGGCTGAAAACCTTTTAAGGAAATTAGTTGCAAAAAAAGAATATAAGGACGGTAAATTATTGCAGGGAGAGGTTGAACTATCAGTCCAACTCGGTATTTCCAGAAATACATTAAGACATGCCATTTCTAAACTAGTAAATGACGGAATTTTAACCCGTAAAAAGGGAGTTGGTACTAAAGTATCAAGAAAAGGTGTTTTAGGAAGAGCTAAAAACTGGCTGAGTTTTTCTCAGGAAATGAAATCTTTGGGCATTGAAATTTATAACTTTGAACTACACGTAAGCCATATTGTTCCCGATAAAGATGTGCTATCATTTTTTGACTTACAACCCAATACCCGAGTTTTAACTTTAGAAAGATTACGAGGAAAGAAGAACGCTCCTTTTGTATATTTTATATCCTATTTTAATCCAGAAATTGGCATAACCGGAAACGATGATTTTAGCCAACCCTTGTATGAGATATTAGAAGAAAAATACAATGTGAAAGCTTTTCTTTCACAGGAAGAAGTAGCCGCCATTCATGCGCCATCATTTATTTGTAAAAAACTGGAAATTGATGCGCACGAACCCGTACTGCTAAGAAAGCGACTTGTTTTTGATGAAAATCATAATCCTATTGAATACAACTTAGGCTATTATAGAGGAGATAGCTTTGTTTATACAGTAGAAAGCGAAAGAAAAATAAGTTAAAAAAATCAGCAAGCACATCTAAGAGTACCAAAAAACAAAAAAGCCGCTTCTAAAAAGAAACGGCTTTTTTTGTTGTGCCCCGGATCGGACTTGAACCGATACGGGCATTGCTGCCCACAGGATTTTAATACGATAGTGAAATATTATACAGACCCAATAGAGTCTAATGACATATAAGCATAAGAGCAGGTAGATTTGATTGTTTCAACGGTAAGGTTTTTGATCGTATGAGTAAAGAAGTTGCTGATTTGTTCCAAACTTTCAAAATGGCGGTTTGTAAATTGCCGTTTTATATTTTGCCATATTTTCAGGTAATGTAAGGTGTTTGGCTTTATGGAATGCCCCGTTGTCCAATAC
>JBKEEB010000031.1:0-27569 GCA_047975735.1 Niabella sp.
AACTTACGCCGTGTAATGGAGCCCAGAACCACTACTGCTGCAAACCGGTTAGCTGTGAGTGAGGAGTTGAGCAAGGCAGGAGTAAAAATGGGTATTATGATGGGACCCATGATTCCGGGGCTGAATGATCACGAAATGCAGCGGATTCTGAAAGCTGCGGCAGATAGCGGAGCTACTTTTACGGCATATACTTTTATTCGATTAAACGGCGCTATTAAATTTTTATTTTACGATTGGTTGTATAAAAATTTCCCCGATAGGGCCGATAAAATATGGCATTTAATAGAACAAAGCCATGCAGGAAAAGTAAACGACAGCCGCTGGGGATTAAGGATGCGTGGCGAGGGGAGCATTGCAGAAATAATTGCACAACAGTATAAAAAATACGGTAAATTATACCGTATGAACGAAGGCGAAACAGGTTTGGATATTAGTAAATTCAAGAGACCCGGCAACATGAGGGTACTATTTTAATATGCTTTTTTTATAATTTTAGAACCATAGAATATCACATCTTTACAAAACATCCTATATGGTTTCTTTTTGATGTAAAAGTGCATATTGTTTTGGTGTGTATTGATATTTCTTCTTAAACTCCCGACTAAAGTATTTTTTATCCTGAAACCCTATTGCATAACAAACTTCATACACAGCCATTGTATTTTGTTTTAACATATCTGCAGCCTTTTGGAGTTTCACGGATTTAATAAATTCATTAACTGTTAGATTTGAAATAGCTTTTATTTTTTTATATAATACAGGGGGACTCATGGCTACTTTTTGTGAAAGAACCGATACATTAAATTCAGCATCATCTAAGTATTCTTCAATGATATGTATCACATTTTTTAAAAATTCGTTGTCAAGAGGATTTGTCGTTTCGATTGATATGCTATTGTTATTGCCAGCAGGTAACTCATGTTGTATTATTCTTCTTATATTTTCTTTAATTCTTTCGCTTGTAGCCAACAAGTTTCTAATGTTTAACTTTAGAATTTCGCTACTAAATGGTTTCGTTAAATATATATCTGCACCTATATTCAAGCCCTCAATGTGATCTTGTTGTGTTGACTTTGCAGTTAATAAAATAACTGGAATATGGCAAGTACGTGCATCCGATTTAATTCTATTACAAAACTGAAAACCATTTTCATTCGGCATCATAACATCACTAACAATTAAATCGGGAAGTTGTTCTGTGGCACATAACCAGCCTTCAAGGCCATCGTTTTTAAGAATTACGGTATAGGTGCCTGTTAACATATCTTGAAGATTATTTCTTATTTCAGGATTGTCATCAACTACTAATACTGTACATTTTCTTTTAGTTAAATGTGCATCAGCTGCTAAAATGTCTATAATATTATCTTCAATTAATTGCTTGTCTTTAATTTCACTATTACTTATAGTTACTTTTGGTTTTGCTATGATATTTTTCTGAGTAAAATGCTCATAACCTTTTCTGAGAAATACAGAAAAAGTAGTTTTTCGCTCCTGCGAGTTTTCGGAATTAGAAGTGCTATCAACTTTTATTTTACCGCTATGAAGTGTAATAATTTTATTGGAAAGAGCCAGTCCTATGCCATAGCCTTTATTTTGAGAATCGCTATCATTGATTTGAAAAAAATTATTGAAAAGTTTATCCTTATATTCTGGGGCTATACCAACACCGTTATCTATTATTGAAATTTCTATTTGAGATTTTATTTCCGATATATGAACTTGTATTTTGCCTCCATCCGGCGTAAACTTAAACGCATTATTGATGAGATTGAAGAAAACCTTTTCTAACTGTTCGCTGTCAAAATAAAGAATCTGTCTTTGGATATTGTGAGTAAAAGATATATGTATGTTGCGGGATAAAGAAGTGTCTATAAAATGCTCATAAATACTTTTCACGAAAGCTACAATATCATTAGGTGCTACTTGCAAGGCTAAGTTCTCTGTTTCTGCTTTTCTAAAGTCCATCAATTCTTCAGAAAGCCGAATTAGGTTATTGGCGTTTCTTTTAATATTTTGGAGCTGTTGTTGTAAGTAGCTGTCTTTGGCGATATTCGAAATCATTTTATCTACAGGCAATAAAATTAGAGTAAGGTGTGTTCTAATTTCATGGGTTATATTTGTAAAAAAGTCTAACTTGTTTTGATGAAGCGCATTTTCTTTCCTAAATAATGCCTGTAAATAAAAAAATCGGATAATAAAAAACAAAACCGAAGATGTTAACAGAAAATATAGTAGATATGCCCACCAAGTTCTCCAAATTGGTGGCAGAACTTCAATATGTAATTCTTTTATCTGTGTCCATTTACCATCATTGTTAGAGCCTTTTACCAGAAATGTATATTTTTTTTCCGGTAAGTTCATATAAGTTACGGAAGGAGTTTCGGTTTCTATCCATTGATCATCAAAGCCTTTTAATTTGTAAGCATACCTATTTTTTTCTGGTTTAATATAGTTGAGAATTGCAAATTCAATTGTAAAAATATTCTGATTATATTTTAGTTGTAATTTTGAATTAGGGTCTATTGCTGATATGCCCGACTGATTAAGCGTTTTAAGCCCGGTAAATTCGATAGGGGCATTAATATTATTGTCATAGAAAGAAAGTGGGTTAAAGCTAATTAAACCTTTGAATCCGCCAAAATAGAATACTCCGTCTTCATCTTTAAAATAAGCATTATAATTAAATGTATTTGAAGGCAACCCATCCACTTTTGTGTATCTGTTAAAATCTCCGGTTGATGGATTCAGTTTTATTAATCCAGATTCTGTACTAACCCATATATAGCCTCTTTCATCTTCCAATATTCCATATAGGCTGTTTTCATTTCCTTTGCTATTAAGATTGTAGCTAAAAACTTTGTGGGAGGTGCTATTGTATTTTTTAAGTTTGCCTTTTTCAAGGCCAAACCACATATTGCCTTGGCGGTCTTCTTGAATGCAGGTAATTGATAAGTTTTTTTGATTTTTTACGTTTACGAAATGGTTAGCCGAGTCGATTGTTTTTGTGCCATTTTTTATTATAAAAAGCCCGTTTGATGTGCCAATCCAAATATTATTTCTAGAATCAGGGAATATTTTTTTTGTATCTATCCCTTTAACTAATTTACGATTATATTCTTTACTGATTTCGGTAAGATTAGTACCATTTTTTTTATAAATAATAACCTCCTTGATGCCTCCCTGTATGCCAAGCCAAAGATTGTTGTATTTATCTTCTGCAATAGTAGATATTTCAGAATTGAAGAATGCAGGGCTTTCAGGTTTATACAAATATTTTTTAAAAACGCCATTGTTGTAAACATTTAACCCTCCTCCATGCGTGCCAATCCATATATTACCATTCTTATCCCTAAATATCGTTTTTATAAGGTTGGTTCCAATGCTATTACTTCCATATTTATAATACATGAACTTGCCAGACTTTTTGTTGTAGTAACTGATGCCACCGCCTTCGGTTGCAACCCAAAGGTTTCCTTTTGTATCAGATACTATTGAACTTACTACATTGTTACTTAACCCTGTTGCGGAGCCGTCATTTTGCCAACTGTTAAATTTTGTTGGAAATGGGTTGATTAGATTTATTCCACCAAAAAAGGTGCCCACCCATACTAAATCATTCTTATCAATATATATGCTATGAATTGAGTTTTGGCTTAAACTGTGCGTATCAGAAGGCTTATGAACAAAGTTGGTTGAGATTTTTTTTTGCCAATTTAAAAAGGTTAGCCCCTCCTGCGTACCCACCCAAATATTTCCCTGTTTATCTGGTACAATTTTACGAACAAAATTGTTTGACAAGGAAATTGTTTTGGAATTTGTGTTGATACGGGAAAAAGTTTCTGTTATATGGTTATAGAGGTTAATTCCCTCATTTTGCGTTCCTACCCATATATTACCATAAGTGTCGGCAGTAATTGCAGATATTGTATTACTACTAATACTATTTTCATCTTGTAGGTCATGCTTATAATAAACATAGGGCTTGTTAATATTAGAATTATTAATTTTTACCAATCCATCATTTGTTCCAACCCAAATGAATTTTTTTTTGTCAATAAAAATGCTGTTTATTGTTCTGTTAAGAATATTATTAGATTGTGCTACTTTAAATTTTTTAAAATATAAATTGTCCGTATTTTGTAAAAAGAATAAACCCTTGCCGGTTCCTGCCCAAATTTTATTTTCAGCATCTAAGAAAAGACAATGAACATATACAGGGAAGTCCAACCCTTCAAACCGGGCTTCTTTAAATTGGCTATTTTTAATATCATACGCCAAAAGATTAAAATCAGTTCCTACCCATAGTGTATTGTTGCTATCTGCTTGTAGGCAATTTATGCTATATTGTACTTCATTTACCGGAGGCTTTAATTTAGGTTTAAAAACCCTAAACTCTTTTCCATCAAACCGGTTCAGGCCATCTCCTGTTCCAATCCAGATAAATCCGGTTTTATCCTGGGTAATAGCAAATATATTGTTTGTTGATAATCCATCTTCTATATTCCAACTGTTAAAAGACCTATTTTGGCAGTATCCATATAAAGGAGTTACTATTAAACAAAAAATGCAAATAGTTAGGAGTGTAACTTTAGAGTGTATTTGATTCATTATTAACGCAGTAGTTTTTGCAATATAATAATTTTTTTTACACTTACTTTTCGGAAATATCAGAAATTCTCTACAAAAACCAACTTTGATTCAAATTTGTTGTCCTAAGATTAGTATAGAGTGATTGAAAATGGGAGTTGATAGATTGTATTCTCCTAATAATTAAGTACATATTAATTGAATTATCCTAGTGATTTAATTTATAGTAAAGTTTAGTTTATGTTAAAGGTATAAAAGTTAAAGAAATGTTGTACCTGATAATAATTTTATTATTGATAATCAATGATTTACAATTGTCGTTTATAAATGTCCCCTATTTTATTTAGAATAAACCCCCATTGTTTTTTTATGTTGGCTCTATTTTTACTTTGCACTTTATAACAAGTATTTAGAGAATGGCTATTTAGGTTTTGTTATTCCCATGTTATGAAGAAAGCTTGTTATATATAAATTAAGTCCTGCAATTAAAGCAAATGTTGGTTAGGTCAGAGCTAAGAAAATAAATTTTTAAACGATTCTTTCTATTAAATGAAACGATTATTTTTTCAGTGTTTGCTACTCGTAAGTATTAACGTTATATGTATTAAAACTGCAATAGCTTCAGTAGTTGGTATTTCAAATGGGTTGGATTTGGTACACAATCCAATAATTTTTAATTGTAGCATAGTAAAAGACACAATCCCTGAAAAGGAAGATACTGTAATTACTGAGGATACAACAATTTATTACGACATTGATCCTACAGTTTTAAAATTTAAGAGCGATACTGTAAATATTAGCCTGATTCAAACTGTTCCTTATGTTACCCTTCAGCAAATGCTAAAGGGCACGGTGTCAGGTGTTTATGTACAAGAAACAACAGGCGAGCCTGGGTCTGTACATCAAAATATGTATATAAGGGGGGTAAACAGGCCGTTACTTAATCAAAAAGAGCTTTATCTTTCCCAACCGGCGGTATATGTAAATGGAATACCAATAATTCAGGATAACCCTTATACATATAATATTCAAACATATGATGTTAACCCTTTAGGCTCCTCTACTAACCTATTGAGTGTTTTTGATCAGGAAGATATTGAGGAAATAAGTATTATAAAAGACTTTAAGGATATTGGTTTGTTAGGCCCAAGGGCTTCAAACGGTGCTGTGTATATAACAACTAAAAACGCAAAACCCGGGAAAAAATTATTATCCATAAACGGATATTATGGGTATGCATTAAGCCCTAAAGTAAATACGATAAATGCAGCAACAGAAAAAAACTTCCGCTTACCGTTTTATAATACCTATGGTACTGCTGTAAACAGAGAATTATTACCAGATTATTTAAGCGACTCTTCAAATACAGACTATTATGGGCCATCTAACTGGACTGATTTATATTATAAAAATACTCCTGTTTATAACATAAACGCTAGCCTTACCGGAGGAGCTGAGCGTTCAAGTTTTAGAGCTTTTTTTGGCACTACTCAAAATGGGAGTCCGGCTGATGCCACAAATATCAAAAAATACAAGGGTTCTTTTTATATATCAATGATTCCTGCAAAGTGGATGACTGTATCCAGTATGATTAGCGGGACTATTTTAGACAGAAGCAGAAACAGGCTGTTTACAGACAGGTTTGCCGAAATGCGTTATTTGCCATCAATAGCAAACCCATTGCCTCCCAATAAAGGAATCTATCAACAATTTATTGATGTATATGAAGATGATTTAATTGATGACAATTTAAATTCTATTATACAGGGCTATTTCTCTGTTTCAACAAAAATTGGAAAATTACTTAATACAGCAAGGTTATCTTTTGACTATAATGAAAATAAAAGAGATGTTTTTTATCCAAAAGTATTATTTAGCGGTAATAATTATGTGTCTAATTATTATGGATTTAATCAACGGTTTATTTTAGAAGATAACTTAGCATATTCACATCATTTTAATAATACATCAGTATTAGATTTACATGCAGGTGTAAACTATCAAGGCGATATTTCCCGGTATAGTTATCTTGTTGGTTATAATGGCCCAGATGATGTAAAACGTATTGCAGAAGTACAAGGCTCTACAAGTTCTGCCAGCTATCTTATTCATAATGGGTACTTGGTTTCTGGCTTTTTAGATAAAGTGCAACAAAGGTTAATGTCCTTTTGGGGTAGTGCCCGCTACAAATACAACAGGCTTGAAATGGGGCTTATATTAAGAAGCGATGGAAATTCCTCCATGCAGCCCAGTAAGAGATGGTTGTTTTCTCCTGTAGTAGATGCAAAATACAAAGTTGTAAACTCCGCTACAAGTTTTATTTCCGCTATGGATGTACATGCATCTTGGGGAAGAATAGGCGATTTGGTTTCTGACCAACTGATTGGCGTTGGCCCTCAATATTCGCCCCAACTTAGTTGGGGAGGGTTTCAGGTAGTTGGCTATAATGGTTATGCTACATACTCCAGACCTTATAATCAGGCATGGATTGGCTACGATATTCCATGGAGTTATGTACAACAGTTAAATATTGGTACAGAAGTAGCCATGCTAAAAAACCAAATCTCGGTACGTTTAGATGTATATAATAAAGACAATAAAAATCTTACATTAACTGTTCCCACTACAGCCGAAAGCGGTTACTTATATGAACTAAAGTCGGGTATGTGGGTTCGAAATCGGGGTGTGGACTTAACATTGACAGCAAACATTATCCCCGCTACGAAAAATAATATAGGATGGACGGCTTCCTTAAACAGTACCTACAATGAAAACGAATTAATGGAGCTGCCAGGAAGCCTTAATAGTATTATTTTAAATAATCGAAAGTTGGAAGTAGGACATGCTGTGGACGAGTTTTGGCTGCTTCAAAATAAAGGAGTATACACAAATGCGTCACAAATACCGTCAGGACTTACCTACAAAGGCTTGCCTATTAATGTTGGAGACCCTATTTGGTCTGATGTTGATGGCAATAATGTGATTAATGATCACGATAAAGTATTGCATGGAACTGCAATTCCTAAAATATTTGGTGGGCTTATAAACCAGGTTACTTTCAAAAAATTTGACTTTAATTTTCATTTTCAGTACGCACTGGGTCATCATGTTCTAAATGGAGAAGCATCTAATTATATGGATTTTATTACAAGAGATAACTCTAACAGCATTGATGCGATAAAAGAAATTACATACTGGGAAGATCGCATTGAAACCGGGCAGTATCCCATGTATAACCCTTGGAGCCCGGTTAGGGGATATCAACCAGATCAGGATTTGTTTCTCGAAAAAGCCAATTATTTATCTATGCGGTCGGCAACTCTTGGATATAAAATAACCGGTAAAAATCAGATTGGTTTTGGAGAGGCAAAAGGTATAAGAGATTTGTATATCTATATAACTGGTACTAATTTGTTTAAAATCTCTCCATATACAAATAGAGACCCTGAGTTAGCCAATTATTTAGGTTACGACAATGGATTGTCATTACCATTAACAAGAAGTGTCATTTTGGGTCTTAAACTTAATCTTTAAATACAAAGCATATTTAACGCCATGAAGAAGGTATTTAATATATTATTTGTTATCATAATTGCTATAGCTTATTGTTGTACAGGTTGTAATAAGCTTTTGGATATAGAGCCTTCCAATACAATTAATGAGAAAAATGCCTGGAAAACAATAGTTGATGCTCGTTCTGCATTACTGGGTAATTATGGATTATTAAGATCCGCATTAGCAGAAAATGAAGCCAATTGGATGTACGGGGAATTTAGAAATAGTGCTTTTAAATCAGTATCCCGGGCAGACTTAAAAGCAGTCATTGATGGGCAGTTAGACTTGCCATTTGCCTTACTTGAAGATCTATCTAACTGGAGGAAATTTTATGCCGTCATTAATAGCAGTTTCTTGTTCATCGAAAAATCCGGTAATGTATTGGACACCGATCCACAATATACAGGTTTAACACATGATGTAGATGTAGCTCAAATGAAAGCACTTATTGCATTAACTTATTATTATTTAGTTAGAACCTGGGGAGATGTTCCATTAATTAGGCAATCGTATGATGGGCAGTTTCCTGCAATACCTCGTTCTAGTGCTTCTGCAGTATTAACATATGCCGAACAGTTATTAAAAGAAGCAGCACCCATATTGCCTTATGTATATGGGTCGGTTAGTGCAAACTATTTTTCAGGATTGTATTATGGCAGTTCTGATTGGTCAGGCGATTTGATTAATAGATTAACAGCCTATGTATTATTAGCTCATGTGGCAGTTTTGGATGGGCGATATTTGGATGCTTCTGCTTATTTGGATTATGCTACAGCAAACTCTTCTGCTGCTAACTTATTTACTTCTACTACCAGTGTTTTAGTTTCTACAACAAGCGGAGTTTTTACAAATACAAACAACAAGCATGTACTGGCCTTTGGTATGTCGCAAGAGAAAAATGAAACTACACCAACCGGGCATATTGAGAATTTGGTTTTGGGGTATCCTTTAATTCCAAGAGTTAAACCTTTAGTTTATATCCCTTCCGAAGATATAGCCACTATTTATAATGAACCAAATGACGAAAGATTCAATATTGATTTATCAGGAAACAATAGCAGTATGTTTTTTAGTAACCTCAATAGCGAATACCCCTTATTTTCAAAAATATCAATAGTTGGTCCAACATCCAGCACCAGTACTTCTAACCCATCTGCGTTTACGGTTTATGGCTCTCCAATAGTATTCAGCAGAGCCGAAGAAATAATCTTGCTACAAGCAGAAACAAAGGCAGTATTGGGCGACACAAGTTTAGCATTAGACCTGCTAAATCTATTAAGGGCAAATAGGAAACTTAGCAAACTTCCCGGCGGTGCGAATGTTATTGGCGAGATATTTAAAGAGAGGCGAAAAGAATTAATTGGCGAAGCCTGGTATTGGTTTGATTTGGTGAGGGAGAAAAAAATAAAAAGAGATGATCCTGTATTTAATGAAATGATTGCAACTGGGGGTATTTACTGGCCTGTAGCACAAGAGGTTTTGGATGCAAATAAATCAATACAACAAACGCCATTTTGGAAAAAATAAAGTAATTATTCAACATGAAAACTGTGCAATATAAATTATTTACTACAGCTTTATTAGGTATATTTTCGATAGTGTATGTTCTAATCAGCTCATGTAATAAAACCGGAGGTGATTATAACTATCAAAACACCGAAAATGTTTACGATGGTAGTAGCTATGCATATATCGCCTCAAAAACCGGGATTTACGATTCCTTGCAAAAAGCAATTAACAGAATACAATGGTTAAAAGATAGCTTATCCAATCCTAACAGTTCATTTACACTTTTTGCACCTACCAATAGCAGTTTTAGGCTTATGATTTCTACATTAAATATTGCAAGAAACAATGCCGGTAAACCATCTTTATATATTGAGGATTTAGATATTGATAATTTGGATACGTTAATCTCCAAATATATTGTACACGGAAAAATTACTACATATACTATACAATTTGTAGATGGGCTACCGCTTTCAACAATACTGTATGGTTATCCAATGCATGGGCAAAAGAGTTATAGTGATGCAATGGGTTTTCAGGCCGGCGGCCCTACAAATATTATTTATAGCGATACCAAACAGTCCCAATTTATCAGAGATTGGATTAGGGTGCAAACCAGCGTAGTGAATATCATTACTACTAATGGCGTAGTACACACTTTAGTTCCAGAACATGAACTTGGATTTGGAGAATTTGTAAGCAGGTTTATTTAGTGGGAACGTGTATGCCTGGTGAAATTGTTTTTAAAAGAAAATAACTATATAGTATTCCATAAGAGATGTAAAACATTAGCTGATGAAAGAAATTAAAATATTTAGTTTTTTATTAGTAGCGGCCATTTCGCTCACGGGGTGTGTAAAAGAATTTATACCTCAGGATTTGGATTCGTTTAATTTGGAATCATCCTACACCCAAAATATTTTCAGCCCAATCCTTGGCCGAAATGCGTTATACACCAACTTGTTTTTGGATAAAAATAGTTCTTCCCGGCCACTAACCTTTAAGCTGGCAAATGTTCGAACCTTTGATGATTTGCCGGCTCCGGAATTATCAACTCCTTTTCCTGTATATGTTTGGAAAGAACAATATACCGGATTAGAAACTACTTTAGAAGAAATTGAGAAGAAAAGAAATTTAGAGGAGCACTCATTTGTAGAAATCAGGACACATTCCGGCGATATGCTTTTTTGGGGAAGTAATGATGTGTTGGCAAGGTCTGTAAAGGCAATCCCAGATTCCGGGTATAAATTTGATATTGAGGTTAGTAATAGCGGTGGTAGTAAAGTAATAAAAGGCTTTAGATTAAAACCCTATATGATTAGAGAATATGAACCCAATAATGCCGATATTATTACCGGTTATGCTCCTAACGATTGGCTACAACCAGCTTCAATAAGAAATGTAATTGGGGATAGCACACAAACTGCTGTAAATGATATTAGAATCTCCGTTCATAAGGTTTCAAGTCAGGGTTCAAGTTTGAAAATCCTCTTTATCGATCCTCAAAATAAATTTATTAACCCGTCCAAATTTAATCTTACCGATTGGGAAAAAATTGTACATGGGTTTGATGTTGAAAAAACATCCACATATGTTAAATATAATATCGCTTACCCTATTCCATTAGTAGAAAAAACAACAAAATATACAACCTTGGATGGTAAGTACGCTCATTTAGATTTCAGTTATTCCAGAATTACGGCGGGAGGTTTCAGGCTGGTGTCGAATATTCTATTTGATTTTGCCATTTATACCAAAGGTGATTGGGAGATTATTGTTTCCTTTCCTAAAGAAGCACCAAAGTTTGATAACGATTAATTATGTGTACATTTTCAAAATATCATAACAGAATATTCATGAAATTTTTACTTCTTGTCTTATTCATTTTGACGGCTCAATTAGTAATTGCCCAAAGTAACATAACGCTTAATGGGGTAGTTAAAGGCAAAGAAACAAATTTGCCAATAAGTAATGCAACAATAAGTTTAGGTAAGGATGAAGTAGGTATTGGTGTTACCAATGATAAAGGTGAATTTACTGTAACGGTACCCGCTGATGCAATAATAACGGTATCTTTTACCGGATATGAAAAAATGCGTATCAACCTTAATGGCCGTAAAACACTTGAAGTAATATTAGCCACCAAAGAAGGTAGTATGGAGCAGGTTGTTGTTCAAGGGTTTCAAAAAAGAGCTAAGCAGTTTAGTACGGGCTCTAGCGTAAGTATTAGTGGTAAAGACATTCAAGATGTACCTACTTCAAATGTTATGGAGCTATTACAAGGCAGGGTTGCAGGTGTAAACATACAAAACACCACAGGTATGCCAGGCTTTAGTTCTTCTATCTTTGTTCGTGGAGTATCAAATATTAGTGTATCCGGTGGAGGCAATGATGCATTCCTTTCACCCTCATCACCATTGTTTGTAATAGATGGCGTGCCCTATGACCCAAATACAAATTTTGAATATGGTTTTAGCCAGGGCGGGCCGGGTGTAAGCCCTATATCTTTAATACCTCCGGAAGATATAGAAAGTTTCGATTTTCTTAAAGATGCTATGGCCACATCAGTTTACGGCTCGCGTGGGGCAAATGGCGTAATTATTATTACCACCAAAAGAGGAAGATCCAAAAAGCCAATTGTTACATATACCGGAAATTTTTTATTAAGTGTGCCTCCCAAGCTAAAGAAGGTATTAGGTGTTAGAGAGGAGAGGCTTATACGGTTAAACCAAATATTAGAAAATGACACGTCTATATATAGTGGCCGCGATAGAATTGATGAAACGCCATTTTTGTCAGATTATCTAAACCCGTATTATAACAACTCAACCAATTGGCAATCTATATTCTATAAACCCAAGTTTAATATGACACATAATGTGTCGGCAGCCGGAGGAGACACTAAGTTTAATTATAAATTAAATCTTTCCTATTTTAACGAAAAAGGGATTATAGAAAATACAGGCTTTTCCAGATATACAATGGGAATGAATACAGAATATATGCCCACAAACAGGTTTCGTTTGTTTACATCAGTTTCGGCCTCGCTTGGTAACCAAAGTATGGGTAGCGGTACTGGTATGATGCAGGGCGGTGTTGCATCCGCTGCTTCTGCAAGTTCTTTATTGCCCCCCCCCTCTTTCTTTAGTGGAAATACGGTAGCACTTGGAGTTTCGGAAATTGATAATGAAAATAAAACGGGTAGGCTCGCCACTAATATCGATATTCGTTATGAGCTTTTAAAAGGCTTGAACCTGCAAAATAATTTAAGTTATGATTTTACAACAGGAAGAACTAATACATTTACGCCTTCAACTGTAAATAACAACTACTCTTTAAGGTATAGTTATGATAGCCGCCGGCAAGGTATTAACAACCGGTCATCCGTAAACTATACAACTACTTTTGATGAAATTCATTTGATAAATGCTTTTTTGTTTTCAGAACTTAGCCTTGATAAGTTTATGGCAAAAGTAATTCAGCAATCCGGAACTCCTAATGACCAGTATGAAGGCCCGGTTGGTTATATATCAGACTTTGCGAAGAGGGGTGGAATATTAAATAATAATTACGAAACTCGCCTATTTGGTTATGGTGGAACATTCCAATATAATTTAATGAAAAAATATGTATTGGATTTTAGCTATAGATTAGATGGTAGTTCTACAAATGGCCCCAACCAGCCTTTTGTTAAAGTACCTGCCGTAGGAATACGGTGGAATTTTAACAAGGAAAAATTTATGGAAAAATTTGATTGGTTAGATTATTCTTCTATAAGAGCCAGTTGGGGTAAAAACATTGTACCCACTGGGAGCATTTTTGATGCTTATGGAAGGTACTTAAGTTCTGGCCAATACAATAATAATGCCGCCACCGGCCTTAGATGGGACTATCTTCCTAATATTGATCTTTTGCCAAGAATTACAACACAGTTAAGTTTTGCGCTGGAAGCCGGATTATTAAATGGCAAGTTTTCAACAGTTTTAGAGGGATATTACAAACAGTTAGACAATGAAATTTTTAGTATTGACATTGCAGACCACAATGGCTTTTCAAAGTTTAAAACAAACTATATGAGCCATGTAAACCATGGGTATGAGCTAACTTTTATTTACCGCCCTATTGTAACCGAAAAATCAAATGGAACCTCTCTTTAAATGGAGCATTTAATAACGATGTATTAACAAGGTTGCCTAATGATGCAAGACAAATTTTACAGTTAGATGCAACTTCTGTTGATGGGATTAGGCAAAATATTTTATACCGGTTAGGCCGTAATTCTGTATCTAATGTTTTATATCACTATAGGGGCGTATTTGCTGATGATGCTTCTGTTCCTGTAGATCCTTCAACAGGGTTGCCATATTATACACTTGATGCCAATGGAAACAAAATGTTCTTTAAAGGTGGAGACCCATATTGGACTGATTTGGATGGTAATTATATTTTAGATGAAAGAGATATGGTAGTTGCGGGTAATGCTTTTCCTAAATTTACAGGCGGGTTACAATCCATGCTTACTTATGGAGCATTTACTTTAACTATGAATATTTCGGCTACCATCGGCAGAGACATCTTAAACAATTCCTTAGCACAAAGGCTGGCAAGTTATAACAATCCGTTAGCAAGCCAGAAAAATGCTGCATTAGTACCAATAGAAGACTTTGATTTTTGGCAAGGCCCTGGCGATGCAGATGCTGAATACCCATATCCTTATGATTTTACAAGAAGTAGTGCTATAAAGCCATTCCGGTTTAACCAAACGCTTTTTCAGGAAGATGGTTCTTATGTAAAACTAAACTCTGTTACATTAGGTTACAATGTCCCTAAAAATAAAACTATCCGTTATGGGATTAATTATTCAAGAATATACTTAACAGCAAACAATGTATATACATTTTCAAACTATTCCGGTCCGGATCCGGAAAATGTAACAGATTTAGGGCGAGACAGGGCAGACGGTTACCCAACCAGAAGATCATTTACACTTGGTTTGAATATTCAGTTCTAAAATAAATAGTAATGAAAAAAATATATTTATTAATAATATTTTCTGTGACAATTATTGCATTAGGCAGTTGCAAAAAGTTTCTAAATGTTAAGCCTTTAGATGATCTCTCAGGCAATAATTTTTGGGAAACAAGAGCTGACGTAGAAAGCTTTACAAATGATGTATATCGAATTTTTAAAGATGAATTTACTTTGAAAAGCGCAGTAATTTTTATGGGGGATGTACGATGTGCGCCAGTTGTAGTTGGTAAAGCATATCCTCCAAGGGGTGATGTTACTTTTTTATCGCGAAACAACATTAAAAGTGCCATTGCCGCAGATGCTTCACGTACCAGTCCCACATATAATGCTATCAATGAATGGTGGCAGCGAAACACACGTTGGGATTTATTAGATGATTGGTCCCCCCTATTTAAAGTAGTTCAGGCAGCTAATATTCTATATTACGAAACGCCAAAGGTTCAAGAAAAAGACCTTTCAATTTCAGATAATATGGTAAAACAATATCAGGCCGAAGCTGCTTTTATGCGTTGCCTTTCGTATTTCTATTTAATTCGGTTGTATTCTGACGTGCCTTATTATACTAATGCATATAATGAAAAATCATTGCCACGAACCAGCCATATTGAAGTAGCTAAAAAGTGTATAGAAGATTTAAAGCTTCATAGAAATGATCTTCCATGGAGTTACCCCGATCCCACATATCGGGCAGTACGTGCCATGCGTGGTAGTGCTTTAGCACTCGAAATGCATTTTAATATGTGGCTAGCCGGTTTTGATAAAGATAATGCCATTGCTTATTATAATGAAGTGGATAAATTAGGCGATATATTATATAACGAAGGCGAGCAGCAGTTAGGTGTATTAAAACTGTATCCTATTGATCAAATTTTTACTGTTTTTCAAGGGCGTTCGCAGGAAGGATTATTTGAAATACCGCAAAACATAAACTATGGTTTATATCCGCAAAATAGGCGTATGACTTATGCAGGGGCAGTAATTTGGGAAAGCAACCTAACTACTAATGCCGATGCAAATAGTGTAGAGGATAATGTAGAAATGAATTATATGTCAAAATTTTTAGAGTTGTTGTATCCAGAAGGCCAATCTGACGGAAGAATACAGGCATGGTTTACTTTCAATAATGTAAATACCATGTATGCTGCAAATTCGCAAATGCTGAAATTTTATAATATAGCTTTAGGCCCAAAAGGTGGGGACAACGCATTAAGCAATAATTATTTTATTTTTAGGTATCCGGATGCGATTTTATTACAAGCTGAGGCATTAGCCTCTATTGGCAATGCTGTCGGTTCAGGAGAAGGTGCTTCTGGAGGTGCTTATAATGATAAAGCAGCACAGTTATTGAATAGAATCAGGTCCCGGGCAGGAGCTTCAGAGTTTCCGGCTAATCCCGGTAACGGTAATTTGTTAGATGCTATTTTTTACGAACGATGTAAAGAATTAATGGGCGAAGGGCATTACTATTATGATATGGTTCGTACTGGGCGCATCTATAACCCTACTTATAACTATACAAATAGTATGTCTTATGGGCAGTTTTTGCAAGGCGCGTGGACTTGGCCTATTAACCAAAAAGCTCAAACAAATAATCCTTTAATTCAACTAAACAATTATTGGAACTAAATATGGAAAAGAAATTTAATTATTACGCGCTGTTATTGTTTTTTGTTTGCATCTCTTTCATGTCTTGCAAAAAAGATTATTATGTAGATACAGGAATTAATAACCCCAAATATGAAGGGAGTATTATGGAGTATTTGGAAAGCGATCCTTTTTATTTTGATACACTTGTACGTGTTATTAATTATGCTGGATTGGCCTCAACATTAAACACTGAAGCTGTAACCTTTTTTGCCCCCCCCGATCCTTGTTTTGATAAAATTATTAAGTATGTGAATGAAGTTCAGCTGGAAAATGGAAAAGATAGTGTAACTAAAATAGAACAAATTAAACCTACTGTATGGAAAAAATATTTGAGCATGTATATTTTTTCTGGTAATAAGGGGCTCAAAGACTATAACCAGATTGATACTTTAGCATTAGATACCTATAGTGGTAATTTGTTTGAAACAATTGATGCCCAGGTTATGAATATTGGTGTTATTTATAATAATGCAGTAAATGATAATGGAACACCAAATGATTTAACCGATGATATAATTTTAAAATATAAAGGGTATAGGCAACTTATGTTATCATATTTATATGACTTTGGAGGAACTTTTGGTGTTAAATGGTATAATGCGCCAGTTGCCACCTCAGATATTGCACCCAACAACGGGAGGTTGCATATATTAAGATATAAAACCCATATTTTTAGTTTCTTCCCATTCAGGTTTGTGCAGTCTGCCCAGGAAGAAGGAATTGATTAAAATACACTTTAAATTCTGTATAAAGAATATGAAAATAAAATATACTATCATCATTGTAATATGCTCCGCCATTTTGTTGCACACAGGGTGTAAGAAAAATGAAAGTTTTCCGGATCCGTATGGAGGTGGGCAACCATTAACATCGATTACTTTTTCAAAAAAACCGCCATTGCCATCAAGGGGTGTAGCTGGCCAGGATATGACTTTTTTTGTAACTGGCCTGAACGCTAAAAACAGCAGCAATATTAAATTTTTAGCTAATGATTTAGAAGCTGTAATTAAAAATATTACTGATAGTACTATTACAATAACGTTACCCCAAAATGTAAGTTCTGGTGCTGCCTCGTTACGTGCAGAAGGACAGGTATTCCAAGGCCCCAATATTTATATAGAAGGCAAGCTTTACCGAGATCCCAGTTTTAAATCCGGAATTGGCACTAATGGCACAATTTATGATATTCTGCCGGATGTTAATGGCCAATACATCATTGCCGGTAGGTTTACTACTTATAATGTAAATACAGGCCTTTCCAGCATTACAAAAATTAACATGTCCGGAGAAAAAATAGACGGACTTACTATCGGAAATGGGTTAAGCAGTGGTTTTATCTCGTCTCTATTGAGGCTGCCAAATAATGATTTAATGATAGCCGGAAACTTCGCTATGTTCGATAGTATTACAGATATGAGCAATATAACCTTACTCAATAGCTCCGGTTCTATTAGGAAAAGAGAAGTTGATTTATACGTAGCTCCGGAAAATTCCGATCCTTCGTATGCTAAGGATACAGTGCCACAGTTTATTGGCAACCTGATAGGTTCTGTAAATAATCTTTACTATCATAATAATACAATTACAGCTGTAGGCAGTATGCTTTCTTATGCCCAATATTTTTATGAACGCTCTACCAAAAATAATAAGCTAATAGATTACGCTAGTATTCTTCCAATTAGCCGTATGTATTTATCGGGCGATGTGGACTCTAATTATTTGTTTAATAAAACTAATCCTAAACAAAGGCCGTTAGGTTTCAATGGTAGTATTTATGGTCCAAAGATTCAAAATGACGGCAAATTAATTGTTGTCGGATCTTTTACATCCTTTGCAGGAGTAAATTGTAACCACATTGCCAGATTAAATGTGGATGGCTCTCTCGATCAGTCATTTAATACAGGAAATGGTGCAAATGCGGTTATTAACAATATCACCTACAACAGTACAACACAAAAGTATATTATTACAGGAAATTTCACAAGCTACAACGGTACACCAATTAATAATTTGGCTGTACTTAATAGTGATGGTACACTTAATAGTGAGTTTATGACGGCAGGAGCCTTTAATGGCGGCATCCCAACATTTGCGGCTCAATTATCTAATGGATTAATTATTGTAACTGGAGGGTTTGAAAAATATAATAACATTACACGTAAAGGATTAATGGTGTTAAATACAGATGGTTCTTTAGCTGCCAACTATAATAGTACGGGTGCTTTTAGTGGCACAACTTATAAAATGGTTGAAACTAAGTCGGGAATTGGCGGTTTAGTAGCAGTAATATTGGTAGGGAGTATTAACACGTTTGAAGGGGAAAGCTGTGGGGGAATCATAAAATTAGTATTTGGAAACTAATGTCTTAAACATTGATAATGTTGCTTTAAAAAATAATAAAATCAATAATATTCTGATGAAAAAGCTAAATATATTTGTACTTTTTTTTATAATTTTTGCTTTGGCATATAGTGCTTGTAACAGAAATTTTGATCAAAGGATTGATACGAGTAGTATTCCAGATACAACGGCGCATCACTCATCATCACACAAAAAAGAACTTTACGTTGTTGTAGATGGTGGTATTGGCAAAGTAATTGCAGAACAATCGGTAAGGGATAATTTATATCCTAATATCTATGCGCTTACAAAAACAGCTATATTTTCCGGAGCAAGCTTAACAGATGCCAGTAATGTTGATGCCACAACTTACGCAGATATGTTTACTGGTGTTCGCAAGGCTAAACATGGCGTAATTTCTGCCAGTTCCTCCAATAATCTAAGCCAATATCATTCTTTTATTGATAATTTGCTGGCTGTTAATAGCACTTATACAACAAGTGCTTTTGTACAATCAGATTTTATGTATAATAATCTTGTGCAAAATGCAGCAACAAAGCAAATACTTACTACTGATGAGGCTGTACAATCTGCCGTTGCCGCTAATTTAGCCGCTACCACATCTTCCGTTGTGGTGGCACAATATACAGGCTTAAAAAAAGCAGGAGATGCAAATGGTTATGGGCCATCATCTACAACATACCTTGCTGCTTTGCAATCTTTTGATTCCTTTTTAGGTGTATTTTTGAATGCTATAAAAGCCAGGCAAACTATTGCTTCTGAAAACTGGGTAATAATACTAGCTTCTAATAAAGGAGGAGCGTATGTACTTGGCGAAAATGAAGCTGATGGTTCAGATTTTTCCGATACAAAAAGAAATGGGTTTTTAATTATTTCCAATCCCAACTTTAATTTAGACTACTATCCGGTACCAGCAATTAAAAACTATACTGTAAATGGAACTTCACCGGAAGAGTTGGGGCCAGCAGCAAATCAGGGCGTATTGGATGCTTCTTTGGCAGCGATTTATAATTTGGGAACCTCCGGTGATTATACTATTCAATTTAAAGCGTTAATTACTAACAGAAGTACCCTAATCCCAAGCATCATGTCAAAAAGCAGCTCTAATAGTGGGAGTAGCCCCACATTGGGCTGGTCAGTTATTTTGCATGGGGATGGAACCCGTACCAATTGGTCATTCAGAATTAATGGTACCGCTAATACAGGCCCATCCTATGAGTTAGGTGTTTGGAATACTTTTACTTCGGTTGTATATGATAGTGCAGGGAAAAGGTATTCGCGTACTTTTTTAAATGAAGAAAGTGTGGCTCCTTCAAATATTACGGGTAAAAACGGTACTACCACATCAAACCTAATTATAGGTGGTGGGCCTTCTTACGGCGCAAATGCATTTCGTGGGAGAATGTTTGATATTAGAATATATAATGTTGCACTACCAGAAAGTTATATTGTAAATACTTATTGCAAAACTTTTGTAAACAGTAACGAGCCATATGCATCTAATCTGATTGGTTACTGGCCCGCATTGGGCTTTAACAATAGAGAGCCTTCCGAAAAAATATTTGTGGATTATTCGCCAAATGGCCGTAATGTTACTTTTGGATCGAGTGCTGTTTGGGCAGGCATCAATTTGGCTTCGGGGGGCAACATTTGCCCCACCTATCCAGACTCAGAAATTGATAAAATACCCACTTATATTGATATTCCAAGATTTATATACACCTGGATGGGTATATTTAACGTGCAGCAATATAATTTAGATGCCAAGCTTATTACCCCAACATATAAAACACCTGGTACTGCCAATTAATAAATTTTATTATCAGTTAATAAAGATAAAATGAGTAAACTTAAATACATGCCATTGTTTTTTATTACAGTTATTTTTATTGTAATTTTTGGATGTAGCAAAAAATATGGCTACAATTTTGAAAATGGCACTGGATCTGATGGATATACTGATTCATCTGGAATGGTAATTGATACAGCAATGACACGCATTGATGCGTCAAAATTTATAGCTGCCCAAATCTATCCGGGCATGGTAAGCCCTGAACAAAAACGGGTAGTAGATACAGTTTTAAATATTGATTTAAGTTATGAAACGGCAACTTCCTCTGACCTGCGTGTATCTGTATTGCCCAGTAACTGGATTAGTACGGGGCTTTGGGCTCCGGCTGGCGAATTAGTAAAAATAGTTATCCCCGAAGGTATTTATGGATTAACCGTACAAGTGGGCTCTCATACAGACAACCTAACAGGAAAAGAAGTATTACAAAGGGATCCTATCATTTATATTAGAAAATCGTTATATCCTGGAGTAAATTATGTACGCAACTTATATGGAGGGTTAATCTATATTTTACCCCAAAAGCCATTAGGCTTAATAGTGCCTGTTACTTTTACCGGAGCCTGTGCAGGTGCTAATTACGTATTAGGTAAAACTACTGATGAGGAATGGAGACAAATGGTGAACAATACTACGGTTCCTTTTTTTGAATTAATTGGTAAGCGAATTGCATTTACTTTGCCAAAGGCTAATTTAGCATTGGTTGCTATTCCCAGCCCTACAAACCTAATGTCTAAATGGGATTCTTTAATAAAGGCTGTATATTATGACTGGTATGGTTTGACTGATAATAATCCTGATGTCAGGAATCGCACACCCTATTTGCCATGGCGTATAGTATTTGACATACAGCCATCTGCCGGGGCAATGCATAGCGGTAGCCCAATAGTTGCGGGGCAAACATCAAATTACTTTCGCCAGGCAGTTTCTATAGATGCGTTAGAAAATTCAAACTGGGGTGTTTTTCATGAAATTGGACACAATATGCAAATGCACAGCACTTGGACTTTTAGCAATAATGGAGAAGTTACGTGTAACTTGTTCTCTTTAAAAAAATCATCCATTTATAATTATGACCCAGGACCACTTTATGAAGGGTGGTATGGAACATTAGGGCAAACCCCAAGTGCTTCCAGTTTCTTGGCTTTAGATTCGGCAAATAAGGATTGGTTCTCTTTAACTAATTTGGGTGCTACATATCCCCGTCTTTCCTTTTATTCGCAAATATTTAAGAAATATGGGTATGAGTTTATGGCTTATTTAGCTACAGCTGCTCGTAATGCTCGTTTTACTGCTATCGATAATCAATCTAAAGTAGATTTTTTCTATGAAAGGCTATGTGAATATACCAAAACCGACATGTACCGATTTATGCGCGAATGGGGATTGATGATTAGCCAAACTTCCAGAAACACTATTGCAGCAAAAGGGTTCCCTAAACTAAAAACCAATGTATGGATGTATAACCCGGTTACTAATACCGGTGGGGGTGAATCTATTCTTCCTCGTATCGAATTTGGATCTGGCGCGCCTGGAACTAATCTGGGCTGGACGGTACTTTCTATCACCAATACACGTTTGCCATTGTCAACCTATGGCCCACAGAATCTTTTAGACGGCAACCTTTCTTCTATCTGGTGTAGCTGTTTCAATGGTTGTTACGAGGGCCCTAATACTGCAGGTGCTACGCCAAATTCAACTGGAAAAACAATGTCCTCATCCTACCCATTCTCTGCAGTTGTACAAACGGGTAGTGCAGCCATTACAGCGGACGGATTCTATATCGTACAAAGGAAAAGCGGTAATAGCAACCATTTGCCATCTGTAACCATTGAAATAAGTATGGATAATAGTTCTTGGACCGATTTGGGCACGTTCGAACTTAAAACCGCACAAAATAGTACGGTTGCTGAAGCTGAAGCTAAACAATATATTAACTTAGAGGCACCGGTAACTTTTAAATATTTTAGATGGAGTTGGCCCAGAAATACTACTGATGTAAATAATAATACTGCATTTACTGAGATGGGAGCCTATCATTATTAATACAAGCAAAATAGAAACCATAAGCGATGAATAAAAAAATATTTTTGATAACAACTGGTATTTTGGCGGTAACACTTCTGTTATTAAGCGCCTGCAAAAAATTCTATGATCCTCCATTAGTATTCGAAAAAACTGAAGAATCCAAGATACCTAAAAAAAGAAAAGTGTTATTGATTGTAGCAGAAGGAGCTACTTCTGATGCGGTAAAAGCAATAATGCCTACTAATATTAGCAAATTGTTAGAAAAGGCAAAATATTCTTGGAATTCTTATGGAGACCCCAATACCACAGATGCAGGTGCATGGGTAGGCTTAACTGCCGGAAAATCCAGTATTACTTATGGAACGGTTGACAGCACATTGAGCATTCCTATTGAAGATGGAAATGAAGAAAATCATGGTGGCGTTACATATATCCCAAACTATTCGCAAAGGTTATTGGCAACCGGAAAAGTTGGAGTTGCTAATTCAAGAATGGTAGTTGCAAGCTCATGGCAATCTTTATTAGATGTAACTTATAAATATGCAGATAAGAAAATATTTGCCGTTGGTGATGAGCAAATAAAGGATTCAGCCATATTAAGTTTAGCGGATCCCTATTTGTCCCATTTAGTTGTTGACTTAAATGGAGCAAACATAGCGGGTAAAATGTATGGTTTTTCACCAACTGTTAATCAATACCGGGATGCTATAAATAAAGTAGATGATTATATTGGTAAAATTGTAACCGCAGTAAAGTCCCGCTCTAATTACAATGCCGAAGACTGGCTTATTATTGTTACTACTACACATGGAATGCAATCAGACAATATAAGCTATGGAGGCTCATCAATACCCGAAAGAAAAATTTTTACTATTTTTCATAATGATAATCTTATAAAACAAGAACTCAAGTCTCCCGATTTAACAAATGGATTAAACAACAATGGTAAAGCAAATACCATTTCAATGGATGCAGCTACAGCCTCGCCTTATGATATACCTTCAACCGGGGGATATACAATAATGTTTAAGGTCAGGAATATTACAAAGTCTGGCAGCAATACTGTTTTACTGTCTAAAGCTACTCATGCTTACTCTAACCCAAGGGGCTGGGCTTTTATGCTGGTAGGCACTAATAAAAACTACCGGTTAGGAATTGGTGATGCTAGTGGAACGGGGAATGTTTATAAGTATTTTATTGGTGGCGCATCAAGCGAGGCCTCTGCTGAAGTAAATGTTTGGGATGCTATTGCTTTACGTGTTTATGATTCCGCCTCAACCCGCTATGCTGTATTGTACACAAATAATAAAAGAAGTGCAGCAAGTGCAATAGGCAACATTGTATCGGCTGCTACAACTTCCAGTTTTATTATTGGGAATATTAGTTCATCATTAGGTACTTCTAATAGTATTATCAGCAATTTAAGTATTTGGAATACGGCTCTTAGCGAACAAGAAATATTGAATAGTGTATGTGATCAGGTTATTACATCATCTCATCCAAAGTATGCAAACCTAATTGGCTATTGGCCTATGGACGAGGGTACTGGCAAAGTACTTAAAAATTATGCGCCTCTTGCTCTCGGGAAAGATTTTACTTTTACTGATTTTGGAAACAAATCTTGGAATTTAATAGATATGCCATGTGCTAGTACTGTTAATACTTTTCAAACTTCTGTTATGGATATTGTGCCAACTATTTTTTATTGGTTAAATGCTCCTGTATCAGATTCTTGGGGGTTGGAAGGTACCGCTTGGCTGAAGGACTATGAAACTGAATTTGTAAGCAAGTAATATTTTTATTTTTATATCAATATTAAGGCTGGTGTAAACTATTCAAAAATAAAAGATTAATTTTTTCATAATGTTTAAGAAGGTAGTTGTTTTGTTGATTTTGCTTTTAAAGTTTTCTTTCGTATTTAGTCAGCAAAAAAATACGGCTAATATGAAAAAACTTATTGCTGATAATTTTGCTTATGCCAATACGCAGTATAAGTATATGATGACTTTGTTGCCAAATGATAAAATGCCACAGTCCTTTAATTTTGAAAATAACAAAGTTATAACACACGAACGAACTTGGTGGTGTACAGGTTTTTATCCCGGTTCGTTATGGTATATATATGAGCAAACTGGCGATACGCTAATTAAAAAAGAGGCAGAACGTGCTTTAAATGTTATTGAGCCAAATCAAACATATACGGGCAACCATGATTTGGGTTTTATGATGTATTGCAGCTTTGGTAATGCATATCGTATCACAAAGTCCTCCACTTACAGAAACATTATTCATAAGTCGGCAGAGTCTTTGGCAAGCCGGTTTCGCCCCCAAGCAAATATTATTCAATCTTGGAATACTAATCAATATTTTAAATGCCCGGTTATTATTGATAATATGATGAACTTAGAGTTGCTATACTGGGTTGCCAATAATAGCAACAACATGAAGCTTAGGAATATAGCATTATTGCATGCTAATGCTACTCTTAAAAATCATTTCAGGCCAGATTATAGTAGTTATCATGTTGTTGATTATGATGCTCAAACAGGTAGCGTGCTCCGTAAAGCAACTTGGCAAGGTGCGGCCAATTGTTCAGCATGGTCCCGAGGCCAGGGCTGGGGCTTATATGGTTTTACAATGATGTAACGTTTTTCAAAAGATAAACGATATTTAGATTTTGCAAAACATATTGCTAACTTTATCTTAAAGCATCCAAACCTGCCGGAAGACAAGATTCCATATTGGGACTTTGACGCACCGCAAATTCCTAAAGCTAAAAAGGATGCTTCTGCAGGAGCATTAATAGCATCAGCTTTATTAGAGTTAGGGCAATACACAGCTGGTAAAGAAAGGGAATATTTTATTGACAATGCTAGGGATATAATCATTTCCTTGTCGAATAATCAATATAAGGCCAAAGTGGGAGAAAATGGAGGGTTTTTGCTGATGCATAGTACTGGAGCCTTGCCTTTAGGTTCAGAAATTGATGTCCCATTAATTTATGCAGATTATTATTTTCTAGAAGCTATGAAGCGCTATAAAGACTGGTATTTGTAGCACTCTGCAATAAGAAAACCCTTTATGTAATACTCGGTATTATACGAAGTATCATTAGCCTGTTTTATAAATATGTTTTGTATAAAATGTAGTTAGGTGTGGAAGTATAAAACTTATGTGGCAATGTTTTGTTTATAAATTCGATTGTTTAAAGTACGCAAATATGGGGTAGCTAATGTATTAACCCTTTTGCATAAACTAACCCTGCTTTAATATAATAGTCATAAGTATTTAAATTTTAAATTCGTCTAAATACGCCTATAATTTAAATTTGTACTGTGCCATAATCCTAAAATTTATTAAAAAGTTGTCTGTTTTTATATTGAGGGTATATCAAAATTAACTGCTTGTAGATTGATAACATTAGCATTCATTGTATAAATTAGTGCGTAATTATTTAATTATCATTCCTAATACGATAAAGTTGATTTAATGCATCTGTAATCAATAATATGAATTTAATAGTTTTTAAAAATAATATTATATGCATAGAAGATTTTTTTTAAAGTGGTCGTCATTGTTAGGTTTAACAAGTTCGTTTTCATTTCATGATATAAATGCTACTAATAATATTTTTTCTTCACTAGCTAATACCCCTCATGATGACAGGGCTTATTGGATTGATTTATTAAATAAAATTGCTACGCCGGTTTTAGCCAACATGAGCAAAGGTTTATTGAGGGAAAAAATGCCTGTTCAGTTTAGCCCTACATGGGATGGCCGTAACAAAGAAGTTGCTTATATGGAGGGTTTTGCAAGATTAATTGGAGGAATAGCCCCTTTCTTGAACCTCCCTGTTGATAATACTGTAGAGGGTAGGTTGCGTGCAAAGTTACGCAATCAAGTACAAGCCAGTTTGACTCATGCAGTAAATCCTCAAAGCCCTGATTATCTGTTTTGGGGTGATGGTAAAACTCCTCAGGTTCTTGTGGATGCAGCCTATATCGCACAAGCGTTCCTGTATGCTCCCAAAACGCTATGGTATCCTTTAAGCGAAAAAACAAAAAAACAATTTATTCATGAGTTTACAAATACTCGAAAGATAAAGCCATTTAAAAGTAACTGGTTGTTGTTTGCTGCTATTATTGAAAGTTTTCTGTTAAGTGTTGGAGAAGAAATTGATGAAATAAGAATTGATAATGCAATAGATCAAATGTTAAAATGGTATGTTGGGGATGGATGGTACACCGATGGGGATAAATTTCATTTTGACCACTATAATGGGTATGTTATTCACCCTATGTTGGTGGACGTTTTAAGAGTAAATATAGAAAAAGGGCGGAGGAATAAAAAGGAGTATGATTTAGCGTACAAAAGAATGCAACGCTATTCCACATTTTTAGAAAGATATATTTCGCCGGAGGGTACATATTTAGTGGTTGGGCGTTCCTCAACATATCGTCTTGGGGCTTTTCAACCACTAGTAAAACTTGCTTTAGAAGATGGGCTCCCTGAAGATATTAAGCCTGCTCAGGTACGATGTGCATTAACAAAAGTGATGAAACGTATGTTTATCCCATCTACATTTACAAATGATGGTTGGCTAACATTGGGCTTGCTTGGCAATAAACAAGAGAGCCTTGCAGATTATTATTCAAATACAGGAAGTATGTATATAACAGCATTAATATTTTTAGCTTTAGGCTTACCAGCTTCTCATAAATTTTGGTCGGATCCTTTTACTGAATGGACTCAGTTAAAAGCATGGGGCGGCAAGCCATTTCCGATGGATCATGCAGTTGATTTTTAATGAAGATACTTGTTATGCCATAGCATAATTAAAAATTATAAGCTGTTTGTAACAATTATAACTATAAAAAAAACACCCATAATATGTACCTATAATATGATGTTGTATTCGTATAAAATATAAAACCTTTCCTTCATCCACATGTGTGAATAATTTTAGTTGTATAATACAGGCAAAAAAAAGTATCCTTGT
>JBKEEB010000079.1:0-2693 GCA_047975735.1 Niabella sp.
TTAGCCACCAGGGCGTTTTTATAAAATACATCAGGTTTCAAAAATAATACTATTTATGTTGAAGAATAAGGTACAACTAACTATTCAGGTAGCGACATTAAAACACTCTCTTCAATTTAGCCGAACCAATAGAATGATTTAGCCCACTAATATTGGTTTTGATTATTTTACTTGTCTTGTATGAATCATTTGAAGATTATTTTTCCCATTAAGCCAATCTAGCTTAGTCAAAATCGGCTATGTTACGAAGTAAAATTTGTGCAATCGTTTGCGCTACAAAAAAAATTAACAATTATTTAAATATGGTTACATTTATTTAAAATTACACCTCTATAATTAAACATTATGCTAATTAAAAAAATCAAGTTTCTTATCTTATTTAGTATTGTTGCTTTTATTGCAATTGCACAGGACGGGACTTTCCGGGTTTCCGGGACCGTTACCGATGAAGATTCTAGACCTTTGGTAAATGCGTCAGTAAAAGCGGGAAATCGGGGAGTTGTTACCGACGAAGAAGGTAAATTTACTATTACCGTAAACAGCCGAAATGCAATTTTAGAAATTTCTTCGGTTGGTTATGAAATGCAAAGAATTAAATCTAATACGGATAATCCGATGCTAATTAAGCTAGCCCAAAGTCAGTCGGCAAATTTGGGTGATGTTGTGGTTGTAGGTGTTCAGCGCCAAAATAAAAGAACTTCTATTGCCTCTTTAGGAGGGATAACAAGTGAGGATATAGAAAACCGACCTGTTGCTAGTGTGGATGCATTGTTACAAGGACGAGTAGCCGGCTTAAATGTACAGATAAACAGTGGGGAGCCTGGTATTGCACCCACAGTAGTTGTAAGAGGGAACTCAAGGCTTAGTCAAAATATCGGGAATATTGAGGAAGCTCAGTCAAGAGCACTAAGTGGACCGCTTTATGTAATAGATGGAGTACCGGTAGATCCGGCCGAAGTAGAAAGCAGCGGGTTGGGGAATACTGGCACTAACTATCTAGCTGGTATTAATGTTAATGATATAGAAAATGTGATTGTTCAAAAAGATGCTGTGGCAACTGCTGCATGGGGTTCCCGGGGTGCTAACGGTGTAATATATATAACCACAAGAAAGGGAGTTTCTAAAAAGCCAATATTTACCTTTAATATTTATGGCGGCTTAACACAAAAGCCTAAATTGTTAAAAACCTATACAGGAGCTGAAGAACGCCGTTTAAAAATGCAAATACTTCGGGATTATGCTACATCGGCCGATCAGTTAGCTAATCTACCTCAGATATTAACAGATAGTTTGAACCCTTATTTTAATAATGCAACAGACTGGCAAGGGCCATTTTACAGGAATGGAATGATTCGAAATGTAGATATAAACATGGCCGCAGCAAGCGAATATGTAAATTACAGAATCAGTGCCGGATATTATAATGAAGATGGTATTATTAAAAGTACTGGTTTTCAAAGGTATTCGTTTAGGGGTAATTTTGGATTTACTATAAGCCCGAAATTAAATTCTGACCTCGTTATTGGCCTGACAAAATCCGACAGGCAAAGAGGGGCTAAGTCAGGTAATTCTGATTCAAATACGCCATTTGATGGAGGCGCAAATAGTATTGGTTCGCAACCCTCATCATTCTATTTATTGAACCAGTTTGATTTGAATAATTATCTCGGTCTTGCCTCCAATCTGAGGAATGAAAATAATGATAATCTTTATAATGCATCATTAACAATCAGGTATAAAATAATACCAACTCTAACCTATACTATGCAAGGTGCTGCCAACATAACTAATAATGTACGGGATTATTTTAAACCTTCCAATATTGATGCTGTGGAGGCATTATCAGGTACCGTTCAGCCATCTCAGGCGCAGGCTACTGACAGGAAGTATAATAATTATATGTGGATGAACAGGCTGGATTGGAGTAAAGCTTTAGAAACAAAAGGGGGTACTGCCCATAATATTAATGCTACGCTTTCGCATGAGTATAATACGGTTGTAAATAAGGGAATCTACTTAAATGGATACAATACACCTTCTAATAATATTCAGGTAGTGAGTGGCATACCACAGCAAGATTTATCAGGTTATTCTTTTTATAGCCATGATGCATTATTAGGATTTATGGGACAGTTGAGTTATGATTTTAACAGGAAATATTTGTTCTATGCTTCTTATAGGGCTGACGCATCATCTAGGTTTGGAGCCAATAATAAATGGGGCTATTTTCCGGCAATTGGTGCCGGTTGGGTTGTCTCAGATGAAAAGTTTTTTAGTGGTTTAAAAGACTTTGTAGATTTGTTTAAAATCAGAGGTAGTTATGGCGTTTCGGGACGTAGGTCGCAAGAGTTCTATGCACCCTATAATACATATAATGTATCAGGAACCTACGGCGGAGAGGTTGCAGTACAGCCAAGTTTTACAAACGGTCTAACAAAAAATGATTTAACTTGGGCTCGGTCTATTCAAAAAAATATTGGGTTCGATCTTGAAATGTTCAATCATCGAATTAACATTACCGCCGATATTTATGACCGCCTGATGAAAGACGATTTCTATCAGTTTGTATTACCCGATTTTACAGGTTACTCAGAAATTAATTTCAATGCAAAGGATCTTTGGGTAAGCAACCGCGGTTTAGATTTAAATATCAATACTCGAAATATGGCGAGGGGAAAGCCCTTTCAATGGAA
>JBKEEB010000013.1:0-2772 GCA_047975735.1 Niabella sp.
AAAGCCGGTGGTTTAGAGCCGGCAGAAGGCAAAGGAATCCGTAAAATAATGGATGAAGAACTGGAGCAAATCAAAAAAGCAAAAAAATATAAGAATGATACCGAACTGTCTGTAGAAGACTTGAAATTATTGGTAGCCAGTTTTAAAAAATTAATTAAGAAGCATCTTAAAAAAGAGTTTCCCGAAGATGCAATGGGACAGTTAATGGGTGGTGTAGGTGCCGTATTTGCCAGCTGGAATGGCAAACGCGCTGTTGAATACCGCCGCATTGAAAGAATCCCCGACGAATGGGGTACTGCGGTAAACGTTCAGGCAATGGTATTTGGAAACATGGGCAATAAAAGTTGCACCGGTGTGGCCTTTACCAGAAATCCGGGTAACGGGGAAAATTATTTTTATGGGGAATATCTTGTAAATGCGCAGGGCGAAGATGTGGTTGCGGGCATACGCACTCCATCGCCTATCAACAATAAGTCTAAAAACGATCACAGTAAAAACCTTATTACACTTCAAAAATTATTTCCAAAAGTGTATAAGGAATTAGACGATATACAAAACCGCCTTGAAAAGCATTACAAGGATATGCAGGATATTGAGTTTACTGTAGAAAAAGGAAAACTGTTTATGCTGCAATGCCGTGTAGGCAAAAGAAATGGTGCTGCTGCGGTACGCATGGCTGCAGATATGTATATCGAAAAACTAATTGATGCCCAAACGGCAATATTAAGGGTTAACCCTAACCAATTAATAGAGCTTTTATTACCCATGCTTGACTCTAAGGCAGAAGCTGCTACAAACGCAATTGCTAAAGGGTTGCCAGCCGGGCCTGGCGGTGCTATTGGGCGAGTAGTTTTTTCTTCGGAAGATGCGGTTGCCTGGGCAGCAAAAGGCGAAAAAGTAATCTTGGTACGCGAAGAAACCTCTCCCGAAGATGTGGACGGCATGCACAAAGCACAGGCTATTTTAACTTCAAAAGGCGGTATGACATCCCACGCAGCTTTAGTAGCCCGCGGTTGGGGAAAATGTTGTATTGTAGGTTGCAGCGAAATAGAAATCACTCCCAATGGAAAATCTTTTACTACCCATAGCGGCGCAAAAATAAAAGAAGGCGATTGGGTGAGCCTTAACGGAACCAAAGGATTGGTGTACGAAGGTGCAATGGCTTTATCAGATGCTGATCTTTCAAAAAACAAGGCCTATGCCGAGTTAATGAAATTAGTTGATAAATTTAAAACATTGGGTGTACGTACCAATGCTGATACACCTAAGGATGCCTTGCAATCCATTTCGTTTGGGGCAGAAGGTATTGGCCTTTTCCGTACAGAACATATGTTTTACGGAGAAGGTGGCGACCACCCGTTATTTTTGTTACGTAAAATGATTATGAGCTCAACTGAAGAAGAAAGAAGAAATGCTTTGGGCGAATTGTTTGAGTTTGTTAAAAAAGATATGAAAGCCACAATGGCTGTAATGAAAGGCAAACCGGTAACCATCCGTTTGTTAGACCCACCGCTTCATGAGTTTGTGCCTCAGGATGCAGCTAAGTTAGCAGAACTGGCTGCAGAATTGAAAGTTAGCCTTCCGGAACTTAAAAAACGTATTGACGGTTTGCACGAAAACAATCCTATGTTAGGTCATCGTGGTGTTAGGTTGGGTGTTACATATCCTGAAATTACCGAAATGCAGATCCGGGCTATTTTGGAAGCAGCAGCAGAGCTGAACAAATCTAAAGTAAAAGCACTACCGGAAATTATGGTTCCCGTAACCTCGGCTGTAGAAGAATTAAATCATCAAAAAGTTATTTTCGATCAGGTATATAAAGAAGTTTGCAAAAAAATGAAAGTGAACAGCATTCCTCATTTGTATGGTACAATGATTGAAATTCCTCGTGCGGCACTATTAGCCGATAGAATGGCTGAAACAGCACAGTTCTTTAGTTTTGGTACTAACGATCTAACGCAAATGGGCTTTGGGTATAGCCGTGATGATATAGGTGGATTTTTACCATCCTACTTAGATCAAAAAATAATTGCCGATGATCCTTTCCAAACCATTGATCAGGATGGTATCGGTCAGTTAATTAAAATTGGTGTAGAAAGAGGCCGCTCTACAAATCCTAAACTAAAAATAGGTATTTGCGGCGAGCATGGCGGCGATCCGGAAAGTGTAAAATTCTGTAACAGAATTGGCATGGATTATGTGAGTTGTTCTCCTTTCCGTGTGCCTATTGCCCGGTTAGCTGCGGCACATGCTGCTATTGAACTCAAAAATAGCACGCCTAAAAAAGCAGTAGCTAAAAAAACGGCAGTTAAAAAAGCCGCTGCTAAAAAAGTGGCAGCCAAAAAGGTATCTCGGAAAAAGTAAATTAAGAATCTTTTTCTTATGATAGAGGCCTGTAATGCAAAATCATTACAGGCCTTTTTGTATAACAGCGCTTTTAGATTAATTTATTACTGTTGTATTGTAAATTAAAGAGTAATTACTATTTTTAGAACCTCAGGTAATAATAAATCTATGATAGCATTTGAAAAAAAAACCAACGAAGTAGAAAAACACATAAGCGATGGCAATATGTCTTTGGGCTTTAGGAGGCTTACAGACTGCGTTTTAGATACCGGTCAATTGGAATGGTATAAAGATTTTATAAACCTTTACGATTGGAAGGAACGAAATGAAGATGCTGCAGAAGATGTAAAAGAAAAAACACTTTCTTTTTTAAACCGGTTAAAAAATGTTGAAATTGCCGCTTCGTTACAACAGGATGTTTTGTTA
>JBKEEB010000004.1:0-55275 GCA_047975735.1 Niabella sp.
ACAGATATTGCAGGAAACACTACAACAAAAAACTGGAAGTTTTCTCGTTCTAAATAATCAATATTTCAGCGTAAGTTGGTAAATTGTACAAGCAACATTACCGGTAAGAAATATGTAAATTGCAGCAATAAAATTATAAACTATGGCTACACATTTAAAAGAAGGGAAAAAGGCACCCAGTTTTACAGGAGTTAATCAGAACGGAGAGAAAGTTTCTTTACCCGATTTTTTGGGTAAAAAGGTAGTGCTGTACTTTTATCCTCAGGATGATACGCCCACTTGTACCGTAGAAGCTTGCAATTTGCGCGATAATTACAAAGCCTTGCAAAAACAAGGGTTTGAAGTAATAGGCATTAGCCCCGATGAAGCACATGAGCATAAAAAATTTGAGGAAAAATACAAATTGCCTTTTACGCTTATTGCAGACCCTAAGCATAAAGTAATTGACAAATACGGCGTTTGGGGCGAAAAGCAAATGTTTGGCAATAAATTTATGGGGCTTATTAGAACTACTTTTATTATTGACGAAAAGGGATACATAGAAAAAATATTTCTAAAACCGCGCAGTGCCCATCACGGCGAAGATATCTTAAAAACTACCGAGAAATAATGAAGGAATTTTCAATTAAAGAAAAATCTTTCATTGCTAAGATAGCCGCCTTTAAACTCAAAGGGAGAAGGGTGGCAATTGTTTTTGGTAGCACCATTCATTTACACGGAGCCTCCAAGGAAGAGTTTTTGGCAAATACCCAATGGTTACGGCATGAGCTAAAGCATGTGCAGCAGTTTGAAGAGCACGGCTATATTCCTTTTTTGGCAAAATATATGTGGCATAGTATTTTTCACGGGTATCATAATTGCTGCTATGAAAAAGAAGCAAGGGATGCCGAAAATGATGAAACGCTTTTAGCACAATACCGCATCAAAGAAAAAAACAGCGGTAAGGTATAATGTTTTTAATACAGAAGATACATTATGGGTTTAGAAAATATTACAATGCAACTAAAGTATAATGCCCCCGTAGCAAAAGTATGGCAGGCTATAACGGATAGTTCGGCAATGAAACATTGGTATTTTGATATTCGGGATTTCCAATTGCAGGAAGGAGCCGTTTTTAATTTTTATGAGCCCGGAGGTAAAAATCAGTTTTACCATCAATGTAAAATAATTGAAATAATACCGCTTAAGAAATTTCAACATACCTGGGCATATCCTCAAATAACATCCGGCGAAACGCTTATTACATGGGAGTTAGTTGAGGTTGGGAGCAAAACACAATTACAATTCTCCCATCAGGGAATTGAATGTTTTGCAGCATGTGGCGATACCTTTGCTTTTCAACAATTTGAAGCGGGCTGGCAGGAAATTTTGGAAAAATCGCTTAAAAATTATGTAGAAACTTAGTAGCTGCAATTGTTAATAATGATCGTGATTACAATCATCAGCATGGGCATGGTTATGATGCCTGCAAAACCGATAATTGAGTACATGGCCGGCAATAATTAGTACCACCGCCGGAATTAATAGGGTGTTATGATACTCCAAAAACACCTGTTTTAATATTAGGCAAACAATGCCGGCAGTAAATAATATTAGCGGTAATTTTTTATGATGATGCCAACGGTAACCATGCCATAATGCATAAATACCTACTACAAAAGCAAGGCCGATCATAAACAGTTCAAAAGCCATATTTTCAATAATATTGATGCCGAATAAGGGTAAACTAGCCATAAATAAAGGCAGTACGGCACAATGAATAGCACAGGCTATGGAAGTAGTAATACCCAAAGCGTCCCAGTTAATTTTCAATTTCATCGCCGCAAAAATATGAAAAAAGCAACAATGTTGCAAATTAATTAATTGTTTGCCGGTAATTTATTATTCTGCCAAAGTATAATCAGATGCGGCAAAAGTATAGCGGTAGTAATGGGTTTTACCGCTGGGTGAAATAGTGCGTTTGGCTTTTAAAAAATTAAGACCGGAGTTAGTTGTGTCCTTCATGGAGTAAGTTTTAGCATCGTCAAAAATCACTTTGGCAGAATCTGCCCGAAAAATACTTCCGGTACTATCGGCTCCGGCATCGAGGGAACTTTCAATATACAAGGTATCATCGTTGGCTATAGCAAAACTTTTTTCGCCGGTACCTGTCATATATCGGGTAATGGTCATATCATGTCCGGTATTGTTAATATATCTTTCTTGTGCAATAATACCCGTAATCGTTTCATCTTTATTGCAGGCTATTATTAAAAAAACACCTGCTATAAGTGCTGTTAACCCCCATTGGATATAGGTAAAGTTCTTCATCATCATGATTGAAAAATTTAGTCAAAGATATTTGAAATGCTTTGGTTACAAAAGTTAAGAAATGTGAATTTTTGCATGCGGCAGATGTTTTTAATTTACGCTCTAAGCATACTGTTGCTAAAACATAGTAAATATGATTCTTAATGGTTATTTTCACAGTTGATTTAGGTGTAAACATATTAATGCTATCCTTTAATTATACTTGGTAACGCTTAATCTGTATGCGAGGGTTCTTTTAACGTGAGTAATTGTATGAATAATAATCAGGAATATATTAATCAACTTCTTGTAAAACTGGAGTTGCTATTGAAAAGACAGGAAGATTTTTCAAAAGAAATATATAGCCTTAAGGAAGAGATAGAAAAATTGAAACATGAAACGGATTTACCGGTAAGCGACATGCATACTACGGCAGTAGTGCCCGAAGTAAAACAACCGGCTCATCTTCAATTAGAGGAAGAACATATCCCTTCCTATCAAGCCCCACCGCCAATTAATTTAAGCCAAACACCTAAGCAATCGGCTACTCCAATAAATAAACAGCCAAAACCAAAATCGGATATTGAAAAATTTATTGGTGAAAATCTTATTAATAAAATTGGAATTATTATTACGGTAATTGGTGTGGCTATAGGAGCAAAGTATGCTATTGATCATGAGCTTATTAGCCCTTTAACAAGAATTATTTTAGGTTATCTGGCAGGAATAATTCTATTAGCTTTTGCTTTTAAATTAAAAAGGAACTATAACAACTTTAGTGCAGTACTTTTAAGCGGGGCTATGGCCATTATGTACTTTATAACCTATATTGCCTATGATTTTTATGCTCTTATACCGCAGTTAACAGCCTTTGTATTAATGGTCGTATTTACCGTTTTTACGGTATTGGCTGCCATCAATTACAACCGGCAGGTAATAGCCCTGTTTGGTTTAGTGGGTGCTTATGCTGTGCCTTTTTTGTTGAGTGATGGTAGCGGTAACGTGGTTACCTTGTTCACTTATATGTCCATCATTAATACGGGTATTTTATTTATTGCGTTTAAAAAATACTGGAAAACCCTTTTTTATGGAGCTTTTGTATTCACCTGGCTTATTTATTTTTCCTGGTTTGTTTTTGAATATCGTATAGATGAACAATTTGGTTTGGCACTAATTTTTCTTTGTATATTTTTTATTACGTTCTACATTAGTTTTCTGGCATACAAACTTATTCATAAAGAAAAGTTTGATATTGGCGATAGCCTCTTATTAATTGCAAATTCATTTATTTTTTATGGTTTTGGCTATGGCCTTTTAAGCGGGCATATGGCCGGCAGGCATATGTTGGGCATGTTTACTTTGTATAATGCTTTTGCTCACTTTATTGTAACTATGTTGGTTTACCGGCAAAAGGTTTATGACAAAAATCTGTTTTATCTCCTTGTGGGATTGGTATTGATTTTTATTACTATAGCTATTCCGGTACAGTTAGACGGGAACTGGGTTACAATACTGTGGGCGGGAGAGGCGGCACTACTCTTTTATATAGGAAGAAACCAAAGTGCTTCTCTGTATGAAAAATTTTCATATCCGGTATTGGCAATTGCCTTTTTTAGTCTGCTACAGGATTGGAGTGATTTTTACTATAATGGCATTTCCGGTTTGCGAAGTAACCATACTCCAATATTCAACATACATTTTTTAACATCTTTATTGTTTATTGCCGCTTTAAGTTTTATTAATATACTTAGTTATAAAAAAAAGAATACGTCGGCATTTGCTTCAAATAAAACAATAACAGCCATTCTGTCATTTTTATTACCCGGGCTTTTACTCTTCGTTATATATAATGCTTTTCGTGTAGAAATAGAAACTTATTGGCAGCATCAGTTTCAGCTATCAGAAAAGGTTAGTTCAAAGGATGGTTACCCTATTTATCAACAAAGTAATCTTGACCTACTGTATTTCAAAGATATTTGGATTATAAATTATTCGTTGTTATTTGCTTCATTATTGGCTGCTATTAATCTTAGGTACATTAAAAACCGATTATTGGGGTTGGCTAATATAGGGTTGATTGTAATAACAATTGCTGCATTTTTAATTCAGGGATTATATGTTTTAAGTGAGTTGCGGGGAAGTTATCTGAATCAGAACAACAATGCAGATTTCTCTGTTAGTTCTTTTCATATTGGTGTCAGGTACGTTTCCTTTTGTTTTGTACTTGTGGCACTTTACGCCTGCTACCGTTACCTTAAACAGCCGTTTTTACGTTTCGATTTTACAATAGCCTTTGAGTTTTTGCTACACACTACAATTTTATGGGTGGCCAGTAGCGAGTTAATTCAATGGATGGATATTGCAGGCTCTGCCCATGCTTACAAATTAGGGTTGAGCATTTTGTGGGGCGTATATTCTCTGTTACTTATAGTGTTGGGTATTTGGAAGAAGAAAAAATATTTAAGAGTTGCGGCTATTGCGTTATTTGGGATTACGCTTATTAAGTTATTTTTCTACGATATTTCGCACCTGGGAACCATTGCTAAAACAATTGTATTTGTGTCGCTGGGCGTATTGTTACTGATAATTTCTTTCCTGTATAATAAATACAAGCATATTATTTTTGATGAAACTGATTGATCTTTATTTAAAAAAATGCCGCCAGTAAAGGCGGCATAGAATATGTAAAAACTATTTACTTAAGTACATGCTCCTATCCTTATACAGGGTTCTAAAATAGGGATCGCGTAAGTCTTTAATAAAACGGATGGCTTCTCCCGTACTTTTCATTTCAGGACCCAACTCTTTGTTTACTCGCGGAAATTTATTAAAGCTGAACACAGGCTCTTTAATAGCAAAGCCTTCCAACTTTTTATCAAAAGTAAAATCGGAGAGTTTATTGGCACCCAGCATTATTTTAGTAGCCACATTTAAGTACGGGATGCCGTATGCTTTAGCAATAAATGGCGTGGTACGGCTGGCCCTCGGATTAGCTTCAATTACATATACTACGCCATTCTTAATAGCAAACTGTATATTAATTAAGCCTTTTATATTTAAGGCCGTAGCAATTTTTTCCGCATAGTACTCCATCGTTGTAACTTCCATAGGGCTAAGGTTGAACTGTGGTAGCATAGCATGACTATCGCCGCTATGAATACCGGCCGGCTCAATATGCTCCATTACACCCATTACATGAAAGCTTTCTCCGTCGTAGATGGCATCAATTTCAGCCTCCTGACAACGATCCAGAAAATGATCGATTAAAATTTTATTACCGGGAATATGTTTTAATAAGCTTACTACTGCTTTTTCCACCTCATCATCGTTCAGCACAATACGCATCCGCTGGCCACCTAAAACATAAGAAGGGCGAACCAGTACAGGATATCCTACCCTGTTGGCTACTTCAATAGCTTCATCTACATTCCATGCGGTACCATAATCCGGATAAGGTATTTTTAATTCTTTCAGCATATCGCTAAAGCGACCACGGTCTTCCGCAATATCCATACTATCAAAGGATGTGCCTATGATGTTCACGCCCATATCCTTAATCTTTTCGGCCAGTTTTAATGCTGTTTGACCACCCAGCTGAACAATTACACCTTCGGGTTTTTCGTATTCAATCAGTTCACGCACATGCTCCCAAAATACCGGTTCAAAGTAAAGCTTATCGGCCATATCAAAATCGGTACTCACCGTTTCGGGGTTACAGTTCATCATAATGGCCTCATAGCCGGCTTCTTTTACAGCCAGCAAACCGTGTACACAGCAGTAATCAAACTCAATGCCCTGACCAATTCTGTTGGGACCGGAGCCTAATACAATCACTTTCTTTTTATCGGTAACCTTCGATTCGTTTTGTACCAAACCCTGTTGATGGCCTTGTAAAGGCAATTCGAAAGAAGAATAGAAATAAGGCGTTTTAGCTTCAAACTCCGCACTACAGGTGTCAACCATTTTATAAACGCGGTTAATACCCCATTCTTTCCGCTTTGCGTAAATATCATCTTCGTAATGATGGCCTATAATTTCGGCTACCTGTGCATCGCTAAAACCATTAATTTTTGCTTCCCATAATAGTTCGGGTGTGATGGTATCAATATTATATCCTTCTAATTTTCTTTCAATATCACAAAGTTTTTGAATTTCAGACAGGAACCATCTATCAATACCATTGGTGGCTTTTGAAATGGTACCTACCGAAATGCCCGCCATCAAAGCATCTTTAATGCGGAAGAGCCGGTCCCATTTGGGTACTTTAAGGTATTCTAATAAATCTTCGGCATGTTTAAGGCTTTTGCCATAATATCCCAACCCAAGCGCATTGTTTTCTAAACTTTGACAGGCTTTTTGAATGGCCTCGTTAAAACTGCGGCCAATGCCCATTACCTCGCCCACACTTTTCATTTGTAAGCCCAGCGTATCATCAGCTCCTTTAAATTTATCAAAATTCCAGCGGGGTATTTTTACGATAACGTAATCTAATGCCGGTTCAAAATAGGCTGAAGTAGTTTTAGTAATTTGGTTTTCCAGCTCGTCCAAATTATAGCCGATGGCTAACTTAGCGGCAATTTTAGCAATAGGATATCCGGTTGCTTTGGAGGCCAATGCTGATGAACGGCTTACGCGAGGGTTAATTTCAATCGCAATAATTTCCTCGGTGGCCGGGTTCATTGAAAATTGAACATTACATCCTCCGGCAAAATTACCCAGGTCGCGCATCATTTTAATAGCGGTATTACGCATTAGCTGCATACCGGTATCACTCAAGGTCATAGCCGGAGCCACAGTAATAGAATCGCCGGTATGAACGCCCATGGGATCAAAGTTTTCAACCGTACAAATAATACATACATTATCGGCACTATCTCTAAGTAATTCCAACTCAAACTCTTTCCACCCCAAAACCGCCTGCTCTACCAATACTTCATGAATGGGGGATGCTTGTAACCCTCTGTTCAGGGCTTCATCCAGTTCATCTTTATCATGCACAAAACCGCCACCGGTACCGCCTAAAGTAAAAGAAGGGCGTATTACCAATGGGAAGCCAATTTCCTGCGCATATTCCTTGCCTTCTAAAAAAGAGTTGGCTGTTTTGGCAGTAGCTACCGGAATATTGATATCAATCATCCACTGGCGGAATTTTTCCCGGTCTTCTGCTTTATCAATGGCTTTAATATCTACTCCAATCAGCTTTACATTGTATTGCTGCCAAATACCTAAATCCTCGGCTTCTTTGGCTAAGTTTAGGGCTGTTTGCCCTCCCATAGTGGGTAAAACGGCATCAATTTGGTTTTCCTGCAATATTTGCTCAATACTTTCAACAGTCAGTGGTAATAAATAAACCCGGTCGGCCATCATAGGATCGGTCATAATAGTGGCCGGGTTGCTGTTAATTAAAATGACTTTAATTCCTTCCTCGCGCAAGCTGCGGGCAGCTTGTGAGCCGGAATAGTCAAATTCGCAGGCCTGACCAATAATAATAGGACCTGAACCAATAATAAGAACGGATTGAATACTTGTGTCTTTTGGCATATTTTTTTAATGATTCTTTTTCAAAAAAAACAAATTGCGCAAATGTAAGTGATTGAGGCGAAAAATCGGGAGCATTTTACTAAAAAATGACAGCAATTGGGTATGAAGCTGCGTGTGGCGGTGTTTTGAGGCAGATGGGTTAGGTTGTGAGGCGTTTTTTTGTAACCGGCTGCAATGCTACTATCAGCTTTGTTTGCCACGCTCGCTTGTACTGTAGTGCTGCTATCAGCGGTTAGCCTAAGCGAGGACGCTTAGGCCAATCAGAACTGTGGGATTATTTCGTTTTTACAAGGATCTTAATGCCTTGTTTACAATATATTTGGTTTCGGCTGTACTGCTTTCCTGCTCCCATTTTTTGCAAAGGGCTTTTATAAAATCCGGTTGAGATTTTGCGGCATCGTTTAACCAGTTGCCTACACTGTCTCTTACATATTTTGATGAATCAGATTTGAGTGGTTCTAAAATAGATAAAGCTATGCCCGGGTTTTCTTTGAGCGCATCAATATGTTTACACCATACTCCTCTGGGTCGGGTGGCTTCTGATGCAAAACGTCTAATATTATCGTCTTTATTTTTTGCCCATTTGCATAAGGTTTGAACAGAAGTTTCTAAATTTTTTTCAATTTCCGGACGTAAGGCCATCCAGGTTATTTCCCGCACACCAAAATGGTCATCGGCAGCCAGTACCTGCAATTGTTGTAGCTTTTGTTGAATGGATAATTCTTTGTTTAGTGCCGGTAAGTAGGGAGCATAACAACGAATAGTATCGGAAATATGAACTGATAAGTTTTTGAAAATGATTTGCCGCTCTGTCTTAGTTTGATACAACTGGTGCAACATGGTTCCAACCAGTTTTGTACTGTTCATTGCAGATGATTTTTTTTGCTTTTTAATTTCTTCCGTAATTTCTGCAATGTATTTATTGCTTATCCCCAGCTTAGGAAAACAGTACTTTACAATTTTAGTATGATCAACGGCCAGCCATTCGGTTAAATTTACAGAGGCAATTTCACCTTTGTTCAGTAGTGTTATAATACTGTTAGGAATGTCCGTGATTTTTAAGGCACCCTTTCTGTTTAAAATTTCTTTGTTCATCATTCGCACTCATTAAGCAAATGAAGTTATTCTTTTTTGTTAAACGCAGCAAGCACCTGCTCTTTAAAGTTTCTACCAATAGGAATTTCAAAACCGGCTATTTCAATATCGGTAGCCGTGTAGGCATTGATTTTGCTTTTTGAAACAATAAAAGAACGATGTACGCGTATAAAACCATTGGTGTTTAGTTGTTCTTCAATTTCGCCCAATGATATTTTTGTTAAATGGGCTTTATTGGCGGTTACAATATTCACATATTCTCTTTTGCTTTCAACAAAAAGAATATCGTCAAAAAATATTTTAATTCTTTTTTTATTTACATTAATGAAGAAGGAGTCCTTTACTGTTTGGGCATGATGAGTGGTTTTTATATGTTGTGGCTGCTGGGGATGTAGTTTTAATTTACCCACCGCCGTTAAAAACCGATTTAGAGCAATGGGTTTCAAAAGGAAATCAACCACATTCAATTCAAATCCATCAAAAGCATAATCTCTGTGCGCAGTTGTAATAATAATTTGATAGGGTTCGTGCAGTGTTTTTGCAAAATCAATACCTTTAAGTTTGGGTAAATTAACATCCAAAAATATAACATCAATTTTCTTTTCCTGTAATATGGCCATTGCTTTAAAAGCATCGGATGCGGTACCGGCCACTTCCAAAAAAGGAACTTCGGCAATATATTCCTGCAGAATTTCTACGGCTAAAGGTTCGTCTTCAATAATCAGGCAGTTCATTTTCTCCATAAGTGTTTAACATGATTAGCAAATATACTTTGAATTTTTTCTGATCGGTATGTACTGTCAACTCGTGTTTTGCGTACATAAGTTCCAGTTGTCGGCGAAGGCTATTGAGTCCGATACTTTCGGGCTTAAAAGTTTCTTCCTGCTCTTCAATGGAATTCTCAATTTCAAATATCAGTGTTTTTTTATGAAGTAAAAGTTTGATGTGAATATAAGAGGATGCTGTACTTTCTCCTACTCCAAATTTAAAAGCATTTTCAACCAACGGAATTAGTAGTAAAGGCGAAACAAGGTTCTGTTCGTCATCAATGTTTTTATAAAACTGAACAGTAACTTTTTTACCAAACCTGATTTTTTGCAGCTCTATATAATCTTCAATTATTTTAATTTCACTTGCTATGGGAACAAGGCGTTTATTGCTTTCGTAAAGCATATAACTCAATAGTTCCGATAACTTTAATACCGCCTCCGGTGCAGCATCAGATTTTTTTCGGGTGAGGCCATAAATACTGTTAAGGGTATTGAACAAAAAATGCGGATTTACCTGATTTTTCAGAAACTTAATTTCTGCCTCCAGTTTTTCTTTTACTAATAGATCCTGTTTTTTCTTTAAATAACTTTGTTGCAAATGGGTTTTTAATGCCATTAATAGGCCAGTGGTGGCAATAAAATTAAAGAGCAGTGTAACAAATCGTCTAAACTCCAAATGTGGCGCAATAGGCAGTTGGTTTAAATACAAATAAGGTATAATAAAATAGGCTACAGCAATTCTTACAGCGTAAATACATACTACTAACACCAACGCAGCTTCCAAAATGATCCACCATTTGGAGATATTTTTTTTTAACCACCGGTTAATTACTCTGTAGTTAAAATAATAGGCAAATATTATTTCGGGTAAGCCTTCTAAAAGGGTTGTTATAATAGCAGCAAATACTTCATAGGTTGCTGATGCGCCTGCCTGCTGTAAGGTTCCTTTAAGCCATACATACTCCATCAGGGTTCTGAGTATAAAATATACAAGCCACAAAATAATATGGTAGGAGACCTTTTTCACTCGGGCAAAGTTCCAAAAAAAAACGATATTGTTTAAATACAGTAACATACGGCGTAAAACTACCTGCAAACTGCTATAATCTACCTACAAGTTGCTATACTGTATGGTTATTGAAAACTAATTTGCTTTCAACGCCGGTTTCTTAATTCTGTAATTATTTATTAGTTGTTTATTGAATATTTTTTCACCTTTCTTCTTAGGGGATTACATTTGACATCAATAATATAAACGATTACTTCCTTTCAAAGATTTTCTCATGTAATTTTTTGAAATTACAACGCAGGCTGTTTTTACAACCTGCTCTTTTTTTATATATGCGATTGTTTGTGCAAGCAGTTGTTTATAGACGGAAATCTGTTTTTGGTTGAAAACATCAAAAAGCTATCAATCGCAAATTTATTTTAGTAAAAATTTAACAGGAGCGGCAGCTCTTATTAGAAACAAAATCAAATTTACCACATGAGGAAATTATTATTAATAACAAGTTTACTACTTGTTTGTTTTTCAGTATTAGCACAAAATAATACTGTAAGGGGGCGTGTTATAGATGAAGAAGGCGAGGGGGTTCCATATGCCTCCGTGATTGTTAAAGGATCTCGTACCGGTATTTCGGCTGATGTTACGGGAGCATTCTCAATTCCCAATGCACTTAATAGAACAATTATTGTGTCGGCTACCGGTTTTGCCGAAAAGGAATTAGTAGCCAATACAAGCCCATTAGTAATTACGATGTTGAGTAACCAATCGTCGCTTATTGATGAGGTTGTAGTTACAGGTGTGGGTACCGCAACATCCAAAAGAAAATTGGGAATCTCGGTGGAAGCCGTTAGTGCTAAGGATTTGCCAAAAGTGTCAACAGCGTCTATTGATCAGGCTTTAGTAGGCAAAATAGCAGGTGCTCAGATCTCATCTATTTCGGGGCAACCTGGCCAACAGGCAGCCATCTTGTTGAGGGGCATTAATACGTTAGGGACAACACAACCTATGATCCTTATCGACGGTGTACAGCTACAGGCTGGTAATAATACAAACGGTTCAAGCAGCAACCTGTCATCCCGGCTTTCGGATATAGATCTTACAAATGTAGAAAGAATAGAAGTGGTGCAGGGCGCGGCGGCTGCAACTATATATGGCGCACAGGGAGCAAACGGTGTAATACAAATATTTACAAAAAAGGGGTCTCGTAATGGTAAAGCCAGAATTACCCTAAATTCCGGAGCCAGCTTCGATAATGTGCTAAAAGGAAAATTTAAAATTGCACAGTACCATTTCAATCCAACAGATGCTGAAGGGTATATTGTTGACCCAGACGGAAACCGGATATCACCTGACGGCAGAGGCGTATGGACAATTCCGGAAATTTCATTAACAGCTTCAACAGTTAATGACAAACCTTTTAAAGAAAAGACCTATGACCATATAGACCAACTTTTTAAAAAAAATGCACTTACACTCAATAATAGCATTAACATTGGCGGAGGCTGGGAAAGCGGCGATTATAACATGAACCTTTCTAATTTAAAACAAGAAAGCATACTTTTTGGATCTTATGACCGAACTAATTTGTCATTAGGATTGGGGCTAAACTTATTTAAAAATTTTACAATCAGATCCAATACACAGTTGATTAGTTCTAATAATACAACCGGCGGCATTACCGGAAGAAATAATATTAACGGCTCATTGGGAACAGCATTAAATACAAAGCAATATTATGATATTAAAGCAAAGGATTCCATAGGAAACTATGTTGTAAACCAGGAATTAGGCAATAGCATCAACCCGTTTTATAATCAACAATTCAGAGATTATGATGCAAAGATTACAAGAATAATACAAGCCTTTAATTTAAACTACAAACCATTCAGATTTTTGGAACTTGATTATAAATTTGGTATTGATAACTACAGTTACCGCTATAGTAATTTTATACACTATCAGTTGAATACATTGACCCCTACAGCCGGTATAGACCCGTTGGAGGGAAGCTTAACATTAGACAGAGATAACCAAACCTTGCAAAACTCTTTATTTACAGTTTTCTTAAGATCTGATTTTGCTAAAGATTTCAATATCAATCTGCCAATACAAAGCATAACACAACTTGCGTATGACTGGCGAAAAGATAGATACGAGAATTTATTTAGTGTAGGTACAGGCTTTGCACCCTATCCGCCATATTCCTTATCAACAGCTAATAACCGAAATAATGAGCAGACTATAACCGAAAAAATCACCTACGGTTATTTGATTAATCAAAAATTTGATTATGCCAACTTGTTGGGCGTGTCTGGAGGAGTGAGGATAGATTATTCATCTGCTTTCGGCTCAGGTTCTAAAGCTTTTGTATTTCCCCGTGGTGATTTTTATTTTAATATAAATGAGCTGTTAAAAAGCCAGACTATTTATAATTTCAAAATTAGGGCCGCTTATGGCGAGGCAGGGATTCAACCCGGAGCTTATGACAGATTTATTACTTTAAATTCAGGCATTATTGGCAGCAACAGTTATCTGGCTTTAAAATCAACTGCAAGAAATCCCCTTTTGGGAGTTGAAGTATCAAAAGAAGCAGAGGTTGGTTTTGATCTGAATACAAGACTACTAAAGGGAAATGTTTTATCTAATTTAAAACTAAGTGTTACTTACTGGGATCGTAAAAGTAATGATGTGATACGAGCCATTGATTTGGCACCATCTTCAGGTTCCTTAGCCATTTTGAATAATGCTTTATCACTATCCTCAAATGGGATACAGGCTTCATTAGACTTAGAAGCAATTAAAGCAACAAATTTTAATTGGAACTTTGGTGTCAGATTTGGTAAACAGAAATCAATTGTAAGCAATATTTCTAATCACAAAGATATTGTTGTGGGCGAAAGTGGCTCAGGACAATTTGTTCTGAAAGAAGGAGCAACAGTAGGCGCATTTTTTGGAACAACACCATTGAGCTCTATCAGCCAAACCAATAGTGCAGGAGTAAGATATATTGCTGAGGCTGATGTGGCAAATTACGAACTGGTAAATGGGATGGTTGTAAATAAAACTACTAAAGCAGTTCAGTTTACAAATGAACAGGTGAAAATTGGTGATCCCACGCCCAAATTTAATGCCTCCTTTATTAACGATTTTACATTTCTTGGAAACTTTTTTACAACCATTCAGCTTGACTGGGTATATGGCAATCAAATCTATAACCAAACTAAACAATGGTTATATAGGGATTGGATACACGGTGATTTTGATAAGCCGGTAAATATTAACGGGGAAAACAAAGCTTGGGCTAACTATTATAATAGTCTATATGCAACTAACCGAACCAATTCCTATTTTGTAGAAAATGGTTCATTTCTAAGGTTGCGCAATGTGAGTTTAGGCTATAATGTACCAATACATAATACCAACTTTATTAAAACGGCTCAAATCTCAGTTTCAGGGCGTAACCTGTTTACTGTTACAAAATATTCGGGGTTAGATCCTGAGGCATCAGCCAATTTGAATGATCCTTTATCAAGAGGTTTGGACCTATATGCGTTCCCTAATTTCAGGACTGTTCAATTTAATTTGAGCTTAGGTTTTTAGTATCCACTTGTCATTTATTTAAAAATATTATAATGAAATCACATCTATATAAAACAAGTATTTACATAATTCTAATAATTGTCATTTTTGTCGGTTGCAAAAAGTCTTCATTGGATATACAGAATCCCAACGAAGCAGGGCTGCCTGCATTAACATACGAAGATGGTATTAAGAGAGCGGCATTAGGTGTTTATAGCAAATTTGGATTAGAGTACTGGTGGTTAGCCTTAAGTGGTCACAATGCTATGGGCGATGCAACATTTATTTCTGCAGGAAATTTTAGTTGGCGCTGGATGAATCAAACATCCAAAATAACATTAAGCAGCGGAACCGTATTAACGCCGCCGCAGGGTAAAAGTCAGCCGGAAGAATTAAGGGCTCGTAATGCACGTTCATATGGTAACGACAATGCTTTTTATAATGAGTGGTCGGCAATATACCTTGTTAACAATCAGTGTAATTTGTTATTATCAGCAATTGAAAACCCAGATGTAAAATTTACAGGAGACGCTGATACAAAAAGAAGTGTAGTTAAAGCATGGGCATATTGGTGGAAAGGATTTGCTTATTCAAGAATTGGTTCATTATATACTGCGGGTATTATTACAGATCAATTGAATGAAACAAATAATAATTATGTTAGTAGTGCTGCAATGATTGCAGAAGCAAATAAAAATTTTGATTTGGCAAAATCTGAATTGGATAAAGCAACTAATGAAGCCAGTTTTAACGATATGATGAAAGCGATGGTTCCTTCTTTTGCTTATAGCGAATCTTCTCCGATTACAGCAGCTATGTGGAAACGACAAATTAACACCTATAAAGCCCGTAACCTGCTTGTGAATAAGAAAATGAGTGATATGACTACCGCAGATTGGAATACCATAATATCACTTACGAACGATGGAGTACTAGAAGGTGATAATGTGTTTATAATGAAAGCTACTGCAGATCCTGATGATCAAGTCTCTACTGGGTGGACTGCCTACCGACTACTATCATTTGGCTGGGAATTTATTAGCGAGCGCTTGGTGCAGGACTTTAAAAATGGTGATGCACGTTACACCAGAAATATTACAGCACTCTCATCGCCTGTTGTAAATCGTTCAGGCAGGGGATATCAATACGGCACGCGGTGGGCGGTTAAAGATATAGTAAGTGGTGGTGATTGGGCATCTACAACATACGAAATGGCATCTATACCAATTGGTGTTTGCTATGAGGAAAATGCTTTAATGAAAGCCGAAGCGTTAATAAAGACATCTCAAATTGATGCAGGTCTTACTTTGGTCGATGCGGTTCGCGACTATCAGAATGCATCATTAGCTCATGTATCTGGAACGAGCCTTAATGCTGCTCAGGCGTATGAAGAATTAAGAAAAGAAAGAAGAATTGGGCTATTCAATAAAAATGTTGCTTTTTATGATGCACGTAGATGGAATGTGAGTTCTAGCGATGGAGGTAGAACAGGAGCCGTTGTGATAGGTCCTGGGGCTGTTGTAGACAACAATGCCACTATCTATTATAATTATCTTGATTACTGGGATGTTCCGGCTAATGAGCTGGATTTTAACACACCGGCCAGCGGTTCTAGTGAAGTTGTTTCACCTAAATAAATAGTTAGTATAGAATGTTGTGCGTACTTGCAAAACAATTTCAATTTTGTAAGTACTCATTTTTATTGAAATACCATACTAAACCGGTAACAATACCTGTTGTTCGTTTTTAATTTACTGTCATTGGTTTGTTTTTATCGTTGTTCTGTTGAAATTACAACGAGGCCTGTTACCCGTAAATACCGAATTACGTCTTATAGAATACGACTCAAATAAAAAACACAAACTAAATCTCAATTTTTTATGGTTAGAAAAAAAACTACAAATTACAAACTCGTGTGGTTGCTGTTATTTTTATGCAACCTCATTTTTTTACCCTCCTGCCAAAAAGAAATGACTATTTCAGATCCGGGAAATCTGGTGCCCAAAACGGTAGATCAGGATGCTTCATTACCCGCTATAACTATTAACGGAGCCAAGCTGCACTCCGAAGCCTTTGGCCCGGTTGGCGGCACACTAATTATCTGTATTCATGGAGGGCCCGGTGCCGACTATCGTTACATGCTTAACTGCAAAACGCTTGCTACTAAAGGGTACAGAGTGGTGTTTTATGATCAAAGAGGAGCAGGCCTTTCTCAGCGGTTTCCTAAAAGCTGGTATATGTCGCAAGGGGTAGATGCTATTAATAAAATTTTTTACGATGAGTTGAAAGGTGTAATAACGCATTACAAAACCAGCAGTACCCAAAAGGTAATTCTGCTCGGGCAATCTTGGGGTGCCATGCTGGCAACAGGTTATGCAGGTAAATATCCCAATGACATCGCCGGCCTAATTGTTGCAGAACCGGGTGGTTTAAAATGGAATGATGTGGTGGACTATATTTCTAAGTCCAGATCATTTGGCTTATGGAGCGAAGCACTCAATGATGCTACTTACATAGATCAGTTTATTACCGGTAATGAGGATGAACACGAGATACTGGATTATAAATTAACCGTTATGGGTGCTGTTAACGATATAGTAGGGGATGTTGGTTCTGATTTAGGCGAAAATGCTCCGGCAAGGGTTTTATCAAGGAGTGGAGCAGTAGTTAGTGCAGCCTCTTTTGAATTAGGAGAAGACCAGAAACCTGATTTTTCGGCGGGCATCAATAACTATAGCTCCAAAGTACTTTTTATTTACAGCTCTAACAACAAAGCCTATCCGGATAGTTGGGCTACAAAAATCTCATCTGTTTATATTAATAAAGAAATTTTTAAAGCGCAGGGCGTGGGCCATTCGGGAATGGTAGATCAAATAGATTTTTGGACAACCACAATGGAACCTAAGGTAATTAACTACTTACAAACTTTAAACTAAACTATGAGAACAATTATAATATCAACATCTGCACTAATCACAATCTTTGCTTTTACTTTAGGTAATGTTCAAGCCCAAACAATCAATTGGAATAATGTTTCTACACAAAAAAGGAACCTGCTGCATATAAATACCGGAGCAGATTATGGTATGACTTTGGGTTTAGGGTATCATTATTATTTAACTGGTGATAAACTCCCTATATTGATTGGAGCTGATCTTTCTACCGCTTTTGGAGAAAAGCTGGCCGACGATAATAAAGTTCTTATTGGTGCTCATATACGACTCTTAAAGTTGAATAATTTTCAAGTAGCTACCAAAGTTCAAGGTGTATTTCGAAGCTACCAGAACAAATCTCTCAGACTGCTCAATTTTGGTAGCAATATGGCAGCAACATTTGGCTACTACCGTAGTGGCGGTTTTATTGCTGCCGAAACCGGTTTTGATAAAGCTATTGTTACGCATTTTAGACATAGTGATTGGTATAGAGATAATATTTACGATAGCGTTCAAAATGGCTGGTACCAGCCGGCAACAGGCGGTAATTTTTATTACGGAGTAAATGGAGGTGTTTCATTTAAGGATTTTGACATCACACTTCAAGCCGGTAAAGTACTTCAGCAAGATTTTAAGTCAAAACCATTGTTTCCGTTTTATGGAAAACTGGGCGTGAATATGAAGTTTTAGTACATGCACAACAGGGGTACTTATCTACATCATAAACAAAAGAATATATACACAATAAACAGTTGACAGAATATTAATTAACAAATAAAATCAAAACAATGAAAATCGTAAAATTCCTAAGTCTCACTTTTGCTATTGTAGTGCTAACCACTTTTATCGGCTGTAAAAAGGATAATAACGGAACCAGCTACCCTAAAACTGTTGAGGTTACCTACAAAATCACTTCAGTAAGTGGTAGTGTAACCAATATTACAAGTGGTAGTTATATAAATGCAACCGGCGGTACTTCTGATTTGGAGAATATTGCCCTGCCTTATACAAAAACAGTAAGTATGACTGTAAATAGGGGTGATGATGCCACTTTAGCTTTTCTTCATAACAATAGTGCAACTAATACACCCTTTTCAATAAAATTAGAAATTTTAGTGAATAATAAAGTTGTAAAAACAGAAACTTTTGAGGGGACATCATCTGCCACTGGTGCCATTGCTTATTTATTTTATTAAATTAAACTTGAGCCTTGGATGTTTCATCCAAGGCTCAAGTTTAAAACAGAAGACTGTTGTATAATTTGAAACCTAAAAACGCTGATATCAAAATAAAAACCACATACCGTAAAAAGTATTGCCAGCCAGACTCGATCGAAATCAGAGAAATACCTTTTCCAGTACCCAAGGATGATGAACTATTGGTACAAATAAAAGCATCTACCGTAAACCGTACTGACGAAGGCGTTCTGCTGGGTAAGCCTAAGGTTTTTCGACTGTTTGTTGGCTTTCCACAACCGAGATTAACCGCTACCGGAACAGATTTTTCGGGAGTTGTTATTGATACGGGAAAAGCGGTATCGGGTTTTAAAAAAGGTGATGAAATATATGGTTTTCATGATCTCGGGTTAGGTACACATAGCGAATATGTCTGCATATCTGTTCATAAACCTATCCTGCACAAACCATCTAATATCAGTCATGAGGAAGCGGCGGCTTCCTTGGAAGGCGCACATTATGCGTACTTTTTTCTGAATAAAATTTCCCTGCCAAAAAATTGCCGGGTAATGGTAAACGGAGCTACAGGAGCCATCGGTAATGCTGTGGTTCAACTTTTAATTGAGCGTGGTGCAAGGGTAACATTTACCTATCCTACGGATAGTTATGATAAAATAAAACACTTGAAAGCCGAGCATATGATTGATTATTTAAAAGAAGATTTTACGCAGCAAGATAGGCTATTCGATTTTGTATTAGATGCTGTGGGTAAAAGCTCGTTTGCAGCCTGTAAACGAATTATGAAGCCCCATGCGGCGTATATTTCTTCTGAATTAGGGCCGCAAGGCGAAAATATTCCGCTATCGCTTTTAGGGTTTTTTAAAAAAGGGAAGCGGGTTATTTTCCCCTTTCCCGGTCATCCTAAAAAAAGTATGACGGCCATCAAACCATTGCTCGAAAATAAAACATTCCAACCTCTGATAGACTGTGTGTACCCGTTTGCAAAAATCAGACATGCATACCGGTATATGCTAACCGGTCAAAAGAGAGGAAATATAATCATAGCAATAAACGATAAAGTATAATTCAACAATCATTACGTTAAAACTAAAAATAATGAACAAACAAAATATAACTAAACTTTCTTTTTTGGTAATAGCCTTGTTGGTGCTTGTTTCCTGTAGTAAAAATGATAACAATGCCCATCATCCGACAAGTATTTTATAAAAGCAAAACTCAATGGGCAGCTTGTATCGCTGTCAGGATACGCAGTTGCCCAGTTAAACGGTACAACTTTTAGTGGCGTTGCACGCAAAGATATTTTAAATGCTATACCCGGTTTTTCAATGGATATAGAAGACGCAACAGCTATTACAACAAAAACTTATACCAAGAATGCAAACGGTGTAGCTTTAATGTTTCGGTATAACCAATCCGCAACCAAAATGTACTATTTGTATATGCCTGATGAGAGTTTTACCATCACGATTACGGAAATAAATAACAATTATGTTACCGGTACATTTAGTGGTCCCATCAGGGCCGATGGAAATGAAAATGATTTACTACAAGTAACTGAAGGTTCGTTTAAATTAAAGAGAAATTAAAATATATATGGGAAAATACTCCATACTATTACTGGGTGCTATATTGTTTGTATCAAACTGTTTAATCGCACAAAAGAACTTTGGCGAAGAGGTAATTCTATACGAGTCAAAAATAACAAAGACAAAAAACGTTGCGCTGCCAGATTATAGTAAATATACCAATAAAGTGTTGCGGCGTAAATTGCGCTGGCAAAAGTTCACAAAAGGATTTGGGGTTTTTAACGTAGTTTGGGGTGGTTTGTGGTTTGTGGGTGGAACAGCCGCCGCTGTTCAAGCATCAGAAAACCGAGTGTTAGGGATAGTTCCTGCTGTTATTGGAGCCGGAGCCGGTTTTGATAAGCTATTATTACTCATTTTAAGCATACTGATTTGTATCGGGGAAATATTTACGATTAGGTAAAAGATGGTTGGTATCAACATGCTACAGGTGGTAATTTCAATTACGGTTTACAAGTTGGAGTCTCGCTCGGCAAAATTGATCTTATGTTAAAAACAGGTAGCATTTTGCAGGAAGATTTAAAAACAAAATCTTTGTTACCGTTTTATGGTTTGATAGGGTATAATATAAAATTTTAATGTGAAGAGGTTGCTATCGATAAGTTTCTGTAGTCTCTAAGCAGTTGTTGATATGTTATATCCTGCTTTTTGTAGACGATAATATGAAACTGAAAAATGAGGGATGGCCTACTGTTACATATTTACTGACTTTTGCGTTTTATTATTCAATTAATTAATTAACTAAACAAAAGATCAAATGAAGAAGAATTATGCAATCGGCGCACTCATATGCCTCATTTCAGTAGTGTTTCTTAGTGCTTGTTCAAAGAACGATAATCCATCATCAAAAACCGTTAAATATGAGGTTACGGGAAACTTTACGGGAAAACTATTAATTGTGTACAGCGATAATATCAACGGCAATACGACAGTTACGGATGCAACTCTTCCCTGGTCGAAAGAAGTAACCTATGGTACAAATGTATTAGCTATTGGCATAAGCGGTAATGCTTCTACTGTTGGAGTAGCAGGGCAAACCGCTACATTGAAAATTCATGTAAATGGTCAGGTTGTAAAGTCGCAGACTGCTACGGCAGGTTCTTTGGGTGAACTTGCATTGCCATCTTTGAGTTATACTTTTTAAAACAACTGAATTAAAAATGAAATTATAAAGCTGATGAAGAATATTTCAGTCGTTTTTATAAGTGTTTTTTTAACTGTGATTTGTTTTGGGCAAAAGAAAATTCTACCCGGTGATAAATCCATCAATACGGCCTTGATAAAGCAGGGTAGTTTTTTTATGAACTATGTTGTAAAGCAAAAGAACAAATCTGTAGAAATTGGTGTTTACAATTTTGAGATTAGTGTAAGTGATAAAAAGCTTTTCATGAATACTGTGTTGAATTTTAATGCGCTGCTTAATATGCAACCCTGGAAAAGCGAAGTGGTAGCAGATGCAGTGTCGCTAAAACCGATAAGTGTTAATGCCGATAGAGATAAGGGAACAGTTAATTTGAAATTTTCAAATACCATTACTGGTGAGTACAAAGAGAAACAATCGGGAAGAACACAGTCTATAAAGGAATCTATACCAGAAGGCTGTTTCGAAACATCAGAACTGCTTTATGTAATGATGGCATTACCATTAGAAACGGGGTACAAGGCTACTATCCCTGTATATGATTATTATGCAGAAAATAGTAAAAGACTGTTTAATACAGTTATTAAAGAAGTGAAGAGCGATGTATATATATCACAACTAACTGGAGAACATAAGATTTGGCGTGTTAATGCATATGAAGAAGGTACCGGCAATGATTATACTTACTATATTGATAAAGATACCAGACGGATTTGGGCTGTGGATGTTCTTACGTCCAAAAAAGAAGTATTGGTATTAACTGATAAAGAAACAGATTTCAATCCATTTGAAAGTAAATTTGATCAGCAAAGGGCATTGCAAATGGTGAATGGCGGCAGTGCAACTATACTAGGTGTTGCATTTGCCAGAGATAATGAGAACGAAGGTATGCTAAAGGGCATGGCTGTTTTAAACATTAATAAAAAGCAATTTGCTCAAAAAGGAACTGTCATCATGCTAATTCCTTATACATCGTATTATAAAGAATGGATTGCTGTAAATAAAAAAAGAGAGAAGGAAAAATACAAAGCGGCTATACCATTATCAAAGGAAGCCTTCGATTGCATTAAGTATACAACTGTGTATGATGATAATGGTCAATTTGAATTTGCCAATTTAAGTCCCGGTGATTATTTATTAGTAACCTCCTTTGGCTATGTACATAATTATAAACGCACAGAAGAAACGGGTAGGGCAGAAGTATATGTTAATGGCGCATATCAAGGAGATCGTGTATATACTAGTGTTTTTGGTTATTCTACAAATAGTACTGCAAATGTTCAAAAAGTTATTACCATAAAAAAAGATAACGAAAAGGTTGTGGTGAAGTTAAAGAAGACATTGTAAAAAACGTAAAAAGGCAATCCGCTAAAAATAAAACAGCACTCTCTTTTAAAAAAAACAATATGCACACAAATAAAAAAACCGCAAGGGCTGGAGGTTTTATTTATCTGGTTGTAATAATAACAGGGATGTTCAGCTTGGCCTATGTCCCTCAAAAACTTATTGACTGGAATAATAGCAGCACAACATTTAATAACATTACAGCTTCTCCATACTTATTCAGGTTGGGTATATACAGTAGTGTACTTTGCTACGTAGCGTTTACCTTCTTGCCACTTGTGTTATATAAGCTTTTAAAGTCGGTTAATGAGTCGCATGCAAGGGTAATGGTAATATTGGCTTTATTAAGTGTGCCGTTGTCGTTTAACAATTTGCAACATAAATATGCGGCATTAATGCTTACAGAAAAAGTGCCCTTTATGCAGAGTGAATCAATAGAGGGCATACAAAGTAAACTTATGTTTTCTCTACATCAATATAATGATGGACTGCTGCTTACAACCGTATTTTGGGGTCTTTGGCTTTTCCCGTTAGGTATGCTGGTTTACAGGTCAGGATTTGTACCGAAATTCTTAGGCGTTTTATTAATGTTAGGTTGCATTGGCTATTTGATAAATTTTACCGGCAATACCTTATTTGATAACTACAATAAAATTGGCATAGGAAAATATATAGGTATATTGCCGTCTGTTGCAGAAATAAGTATATGTTTTTGGTTACTATTTTTTGGTTTAAAAGGAAAGAGTAATGGGAAATAGAAAATTACAATATCAGGATTTTAAAATTAATATTAAGCAGCTACTCTCAGCACTTTGGGCTTCGGTGATGTTTCTTTACATCTATGGTGATTATTTTGAATTATATGTTCCTGAAAAAGTAGCGGGTCTGCTGAATGGGCAAAATATTTTAAATACGCCTTACAAATTATTTTTGGCAACAATTATTTTAACAATACCATCACTAATGATTTTTCTTTCTCTTATAATGAAACCAATATGGAATAGGGTTTTAAATATTTCAATCGGCATATTACTAACCCTGTTCACGTTGCTTGTAGGGGTTTCATCTTTTACTGAATGGAGAATATTTTACGTGATGCTGTCTTTTTTAGAAAGCATAATTACATTGATTATTGTATGGAAAGCTTGGCATTGGCCGAAGAATTAATTATTTATAAATGGCTAAGCATTTGTTCCTATAACATTCAACAATATGCAAATAGCATACAATATTTTGTTTATCTTAAAAAACCACTACATAAAGGTTGATTTGGCTTTGTAGTATAACTTATGCATGGGGTTAGCAAGCCTATAAAAAAGAAATTAAACAGCTAAGTTTTATTGTACAAGAAAACACATTGTTGTTAAAATAAATGCGATAGTATAACGAAAGAAACTACTGAACGTTGTTTTTTTAAATAATACGAAACATATTTATAAAACAGACCAATGATACTTCGTATAATGCTCCCGAAAACATTCGGGACGATAGTCGTTTACACCAATTACATTGGTTTATTGCGAGTATCCAATCGGTATAAGTACGATAATTAATTAAAACTACGCAACAAAAATATTTTTTAACTTGTTAGTATTTACGATTTTTGCTTTTCTTCGAAAGTAGATTTAAATTGTAAAAATTAATGTGTTTTGAATAAAAAAGCCTTACTCGCAGTTTTGTTAGCTTTAATGCTACCTTTAACCTGTTATTTAATTATCAGGCAGTATAGCGATGCTGCGCTTGAAATGCCGCAGCGTTTTTTACCCGACAGTATAACAACGGTTCAACAACGGGGTAAGCAGGTTACCGATACGTCTTGGCACAAGCTTAGCAATTTTACATTAACCAATCAATTAGGCGAAACAGTTACCTTAAACAAATACAGTAACAAAATTATTATAGCTAATTTCTTTTTTACACACTGCCCTACTATTTGTCCTCCGCTTACGCTTAATATGAAAGCATTACAACAATCCATTACCAACTCAAAAAGAGTGGGTGATAAAACTAATCACAGCGTACAATTTCTTTCTTTTTCTATTGATCCCGAACGAGATTCGGTTCCAAAATTGAAAGAATGGGCAGACAGGTTTCAGATTAACCCCGAACAATGGGATTTATTAACCGGAGATAAAAAAACTATATACGACCTTGCATTAAATGATATGAAACTGGCAGTTGTTGACGGTGGTGGCATTGACACCAGTTTTATTCATACCGACCATTTTGTTTTAATTGACAGTTCACATAATATTCGCGGATATTATCACGGGCTGGATTCTGCCGATATTAAAAAACTATCCAAAGATATTATTTTACTCACGCTTGAAAAAAATCCCAATAAAACAAGTGCCTTGGCCGGGAAGTTAAAATTGTTAGCAATAGTTTTTTTGATTGCGGCTATGGGGGTAGGTATCTTTTTAATAATATTTAAAAAAAATAAACATGTTGAAGCCGGTATTGAAAAAAAATGATAAAAAAGCAAAGTGGGTTATTTATTCTTTTTCCGTAATTGTTTTTTTACTGATAGCTGCTTTGGGCAGAACAAAGCTGGACGTAAATACTGGGTTTGATGTACACATATTTGCGGCTGTTAATGCCGTAGTAAACACTATGGTAACGCTGCTTTTAATTATAGCATTAATAGCAGTAAAAAAAGGTAATTACCAATTGCACAAAAAGGCTATGTTGACGGCTATGATACTTTCGGTTGTTTTTTTATTGAGTTATGTGGCGCATCATTTATTGGCAGGAGAATCCAAATTTGGAGGTAAGGGTGTCATCAGATATGTGTATTATTTTATATTAATAACGCATATAATTTTAGCTGCTGTTATATTGCCTTTTATTTTATTTACAGCATACAGGGCACTTACAGGAGAGTATAGTTTGCATAAAAAATTAGCCCGAATTACTTGGCCTATTTGGTTTTATGTGTCTTTAACCGGGCCAATTGTATATTTAATGATCAGTCCTTATTATTAGGGGGTTACATTTTTATTTCCTCGTCATTAGTATCAAAAAAACGGTACTCCGTAAGGTGGTAAGAGGAATTACTTTCCAATTGGGTTTTTTGCCCGAATTTTTTATTCCATTTATTAATTTTTTTATTCCAAAAGAAGCCTTTTGTAAGGTAGGCGTAAATAATAGGATGAACAATTAGCTTTAATCCTGTATGTTTATGTGTAATGAGGTATTTAAGATTTTTTTCAATCTCATCTTCCAAAATGATGGTAGGCGTAATTTTACCGGTTCCGTTACAACTGGGGCAAACCTCCTGAGTATTAATATTTACCTCTGGCCGCATCCGTTGCCGGGTTATCTGCATCAACCCAAATTTAGAAATAGGTAAAACAGAGTGCTTTGCCCTATCCTGATGCATGAGTTCCTGCATTTTATCAAAGAGTTGTTTTTTGTTATCACTCAGCTTCATGTCAATAAAATCAACAACAATAATGCCTCCAATATCGCGCAATCTTAACTGGCGGGCAATTTCTTCAGCCGCTTCCAAGTTGGTTTCTAATGCATTTTGTTCCTGATTATTACTAACGCTTTTGTACCCACTGTTTACATCAATTACATGCAGGGCTTCGGTATGTTCAATAATAAGGTAGGCACCACTATTAAGGTTAACCGTTTTGCCAAAAGAGCCCTTAACCTGTTTAGTAATTCCATACGTATCAAAAACGCTGCCTGGGCTTGTATATTGGTTAACAATATCAACTTTTTCCGGTGCTATTTTCTGAATATAGCTTTTGGTTTCGTTAAAAATATTTTTATCGTTGGTAACAATTTTATTAAAATCGGCACTTAAAAGGTCGCGAACAATGCTATTAGCTTTATTTTGCTCACTTAAAATTTTTATGGGGGCTACGGCTCCTTTTAGGTTTTGCTGAATGGTTTTCCAAGTATTAGTAAGATTGGTAAGGTCTTCGTAAAGTTCTGCAGTATTTTTACCTTCGGCAGCTGTTCTTACTATTACCCCAAAGTTTTTAGGTTTTACGGCTTCAATAATTTTTTGTAACCTTTTACGCTCTTCGGAGGAATGAATTTTTTTAGAAACGGCCACAATATTGTTGAACGGCGTTATTACAACAAACCTGCCTGGTAAAGACAGTTCGCAACTGAGGCGAGGGCCTTTTGCGGCAATAGGCTCTTTTAAAATTTGTACCAATACATGAGGCTTTCCGCCTAATACTTCATTAATTTTACCCGTTTTTACAATTTCCGGCTCCACCACAAATTTCGAGAAATCAATCTGATTATTCTCTCCGGCATTCATTGCCATATTCGTAAACTTTAGTAGAGATTTTGCGTAGGGGCTTAAATCAGTATAATGCAAAAATGCATCTTTTTCATAGCCTACATCAATAAAGGCTGCATTTAATCCGGGAATAAGTTTTTTTACTTTTCCCAGATATAAATCTCCTACTGCAAAGCGTGCATCATTTTTTTCACTGTGCAGCTCCACCAGCTTTTTATCTTCCAATAACGCAATTTCCACCCCGGTGGGTGTGGCGTTAATAATAATTTCCTTGTTCATCAAACACCTGTCTATATGTAAAATACCTGCGCGAAGTATATTATCGGTTATTTATACAAGAGGTGTATTAGTAAATAGCTAACACAATATGGCAAGGTGTTTAGGCAAGCGGCTACACATACTGTATAAAACTACCGAAAATAAAAAGAATACATAAGTAGTATGCAATGCTAGCAGTTACCGGTTTTCGGTTACAGTTAATATTACATACTACTCATTAAATATTAAAGAAAAATAATTGCTTTGTTGCTTATTTCTTCTTCTTATGACGATTTTTTCTAAGTCTTTTTTTACGTTTGTGCGTAGCAATTTTATGACGCTTTCTTTTTTTACCGCAAGGCATAATGAATAAATTTTAATATTTTAATTAATTAATTTGATGGCAGGGATTACCCCTCCATATATCAGCTGATTGGTTACTAATTCGCAAAAGCGAAGCATACCTCTCAAAACAGTTTGAATTTGAATTGCTATTTTTTTAAATCAGCAATTCTCTTATTTATTTCTAATTGAATATCGGGGTTATTAATAAGCCCGGCAGCACTACCATAATAAAGTATGGCCGATTGCTTATCACCTTTTTTTTCAAATAAATCTCCTAATAATAATGTTGCTTCAGCATTTTGGGGATTTAACCGCACTACAGTTAACAGCCTTTCCATTGCTTTATCATTTTGTCCGCTCATAAGCGAGGCAGTAGCCAGTGTCATTTGTGCGTAAATGTTGGTGCTATCCTTAGCAACCACTTCTCTTATTTTACTGATTCCTTCCATCGGTGCTGGCGATATACCTCCAAAAAGATATGCAGCTCCAATTCCCACTTTAGAAGAATCATTATTAGGATTCAAAATCAAAGATCTATCTAACAGGTCTTTAGCCTGTATGGCCATCCACCTTCTAAGCTCGGGATTTTCTTGCTGTTGCAACCCGTTTAAAAACAGATGGCCTGCAAAGGTGAGACTTTTTTCTGAATTTTCCAATCTTGCGCCTTCGGCTGTGTACCAGGCGTAGGGAATAAAGTTTCTGCCGGTATCACGCCAAAAATTGGCTAACTGATGATAAATATGGCTTTGCTGTTCTTTAACATCGCCACGGGTAATGGATTTTTCCAATAAATCTAAACGTACACTTTGCGATGCCGGAAGCGTTTTTTTAGAAACCGCTAACAAGCTATCTACTGAAATATCAGACTCAATAGTTTGATTATCATTATTTTGTGTAGAATGGTCATGGCCATCATTCGGGCCATGTTTTTGCCGGGATACGGTATTGCCAAAAATAAATAGTAGCACCAAAGCTACTATACCAACCACTATCGTAATAAATTGAGGTTTCTTCATTGTTGAATAAAAAGAATTACAAAAATAACCTCATCAAAACAAAAAAGTTCATAATTTAACAGCTTTATATAAAATTCAATAACATTTCCCTACCGGTATGTAGGAATACCAGTGTAAATATGTAAAGCGGCAGGTTAATTGTTAAAAGGGGTAATAACGGCTAATCATCAGCATCTTCGCCAGGACCACTATCAGTTTTGGGTTCTTTTAGCTTTTTAACTTCTGCAGTAAATTCTTTTGCCGGTTTAAAGGCAGGAATGTAATGTTCAGGAATATGTACCGCAACATTTTTCTTTATATTACGGCCAATTTTAGCAGCTCTTTTTTTAGTTATGAAACTGCCAAAGCCCCTGATGTAAATGTTTTCACCTGAAGCAAGCGTGTCTTTCACCTCTTTAAACATTGTTTCAAGTGTAACCAAAACATCCACCTTGGGGATACCTGTTTTGTCAGAGATTTTGTTTACCAAATCTGCTTTGCGCATAATTATTGTGATTAAGTGTTTACATGAATAATTAAAAATGTTTTAAAATAATAGAAAGTACTATCATTCTTACATCAATTATTAATCCAAAGTATAATTTACAATCAAACTAAACTTGAATTTTGACAAATTTAATACATACCAACTTGTTTTCCAACCATTTCACTACCCTTTTATTAAAATGGAACAATCAAAAAAACACAAGAACTATGCCTTGGAAGGGCGAAAAGGACCCTTATAAAATTTGGTTAAGTGAAATTATTTTACAACAAACACGCGTGGAGCAAGGATTAATATATTACAAAAAATTTATATACAATTTTCCTACAATTACAGTTTTAGCCCAAACACCCGAAAATAAAATTTTTAAATTATGGGAAGGGTTGGGGTATTATTCACGCTGCCGTAACCTTATAGCTACCGCCAAACACATTGCTTTTGAAAAGAATGGCGTATTCCCGAGCTCATATGAAGATATTATAAAACTGAAAGGTATAGGAACTTATACAGCTGCGGCCATTGCTTCCTTTGCGTTTAATTTACCTTTTGCCGTATTGGATGGCAATGTGTACAGGGTATTGGCCAGAGTGTTTGGAATTGTTACGCCAATTGATGAACCGGCGGGGAAAAAAGAGTTTACACTAATGGCCCAGTCGTTACTTTACAAAAAGAACCCCGGGGAGTATAATCAGGCTATAATGGATTTTGGTGCCACAGTATGTAAACCGCAAACACCACTTTGTACAACATGCGTTTTTCAAAAAAACTGCATGGCATACAAGTTGGGTAGGGTTAAAGATTTGCCGGTAAAAGCAAAAAAAATACAAGTAAAAACACGGTTTTTTTACTTTTTTATAGTTGAGTATAACAATGCTTGGGCCATACAAGAAAGAGTGGCAAAAGATATTTGGCAACATTTATACCAATTCCCCCTGATAGAAGTTGAAAAGCCGCAGCCCTATACAAAAATAATACCTATTGCCATAAAGCAGGGTTGGTTACAAAAATCCGATTCCATACAAAGCTATAGTGATGTAATTACCCAAAAACTTACACATCAAACAATTAAAGCGGTTTTTGTACATGTAAAACCCCAAAAAAAGCCCGAACTTGGCTTATTATATAAATGGGTAAAAAAGCGTAATATGAAGGAAATAGCATTCCCTAAGATTATTAACGATTTTTACGGGAACAGCTTTCTTGCAGATTAATTTTTTTCAATCAGTTAAAAAAATTTAATTTTAGTTGGAACTTTAGCGAAATGATTAAAGCAAAACAGATAAATACATAATATATGAGAGGCGTTAACAGAGTAATGCTGATAGGAAATTTAGGTAAGGACCCGGATGTGCAAATACTGGAAGGAAATATTGCCGTAGCAAAATTTCCCTTAGCTACTACAGAAACCTTTAAAGACAGGAGTGGCAAACTTATATCACAAACAGAGTGGCATACCGTGGTTTTATGGCGTGGTTTGGCAGAACTGGCACAAAAATTTTTACATAAATCAAGTCTTGTATATATTGAGGGACGCTTGCGCACCAGAAGCTGGGATGATAAGGACGGTGTTAAAAAATACGTTACCGAAGTGGTGGGCGAAAATTTGATTATGCTTGATAAAAAAAGTGACCATGCAGGCCATCAGGATGACCATGAAGACAACTCGCAGCAGGATATGGAAGGTGTAGATCCTGTATCATATTAATTTGGTTATACCTAAAAATTATTCATCAAATCAAACATTTTGAACCCTGATTTTTTATTATCCATACATCAACACATGATATTAGCCCAACTTTCTGAGGGCACACTAAACACCACGCTATTAGTTGTAGGGCTTTTGATATTGATTATTTTTTCATTTGCCATTTCCGGTACGCAAGCCGCCATTTTTTCTTTAGAAGAAAAAGATGTGGATGTGCTTAAAACCAAACAGCAAGCATCGGCAAAGCAAATACTGGAATTGCTACGAGAGCCTAAAGCCGTATTTGTTTCCATGCTCATATCAAAAACACTGGTAAATATCTGCATCATTGTTTTAGCCAATTATCTTATTAATGAGTATGTGCCTAACGAGTACTTACACAGTACACTATCTATTTTTCTAAAATTTTTATTAATAGCCTTAGTACTACTGTTCTTAGTAGAAATTTTTCCGCGCGTATGGGCATCTCAAAATAATTTAAGATTTGTATATGAATGGCCTTTTTTAATAATGATTGTACAGGCGTTCTATTTTTTATTCGGCCGTATTAGCGGCTGGTTAGTATCGTTTGGCGACAGCCTTAGCCGGGGCGTGGGTGCCAATAAGGCTGAGGAAAAAAATATGCAGCAATTAGATGCGGCTATTGATATACAAAGCGATGACGAAATTTCGCCCGAGGGAAAAAACATAATGAAAGGGATAGTGAAATTTGGAAAAATTTCTGTAAAAACTGTTATGCGTAGTCGCTTGTATGTTAGTGGTATTGATTATGCCCTACCTATGGAAAAAGTTGTGGCCGCTATTAACGAAGTACAATACTCCCGCCTACCTGTGTATAAAAACAACTTAGACGAAATTGTTGGCATTTTAAATACTAAAGACTTGGTGGAACATTTGTATGAAAACAATTCTGGGTTTGATTGGCACAGTAAAATTCGCGCACCGTATTTTATACCCGAATCTAAATTAATAGAAGACCTGTTAACAGATTTTCAACAAAAAAGAATTCATTTTGCTATTGTGGTAGATGAATTTGGCGGCACCAGCGGCATTGTTACCATGGAGGATATTATTGAAGAAGTAGTAGGCGATATTAAGGACGAATTTGATAATGAAGAAAACCTTGCAAACAAAGTAGATGAACATACCTATGTTTTTGAAGGGCGCACCATGCTACACGATATTTGCAAAGCAATGGGCATACCTGCCGATACCTTTGAAGGAATAAGAGGTGAGAATGAATCAATAGGAGGATTAATTAACGAGCTTTCGGGTAAATTACCAAAAGTAGGTGATGTGTTGGAATCCGGCGATTTTGAATTTACTGTTTTAGAGGCCGAAAGAAACAGAGTGAAATCAGTAAAGATCGTAATCAAACCCACTTCTTAATTTATCCGGCATTCGTTATTTCTATATCACATGATTAAGGGATGGAAAAAACCATTTTGTTTTTATATATTGTAGTATGAAAACACAAGTTATAAAGATTGCTATCCTCTATGTTTTTTTGGGTTTTATAAGTACATCTGCACTCCATTCGCAAAATTGCAACTACTACTATTTTAAGTCTGGGAAAACCATTACCATGGGTTTTTTCAATAAAAAAGGTAAAGCCGAAGGAAAGGTTATTTATCAAGTAGAAAAGGTTTCACAATCAAACGGCGCAAGTTCGGCAACCATAAAATCCAGCGTTTATGATAGTAAAGGCAAGGAGTTAAACAAAGCAACCAGTAATATGCAATGTAAGGGTGGAGAGTTGATGATTGATATGTCTGTAATGATAGCACAATCACCGCAATTACAATCTGCAAATGTAGAGGGATCCGGATTTTTCTTAAATTATCCATCCTCTTTAAAAACCGGGCAAACATTGGAAGACGGTGCCATGAATATGGATATAGAAATGGGAAAAGGCCTCAAATCTTCTGTAAGCATCCGTATTACAAATCGTGTTGTTGCTGCTAAAGAGTCAGTTACTACACCGGCAGGTAGTTGGGATGCTTATAAAATTACTTACGATTCAAAAACGGTGATAAATATGGGAATACCTATTCCTATACAACAATCGTGTACCGAATGGTTTGTTCCCGGATTTGGTGTGGTGAAAACCCAATTTAAATCCGGTAAAACGGAATTACTGTCGATAGAATAATACGGGATAATAACTTATTATTTTGGAGAAGATGTGATTAGGGGAATTAAAAAGTACCATTGCCCCCTTCGCGCCAAATGGGTGTAGGCCTAAGCCCTTGTTGAAAACGAGCCCAAGAGTCTTTTACATATTTATAAAAGGTATAATCATCTGCCCGGGCGGTAAACAAATACGATGGCTGATACATTAGCATAAACCTGTTAAGAATAGTATCATTGGTTTCTTCGGTAAGGCGGCGAACCAGTAATTTACTAAAACGGTGTTTAACATACCCATCCTGCTCCTGCGCAATTAGCCGGTTTTGAAACGCCATTGTTCGTTTATTCTTTCCGAATTTAAACGAATTGATTAAATCTTCTAACCCTATGCCCACATTTCCATTACCGGATACAACAGATATTCCCGGTTTTTGAAAGCCGAAAATTTTTGCATAATCCTCTCTGTTTTGCAAAGAATCTCTTCTGTAATCCCTACTTCTTATCTTAGCCTCGGGCAAAACAGGAATATAGGTTTGAATGGAGATATTAAATGCATATGGCGTTTTAATATCTTTTACGGCAAATTTTCTTGTAGGCTTGTTCAGGTAACTGAACCATACAGAATCTGTTTCGTTTAAAGTAATACTGTATAGCCCGTTAGCATTTGTAGTGGTTCCGCTACCGCGGGAAGAAATTACCGACACAGCTTGTATAGGGTATTGACCGGTGCTATCCATAACCATACCTTTTACAGTAACCTGTGCTACGCTTTGTTTGCTGATGCAAAAAAACCCAATCAATAATATAATTATATTTCTAATCAAACTAATACCTTATTGGACGACAAAGCAAGTAAAGAAAATGCAAATAGAATGCAAAAGATTTATAAACATAGTATTTAAGAGCTGTAAAAGCTTTGAACAAGTATTCTGTTATTAAAACAAATATGTGGTTATCCAATTAGTTTTTCTATAACGGAAGGGAAATATTTATGTTCTAAAGCGTGAATTTTGTTTGCAAGTGTTTCCGGTGTATCAGTTGCTGTTACAGCACAGGTTGCCTGAAAAATAGTAGCACCATGGTCATATTGTTCATCTACAAAATGTATGGTGATGCCGCTTTCCGGCTCTTTGGCTGCAATAACTGCTTCGTGTACAAAATGACCGTACATGCCCTTACCTCCAAATTTTGGCAATAAGGCCGGATGAATATTTACTATTTTTTGAGGAAAAGCATTAATAAGTGCCGTGGGTATTTTCCATAAAAAACCGGCCAATACAATTAGCCGAATATTTTTTGCAGATAATTGCGGTAAATACGCATCTCCGTTAAAAAACTGCTGTCTTTTAATTATCAGGGTATCTATTCCTTCTTTTTCGGCTATTTGCAACACACCGGCATCGGGTTTATTGCAAACAATCAAAGCAATTTGTATTGTATCGGAAAATTGAAAATGGTCAATAATTTTTTGTGCATTACTACCTGCGCCGCTGGCAAAAATGGCAATTTGAATTGGCATCATAATTTACTGGCTACTGTCATCTATTAAAAAAACAAAAACCTCTTTAGGGCCATGCACTCCTACTACCAGTGTTTTTTCAATATCTGCAGTACGGCTGGGGCCTGTGGCAAACGTTATTAACGAAGGTATTTGATCGCCGTATTTTTCTTTAACACCTTCTAAGGCATCTTTTATATCATACACCAGTTGGCTGGCATAAGCCACGCACACATGCTCGGGTGCATATACACTTGTATTACGGCCGCTTTGCTGGGCTGCCGTCATTACTATACTTCCGGTACGGGCTACCAAATACTCGCAACCTGTAACGGACACGTCGCTGTCGGCCAGGTTAATAGAAGAATTATTTTCTGAATATCCTTCTCCCAACAAAGGTTTCAGGTTGTCTTCAATACAATAAACCTTATTCCAGTTTTGTTCTACTACTAAGGAGTTGAACTGTTTGGTAAAATCTTGTTGGTTAAGGCAATAAGCAAATTTGCCCTGCAATGCCGTAAACTTTTCGGCAAATTCTACTTCTATTTCCTGATTTAAGGGTACAAAAATTGATGACTGCCCTTCGCTTTTTGGAAAAGGGATAGGGGTGGGCTGTATCAGGGCTTCTCTCATTTTTTTTAGAATGGTATCTTTTGCATTTGAAGCCATCATCTAATAAATTATGTATTTAAGGAATGGTTGGTAATATCGCTGTCATATGGTGGTACGCCGGCTGATACTTCTCCTGTTGGTTGTACAATTTCTTCTTCCACCGGTTTTTTCTTTTCATCCTGTGGTCTTTTTCCCACTAATGCTTCCACATCCGATTGAAAGAGTACTTCTTTTTCTAACAAGGATTCTGCAAGCTTTTGTACTTCGGCTTTTCGCTCCGTTAAAAGTTGTTTGGTTCTTTCGTAACAAACATCTATCAAACTTCTTACTTCTTCATCAATTAATTTAGATGTTTCTTCGCTATAAGGTTTCGTAAAGGATGTTTCCTGATGCGGGTCGTAAAAACTTACGTTGCCTATTTTGGGGTTCATACCATAAATAGTAACCATTGAATATGCCATACGGGTAACCTGCTGCAAGTCATTTTGTGCACCGGTTGAAATTTTATCAAAGAAAATTTCTTCGCTGGCACGGCCACCAAGTGTCATACATATTTGATCAGTAAGCTGATCTGTATTATACAAATACTGCTCTTTAGGCGTATATTGGGCATAGCCCAAAGCGGCAGTACCGCGGGGTACAATAGTTACTTTCAGCAAAGGATAAGCATGTTCTAAGAACCATCCGCAAATAGCATGACCTGCTTCGTGGTAGGCAATTATTTTTTTCTCTTCGGGAGAGATGATTTTATTCTTCTTCTCCAAACCGCCAATCACACGATCTACAGCATCCTGAAAGTCCTGCATATCCACAGCTGTTTTGCCTTTACGGGCTGCAATTAGTGCAGCTTCATTACATACATTGGCAATATCAGCACCGGCAAAACCGGGTGTTTGTTCGGCCAGTTTATGCACGTCTAAGGTTTCGGAAATTTTAATATCTTTTAAATGTACTTTAAAAATAGCTTCGCGGCCAACTAAGTCCGGCTGGTCAATTGCAATTTGCCTGTCAAACCTACCGGGGCGTAAAAGTGCAGAGTCTAAAACATCAGGCCGGTTAGTTGCTGCCAATACAATAATGCCCGAATCGGTACCAAAACCATCCATTTCTACCAGCATTTGGTTAAGGGTGCTTTCGCGCTCATCATTACTCATCATGGCGTTTTTACCACGGGCACGTCCAATGGCATCAATTTCATCAATAAAAATAATACAAGGTGCTTTTTCTCTGGCTTGTTTAAATAAGTCCCTTACCCGGCTGGCACCTACTCCTACAAACATTTCTACAAAATCGGAACCACTTAAACTAAAGAAGGGTACTTGGGCTTCCCCCGCAACTGCTTTGGCCAAAAGGGTTTTACCGGTTCCGGGAGGGCCTACTAAAAGAGCTCCCTTAGGGATTTTACCACCCAGGCTGGTATATTTTTTAGGATTACGAAGAAAATCTACAATCTCCATCACTTCAACTTTAGCTTCATCCAGTCCGGCTACATCAGCAAATGTGATGTTTACCTTAGTGCCTTTATCAAATAAAGTGGCTTTAGATTTTCCTATGCTAAAAATACCACCGGCACCACCTGGGCCACCGGCACCACCACTCATTTTACGCATCATCAATATCCATATACCAATAATTAGTAAAAACGGGAGAATCATTCCTATCATTCTGCCAAAGAAATCACTGGCTTCCGATACTTCATAATTTGGTGGTTGTACCGTTGCATTATCTTTAAAAAAGGTGGCCATTTGTTCCTGAAAATTATCGCCGCTGGTTATTTTAAACTCTAAATTAGGTGTGTTAGATACAATCAGTGCATTTTTAGGGGCTTCGGCTCCACGCAGTTCGGGATAGTATTTTATACTGTCTTTTTTTATCCAAACCTTTACGTTCCTGTCGTTGTTTACAATCTCATATTTTTCAACATGGCCTTTTTTTACCATTTGTAAAAATTCGTTCATGTTGGTTTCATTGCTACTCTCGCCCATAGGATTCAGAAACTGAAAACCTAACATAATAGCTAATATGATTATAAATGCCCAATAACCACCAAACTTTGGGCCTTTTTTGGGCGCTCCGGGTTGCTGCGGATTTTTATTAGGTGAAAATGGATTGTTATTTTTTTCCTGCTTATTATAATTCTGCTGCGACATATTTTTTATGATTGATACAATATAAGGTAAAAAGCACCTTTTTTGTTTATTTATATGTTTGATTTTTGTGAAAAACCATTTTGGGAACTATTTTAAATGGTTTAAAACATTTGTAATTAGCTGTTTATTACCATTATTTTATCGGGTAATTTTATTCATGTTCTTCAGATTGGGCATCATTCCACATTTCTTCCAAGGCATAAAACTTACGGCTTTCGGGCAACATAATGTGCACTACCACATTTACATAATCCAACAGTACCCAGTTTAAATTTTGAAACCCCTCTTTATGAAAAACATTTTCGCCTATATTTTCTTTCACTCGTTGTTCAATGTTTTCTGCAATACCACGTACATGCGGTTGACTGGAAGCTTCGCAAACAATAAAAAAATCGGAAACAGCTTCTGTAATTTTTCTTAAATCTAAAGAAACAATATTTTCACCTTTTTTTTCCTGAATGGCAGCAATAATGGTTTTTAAAATAATAGAATTTTTAGTAAGCCTTGTTACACCTTTTTTACTGCGTTTAATTAGCGATTCCAGTGGTTCCAAATAGTAGATTTTTTTTAAAAATGATGAGTTAAAGGCTTTCTTGATTTTCCTTTAACCTAAATTATTTAATTTGCTCAAAAATAACAATAATTGGCACATAAATACGAAGATAATTTGCAAAAAGACCGCTTTATTGAGCTATTAAGTGTAGATAGTACCAATAATTATGCCCTTAGCCTGCTTAGAAGCCAAAAACTGACGGAGCGGCAGACCCACGGATTATGTGTTTTTGCTCATGAGCAATTACAGGGAAAGGGGCAGCGAGGAAAAAAATGGTCATCTGCAGCAAAACAAAATATACAAATGAGCGTAGTTATTGCTCCCCGGCCATTACAAATACATAACCAGTTTGCTTTTACAGCTATTGCAGCTTTGGCTGTAAGGCGGTTTTTAGAAAAAATTACCGTTCAAAATTTTGTTGTTAAATGGCCTAATGATATTTATTTTCAAGACAGAAAGGCAGGTGGCATACTCATTGAAAACATTATTGCCGGCAATAAATGGGAATATGCCGTTGTAGGTATGGGGCTAAATATTAACCAAACCGTTTTTGACCCAGCACTGCCTAATCCAACTTCTTTAAAACAAATTACGGGTATTGATTACGATTGTGTGGCATTAGCAAAAAGTTTACAACAGGGGTTACTACAGGAATTTGAAAGATGGACTTCGGGTGTTGATAAAAACCCGGACATTGAAGGATTGTTGTCCGAATATAATCGTTATTTGTATAAAAGAAACGAAACCGTTCGGTTAAAAAAAGATAGCAGAGTATTTGAAACAACCATTAAAGGCGTAACTGAGAACGGCCAATTGACTGTGCATCATGGGTTAGAAGAGCAATTTAATTTTGGAGAATTGGTTTGGCTGATTTGATGCAGAAAGGTAAAATCTCATATTGTATGCTACATACGATAATAAACAAATTTTACCTTTCTTTTTTAATCAGGCCATAAGGTATAAACGAATATTTATCTTGTAATCAATGCCGCTCCTACGGAGCTGACGATGGTAAACGACCTTTTCTATTAATATTACGCTCTTACGGAGCTGTAGTTATCCTGTTTCCACAATTTTTATTTCGTCTATTGATAATGCTGAAGAGTTGGTGCAGAAATTCAACTATCTGGTTTTTCTATATTGAAGCATTAGTTCTGTAGGAGCGGAATAATAATAACTCGTAAGGGGTGCAATCAAATAGCTCCTTAGGAGCGATATTATTCAATCCATTCAAAAAGATATTTGTCATCATAATCAACATTAAATTTTTGCAGCATTTCTACATATTCTTCTTTAAACGTTTTCTTTTTATGATGCTGCTCCTGATTATTGATGTATGCTATAACGTTATCAAGCTGCGAAATTGCATAGGAAAATGCCCCAAAACCTTCCTGCCATTGAAATTTCCCAGATACAAATCTTTTCTCATTTATCCATTTTGAGGCATTGGCTTTGATGTCTCTCACTAAATCTGACAGGGCAATATTGGGTTTTACACTAACCAGTATATGAATATGGTCAGAAACGCCTCCTATAGCATATACCTTTTGCTCTTTCCCACTTACAATGCCGCAGATGTATTTGTACAATTCTTCTTTCCAAGTTTTTTGAATCAGGTTTTGTCTACCTTTTACCGAAAACACAATGTGTATATATAATTGGGTATATGTGTTTGCCATTGGGTGTTTTTGTTATTATGAATACCGCTACTACGGAGCTTGGTAACAATGGTTTTTATTTTTTTATTAATATTATGCCCCTACGGGGGCTATGAGATCATACAACTTACCATAACAGGATTAACTATTTTTTATTATAAATTTTAGAAAATACTTTTTTGCATTATGTTTTATAATCAAAATTAAAACTTACGTCCAACAACGAATCTTCCCAAAAAATATGCCGGAGCAGATTTTATTTTATATGGCTCATTATTGATGGTAACATTTCTATCTCCTAATACAATATCCGGTCCCATAGAAAACCCAATATCAAAACAATAACGAGATTTAGTTAGAAAAACTACACCCGCCTGAAAAAAATTCACCAATATCTGATTGCGATTTTGTTTTATAGTACGGGCGTAAATATTGGTGCTATCTTCAGGAAGCGTTCCGCGTATGTTTGTACTATTATGAAAGATGGCATCAGAGCCAAGGTAAAAGCTGGCTTTTTTTGTTGTACAGGGTATATCCTAAAGCCAGCTCCGGCACCAAAATCATGTCGATTTAAATTGTGGGAAATAAGGCATCAAAAATTTTCCAAAACCAATGCATCCTAATTTAAAAGACGTTGCGCCTATCTCATACGAATTCTTTTGCTGTGTGGACATATTATTTATTAAGATGCATAAATGACAAAAATAGCACTTAGTTGTTGTTATAATGTTGCCTCTCTGGGGCTTATTGCCAATGGTAATTGTGGATATATTTTTTCGAGTTCCATATTTAATATGACATTATTGGGTGATGGCACAACTCCGTAGGAGCAAAATAATAATAATTGTTAAATGTGATTTACATTGAATACCGCTACCAAGCTATTGTGTAATAGGTTGTATTTTCAATTTATTTTGACGATATTCAGAGAGGCTTAATCGCTGCTTTCAATTATTTTTCTGCTATTGTGAACGGATTGTTGCACAACTTATCAAAATCATACAGAAAGGAAATAAATACATCAACGCTGGTAGTTATCAGCATCCTATCAAACCACTTTTTTTACCAATAACCTACTGCTGTTTATAGCTAAGACAACATCGCTGAAAGCCATAATTAATGCGCCAAACTGAGGCGTTAAAAAACCTAAAGCGGCAACCGGAATGGCTATAACATTATAAGCAAATGCCCAGAACAGATTTTCTTTAATGGTTTTGTAAGTGTGCTTGCCTAAACCCAATGCCATTGGCAGGTTTTTTATACCATTATTCATGAGCACAACCGGTGCTGACTGTATAGCAATTTGCGACGCATCGCTCATGCTAATGCCAATGGTGGCTTTTGCTAATGCCGGGGCATCGTTAATGCCATCACCCACCATAGCGGTAGGCATTTCGGCGGTTTTTTGTGCAATAATTTGTAATTTTTCTTCCGGCGTTTTTTCGGCAATTATTTCGTCTATACCTAATTCTTTACCTATCAGATCAGCTTTTTCCTGCCTGTCGCCACTTAGTAATATAGTTTTAATGTTTTGACTGTGAAAATATCGGATTACCTCTTTAGCTTCCGGCCTTAGTTCATCTTTTAAATCAATTGTTCCTACTAATTGGCCGTTTTTGGCAATATATATATTATGCGTTTTATCGCCTGTTAATTGCTCGGCAATATCATATGACCCTGCCCAGTATTCGTTGCCATCCTTATCTGTTGCATGCATGCCTTTACCTTTAATTTCTTCTATTTTTTGCCATCTTATTTCGTTACCGGTTTTCCAGTCTGTTGATAGGCTTTTAGCCATGGGATGATTAGAGTATTTTTCAATAGAATATACTATCCGTTTAAAATCTTCTTCTGATAGGGAATTGTCAGTAATTTTAAATAAGCTGATGGAGAAATCTCCGGTTGTCAGCGTTCCGGTTTTATCAAACACCACCTGTTTAATATCTTTAAAATTTTCGAGGCTGGTGGCATTGCGGAATAAAATACCATTACGTGCCGCACGGCCTAATCCCACAGCAATGGCAGCAGGAGTGGCCAAGCCCATAGCACAGGGGCAGGCTATAACAAGTACCGCTATTGCCCGCATTAAAGATGGAGTAAATTCTTTTAAAATAAACCAGTTTACAATAAGTGTAACAATAGCAATACCGATAACAACAGGGATAAAAACCGCACTAATTTTATCAGCCATTTTTTGCACAGGCGGCTTTTCCCCTTGGGCTTCTTTTACCATGTTAACAATACCGGAAAGTACAGTATTGTCCCCAACGGCTGTTACCTGAGCTTTTACTGTACCATCAACAATAAGACTGCCACCTATTAATTTATCTTTTGATTGTTTGCTCACAGGCACACTCTCTCCGGTAATAATAGCCTCGTTCACGCTCACATCGCCCCAAAGAATTTTACAGTCCGCTGGTACCTGCTCGCCGCTTTTTATTAATATTAAATCACCCGTACGTAAGTCTTTATTTTCTATAGGAAAGATATGCTCTTCATGGTTTTCATCATAAGTAATCATATTGGCCATTACTACCTGCGATTTTGCCAATTGCTTTAATTGTTTTTGAGTGGAATTAACGGCCAGCTCTTCAATATAATTACCCAAAAATACTAATGTAATAATGGTGGCTGCGGTTTCGTAAAAAATATAGTCATGCTGGTTGGTGATGGTGCCATATAAGCTATATACAAATGCGGCCAAAGCACCCAAAGTAATCAGCACATCCATATTGGGCATACCATTGCGTAAACTACGGATAGCACTGCTACCAAAATATACCATGCCTGTTAAAAATACGGGTAAACAAAGCGCAAGCTGAATCCAGGGTTGCATTAACCAACTATGTTGTAGGGCGGGAATCATGTGCAACATAAGAATTAAAGTAAAGGGCAGGCAAAACCAAAACCTTTGCATGGTAGTTTTTAAAAATCCTTTACTTACCGTTGCATGATTTTCATGTTGATGTTCATGCTCTTTATTTGTATTTACATGATAGCCTAAATTATGAATGCCTTTAACTACATTATCGGCCATTGTGCTGCTTGTAGGAATAAAGCTCACATCGCCTGTTGCAAAATTTACTTTTACATCAACGCCGCCCTGTTTCTCTATATATTTATTAACCGTTAATGCGCAATTGGCACAGGTCATACCCTCTACCTTCCAGGAAATTTTATCTTTTGTATCCATATTTGTAAAATAACAATCAAAGGTAATTGATGGTTGTTTGATAAGAAGGCAAGCGTACGATTATTATTTTAACACCGTTGCAAAAAGTAAGTTTATAAATTCAACCATGTTGCACAAAAGAGCCGGAAAAAATCCGGCTCGTGGGTTGTTCATAGATTAATGGTATTAAGAAGGAAAGGATTAAAAATCGGGTTTTTTCAAAGGGTAACAACGACTTATTTGGTGTTCATTTGATTGATAAGGTTTAATAATTGTGTTTCTGAAACTTCGGTGAAATTGAAAGTATATCCTACATAATTATTGCCTGATGCAGGACTGCCAATTGTAACATCTCTCATTTCGGCATAAAACTTATTGTTCTTAGTGGTGATGGCCAAGAAAGTGCCTTCAGAACCAATTGGCATAGTATTTTGGTAGCTTAAGAATCCTTCTTTACCGGCAATAGGATTAAAAATTGTATTGTACAGTTTTACCAGTGTATTGGTGCCTTTTGTTTTATAGAATAACATGCTGGGTTCCTGACCCATGTAACTGCTGTTTGTTGCGTTAAACAGGTTCCCGAAATAGCCTAAAACAGTTGTTTTAGGGCGGGTATCATTATATAAGGCATCACAGTTTCTCCACTGGCCTAAAGAATCTAAATTAAAATAGCTGGTAGTGCCATCGGTATAACCCATTTGTCCGGGAATTTCTGTCCAGTCCATTCCCTTTTTTATGGTTACCTGTGTAGTAACGCTCACCATTTGATTTTCGTGGTTATACCCACTGGTTGTTTGAGAAATAGTTGTATCGCCGTCCCAAATAGGGAATCCGTCTCTTTGATTTTGTTTACCAGGGCCCACAGCTAATGCCACCGCAGCACCCGCGGCACCATCGGTATTACCATTGTTCAGTTGTAAGGCCACGCCGTTTTGTTGGGCATCTACTTTAATTTCTCCAAAAGACTCCAACATTTCACCATTATTTGTAACGGTTGGCTTATCGCCCAAAATCATGCTGCTTGGCTTTAAAATATCTAATGCCGAGATATTTACATTACCAATAACAGGCACTCCATTTTTCAAAAAAGAATTAGGGGCAAAAGTGATTTTTGTACCACTGGCGAGTGTAATGGTACCACCTGTAGATGCATCCAAAGTAAAACTTTCATATTTGGGTTTGTGTTCATCAAAAAATTTCTGGATTTTTTGAAGGTCTGCTGCATTATTGTAGTCTTGTGGATTGTTTACATCACTTTTTTTACAGGAGGCGAAGCCTATAATCGCTAATGCAAAAAGGGCTGTTATTAAATTAATTTTTTTCATATCCGTTTTTTTTGTTGTTTAAAAATGTTATTTACAGGTATATAAACAACACGGATATTTTGTTACCCCAAAAGCCGAAATATTTTTTTAACTGAAAATATTGGTAATTTTTTTTCTTACAATAAATGTTAGTGCTACCACCCCGGCAATCAATAATACAACCCACCAATAAGATTTTGGAGCCGGTGTTACTTCTTGGTTTAAACCCTGATAAACAAAAGCAGCCCAAAGCCATGGATTTTTAGCAGCAACGGACGATTGGGTTTTAATATATTCCTGTCGTGCTTGTTGTAATGCCTGTGCCGGCAGCTGGGCTTTTTTTAGATGGTTGTAAAAATATTTGAGTATTTCCGATCCTGCCATATCATCAACAGGCCAGCGGGTAGCAATTACACCACCCACTCCTTTACTTATAAAAGCTCTTCCTAAGCTTTGAAGCCCTTCGCCCTTTTGTAAAACGCCGGAACCGGTTTCGCAGGCAGCCAGCACCAATAACGGACAACGAGCTGTAATATATTGTAACTCTCCCAAGTATAGTTTGTTTTTTAAAACCAGGTAATTCTCATTTGCCGATTGTCCGCCTACGGCATGTGATGCAAAATGTATAATATTTCCCGATTGGAGAGTATTGAGAAACTCATTGCTTGTTGTAGATGCGGCATTAAGTGAGAGGGCTTTAAATTGCCGGGTCAAAAATTTTCGCTCTACGCCCGATTCCGGTAGCGGCTCAAAGCCAAGATGAGGTTGTTCTAACGTAAAAATATGAACCGCGGGTTTTTTACTGGTTTGAAGTTGAGGTAAAATATATTGCAAAAAAGAAAAGCTATATACAATGGCTGCCTGCTCGCCAAAATAGGTAGGTTGCAAAGGATTGGTACACAAGGCCTCCAAAGGTAAAGCATGTAAAGGCCCGTCGGGAGAAACATATACTAAGGTGCTTGTATTTGCATACCAAGGTTTCCACTGTTCTAATAAACGATTGGATTGACGGTAATAATCGGCAGGGTTGTTATTAAAAGACCCCGGGCCGTTATAAAAATATTTTTGTGTAAATGTGGTTATTGCCTCTTTGTTCTTTTGTAGCAGTGTATCTAAAAAATGGGTGTACTGAGTGCCTTGAAAATGGGTGCAATAAATATAAGATGTACCCCAATAATAACTACTTACAGCGTTTGTTTTAGAAGCCTTGTTCAGCCATGATTTAAATTTATTATAGGAAGGAGCTTCTAATAAATGCGCATAGCTGTTTTCGTTGAGGTTAAGGTTGTATTCCAATGCCTGTATTTTATTCTTTATCTGTTCTTTTAGCTGAGGCTCCTTTGTTTCGGCCAGATTAAGGTATAAGCCTTTTAATTCATCAGTAAGGGTTTTATTTTTTTCAAGGGTGGAATCGCTTGTCCATTGTTGCGATCGTAATTGCTCGCTTATTAACTGTCGCCCTTTAGAGAGCTCGGCCAGCCACATGGCTTTTATTAAAAACTCTTTGTTTCCGGTTTGGTCAAAAAGTTGGTGGTAAAGTGCTAAGCCCACCTCTGAGTATTTGCTATTGGCGTAGGCTGCTGTACGGCTATTGATTGAAGTGGGTAATAACTGCTGTGTATAATAATCGTTCAAAACAGCTTTTTCGTACCATACAGCAGCAGCATCAGGATTCTTATACAAGAGTGCTGTTGCTACACCAAATAAAGCCGTGGTTACTTTAAAATCGGGATACAGCCCTTCTTCATTCAAATTAAAAAAATCAAGGGCTTTTTGATGCCATATTATACTACTATCTGTTTTATTGGCTAATAAAAAAGCATTTCCGGTTTCTATGGCTATTTCTACTTTTTCGGCAATATTTTGCGGAGATGCCTGTTTCCAGGCTTTGCGTAAATACGATATTGCTTCTGTATTGGCTTTTTGTTGATTGAGTATTCTGGCTTTGTCTAAATAAGTTATAATAATTGCATCAGGATTAGTGTGAGCAAAATAACCGGTAATGGTCATGGCTTTATGATTCCAATAAACGGCACTATCTTTTTTTTGAGTTTCCAAAAAGGCTTCGGCTTTCAGGTTGTAGAGGTTGATTATTTGGGGATGATGGGGCGCAGTTATTTGTAAACCCTCATTAATATAATATTGTACAGAATCGTATTGTTGTGCATGAAAATAAGTAGTGGCCAAATTACCGTATAAGCCGGGTAAAATATCAAATAAATTTTTTTCATAGGCCGATTGTATGGCTGCCTGTTGAATATACAGGGCTTTGGAAAAATCGCCCATACGAGTATAATTATTGCCTAAAGGCTTTCCTACATATTCTTCAAAATACATTTCCTGCTCTAAGGAGCTGTCCTGTTTATTTTGTACATAAAAACGATAGGCCTGCTCATACCATTTAATAGATGCCGGTATTTGCCTGTATCTAAGTTGGTGGTAGGCCATATTGATAAGCAGGTTATAATAACTTAGTTTTTCATCGTGTGTAGCCGGAGCGCGCCATAGGGTTTGCATTAAGGAATCGTCCTGATTGATAACCGTTTGGGGATGGGTATCAATATAATCAAATAAAAAATCTACATACTGGGCAAGATTATCCTGCTCTTTATTTTTGGTATAATTTTTTTGTAAAGAGTCTTTATTTACAGCAGTATTAGAAAAAAGAACAGGTAGTAGAAGCCATAAAAGCAGCACTAATTTATTATTATGAGCTAATACCTTACCCTTTTTTTTGTCGTTCATGAATAATATTGAGCCATTTATTTTTAGAGAAATTTAAAATCTTACACCGGCATATATAAAACCATAACTGTTTTCTTTACCATAATAATAATATCTAAACCCTACATGCGGTCCCCATTTTACTAAACCCAGCTGCAAATCGAAAAAAGGACGGGCTTTAATATTAGAAAAAGATTTTATTTTTTCTCTTATACTTATTTGGTAGGGGGTTGTAGTTCCTTGTGAGTTAAGCCCAAAAAGATTATAGATGTTGTTCGATTGGGTATAACCTCCCATATCGGCACTTACAATAGCACCGGCTCCCACCGAAACATATTTATTAATATTATAGCGTAACTGAGCCGGTATTAATTTTATTTGGTTAATGCTATAAGTGGCTGACGAATCAAAATTTTCGTATTGAAATTCTCGTTTGATTGAGTCAACGAAAATTGTTCCTGACCTGTTAACCAAAGTTGTATTGGTTGTAGTAGCAAGCCCCTGTTTATAATACAGCTCAAACTGCAAATAGGGCAGTCGCGGTGCAATAGGTGCAATACCAAAACCGGTAACAATACCATTACTCGCTTTACCATTTCCAAAGCCTATTTCGTAACCGGCCATTACTACCGGTGATACACCTTTGTGAAAACGGCCCGTAGCATAATTGGTAATAATGGGTTCGTTTTTATCAAAATAAATAGCTGTTTGGGCTTTAAAGGGTTTATTTTCTAATCGTTTTTTACTCACAATACCAAACTGCATAAAGCCTTTGGTACTGTCTTTATCTTCAACACCTTTTTGATTGGTACCCGGTAAATAAATGCCGTTAAAAGTAAATACGGCACCCTTTTCATTTTTAACTATTTCCCAGCATCCCCGTTTATCTGCTACACTATCGCAAGGTGGGCAATAAGGGTACATGTCTTTAACAGTAATCGATTGTGGGTCTAAGGTTTCGGGCATTGTCATATCCAATGCTACTTTTCTGGCCGGGCCTTCGCCGGTATTTTGAAAACGTACTTTATACGTTAATGGTTGATGTTTTTTAATAAAACGGTAAAACAATCGGCCACCATTTAAATTCATTTTATTGGGATCGTGAGAATTAACAACCGGAATATTTAACCGGTGCATAACAGGATTTCCCTTTTTAGGAACATACACACCTGTAATGGTCAATGTAGCATTGGTATCTTTAATCATCTCGGGGGTTACATACAGTTCGGTAAAAGAAAACTGGGTTGTGCCGGATTGCATTTCGCCCAAATCAATTTCAAAACTATTTTTGTAACTCGTAAATGTTTTAGCTAAAAGCGATTGAGCTTCTGCCGTATTATTGATGGTTTGTATAATATTTGATGCTGGGCTGCCGCTTTCGGTAACTGTTAGCAAACTTAAAGGATTTAGAGCAGCCATCATGGTATGGACAGCTAAAGAGTCCTGATTATAAAATCGGAAAGCAACGGTATCAAAGCAAGTCTGTTCATAGCTTTTTTCATTAACCAGTAAATACAGCTTGCCCTGATTTTTTTCAAGTGCCGTGTTTTTCCAACCGGCAATTAATACCATTGTATCATTAGGTTTAGCCATGCAGTTATATTTCAATTCAAAGATGCCGTTAGCTTTAAAAAAATCTTTTTCTGCAGGAGAAATTGCCGCCATGTTTTTAGGAGGTGCTTTATCTACTGTTACTTTTATTTTTTTTCGCTGAGGTTTTTTACCATCATCATAATTATTAACAGCATATAAGTGTACATCATAATCCGACAGATTGCCGTACGCATGCACCGGATTTTCAGCTGTGCTGAAATGCCCGTCGCCAAAATCCCATAAATAAGTATAAAACGGGGCTGGAGCACCCGGAATTTGTGTTAGCGAGGGAAGCTTAACCGAAAATGAAACACGATTGCTATCCTGAGTAATATTTATGGAGGAATCAGAAGGCATCGTAACATCCTGCCCGTAGGCTGGCAAGTAGCTTATTAAACAAATTGTTACAATCGGCAATAAAATATATTTCATGATAGCTTTTTAGAATATATAAACAGCAATTACATTTTGTTACTTCCTTATGAAGATAAAAATATTTTAACAGGCAGGTTCAATAGGTAAGTGTATTTAGCTTAGTACAAAACACAATCTCCTTATCAATCAAATATAAAAAGATAGGATAATAAAGATTATTCGCATAAATAAAATAGCTCTTTGATAAGTCTAATTATTTTAGTATTTTTAAGCTAAAAATATTAGCTATGTTTTCAACTCATAATGTGTTTGAATTTCACAAACAGTTTTCAGACAAAGCAGCATGTTTAGCTTATCTGGCTGAAATAAAATGGAAAAACGGTTTTGAATGCCGTAAATGCAACTGTAAACAATACACGAAAGGTTATCATCAGTATGGTCGCCGCTGTGCTAATTGCCGCTACGATGAATCGGCAACGGCTCATACTGTTTTTCATAATCTCAAGTTTGGACTTGAGAGAGCCTTTTATGCTGCTTTTCGCTATTGTAAGAAAAAAGGGATGTCTACTTATGAGCTGGCTAAAGAAATTGGTGTGAGCCAACCTACAGCCTGGTTGTTTCACCGTAAGCTACAACAGGCTATGAAGTCTTCAGAACATCATCCGTTAACAGGCGAAGTGCATGTAGATGAATATGTAGTTGGCGGCCCTGAATCAGGCAAACCCGGTCGTAGTACAGATGGTAAAAAGAAAAAAGCTGTGATCATGGTAGAAGTAAGAAATGGCCATCAGATTGGAAGGGTGTACAGTCAAAAAATCGACAACTATCAAAAGCAAACCCTTTACCCTGTTATGGAAAGTAAAATCTGTCCTGATGCCAAAGTGGTTACAGATGCTTATCCCAGCTATGACAGTCTTGCCGAAAGATTTACAAATGCTGTTCAGCAAAAAAGTGAAGGCGGCAGAAACTTTCCTCTGATCCACCAACAGATCATGAATCTGAAAGGATGGTTAAGGGGTGTTCATCACCAATGCAGTGAAAAGCATTTTCAACGATACCTCGATGAATTCTGTTTTAGAGCCAACCGAAGAAACCGTGAATCTTCAATATTTAAGTCAATAATGACCAATATTGTTAATACTAAACCTCAGACTTTCAAAGAACTTACCGCTCATGCGGACTAAATTAATTATCCTTAAATATTTTTATATATGTTAAAATGTTACTTATACAAGTTTGCAATGAATAAACGATTTTTTTTCGACAGAATCAAACATAATGTCTTGAAATTAATTAACATTCGTATTTTTGGCGAAACCACTGATTGAATTGCATATTGACCAGCGTTACATAGAAGCCTTACAAAAAAACAACAATCCATTAATAAGTGAGATATATGAGCAATATGCTCCCGGTATAAAAGGCTATCTGTCATCTCGTGGCGCTTCCATTGAAGAAGCCGGCGATATTTTTCAGGAAGCTTTAATTGATATTTATAAATTGTCTGCCGATGGCAAGTTTATACTTACCTGTCCCTTTGAAGCCTTTTTATTATTGGTATGTAAAAGAAAATGGTTGAACCAGATTAAAAAAACCAAATCAAAAGGGGTAACAAAAAGCTTAGACGATGGATATACTAGTATAGCCGACGATACAGACAATGTTGCTAATGCAAATGCAGAACAACTTGAAAAAGAAAAACTGGTAATGGCCATGATGCAGCAGATAAGTGAGCGATGCCGGGAAATAATCCTTGCCTCTTATGCAAATAAGTCGCAGGAAGAGCTGGCCACACAATTGGGTGTAAGCTATGGTTATTTAAGAAAAAAGAAGTCTGTTTGTATGTCGGAATTATTAACACTAGTTAAAAGCAACAAAGCATCATGACCCATTTTGAACAAATAGACGCATATTTATCCAGCGAAATGAACGCTGAGGAAAAAGCATTGTTTGAGCAACAATTGCAGCAGGATGCTTTGCTTAAAAAAGACTATGAGGATTGGTTGTTAACGGCTGCAATTGTAGAAAAGCATGAAGCTGCTGAAAAACATATTCCTACCCTCATTAATACACTGGAGCCTCTTACAAAAAAGTATTTTGGAGAACAACATCAGGCATCGAAAGGCAGGGTAGTATCAATCAAAAAATATATTTATACGGCAATGGCGGCAGCTGCCATAATTATAGCCGTATTTTTAATACCCGGAGGAGGAATAGATAGTTATGATGTAGCTCCCATACCCGGAGCTTTGGTACGCGGAGAAACCAATACCACAAACACCGGAGCCCAATTATTTAATGAAGCTCATTACAAAGAAGCACTACCTTATTTAAAAGAAGCTGCTTTGACCCATCCGGATGATGCTACTGCTAATTTCTATTATGGGATTACTTTATTAAAAACCAAACAGCCCGCAATGGCGTTGCCCTTATTCGAAAAAATTGCTAAAGGAAGTTCAGCCTACGCAGCGGATAGTTATTTCTTTGCTGCACTGGCAGCTTATAAAACAGATAATAAACAACTGGCTGCAAAATATGCTCAAAAAGTACCCCAAACCAATACTAATTACAAAAAAGCACAAAAGATTCTACGCAAATCAAACTAAACCTTTTCTTGATTATATGTTTTATGTTGTATCCTAAGCCTAACTTTGGCTTATGCAAAAAGTATATTCTCTGGCAGCAATAAAAGAAACGGCCTCGTGGTTATGGCAACAAATTCAGCCCCATAAAGTTATAGCATTACATGGTAACATGGGTACCGGCAAAACCACGTTGGTACATGCTTTGTGCGATTATTTGGGCGTTGAGGATGCTGTAAGCAGCCCTACTTTTTCTATTATAAATGAGTATGAATTTGAGTATCAACATAAATCCCAACTTATTTATCATATTGATTTATACCGTTTGCAAAATGAAGAAGAAGCCATAAGAGCTGGCATTGAAGACTGCTTGTACAGCGGCTCTTATTGTTTTGTAGAATGGCCGGAAAAAGCTGCCGGCTTATTTCCCCAGAACACCTTACCGGTATTTATCAGTCTTGCCGGTAACGGAGATCGATTGATAGAGATAAAGACGAATTAATTTTTATTTAGCACCATATATTCAATTTAAAATATTAAATTTATTACAGTAACATTGCTATAAGAAAATTATAGCCATGTTATAATCGAATTATCAATGCAGGTGTAAGACAATATGCATTGCTATTCATTTTTTGTAAACAGACTACTTCCATCGCCAATGAGTAAAAAAGAGCCTTTAATTAGTACATCGTTCAGCTACGAAACACAGGTAGAAATGCTTGATGTGAAAGTAAAGCGAGATGGCGTAACAATTGGTATTCCCAAAGAAATTGCTTTTCAGGAAAACCGTGTTTCCTTAACGCCCGATGCCGTTGCCGTATTAATTAGTAACGGGCATAATATTATTGTAGAACATAATGCCGGCGATGCGGCTCACTATCGTGATAAAGAATACAGCGATGTGGGAGCTAAAATTGTACATAGCAGGGAAGAGGTATTTAAAGCTCCCATATTAGTAAAAAGTGCACCAATTATTGAAGAAGATTTGCCTTTATTACAAATGAACCAAGTGGTTATTTCTCCCCTTCACTTATCAATTTTAGAACACTCGGTACTTTGCGAGATGATGAAAAAAAAGGTAACGGCACTCTCTTTTGAAAATTTACAGGACGATTCCGGAGCATACCCCATTGTACGCAGTATGAGCGAAATTGCCGGTAGTGCCGTTATGCTAATAGCAGCACAATATCTGGGTTCTGCCAACCACGGCAAGGGTGTATTATTAGGCGGTATTAGTGGTATAGCACCTGCTAAGGTAATTATTATTGGTGCCGGAATTGTAGGTGAGTATGCAGCCAGAGCCGCACTGGCACTGGGAGCCTCTGTAAAAGTCTTTGACAATAATGTATCGCGCCTAATGCGACTTCAAAATGCTATTGGCCGCCGGTTATGGACATCAGTTATTGAGCCCAAGCTACTGGCAAAACAATTGCGTACCTGCGAGGTAGCTGTGGGGGCTTTCCCAGTAGAGTCCGGCCGTTCACCCCTTTTGGTAACGGAAGAGATGGTAAGTGGCATGCGGCCGGGATCGGTGATTATTGATGCCAATATAGACCGTGGCGGATGTTTTGAAACCTCAGAAGTTACCTCGCACGAAGCTCCTATTTACATGAAATACGGTGTTATTCATTATTGTGTTCCAAATATTCCATCCGGTTTTGCACGCACGGCGTCGCAGGCCATCAGTAATGTGTTGATGCCCCTGCTCATGGAGGCCGGTGATGAGGGTGGATTGGAAAATTTGGCCTGGCACCGGTTATATCTTCGTAACGGCATTTATCTTTTTAAAGGGCATCTTACGAATTTTTATTTAAGCCAGCGTTTTGATTTAAAATACACCGACTTGAATTTACTGATTGCCAGCCAGCGGTAAAGAATATCGATCATCAGCTATTTGTGCAAAATGGGTTTTACCCATTAGCATCACTTTAAAAATGCAATATTGCTTTGCAATATGCTATAATTTACATGGCCTTTAAAACAATTTTATACATTAATTAAATAAACATGATTCGGTTAGTATTACTCTCTCTTTTAATCATTTTATTTCATAACCCGGGTATTACGCAGCAGTCGGCTCCCACAAAAAACATCAGCAAGTATTTTACCGGAGAAAAAAAATATCTGGTACTACCTGTAAAAAACAGGGCCGCAAAGCGCAATTTAGAATTGTGGGTGGATGGGATTCTGATGCGTTATTGGGATATGGAGCTGGCCGAGGATAAGCCCGATTGGTTAGCTTATATGGAAATCGGCCAGTGGAGAGGAAAGAAAATTGAATTAAGGGTAGATAAGGTATCAAAAGAATCAAACATTTTTGACCCCGTAATACAAAGCGATGAAAACAACAACGCCAATGCATACAAAGAAAATTTAAGGCCGCAGTTTCACTTTTCGCCAAAATATGGCTGGACAAACGACCCTAACGGAATGGTATATTATAATGGAGAATATCATCTTTTCTTTCAACATAACCCTTATGGAAGGCAATGGGGAAATATGACCTGGGGGCATGCTGTGAGTAAAGATTTAATCCATTGGACCGAATTGGATGATGCCCTGCACCCCGATCAGGCAGGGCCGGTTTTTAGCGGTGGCGCAGTGGTGGATAGAAATAATACCAGTGGCTTGGGCAAAAACGGCAAAGCGCCAATGGTAATGTTTAGTACCGGTGCCAAAGCCTGGGGACAATATCTGGCATGGAGTACAGACGGGCGTAATTTTAAAAGAAGGCCGGAAGCGGTGGTGCCACGAATTAATAAAGACAACAGAGACCCCAAAGTAATTTGGCATGAGCCCACGAAAAAATGGGTAATGGTACTTTGGGTAGAAAGAGGGGATAAAGAACAGCACAGTATGCAGTTCCTTACCTCACCCGATCTCATTAACTGGACACCCACAAGCATTACTTATGGAGGTATTGGCAACGACCGGTATTTGTTTGAATGTCCGGAGTTTTATGAACTACCCGTACAGGGAATGAATGGTGTAACAAAATGGGTATTAACGGGTGCTAATACCGAATACATCATTGGCCGTTTTGACGGAGAAACTTTTACACCAGAGGAAGAACGATTACAAAATCAATACGGACGTGACTTTTATGCGCCGCAAACTTTTAGTGATGAACCCTCGGGCAGGCGTATAGAAATTGGTTGGTGGCGTACCAATACTGCCATTGGCAATACCGCTTTTAACCAATCTATGAGTTTGCCTATGGAGCATCAATTAGTAAAAACACCCGATGGTATCAGGCTTACCAGAATGCCTGTGCGGGAGGTTGAAAACCTGCGTAATACTAAAATATTTCAGAAAAATAATATTACAATTAAAAAGAAAAGCGCAAATCCGTTTAGAAATATTAATACAGCATTAGCCGAAATAAAAATGACAATAGAACCCGGTAAAGCCAAAGAGGTAACTTTAAACTTGCGTGGTGTACCCATTGTATTTGATGTGGAGAATCAACAATTATTAGTTGACGGTGTAAAAGCACCTGCAACAGTACAAAACGGGAAACTTAGTTTATTGATTTATGTTGACAGAACCGGCTTGGAGATTTTCATAAACAATGGTTTGGTTTTTATGCCTGTGAATATTAACATACCTTCGGAGAATCGTTCTATGGGTATTGCAGCCAAAGACGGAACAGTTAAAATTTCAGGGGTTGAAGTGTATGCGTTAAAGAGTATTTGGTAGTAAGCGTTAGAAAAACAATCTGGTTATTAAATTAGACCTCTTTCCTAATTCAAGATTATAAAAGCGGCTATAAGGTTTACTCTCAAGGCAAACCGCTTTCTTCTGTATCTGTAAGGGTATGCAGTATTTTAAATATTTGCTTTACAAGCTAAAGCGAGAACGTAATGCGTTATACTTGGCCTAAGCCTCGTGGCTCAGCCTTGGTTCGTGTCCTCACGAACCACATCAAAACACATTCCATAAATCTTTCAAAAACGAAAAATTCTTTTCATTCCACTCATAATATTTGGCTGATGAATACTTGTATCCACAAGGATGTTTTGCCAATTGCCAATGTTCAGCCAAAGGATTGTTATGGATGTATTTTAGTTTTTGAAATGCTACCTCCCTACTATACAAATGTATTGCTAATGAATCTCGCTGCCAAAACTCGTGCTGCTTATTAGCTACATTTGTTTTGTACAGGTTTAAACAGCCATCGCTCTTGGTCATCTTCCTAAATTCATGTGCTGTGTATTTTAAAAAAGACCCCTGCGCCGTTTCTTTTCCATTTAATTCTTTGGTTCTCCATATTAAATGTATGTGATTGGGCATTATAACAAATGCATACACTTCAATTTTACCTGCAGTGGTTAAATATTCCAGTGAATTTATAATCACATCTTTATACTTA
>JBKEEB010000025.1:0-2022 GCA_047975735.1 Niabella sp.
AATTATATGAAGAGCTTAAAAACAATGGGTATAAGGACTTATACACAGACTCTTATATTCCGAGGGAAATTCTTTACAGTAAACAAATTGACATAGACCATATTATACCGCAAATGAGCCTTTTTGATGACAGTTTCTCGAACAAAACCCTCAGTGTGAGAAAGGACAATCAGGAAAAGGGGAATAAAACAGCGTATGATTATATTAATGAAAAATATGGGGATAAAGGATTAGAAGAATTTGTCGGTCGAATTACCTCTTTATATGAAACAGGCAAGAAAAATAGTGAAGAAGGCATTAGTGGAGCTAAATATAAAAAGCTTCAAAAACGTATGGCAGAAATTGGGGATGGCTTTATTGATAGGGATTTAAGGGAAAGCCAATACATTGCTAAAAAGGCAAAAGCAATGCTGTTGGAAATTTGTAGAACAGTTGTTTCTACGAGCGGTGATGTTACTGCCCGCCTGCGTGAAGATTGGGATTTGATAAATGTGATGCAGGAAATAAATATGCCAAAATATAAAGCCCTTGGGCAGACTGAAATGATAGAAAGAAAAGATGGAAACAAAAAAGAACGTATTGTTGATTGGACAAAACGAAACGATCATCGGCATCATGCATTAGATGCTTTGACCATAGCTTTTACCAAGTACTCGCATATTCAATACCTCAATCATCTAAATGCCCGCAAAGACGAGTCCAATAAAAAATGGCATCCCGTGGTTAGTAAAATTGAAACAAAGGAAACCGAATTGGTGTATGATGACATGGGCAACCGGAAGCGAAAATTTAAAGCCCCTATGCCCAATTTCAGGGAAATTGCCAAAGAGCATTTGGAAACTGTGCTTATTTCACATAAGGCAAAAAATAAGGTGGTAACCAAAAACATCAACAAAATAAATGGTAGCAAGAAACCACAAGAAACGCTTACGCCAAGGGGGCAACTGCATAAAGAAACCATCTATGGAGCATATCAGTATTACGAAAGCAAGGACGAAAAAATAGGCTCAAAATTTGACGAAGAGATGGCATTAAAAGTAGCTATCCCTTTGTTCAAAAAACTGTTGATGGAAAGGCTAACGGCAAACGGCAACGACCCTAAGAAAGCATTTGCAGGTAAAAATGCGCTTTCAAAAAATCCGATTTATTTGGATGCAGAAAAAACAGAGCTGTTGCCAGAAAAAGTAAAATTGGTGTGGTTGGAGAAAAATTATTCCATACGTAAAGAATTAACACCAAAAAACTTTAAAGATGAAAAATCAATTCAAAAAATATTGGATGAAGGCGTTAAAAGAATTTTGCTAAAACGGTTGAGTGAGTACAAAGGCGATGCCAAAAAAGCCTTTAGCGATTTAGAAAACAACCCCGTTTGGCTCAATGAAGCAAAGGGTATTACCATAAGAAGGGTAAGCATTAGTGGGGTAAAAAATGCAGAAAGCCTGCATCATAAAAAAGACCATTTTGGTAATAAAATTTTGGACAAAACCGGCAAACCGATTGCAGTAGATTTTGTAAGCACGGGCAATAACCACCACGTAGCCATTTACAGGGATGCCGATGGTAATTTGCAAGATCGTATAGTTTCACTATTTGATGCAGTGCAATTAGTAAATGCCGGAGAGCCGGTAATAGATAAAGAGTTTAATAAAGGCTTGGGGTGGCAATTTTTGTTTACCATGAAGCAAAACGAAATGTTTGTTTTCCCAAATGAAGCAACAGGCTTTAATCCCAATGGTATTGATTTGCTTAACCCCAAAAATAAAAACTTGCTTAGCCCCAATTTGTTTAGAGTACAAACAATTTCAAAAGTTCAATATGGAAACGCCACTGTACGAGACTTTTTATTCAGACATCATCAAGATGCATCCAAAGCATCGGAGTTAAAAAAAGAATTACAGGCACTTACTTTTCATCAATTCAAAAGTTTGTCACCTTTAGAAACTATCGTCAAAGTCCGAATCAACCATATTGGTGATATAGTTTCCGTAGGAGAATATTAAACAATGCCGCAACCGGCCACAT
>JBKEEB010000116.1:0-28924 GCA_047975735.1 Niabella sp.
AGTTTAACCTGCGACAATCAAAAATACATTTTGGCTTTTTGAACTATTTTTAAACAACTACACTCGTTTTTTGCAAAATAATAGTTATTTGTTACCATATATGTAATAATAACACTATTTGTTCTTAAATATTAGCTTACGATTAAAACTTTACACTTATATTAGCACAATAATTACCAAATTGTAATTAATATGTCTGATATTATATTAATTGCCGATGCCGGTTCTACTAAAACAGAATGGTGTCTATTGCAAAACGGCAAACCTAAATCAATTATTACTGCCGGCATAAGCCCTTATTTTCTCAATACAGTGCAAATTATTACCCTACTCGAAAAAGAACTTGCACCTAAATTAAAAAAGGTAATCCCTGATTACATATTTTATTATGGTACCGGATGTACCAATCCGGACAATAAAAAAATTGTAAAAAAAAGTCTGCAAAAATTATTTAGCACAGCTAAAATAGAGGTTACGCACGATGTGGAAGCCGCAGCAAAAGGATTGTGTATCAACAATAAAGGTATTGCCTGCATATTAGGTACCGGCTCCAGTTCCTGCTTTTATAATGGGAAAAAAATTATTACCAACAGACCAGGATTAGGATATGTACTGGGCGATGAAGGCAGTGGAGCTTTTTTGGGCAGAAAAGTGATACAATATTATATGTACAATACTTTTGATGAAGATTTGCGTGCCCGCTTTGACGCTTCATTTGTTACTTCTGGTAACGAAATATTGGAAAACGTATATAAAAAACCACTTCCCAACAGATATCTTGCCAGTTTTGCCAGGTTTTTGGCTGATAACAGGGGGCATTATATGATTGAAAACATTATTGAGGATGGGTTAAATGACTTCTTTTTTACCCATCTTTGCAAATACCGAGAGGCCTGGAACTATCCGATTAACTTTGTAGGAGGTATATCATACGGTTTTAAGGATGTGATAAAAGAACTTTGCCACACTTATAATTTTGAGTTAGGCAATGTATTACAAAAACCCATGAAAGGCCTCATTCAATATCATTCGTAATAAATTAGCTTAACAAAATAAAGATTGAGAGATATATGCCGGTAGTTAAGATTACAGAACAGCCAAGCAAGTACGACCATTTAGAAAAAATGTCAATACAGGAATTGCTTACGGCCATGAATAAGGAAGATCAGTCTGTACCCATAGCCGTACAAAAAACCATTCCACAAATTGAAAAATTGGTAGATGCCATTGTTGACAATATGACGATGGGAGGAAGGTTGTTTTATATAGGTGCCGGTACCAGTGGCAGGCTGGGCGTATTAGATGCCAGCGAAATACCACCCACTTACGGGCTGCCAATGGGTGTTGTTATTGGCGTAATTGCCGGGGGGGACAAAGCTATTACTACACCGGTAGAAAATGCCGAAGACGATGAAATGCAGGGATGGATTGATTTACAGGAACATGACATCAACGAAAAAGATACCGTGGTGGGTGTTGCCGCCAGCGGTACCACACCTTACGTAATTGGTGCGTTAAGGGAATGCCAGAAAAGAAATATTGTTACAGGAAGCATTTCCTGTAACCCAGGTTCTAAAGTAAGTGAAGTAGCAGATTTCCCTATTGAGGTAATTGTAGGCCCTGAATTTGTTACTGGTAGCACTCGCATGAAAAGCGGCACCGCACAAAAATTAGTATTAAATATGATATCTACTACCGCTATGATACAATTAGGACGCGTAGAGGGTAACAGAATGGTGAATATGCAATTGACCAATGAAAAACTAATTGACCGGGGAACGAAAATGGTTATGGAACAAACCGGACTAAAAGATTATGAACATGCCAAACAATTATTGCTGAACAATGGAAGTGTAAAAAAAGCAGTGGACTATTACAATAAAGTATAATAACAGCCAATTATTATACTTTACTTATGAAATTTGAATATGTGATATAATACATATTAATACATTAAAAAAACACTATAAATAATAAAATCCTACTAAGCGTCTTTTGTATGCTGCTATATGCTGTTCCATTTGCGCAAACAGAAAAAGGACGTATTGCTGTTTATTTCTAACCCCCTCTTTTATACGACCGCAGGAATTTTTGTGATGGTACGCCGCTCCCCAATTTGCTGCCGCCACATGGCATAGTATAATCCTTTGGCCGCTAACAACTCATCATGATTACCGGTTTCTACAATATCGCCCCGTTCTAAAACATAAATTACATCGGCATGCATAATCGTACTCAACCGGTGGGCTATTAAAACGGTAATTTGATTTTGTTGAGAAGACACCTGCCTGATTGTTTTCGTAATTTCCTCTTCGGTAATAGAATCCAATGCCGATGTAGCCTCGTCAAAAATTAAAATGTTGGGTTTGCGAATTAAAGCGCGGGCAATGGATAGCCGCTGCCTTTCGCCACCGGAAAGTTTTAAACCTCCTTCGCCAATGGTGGTATCAAGACCATTTTCAGCCCTCGATAAAATGCCTGAAACTGCCGCTCTTTGTATAACCTCATTCAACTCCGCATCTGTTGCCGCCGGATTTACAAACAAAAGGTTCTCCCGTATTGTGCCGGAGAATAATTGCGTATCCTGTGTTACAAATCCGATTTGCGTACGCAGATCTTCAAAATTTATTTCCTCCTCATCTAAACCATTATAAAGTATCTTTCCTTTTTGCGGGCGGTAAAGCCCCACCAGTAATTTCATTAATGTGGTTTTACCCGAGCCGGAGGGGCCCACAAAAGCAATCGTCTGGCCTTTGTTTACGGCAAAAGAAATATCGTTAATAGCCGCATTGCTGGCCGTTTGATGCTTAAACCCTACATGATTAAATGCCAATGAATGAATATTGCCAAGATGTTTTGCTTCCGATGGCAGGGGTTCCGGAGCTTTTTGCATCAAACTGTCAAAATTACCCAAAGAGGCTTCCGCTTCTCTATAGGATAGTATGATATTCCCAATTTCCTGCAAAGGGCCGAAAATAAAAAAGGAAAATACCTGCATGGTTGTTAACTGTCCGGCATCCATCTCACCCTGATAAACCACATACATTAATACAAATAAAATAATCTGCCGAAGCGTGTTCACAAAGGTGCCCTGCACAAAACTAATGCTGCGGATGCGTTTTACTTTGTTCAGTTCGAGCCCCAAAATTTTATAAGTATTTTTATTCAGGCGATTTACTTCCTGATCGGTCAGTCCCAAACTTTTCACCAGTTCGATATTCCTTAAAGATTCGGTGGTAGCCCCTGCAAGAGCCGCTGTTTGGGTAACAATTTGTTTTTGCACGGCTTTTATTTTTTTTGTAAGGAAATTGCTCATTACAACCAGCAACCCTATACCTCCAAAATAAATAATAGGCAAACTCCAGTGAATATTATAAGCATATACGCTTACAAATATGATTCCGATAATAATAGGAAAGAGTACATTAATAAAAGAATTGATAAATTTTTCCGTGTCTATCCTCACTTTTTGTAAAATACCCAAAGTTTCGCCACTCCGCTGATCTTCAAATTCGTGATATGGTAATTTCATGGCATGCTGCAAACCGTTAGTAAAAAGCCCTGCGCCAAATTTTTGTACTACCGTATTTAAAAAATAATCCTGAAAAGCTTTAGCAATACGACTTATCATTGCCACGCCGATGGATAACAATAGAAGGTTTGTAACCGGCCCGGCAAATTTCCACCAAAAAGGTTGATAATCGGCTCCATTATGTACATAATTAGCAGCTAAGTTTATCAATTTGCCCAATATAATAGGGTCAATTAAAGAAAATCCGATATTGGCACCAGCCAAAACCAAAGTTAATATAACCAGATATTTATGTGGCTGTAAATACTTAAAAAGTGTACGCATAAATTAATGTTCAAACTTAAAGTTATCACTAAAAAACAAAAAAAAGGATTAAATGGTTGAGAAGGTATATAAAATAATGGTTATCAAAAAGTAAATTATAAAAAGTTTGGGGTTTTAAATTATTTAAGAATTTAAAAAAGTGCGCCGCCCATTGTATGCTCCTACTGGTAGCATGCAAATTTTAAATAAATCATCTGCAACAATTACCACAACGATGTATTCTATTGAATCCTAACAAAGAGCATTAAAAGCTCTTATTAATTTTATTCCCATTGAGCAAAAAAGAAATTTGTGTTCCGCTTATAATAAAAACATTTGAAATTGTACACATTACTACCACATTTTAAATGTAAAGCGGCTACAACCTGAACGTTATAGCCGCTTTACTAATCCGGTACAATTTAGGCATGAATGATTGTCGTACTTAACAAATTTATGTACCCCTTTACGATTCTTTCACTACCACATCACTAGTATTCATTCTTCTTAGACTTCCCTCTCTGTTATCATTTTCAAGAATTTTATAAGAGAAACCATGATCAACGAAACCGCTGGTTTTTAAATGTACCGATATGTTTTTTAAGGGAGCGTGTATCATAAAGTCTTCAATAACTTCTACAATATCCTTATCAATAAAATCCGCACGCATAGCATCAATAATCACATTACCATTTTCGGGTACTTTTTCCAGCTTTGTTTTTATGATAGCTTTGTTTAAAAAAGATACATCCTTTCTTAAGCGAAACAGGTATTTATCATTATCATGAACCACAAATACCGATTTTCTGAAATTGGATCGGATAACAAAGAATAACCCCACGGCTATACCAAAAATTACGCCTTTCAGCAGGTCGGTTACTAATATGGCAACAATTGTAATTACAAAAGGCAAAAACTGATCTAATCCCTTTTTATAAAATGCCTTAAATAAGGCCGGCTTCGCTAACTTATACCCTGTATATACCAGTATGGCAGCTAATGCTGCTTTGGGTATCAGATTTAAAATTACCGGAATAAAAGCCACAGAAAGTAATAACAAGATGCCATGCAATATGGCCGACATTTTAGTTTTAGCACCGGAATTTACATTTGCAGAAGACCTTACTATTACACTGGTTACCGGCAAGCCACCTAATAAGCCCGAAACTATATTGCCAATACCCTGTGCTTTTAATTCTCTATTAGTTGGCGTTACACGCTGATAAGGATCCAAATCATCTACCGCCTCTACACTTAATAAACTTTCGAGGCTGGCCACTAAAGCAATAGTTACTGCTAACACCCATACATCTTTATTAGTTAAAAAACTCCAATCGGGAGTGGAAAAAAACGAAAAGAATTCACCCGCTGTTTGTGCTATTGGAATTTGCACCAAGTGCCCACCGGATAATGCCACCATATTTCCTTCTCCTCCAGAAAAAAGCATATTAATGCCTACACCAATAAACACTACCAATAAGGGACCCGGTATTAAGCGTATGATCCCCTTTTTACCACCGGTAAATTTTTCCCATATAAAATAAAAGGCCAAACAGGTAATGCCAATAATAGCTGCCACCAAATCAATATTACCAAAAGCCTTAAAAAAGTTAACAAAAATATTTCCTGATTCTTTATTGGGCGTGTTTTCATCAATAATAAAAGAAGAATCATCGCCCAGCAAATGAGGGAACTGGTTTAAAATAAGAATAAGCCCAATAGCTGCCAACATTCCTTTAATAACGGCATTGGGTACATAATCACCAATAATACCAGCCCTGGCAAAACCCAAAGCCAACTGCATAACACCGGCAATAACCACAACTACCAAAAAAGCTTCAAAGGATTGTAAAGTAGCAATGGCCGAAACAACAATGGCTGTTAAACCTGCGGCCGGACCACTTACACTTAAATGAGAACGGCTTGATAAGCCTACTACTATACCACCACAAACGCCTGCTATTATCCCACTAAACAATGGTGCGTTTGAGGCTAAGGCTATTCCCAAACACAATGGGAGTGCCACTAAAAATACCACAATGGATGCCGGAAAATCCGACGATAAATTTTTTATATAATCTTTTGCTTTAGGACGAGCTGTCATAAATAATTTTATTGAAGTAAATAATGTACCTGTCGGCTTTTAAAAAAACCGATTTGATAATTTGCTTTGTTGCTTGTATTTAAGACAGGGAGTTGGGGGGAGGACAGGGCGGTTCGCCATGATAGCCAATATAGATAGCTTCGTGTGCATGAATGTAGGCTACGGATATTTGAAAAGAATGTAAAGAAAAATCAACATCGGAATAATGGATGTATTCTTCTAAAAAATTAAGATTAGGGGTTTTCTCTTCTGTGGCACCGGCAAGTGGATTACTAAGCCCCTTGCCATTGGCCGTAGTTGTTTGCTTAGCAGACTCTTTGGCTTGGTATGCAAAGGGAAGACTGACCGTAAGCCAAGCCAGAATCAATAGCATAAACATGCCTGAAAATTTACACAAAGGGCTGATATTATTTGGATTACTTGTCATTTATACTTTTACAAATATAGCTGATGTATTACAGAAACGGTGATTGTACTGAAAAAAAATGAAAACCTTATGTTATTTTTTTGAAAATTAAACATTAGCTGACATAGAAAATACTATGCACCTTTTTTAATGGGTGTATCTACCGGCTTTTCTTTCTTAGCGCAAACGGTTCAAATCGCGAATCAGTTTTTGATCATTCCTTATGCCTTTTAGGGCAAAAAAGAAGCCGGCTACGGTTCCCAAAGTAATTAATGCCGAAAGAGCAATTCCGCCGGTATCAAAACTTCGTGAATAATAATAAAAGAGTGCTATTTGGCCGATGGATAGTGCCAATCCTATAAAACTTAGCCTAAATTGCAGTTTACGGTTTTTATACATAAAAACAGCAATAAGAGCTACAGCGGTTACACATCCACTTAATAATAATAGCCAAATATTATCGGTAGCTGTAAGTTCTGCACCTTCTACCCCAATAGCACCCGCTTTTACTGTGCCATTGTAGAAAGGAAACTTAAACATAAGCGCAGCACATACTAAAGAGAATAATAACCACAGTGTTTGTTTACGTTGAATCATTCCTTATAATTTAATCTATTGCAAAAATACTCTCTTTATTTACAATCCGGGATATAGCGGAAATTTTTGCATAAAATCTCTCACATCGCCTTTTACATTTTCTATAACAGATGCGTCATCGGCATTCATCAAAACCTTATCAATCATACCCACAATTTCAATTACGTCATTTTCTTTTAAACCTCTGGTTGTTACAGCAGGCACGCCCACTCTTATCCCTGATGTTACAAAAGGTGATTTATCATCAAACGGTACAGAGTTTTTATTTAAAGTAATATGTGCTTTATCTAAAGTTTCCTGTGCTTTTTTACCTGTAAGGTTTTTATTGCGAAGATCGATTAGCATTAAATGGTTATCGGTACCGCCGCTTATAATATTATATCCTTTATCCACAAAAGCTTTTGCCATAGCCTGCGCATTGGCAATTATTTGTTGGCCGTAGGTCTTAAAATCCTCGTTCAAAATTTCGCCAAAGGCTACTGCTTTAGCGGCAATAATATGCTCCAGCGGGCCACCCTGCATACCGGGGAAAACAGCTAAATCTAACAACTGGCTCATGGTACGGGTGTTACCCTTAGGGTCTTTATAACCCCATGGATTTTCAAAATCGTGGCGCAGCATAATAATACCACCTCTGGGGCCACGCAGGGTTTTATGGGTGGTGCTACTAACAATATGGCAATGCTCAAAAGGGTCGTTCAATAAGCCGGAGGCTATTAATCCGGCAGGATGGGCAATATCGGCAAAAACAATTGCGCCAATTTTGTCGGCCACCGCCCTGATGCGGGCATAATCCCAATCGCGGCTATAGGCCGATGCCCCACAAATAATCATCTTAGGCTTTTCGGCTAAGGCTTTTGCTTCCAAATCGTCATAATCTATGGTGCCGGTTTCTTTACCCACACCGTAAGCTATTACTTCGTAATGCTTGCCGCTAAAGTTAACCGGACTACCATGTGAGAGGTGGCCGCCCATGCTCAGGTTAAGCCCCATAATTTTATCGCCGGGGTTTAAAGCTGCAAAAAATACTGCGGCGTTAGCCTGTGCGCCACTATGAGGTTGTACATTAACCCAACTGCAATTAAAAATTTCCTTTAACCGGTCAATCGCCAATTGTTCAATTTCATCTACTACTTCACATCCGCCATAATAACGTTTGCCGGGGTAACCCTCGGCATATTTATTGGTTGGGCAGGTGCCCATAGCTTCCATTACTTGTTGAGAAACAAAATTTTCTGAGGCAATCAACTCGATTCCGTTGCGCTGACGATCAAGTTCCTGATTGATAAGTTCAAATACTTTGGTATCTTTTTGCATGGCGCAAAGTTAAGGATAGCGATACTTAGTAGCCAATGATTTTTTTTAGCGGCTTTCCTAAACTGTTTTATTGGTATTATAATACTGCATTATACCTATTTTTTAACATCCAGAATTGTATCTTTAACCTAATTACAGGAACATGAAACATGCTTACATCCATAATGAAATTACAAGCCCTATTTCTTTAAAAGAGGCACTATTACATAAAATACTCACTAACTGCAATATGATTCACGTTAAGAAAGGTAATTATGTTCAACGTTCGGGTGAGCGGGAAGGGCAATCCTTTTATGTAAAAAAGGGTTTATTAAGGTATTATTCAATTGACGAAAAAGGCAAAGAGCATATTTTGCAATTTGCACCGGAAGGGTGGTTTATCAGCGACTGGCAACGCATAAATATTAATGAACATTCAGATTTTTTTATGGATGTGTTAGAGGATAGCGAAGTTTTTATAGTTAACACAGCCTTTATTTTAGAAAAGGCTAAAGAAAATCATGAGTTTCTGGAAATTAATAACCAGTTGCTGCAAAATCATATACGCCAACTACAAAACCGTATTAACCAATTACTCAGCTATACGGCAGAACAACGCTATCTTGAGTTTGTAAAAACGTACCCCGATATTATGCTGCGCGTACCGCAATGGATGGTGGCTTCTTACTTAGGCATTACGCCCGAAAGTTTAAGCCGTGTAAGAAAAGACCTTGCCGAAAGAAATCAGGTAAATTCATAACTATCTATACAATTATTTTTTCGTAAGCACGCCTTGCTGCGCCTCTAAAATACACTTCTCCACAATAGCTATAGCCCATTTTTTTCAAAATATGTAACATAGGCATATTGTCAAAATTAGTATCTACTTTAATACTAAAAATATTATTTGCCTTAGCTATATTTTCAATTTCCTGCATTATCCGGCTTGCCAATCCCCTACCCTTTGCTTCGGCTGCAATGGCCACTCTGTGTACTACCACATATTCACCATCGGTAAGCCAACGGCCCTCAATTTTTTCGTAAACAGGTTCCCCGTCAAAAATAATAGCGGCGTAGCCCAACATTTTACCGGCATCCATTAATACATATCCGTAGCCCTTTTTAATATCATTATTAATGGTTGTGGTATTAGGATAACCGTCTTGCCATTGCTCGCTGCCATCAGCTTTTCGTTGGGCTATGGCAGCCGAAATAATTTCCCATACAGTATCGTTATCTTCAAAAACAGCTTTTCTAAAAATCATATATTATTATTGTATAACAAAAATACTATGTATAATAATTATCATAGGTCAATTATGAACTTTTGATAATTTGTGAAATTTGTAAAAATTATTTTCAACATTATTATGAACACATATAAGATTCCGGCGCAAACGTCTATCGGCCACATTCACATCAAGGTTTCGGATTTGCAAAAAGCGTTAGGTTTTTATAAAGATTTGTTGGGTTTTGAACTAATGGCCACATACGGAACTCAGGCAGCCTTTTTATCTGCCGGAGGCTATCACCACCATATTGGCTTAAATACCTGGCATAGCAAAGGGCTACCGCCAGCAAAGGAAAGCAGCGTGGGATTGTATCATGCCGCCATTTTATACCCCACTAAAAAAGATCTGGCTCAAATTTTTAAACGCCTTATTGAAGCAAGATATCCTATTACAGGTGCATCGGATCACGGAGTATCGGAAGCCATATATCTTAACGACCCTGACGGTAACGGTATTGAACTTTATTGGGACAGACCAAAGGACCAATGGCCGGTTGATGCAGATGGCAATCTTCAAATGTACACCAAAACTTTGGACCTTAAGGGATTGTTGGCTTTAGCAGATTAGGATTAGACTTATCCTTTTCGGTATTATACTATGTATAAACTTTTAACCAAATTTTGCTGTTTGTATTTATATATTTTTGCAAAATGACGCAACAGGAAAAGGGGGCGTTACCCTCTACAAAATATTTGCCTTTCATTTTAGCTACCGCTATTTTTATGCAAATGCTGGATTCTACCATTTTAAACACATCTTTACCTTCTATTGCTGCCGACCTGAACGAATCGCCCTTAAACATGCAAAACGCCATCATCAGTTATGTGCTTACTTTAGCCCTGTTTATGCCGGTTAGTGGTTTTTTGGCAGATAAATTTGGTACTAAAAAAGTTTTTGTGTTTTCGCTAATCCTATTTAGTGTTGGTTCTTTACTTTGTGCTATTTCTCAAAGCCTCACGCAGATTGTTATTTCAAGAGTAATTCAGGGCTTGGGCGGAGCATTAATGACACCCGTTGGCAGACTGGCACTAATGAAAACGTTTCATAAAGACGAATTAGTGAAAGCCCTCAACTATGCAATTATTCCTGCGCTGATTGGACCAATATTAGGACCGCTTACGGGCGGTTATATTGTTGACTACCTATCATGGCACTGGATATTCCTTATCAACATTCCCATTGGAGTACTGGGAATTTTTTTAGGATTGCGGTATATGCCAAATTACAAAAACTCCGATTATCATTTTGACCTAAAAGGATTTTTAATATTTGCAGCTGCATCTATTTTCATTTCCCTATCATTAGAGATGTTAGGCAATGCCAAAAACATTACCCCCGTATTAATTGTATCAATTGCCGGTTTTTTAATGTTTTATTTTTATTACATGCATGCTCGCAAAACAGAAAACGCTTTGTTTCCGCTAACCCTTTTTCAGGTTAGAACATTTAGAATAGGTATTGTAGGCAACCTGTTTACAAGATTAGGCATAAGCTCCATACCCTTATTAATTCCACTTCTTGTGCAATTAGCTTACAGCAAATCGGCCGTTGTTTCAGGATGGATTGTAGCCCCAATGGCAGTTACAGCCATGTTTGGAAAATCGGCTGTAATTAAAATTCTCAACAAAATCGGCTATCGTCAAACTTTACTCATCAACACAACTATTATAGGCATATTGATACTGATGTTAGCCATACCCGGCATACACAATTCTATTTACTGGTATATCCCAATTATTGCTATACTTGGCTTTTTCAACTCCATTCAGTTTACGGCAATGAACACCATCAGCATATCCAACTTAAGAGATAATCTTACCAGTAGCGGCAATTCATTATTATCTGTAAACCAGCAATTGGCAGTAGGATTTGGAATTGCTTTCGGATTATTAGTACTTAAAATATTTGAAAACCATCCCTCTGTTATCGGTGGTGAAATTCATACCGCTTTTCGTTATACTTTTTTAGTAATGGGTTTTATTACCATACTGTCCGGTTTTATTTTTCGCAGATTACATTTTAAAGATGGTGATAATATGAGAAGCCAACATGTGTAACAATCTATACAACTATTCATCTTACCGTAAATCAATGGCCATAGAAATTGATTTTGTTATTATTGCATTATGAAAAAATTTGAAGTTTTGTTGGTTGTAAAAAACAGTCAGCCTGTTCTGGATAAATTAAGCAGCCGCATTAATATCAATATTGCAAAGGCCACTGATGAGGAAGCCGCTATTGAACAAATGCAGCAAAAAGAAGTGGATATTATTGTTTATGAAGGCGGTGCCGATTTTTCGATGCGCAATAAATTAAAATCCATGCAAAAAATGTTGGTTCCCCATGCCGAGATTATTGAGTACGATGAGCGTAACCTAAATGCCTTACCCGATGATTTAGAAATTGCCATGCAAAAGATAAATGACCGATATGATGGCAAACCTCAGTTTTTTGACGGCTTATAAAATAACAACAATATAGTATAAAAGAAAATGAAAAAAATTGAATTTGGGTTAATGTCCTTTGCCGATATGCCTCCCGAAACCGGAGATGCCGGCATCAATACAAATAAAAGAATACAAAATTTATTAGAAGAAATAAAATTAGCGGATGATTTAAAGATGGATGTATTTGGCATTGGCGAACACCATCGGCCAGATTATGCTGTATCATCACCGGCAACGGTTTTAGCAGCAGCAGCAGCCATTACCCAAAACATAAAACTAACCAGTGCTGTAACAGTATTAAGCTCCGATGATCCGGTAAGAGTATATCAGCAATTTGCTACCGTAGATCAAATTTCAAACGGACGGGCGGAAATTATGGCCGGCAGGGGCTCTTTTATTGAGTCCTTCCCACTGTTTGGCTACAACTTGCAGGATTATGATAATTTGTTTGAAGAAAAATTAGGCCTTTTACTAAAAATAAACAATCAAACAAATATTTCCTGGCAGGGCAGGCACCGTGCAGCTATTAACCAATTGGGGGTATATCCCAGAGCCCTTCATGGTAGTTTGCCAATATGGTTAGCCGCAGGCGGCTCTCCGCAATCCGCTATTAGAGCCGCAAAACTAAACCTACCCTTAATCTTGGCCATTATTGGTGGTAGTCCGGAGCAGTTTACCCGTTTTATAAACCTATATAAAAGCAGTTGCATACAATTAGGTAAAAAAGAAGAAGATATACAGTTAGGCATTAACAACCATGTTTTTATAGGCGAAAGCAGCGGGGAAACTGCCGATTTGTTTTTCCCGTATTACGCACAAATGATGGACAGGGTAGGCAAAGACAGAGGCTGGCAACCCATAACCAAAGAACAATATGAATATATGCGCAGCCCCAGCGGCTCTTTAATGGTAGGCAGCGTAAAAGAAGTAACCGAAAAAATTTTATACGAATACAAATTATTTGGTTTTACAAGGTTTTTGGCGCAGGCCAGTTTAGGCGTTGTTCCGCATCAACTTACAATGCGCTCTATTGAGTTATTTGCAACAAAAGTGGTACCCGATGTAAAGAAAAGACTGGGGCTTTAACTGCCGCCGGTATATAAACCATTGATGCATTTCAAATTTTCTTATCGTCATGTCTCTCCGCCGGAGCGGATTGAAACCTGTACACCGAGGCGTATGACATCCAAACAAATCCGTCTTATACAAAGCGAAAATTTGAAATACACCCTAAACCATCGTATGTTCCAAAATAATTGTTATTTTGGTTACTATTTAGATGAATAGCGATGCAACTGAAAGTCATTAGTTTTTTTATACTATTGTTTACTGCTGTTATTACCCGTGCTCAAACACAAAAGGTAAAAAACGACACGGCCTTTTATGAATTATATCCGGGAAAATTAGTTATTACTCCTTATCTTGAAAAAAATGTAAGTGGGTTTTCATTCACAAATCCTGCATCTTCACAAAAAATTAAATTTCACACCAATGCTCCCGTAGGTATTGGGCTAAGGTTGGATTACAACTGGTTTTCCTTTTCGGGCTCTTACGGTGTAGGTATTATTGATCCCAATTTCAATAAGGCAAAAGGCAAAACCCAATCGCTCAACATAAAAACCACTATAGCATCAAAATTCATATTAGCTGATATTTATTTTCAACAAACAAAAGGTTTTTACTTACAACCCCAAAAAAAATCTGCCAACACAGTTCTTGAGCCTTTTTATACAAGACCCGATATTCGCAACAGACTAATTGGCTTTTCCGGAATGTATGTTTTAAACGGCAAAAAATTTACAGTAAGACCCGCCTTTAAATTTGATGCCAGACAAAAAAAAGCTGCAGGTTCCTTTGTTACGGGCATCGAATTTTTTACTGGCTATTTAAAGGGCGACAGCTCTCTCATCCCGTCCTTTTATTCAGCAACACATTCCAATACAGAAATTAAAAGAATCAACTATACATTTTTTGGACCGGGTGTGGGCTACGGACATTCCTTTGTACTACAAAAGTATTTTTTTATTACTGCCTTAGGTGCATTAAATGCCGACATTGGGCATCTGAAAGAATTTAATAATGATAAGACTTTTACGGAAAAAGGCTGGCGTTTTAACCCCAATCTAAATTTTCGTGGCGGTTTAGGATACAACAAACCCTCTTGGGAAATTGCATTCAGCTGTTTTACAAAAAGAATTTTTCTTGCCAATCAACAACAAGCCAACCGTTATCAATTACATAATAATATTTATAAATTAAGTTTTACCAAACGCATAAATGCCGGCAAAAACATTCCAAAAACAGTAAATTGGGCAGGAAGTATTATTGATAAAATGGGTTTTGGATTTTTAATTGATTAGAACGATACCATCGCCGTTCATCATAAATATTTTGCCATTTGTTTTTACAGTTGTTATTTTTACGCTTCTACAGTATAAATTATAAATATCTATTTATGAAGAATTTGATTATCTGCCTGCTATTCCTGTGTTCAATAAATATTAACGCACAGGACATTCCAAAGGACACACTACCTCCCAAACCGAGTGTTCCTAATTCTAAAAAAGATACAACCGGAGTTCCCGGAAAAAGCGATGTTGCATCCAAAGCAAAACCTCCGGCCAAAAAAGATGAAATTAAGCCTTATAATGAAGTAATCACCAAAGAGGCTGTTACACAAAAAGGGCTGTTTTGGACACATAAAGTTGACAAAAACTGGTTTTTTGAAGTAAACGACAGTTTGTTTAACAGAGATATACTGGTGGTTACCCGCTACATTAGTGTACCCGGTGGTGCCAATGTTTACGGCGGAGAGCAAATTAACCAACAAATGGTTCGCTTTGAAAAAGGCCCTGATGATAATGTATTTTTAAGACTGATAGCAACCATTGCCGTAGCCGATTCAACAGAGCTTATCTACAAGGCAGTTGAGTTATCCAATTCCAACCCAATCATTGCAGCTTTTCCTATTAAAGCCATTGGTAAAAATTCTACAGTAATTGATGTAAGCAGCTATTTAAGTGGCGACAATGCTGCCATCAGCCTAAAACAGAATATAAAAAAATCGTTGAATCTCGGAGGATTACTGGCCGACAGATCTTTTATTGAAAAAATTAGCAGCTACCCTATTAATGTAGAAGTACGCACTACCAAAACCTTTACGGTAACACCGTCACAACCGTCAGCCCAACAAAGAGCCCCCTCCCGTGGCGGTAGTTTTAATGTGGCAGACGATGCCGGTGTGGTAACGCTTGAAATTAACAATTCCTTTCTGCTTTTGCCTAAATCTCCTGCTTCCAGAAGACTGTTTGACCCCCGTGTAGGATTTTTTGCCGACAGATATACTAAGTTTAGCGATGACCAGCAACGGTCAGATAAACAAACCTTTATTGTTAGATGGAAATTGGAACCCAAACCCCAGGATTATAACAAATGGAAAAACGGACAATTAGTAGAGCCGCAAAACCCGATTGTGTTTTATATTGACCCGGCAACACCTAAACAATGGGTAAAATACCTGATGCTGGGCGTAAATGACTGGCAAAAAGCTTTTGAAAAAGCGGGTTTTAAAAATGCTATTTACGCCAAAGAGTGGCCTAAAAATGATACAACCATGAGCTTAGAAGATGCCCGCTACTCGGTAATCCGATATTTTGCATCAGACATTGAAAATGCTTATGGGCCTAATGTTCATGACCCCCGCAGCGGCGAAATTATAGAAAGCCATATTGGTTGGTATCATAATGTGATGAAACTTTTACAAAATTGGTATATGATACAATCCGGTCCTAATGACAAAAGAGCCCAACAAATGAAATTTCCTGATGAGCTGATGGGGCAGTTAATCCGTTTTGTTTCATCGCACGAAGTGGGGCATACATTAGGGCTACGCCATAATTTTGGAAGTAGCAGCACTGTACCGGTTGAAAAATTGCGCAATAAAAAATGGGTAGAGGCCAACGGTCATACCCCTTCTATTATGGACTATGCCCGTTTTAATTATGTGGCACAGCCTGAAGATAATATTTCGGAGAAAGGGTTATTTCCCCGTATTGGCGATTATGACGAATGGGCGATACAGTGGGGTTATAGTTATTCCGGTGCAAAAAATACCGAAGAAGACAAAAAAATTACTAATAAATGGATTGTAGAAAACCTGAAGAAAAACCCTCGATTATGGTTTGGCACAGAAACTAATCCCTGGGATCCCCGTTCACAATCAGAGTGTATTGGCGATAACAATATGCTTGCCAGCGAATATGGTTTAAAAAACTTACAACGAGTAGTACAAAACCTGCCTAAATGGACCAAAGAAGAAGCCGACCGTTACGAAAATTTAAGTGAAGTAATGCAACAGGTTTTAGTTCAATACAATCGCTACATGAACCATGTATTAAAGAATGTTGGCGGCGTGGAAGAAACTTTTAAAAGTGTAGAAGAAAAAGGTGCCGTTTACGCCCCAACAAACCGTAATACGCAGCGCGAAGCAGTGGCATTTTTACATAAGTACCTTTTTGTAAAACCGGATTGGATTGCTAAAGCCGATATTATGGACATCACAAACAATCCCGCCAGCAGCGATTATTTTACCAGAGTACAGCAAAGTATTCTTGGCAACTTACTATCGGGTACACGGCTTAATATGCTGGGCATTTGCGAAGAACGTTTTCCTGAAGCCAATCCCTATAAAATGGACGAAATGCTGACCGATGTAGAATCCGGTATTTGGAAAGAATTGCAATCGGGAGCCGCCATTCCGCAATACCGGCGCGATTTACAAAAACATTATGTAACCGCTTTAGCAAAATTAGTAGCTAACCAAAAAGAAGCTTCATCAGAATCATCAACAAACCCATTTACCTCCGGAAATGATTTTTCCAATACAGATGTAGCTTCTGTAGCAAGAGCCTTTTTGGTAAAACTAAAAGACAGTATTAACAGTAAGCTACCGTCAGTATCTGACAGCCGTACTAAATATCATTTGATGGATGTGGAGCAAAGAATTAAAGAAACATTGGATGTGAAGAAGTAAAAAATAAAAATTCAAAAGAGAAAAACGGTCGGAAGTTTAATTTCTGGCCGTTTTTTATATCCCTAATTCAAGCGAAGCACATCGTAGCATTAAAAAAATAAAATATCTTTATACTATTACCTCCATTCATTATTATTGGGTAAAGTTCTCATAACGCAATCTGTTCTCTTTACTAATATTAATATTCCTTAATAGGATTCAATATTGTAATACGAAACATATTTATAAAACAGACCATTGATACTTCGTATAATGCTCCCGAAAACATGCGGGACGATAGCGTTTAGACCAATTACATTGGTCTATTACGAATATCCAATCGGTATAACAGCCTTTTTAACACCTATCTATTCACTTTAAAACACTCTAACTATGGCATCAACACTATTAGGAGCCGTACAAAACGCAAGGCTCATCAGTAACGTTTCGGTAAACCCTACAAACGGCTCTACCAAAGAACTTATTAACGTAAAGGGTCAGGGTCTTTTTATTTCCGCAGAAATTAGCAAACAAGGAGGTAATAATGATTTAACCTTTGTAGAATTAATCATTGACGGGCGGTATGTTGTATCTGTATCAATAGCTGCTTTATTTAATTGGGGAATGACCTCACAGAACAGCTACGGACTACAGGTTTTCCGTAGTGCCGTGGGCATAGAAACCGTAACCATTGGCTACCCGGTGCCTTTAACTTTTAACAAGCAATTACTTTTAAGAGTTAAAGTAAAAGAATCGGGCGTTGTTCAAATTGTTGGCAATGTAGTTTGTACTGTAGCGTCCGCTGCTATATCCGTTTCTTCAAAAATCACTGCTCGTAAAACTTCAAAAACAATTGCTAAAAAAAAGAAGACCTGAGGAACACTCAAATAGAAAAAGCAAAGCGTTCAGAAATAAATTCCTGAACGCTTTTTTAATAGGGAGGATTTTAAATGCACAAAGATTTGGCTTTTACGAAAAAACACTATACTTTGCGTTAAAGTAAAAAAGTTAATAGTTGCAACTCTTATCACTACTAAATTATTTTTTACATTAATTAACTGTACCAAACTGTATGCTATTTGTAGTATTGCTCCTAAAAAATACTAAAACAAATTATCTATGAAACTAAACACGCTTTTTTAAACAGTTCCTTTATTTTATGCATTTTATCTTATTGTAGCAGCACCTTTTCATAAGAAAAGGATTTGGGACTGCTTCATTAACCACAAGATTGAACCTATAACAATACGCGAATTCGGATAAAGGATAACCGAAAGTCTTAAAGCGATTTCTTTTTAACTTTTATGAGATTAATCAACAACAACAATATGCCGGTTACTTAACTAGTAATTATAATGGAGTGATTGGAGCTTTTTCTAATCCAGCTAACGTGGCTAATAGTAAATACAAATGGGATGTAAATCTTTTTGGGATAAATACCGGAGTTGGTAACAATAATGCCTCATTTAAATTAAGTAACCTTTCAGAATCGTTCTCCGATATAGAGAACTCCCTGTTTCCAAGTTCCGGAAATAAAAACTTAAACGCATTAGCCAACGTTGATATACTAGACCCATCGGTTATGCTTAACATTGACCCTAAAAATACTTTTGCCATAACAACAAGAGCAAGAGTATTATCAAATGTTAAAGATATTGATAATAACTTAGTAAATAGTGTTCGTGATAATACTGATGACATTACATTCCCTTACACTATCAACTCATCTGTGAATCAATCTATCAAGGTTAACGGTTGGTCTGAGCTGGGGGTTACATGGGGAAGAGTTGTAATAAACAAAGAAAATGTATTTTTAAAAGCGGGGCTTTCGGCAAAATACTTACGTGGTACTGGAGATACTTATGTAAACATGAACAGTCTTAAAGGAACATTATCCGAAACATCCGGTGGAGATATATTATTATCGGATGCAACTGGCCGTATAGCTACTTCTACTGGTGTTGATTTTGAAAATGCTGAAATCTCAGACATTCTCAAGCAAACAGGGTCGGGAATTGGATTTGACATTGGTGTTGTGTATGAATTACGGCCTAATAAATTTAATAATGCCGGGGAATACAAAGTTCGCATTGCTGCATCGATTATGGATATAGGTAGCATAAAATACAAAAATAATCCATCCTATTATGGAGACTATTCTATGAATATTCCCTCTGGTCAATATTTCAATGTGTCGGATTTAGAAGGCAAATCTTTTAACGAAATAAAAAATGTTTTAGATACCAGTCGTTTTTTTACAAAAAATTCAACAACTGCTAATTTAACAACATCGCTACCTACAACATTGCAAGCTAATATAGACGTTAACTTAATCAAACGATTCTATTTAAATATTGGCGGCCAATTTGCAATTAATGCAAAAGACCAAATTCAAAATCCGTATTATCAGAATAATATCACTTTTACCCCAAGATTTGAGAGTCGTTCATTTGGAGTTTTCCTGCCCATAAATTATAATTCATTAACAAAATTAAATGCAGGCTTGGCTTTGCGTGCGGGACCTTTCTTTATCGGATCGGGAAGTTTACTTTCATTAGCCATTAGTGAAAGTAAGCAGATGGACTTTTTTATGGGTTTGCGTTTTGGAGGTTTGCGTAAGTAAACATTAAGATTTATACCGGTTGGATATTCGTATTAAATAAAAAGACACTTCCTTATAAAGCATATCAGCTCATTAAAAAAAATCGGTCATATAATTTTTATACGACCGATTTTTTTATTACAATTAAAGTTCCAAACTGTTGTTGAACGGCACTTCATCTTACTGTTTACTTTCAAATTTTTACACCACCACTAACTCATAAAAATCATCCGGCACTAAATATTTATTAGCCGTTTCCTGTAATTCTTTTGCTGTAATATTCTTGATATTTTGTATCGCCAATTCAAAATAATTATGCGGTAATTTATTTAAAACAATATTTTTCCAACGGCCTATAATATGAAAAGGACCGTCTAAATCACCCAGAATAGAGCCCATCATAAAATTTTTTACCAAAGAAAGTTCTTCGGCATCTACAGGCTCATTTCGTAAAATATCCATTTCCTTATACACTTCTTCAATGGTTGCTTCGCACACATCACGTCCGGCTTCGGTAGTAATCATCCAGCCGTTATCGCGCATATTACCCATTAAATAACTATGAATACCATAGGTATAGCCTTTGTCTTCTCTAATATTTGCCATCAGCCTGCTGCCAAAAAAGCCACCGAATAAGATGTTTAGCACTTGGGCTTTAAGAAAATCGGCATCGTGCAGGTTACCAAAAGAGCGCAACATTTTAATACTTCCCTGCGATGCTTTCTCATCATTAATAACCCGGTATTTTTTTTCTGCGGCGGGGTGTGTTATATATGTTTTTTCACTCGCAGGGCTGTTGTCAAAATCGCCAAAACCATTGCCCAACAACTCGCTCAGATTAGGGGGTATTTTACCTGCTACAAATATTTTAAAAGACCCTTGTTTATAATATTGATTGTAAAAGTTTACTAAGTCTTCCCGAGTTAGCGCATCAAAATCCTCATGGCGGCTATAACGGCCATAAGGGTGATTGGCACCAAATAAATACGTATCAATTAAACGGTCTGCAACAAAACTGCTTTTCTTTAAATTCACATCCAGCTTTTGTTTCATGTTTTGTATGGCAATATCCATCTCCTCCTGCGGAAATACCGAGTCCATCATTATTTCTTTAACCACCGGCAAAAGCTCTCCTATATGTTTACTCAGGCAATGCAAGGAGAGTACCGCCGTTTCTGCATGACAGTTACGGTTCAAATAGGCACCGTAATATTCAAAATGCTCGTTAATATTAAAGGCCGTGCGTTTTGTAGTACCATTTTTTAAAAGATGATTGGTAACGGCAGCCTGTAAATTTTTTTGTTCGTACCAGTTTCCGGCATCAAATATCCACTCCATCAATAACACATCTTCTGTACCGGCATTAACCGTATATACCTCTACCCCGTTTTTTAAAATATATTTTTGATAAGCTTGTAATTCTAAATTAAAGTCCACCGCATCTACAATAGGCGGTGCTATGGTTCTGTTCAACATTTGTGGTGCCATTATATAATAGTTAATCGGTATTTAGTTTTTTGCGTAATAATACAGCGTGCTGCTATTTTCTTCTTTAAAAATTTTTTGCGCCGTTTCTTTAATGGCTGCTATGGTTACGGCTTCATATTTTTCGAATTCTGTATTCATCATATTGGCATCACCTAAAAGCTCATAATAAGCCAGACTGTTAGCCCGATTTAACAAACTCATATCCTCAAAAGCCATTATACTTTCCGTTTTATTTTTCACCTTCTCCAATTCAATATTCAGCACCGGTTCTTCTTTTAAATAAGTAAGAATTTTTTCAACTTCCTTTTCCGCATCCTCCATTTTTATTCCTTTTACCAATTTACCTTCAATACAAATAATACCGGGATCCATTGTTCCCAAATGATAGCATTGAATATTGATAAACATTTTCAACTCTTTCACTAATTTTTGAAATAAGCGGGACGAAGCGCCACCACCCAAAATATCCGTTATTAAATCGCAGGTATGGTAATCGGCACTTTTTCTATCACCTATATGCCAACATTTAAAAAAAGCATCCAAAGGCACATCGGCAGTAATCGAAAGCCTTCTTGCAGTTGTCTGCTCTTTTTCCATGGGCAGCGAACGATGTAAAGGTTCCCCGGCAGAAATATCAGCAAACCATTTTTCGGCTAATTCTTTTACCTGTCCAACCTCTACATTTCCGGCCACTACCATAATGGCATTATTGGGTCGGTAATATTTAAAAAAGAAATTTTTTACATCTTGTAACTGTGCGTCCTCAATATGCGATAACTCTTTACCAATCGTCATCCACCGATAAGGGTGGTTTTTATACGCCAGTTCTCTTAACTTAAACCACACATCGCCGTAAGGCTTATCAATATAATGTTCTTTAAACTCTTCGCAAACAACTTTACGCTGCACATCCAAACTTTTTTCATTAAACGCCAGCGAAAGCATCCTGTCACTTTCTAACCAAAATGCCGTTTCAATATTTGCGGCAGGTACTTGTATATAATAATTCGTCAAATCGTTTGTTGTATAGGCATTATTTTCTCCGCCGGCCATTTGAAGCGGCTCATCATATTCCGGAATATTTATAGACCCGCCAAACATTAGGTGTTCAAATAAATGAGCAAAACCTGTTTGTTCAGGATTTTCATCCCTGGCACCTACATCGTACAAAATATTCATTACGGCCATAGGCGTAGCCTCATCTCTGTGAACAATTACACGTAGTCCGTTTTTTAAGGTGAATTTTTCAAACTCTATCATGGGGCGAATATAAAACGGATTAAGGATTTATGAGAATTTTGTTTACATACCTTATCAAAAACTTTTAAACTTTCCGTTAACTTGCAGCCTATGTCAGACTATTTAAATATTGAATCGTTCTTAAACCCTGTCAATATCAGGGAAATTGCCGGAGATGAAATTTATAACCCCGGGCAAATTGGTGCCACAATAGCAATGTATGATGAAAGTATTCCGGATGTAGAAGCTGTGGATATTATTTTAATAGGCTGCGGAGAACAGCGCGGCAGTGGCATTTTAGGACCGGAAAGTAACGCCCCCGATATTATACGAAGGAATTTTTACTCGTTATATTTTTGGCATGAGGATATTAAAATAGCCGATCTGGGAAATATTAAATCGGGTGCCAGCCTGAGTGACAGTTTGGCCGCGCTTAAAACCGTTATTGCCGAAATGACCGGCCTTCAAAAAACCGTTATTATCTTAGGCGGATCGCACGATATAACACTGGCGCAATACAATGCATACCGCAGTCAGCAAAAATTAATTGAAGCAACAGTAGTAGATGCCAAAATAGATTTAGATATGGAATCGCCATTTATGGCAGATAATTACCTGATGAAAATGTTTACTGCTGACCCTAATTTTTTAAAACACTATAACCATATCGGCTTTCAAAGCTATTTGGTACACCCGGGTATGTTACAAACATTAGATAAATTAAAATTTGATTTTTACAGGGTAGGGCATGTAAAAGAGAATATTGAAGAAGTAGAACCCAATATTAGAACCAGTAGTATTTTTTCTTTTGATATAAATGCCGTTGCCCATGCTTATGCGCCGGCCAACAGAATAAGCCCCAACGGATTTACCGGAGAAGAAGCCTGTATATTAATGCAATATGCCGGCATGAGTGCTCAGGTAAAAAGTATTGGGATTTACGGATACGACCCCCAGCAGGATGTAAACGAACTAACAGCTAAGCAAATCGGCCACATGCTTTGGTATGCTATTGATGGCCACCATCGTAAAAGAAAAGAAGCCGATCTAAGCGACAGAGACCAGTTCAATGAATTTCAAATAATCTTTTCCGAAGTGGAAACCGTTTTTTTACAAAGCAAAAAAACCGGGCGTTGGTGGATGCAAATGCCCGACAAACGGTTTATTCCTTGCAGCTATAAAGATTATTTACTGGCCGGTAAGGACGAAATTCCCAACCGATGGTTCAGGGCACAACAAAGGGAGGTTATGCCCTAATATGGCAGCCAAACAAGCTTGCCATTTCACAAAAGTTGACAGCGTATAATCTGTACAAATGGAATAATTTTTCATTAAAGCTTCACAATTTGTTGTGATTGTAAGTAAAAACCCCGAATTTAGAGCCAATCAACAGCTTTATGGAAAGAAGAAACTTTTTAAAAAATTCGTCGCTGGCACTCATCAGTGCCGGTTTGTTAAAATCAGCATCGGCTACAAACGGAGTTGGTGCTGATGTGCTCAAAAAATCGAAAAAAGCCAAAAACATTATTTTTTTGGTAAGCGATGGTATGAGTACGGGAACAATGGCAATGGCCAATCTTTTACTGCAAAGAAAGGAAGGCCGCCTAAGCAATTGGATGCAATTGTACAACGATAACCTTGTTAGCCGTGCCTTAATGGATACCGCTTCTGCCAGCTCTATGGTTACCGATTCTGCTGCTGCCAGTTCCTCTTGGGGAGGCGGTGTTCGTGTAAAAAACGGTTCTTTAAATACCAATGCCGATGGAAGTACCAACACACCTATTCTACAAAAATTTAAGGCCGCCGGCAAATCGGTGGGTTGCGTAACCTCTGTTCCTGTTGCCCATGCCACACCCGCAGGTTTTTGTGTAACACAAAAAAGCAGGGGTAGTATGGAAGATATTGCTTCTGATTATCTGCAACTTCGTTTTGATGTGATGATGGGTGGAGCAACCGAACTTTTTTTAGCATCGGAAAGAAAAGATAAACGCGATTTGTTTAAAGAATTTACAGATGGCGGATTTTCTGTTGTAAAAAGCAGAAACGAAATGTTGCAGCTACCCAATAGCCATTCCCGGCCGGTATTAGGCGTGTTTAATACCAAAAGCCTGCCCTACGCTTTGGACAGACAAAACGATGCAGCATTAAAAGCCAATACCCCTACATTGGCCGAGATGAGTAAAACGGCTATTGAGCATCTTAGCCAAAACAAAAAAGGATTTGTTTTACAAATTGAAGGCGGCAAAGTGGATTGGGCAGCACACTCCAACGATGCCGGAGCTTTATTATATGACCAAATAGCTTTTGACGATGCCATAAAAGTTGCCATTGATTTTGCTAAGGCCGATAAGGAAACCTTGGTCATTATTACTACCGACCACGGAAATGCCAACCCCGGATTGTTTTATGGCAGCAAAGCCGATAAAAATTTTGAAAGGCTGATGAACTTTAAACATACCAACGACTGGGTATTAATGGGTATTAACCGGAATTTTAGCACACAGCAAGTTATTGAGAGGTTAGAAGCAGCACAAGGTTATGCCATTACTACCGATGAGGCTAAAGAAATTCTTACACATTATGAAAAATTAGATGAGTCCGGTTTATACAATTCTTACAAATTGCCGTTTAAGGTATTAGCCAATATTCAACAAAATTACACCTCAATCGGTTGGGGCAGTATGGATCACTCCGGCGACCATGTGGAACTGGCTATGTACGGCCCGGGAAGTGAAAAACTTAAACCTTTTGTAAAAAATTACGAGCTGCATAATTTTATGTTACAAGCGGCTGGTGTAAAGGTGTAATAAGCTTTTACACCCATATCAAAAGCAAATAAACGGGGCTATTTAAGCCCCGTTTATTTTAAAAACCATACCTTAAAAAAGGAGTTAAAGTAATAGCCTCAAAAGTTCCTGTAGAAATGACAAAATACCCTCGTGCCCTAACACCCAAACTAAATTTATCTCCAAGCGATTTATCGAATGACAAACCTGCAAAAATGCCCATTTCTTCCATTCCCGAATTTTTTTTGTTTCTATCTTGTACTAACACTTCCAGAAACGTACTGCCATCTATACTGTGTTTATCAATAGATATTTCTTGCTGTTGCGAGGTCATATATAAAACACCAACATTGAATAGAAAACTATCACTTTTTTTTAATAATGGTCGTTCATACCCCAACAAGTAATTATTATTGATATGCCTTAGATTAAAATCATCTACATAAACTAAAAAATCACTACGTTCAACTCCTCCACTACGTCTTTTAGCGTTTACTGTTCGATTATACCCTGCAAATATTGACGCACGTTTGCTTACTCTATACTTTATTTCAAAACCGCCAACCGTCCCGAAAGGATTTTTTTTGTAAAGATAAAGATGCTCCGCTCCACCCGGAGCATATACCTCATCGTAACTTTTTACAAAAAAATTATAATTAGTGCCGTAATTAACTTCTATAGAAAATTTACTATTATTTTGGGCAAAAATATTTAGAGTGGACAAAAGTCCTATAACGAATAATATAAAATCTCTATTCATAAGTTAGGAATTGTTTCGCTTTCATAAATTTTAATTTTATAGGTTTTTTAAAAGAGAAGCTAAACGGTTTAGTCAATAGCCAATCTATGGTGAATTTAACATTCAAAATTCATTTTATTAAAAAAAGTTAAAATATTTTTAGGTGTTGCTGTTTATACCTTTCTTAACTTTTATCTATCTAACCAAAATTACTGCTATTTTTGCCGTTTCTATGGTTACAATAGGCGATATATCGTTACCGGATTTTCCACTATTACTGGCTCCTATGGAGGATGTGAGTGATCCGCCTTTCCGTGCCGTATGTAAGGATAACGGAGCCGATTTGATGTACACCGAGTTCATTAGCAGCGAAGGCTTAATACGTGATGCCATTAAAAGCCGTCGTAAGTTAGATATATTTGATTATGAACGCCCCATAGGCATACAAATTTTTGGGGGAGATGAAGATAGTCTGGCTTTAGCCGCCAAAATTGTGGATGTTACCCAGCCGGATTTGCTGGACATTAATTTTGGATGCCCGGTAAAAAAAGTAGCCCTTAAAGGTGCCGGTGCCGGCGTGTTGAAAGATATTGACCTGATGGTGAGGCTTACAGAAGCAGTTGTAAAATCAACCTCACTGCCAGTTACCGTAAAAACCCGTTTGGGTTGGGATGATGCCTCCCTGAATATTGAAGAAGTGGCCGAGCGTTTACAAGATGTGGGCATTAAAGCACTTGCTATTCATGGCCGCACCCGCTGCCAAATGTATAAGGGTGATGCCGATTGGACACTAATCGGAAAAGTTAAAAACAATCCTCGCATTCAAATCCCTGTTTTTGGCAATGGCGATATTGACAGTCCGCAAAAAGCATTGGAATATAAAAACCGCTATGGTGTAGATGGCATTATGATTGGCCGTGCAGCCATTGGTTACCCTTGGATTTTTAGAGAAATAAAACATTTTTTTACTACCGGTGAGTTATTACCTCCACCCACAGTGGCAGAACGGGTAGCTGTTGTGCGCAAACACTTATCTAAAAGTTTGGAATGGAAAGGACCGGTTGTAGGTATTAACGAAATGCGCCGCCATTACGCTAATTACTTAAAGGGATTACCTAATATTAAAGAATACAGAAGCCGGTTGGTTACCATTAACAATGTAGAAGAAATTAATGATGTGTTAGATGAGGTTGTTGAAAAATATAGCGATTATGAAATGCAAGCGGCTCCCATAGAGTTGGTGGATTACCACCAAAAATGCTCTTTGCAGTAGGTTGAAAAAATGTCATACAATATCATCAACAAATAATAATGCCACATACAATTTATTCCGATTTATTATCAAAATACACCGAAAAAGCAAACCAGCTCCGCCAAAAACTCAACAGGCTGAGTATTTTTAGATTGATAGCTTTCGGATTATTCTTGGTTTTGGGGTATTTTGCCACACAAACCGGCTCTTGGCTCTTTATTAATGGTACTATTATTTGCCTTGTACTCTTTTTTATTATTGTAAAATGGTTCGACAAAACTGAGCAGCAAACCGTTTATTATAAAGCCCTCGCTAAATTCAATCAGGACGAAATTGCATTTCTTAAAAACAATCACTCCTCCTATTCCAACGGAAAAGAATATGAAGATGCGCACCACCCCTACTCTTACGACTTGGATATTTTTGGCGAAGGTGGTTTATTCTCCTACATCAACCGAAGCTCCACCGGCTTTGGTAAAAAAGCGTTAGCCAATGCATTACTGCATCCTGATGTAAAAAATATAGTAGAAAGGCAGACAGCTATTAAAGAACTGAAAGACAAAGTTCATTTTCGGCAACAATTATACGCACAAGGCAGCCTGCACGAAAGCAAAGAAAAAGACCTGAAAGCATTAATGGATTGGAGTACAGGATCCGGTACTTATATTCACAAAGCCTTGTATTATGCACTCATGGTCTTACCCGCCATTACCATCGGCAGCCTTATCTATTATTTTGGTACTGATAGTGATTGGGCTTTCCGGATATTTTACATGAGTTTTATTCTTAACCTGCTGATTGCTTTTTCTTTTGCCAAAAAAATCAGTTCACAATTATCGGTTTCTACATCGGTTAATAAAATATTACAAAGCTACAAGGAGCAACTCCGGTTAATTGAAAAAGAAAATTTTCAATCTGCTTTATTAAAAAAATACCAGCAGGATTTAAGCGATGAAAACCAGCAGGCATCTACTTTACTAAGTAACCTCGCCTCTTTATTTGAATATTTAGAAACCATCATCAATCTTTTAGTGAGCGTGCTGCTTAACGGATTATTTCTGTTTCACATTCATATATTGTACCGCTTGGGTAACTGGAAAAAAAATCATGGTCATAAAATTAACAATTGGCTAAAAACCATTGGCGAGATAGAGGCATTAAACAGTTTTGCTAATTTATATTACAACAACCCTCACTTCTGCATCCCCCAAACTACTGGCAGGCCTGCTTTACAAGGCAAAGCCTTAGGCCATGTTTTATTAAGAAAAGAAAAAAGGATTTGTAATGATGTGTCTTTTAATCAGCAGCAATTTATTATCCTTACGGGCTCCAATATGAGTGGCAAAAGTACTTTTTTAAGAACATTGGGCATCAATCTGGTATTAGCCAGATCGGGTTCGGTTGTGTGTGCCGAAGATTTTTCCTTTTATCCTTTTGATGTATTTGTGAGTATGAGGATTACAGATTCTTTACAGGATAGCGAATCATTTTTTTATGCAGAACTGAAAAGATTGCAAGCCATCATACAGCATTTACAGGCAGGGCATACCACTTTCGTTATTTTAGATGAGATCTTACGCGGCACCAACAGTAACGATAAGCGCAACGGCACTATTGGCCTCATTCGTAAATTAGCCAAAGAAAATACAGTGGGCATTATAGCTACGCATGATGTTGTTGTGGCCGACCTTAAAAACGAATATCCTAATTATATTGCCAACAAAGCATTTGAATCACAGATCATCAATGACGAATTATTGTTTGATTATAAACTGAAGGACGGCGTTTGCACTACTTTAAGTGCTTCTTATCTGATGAAGAAATTAGGCG
>JBKEEB010000147.1:0-23858 GCA_047975735.1 Niabella sp.
TAGACAGTAACGAAGTGTATATTTTGCCATTATTTACTAAACCTCAAATTGAATAGGTAGCAGTAAAGGTAGCAATTATTTGCTTTGTTTTATTTTGTCTAATTATGCACAATTGTTTAAAACATAATATTTATAGGCTTTTCATAGAATTAAGCAAAAAGTAAAAAATTAGTAAAAAAGCATCGGGTAGTCCAATCCGGATCACTTGAAAATAAAAAAAGAGTTGTAGATTTATTTACAACTCTTTTTTATGCACCTAAGGCATAGTTTTTCACTATTATTTCAAACGAATCGATTTTTGATCAATTACAATATCTCCTGAATCTGTCATTACGCTTGACTGTATAATCACATTTCCTTTTTTCTTCAAATCTTTTTGAATAGGTTTTAGCCCCTGATCCATTTGGTCGCAATAAACAGTTATGGGGTCAACTAAAAATCTGGATTTATTGTTTTTGATAGTATATACCCTGTAACCGCCCCAGCAGCTTGTAAACCATGAGGGGTAAAGCCCAATTTCATCTCCACCGTCGCCATCTAAATCTCCTAAATTATATGGTATTCCGCCAATACATTGAGACTTTTTTATGGGTTCAATTGATTTATCAGTAAAGTTTATCACACATACACAACTATCATCGGCGCAAGACATATCTTCAGTAGAAAATACCGGAGGAACCAGCCATGCTTTTTCTTGTTTGCCATCTCCATTAAAATCTCCGGATATGGAATCTGTTTTTACTTCCAAATCTTTGGTAATCGTAGTTTGTGTTTTCAAGGAGTCTTTCGTGTCAGCTGTTTTTTCGGAGGTAGGGTTAATCTTGCAGGAGAAAACTGTAAAACCTGCTAATACTAAATATAAATAGCGCATATAGACAATGTTTCGGAGTATGGTAGAAGAAAATAAAAAATTATTTTTTGTAAACGGATGTTTTAAGAACTGATTTTATACCTGCAATGTATATCATTTTAAGTACTTATTTTCATTTATAATAATCAGATGATTTTTTTAAGGTATTCAGGTTATTACAATATTATTTTACAGACCCTGTTGTTTAATGAGATTATGGTATATTGCAATCATATCACATTAATTAATTTTTTATGAAATTGTTTGCTTGCGCGCTGCTATTAGCTATTGCATGTTCCTGTACGCCTAAATTGTCAATGGTGCAAAAACCGGTAATGGATTTAAATGCATGTAACATCCATTTTAATTACCTGCCCAAAACATGGGATGAGGGGCTACCGCTTGGAAATGGCGAAATGGGGGCATTGGTGTGGCAAAAAAATGAAAAGTTACGATTGTCTTTAGATCATGTAGATTTATGGGATTTACGTAGAATGCCACATTTGCATGGGGATACTTGGAAATACAAGTGGGTAATTGAGCAGTGGAGAAATAATCAGTATAAAAATGTACAGGATATTTATGATGTACCCTATAACAGAACACCGGCGCCTTCAAAAATACCCGGTGGAGCTTTGGAGTTAAATACTGCGGGCTATGGTGATGTAACAAGCAGTACGCTTGATATTGCAACTGCTATAGCTACGGTAGAATGGCGTAAAGGAGTTAAATTCAGCAGTTTTGTACATGCCAATCAGCCCTTAGGTTGGTTTAAATTAGAAGGTTTAGGCAGCAATGATTTTTTACCGGAGTTGGTGGTGCCGGCTTATAACCTTGAAGGAACTTCTGAAGCAGCCAACCCAGTAACAGGACAGGATTTAAGACAATTAGGATATAAAAAAGGTACGGTAACAAAGCTCGTTTCCGGCGTTACTTATATGCAGCCCGGCTGGAATGGGTTTGAATATCAAATTACCATTCGTTGGAAGAAAAATGGTAATGCTGTTGAAGGTTGCTGGAGCATTAGTGTTAATACAGACTCTCTAAAAAGAAATTCGCTTAAACTTACTGAAACCGGCATTAAAACAGGATATGATGCTGCCATTGTAAGTCATAAAAAATGGTGGAAAGGCTTTTGGGCAAAGTCGGCTATACAGGTACCCGATACGGTTTTACAAAAGCAATGGTATTTAGAGCAATACAAGTTTGGTGCTGCGGCAAGAGAAAACACACCACCTATTTCCTTACAAGCTGTGTGGACTGCAGATAATGGTAAACTGCCACCATGGAAGGGCGATTTTCATAATGATTTAAATACCCAATTAAGTTATTGGCCCTGCTTCACCGCAAATCATATTGATTTGGGTAAGGGGTATTTAAACTGGATGTGGAAAAACTATCCCAATTTCAAGTCATATACTAAAACTTTTTTTGAAACCAATGGCGTAAATGTTCCAGGTGTTTCAACACTAACCGGCGACCCAATGGGGGGGTGGATTCAATATTCTTTTGGCCCAACGGTATCGGCCTGGATGGCGCAAAATTTTTATTTGCAGTGGAAGTATAGCATGGATAAGAAATTTTTGAAAGATGAGGCTTACCCCTGGTTTAAGGAAGTTGCTGTGTATTTGGATGAGCTATCAGAAAAAACTGCTGACGGCCACAGAAAGCTTCCGCTGAGTGCTTCGCCGGAAATACATGATAACAGCCAGCGGGCATGGTTTGGCAAAACCACCAATTTTGATTTAGCCAATATAAAATTTGTTTTTGAAAAAGCTGCTGAATTGGCTGCCGAACTCGGTTATAAAGAAGAAGAAGCCAAATGGAAATCTATTTTGTTGGAATGGCCGGATTTTGCTGTTGATGAAACCGGCTTGATGATTTCGCCTGATGAATCACTTAGAAATTCACACCGCCATTTTTCGCACTTACTTGCCATCCATCCGCTTAGTCTTATTAACTGGACCGACGGGGAAGAGGCTCGCGATATTATTAAAAAGTCCATTGCAAATCTCAAAAAAACCGGTTCCTCCGCCTGGACTGGTTATTCATTTAGTTGGTATGCAAACCTGCAGGCCAGAATGCTGGACGGTGGGGGAGCTGCAGAAAGTTTGCGAATATTTGCTACAAGTTTTTGCCTGCCTAATAGTTTTCATGCCAATGGCGATCAATCGGGTAAAGGGTATTCAAATTTTAAATACCGCCCGTTTACATTGGAAGGTAATTTTGCATTTGCATCCGGATTGCAGGAGATGCTTTTACAAAGTCATGAAGGTTTTGTTCGCTTATTTCCTGCCATTCCTTCCAGTTGGAGCAATGCTTCTTTTAACGGCTTTCTAACCCAGGGTGCTTTTGAAATAAATGCTTCAAAAATAAACGCAAAAGAAATAAATGCTACTATAACTGCCCATGCCGGAGGATTGTTAAAAATCATTAATCCGTTTGGTGGCGATTGTATGGTTAATAACCAACTTTTAAAATCGGGCGAACTGTTTACTGCCAATTTAAAAACGGGAAGAAAAATTACGCTTCATTTTATACAGCCGTAATTGTTTAATACCGATTGGATATTTGTAATAGACCAATGTAGTTGGTCTAAACGACTATCGTCCCGAATGTTTTCGGGAGCATTATACGAAGTATCATTGGTCTGTTTTATAAATACGTTTCGTATAAAACTAATTTTAACAGGGATGTGATATAGAAATTGTTCGCATCCTTTTTACAATTAGTTGCCATCCACTATAAACCCATGTGTTGTAGCAAAATCGTGTTGGGCATTCTGCATTTTATGGATGATTTTTTCCTGATAGGACTGTAAACTGTCTAACTGTAAAATTTGTTGGTTGCGGTCGGTTTCATTTTTAGCTGTTGCAATATTTTGATAACTGGTGTAAATGCGTTTGATGAACTCGAAATACTGTATGGCTGTGATTTGCAGGCTGTCCCCGTTTTTTATTTCTTTGGCTTGTAATTGTTTTATATCGTTAATTTTAGCGTTAATCAAATTAACGGCATCGGCCGCTGTTTCGGCCATTTCGTCAAACGACACTTCACTCATCTGCGCTAAAATATTTTCTTCGGCAATCGCCAGCGGCATAGATAATTCCTGCTCGACCTGCACTATTTTATCACTAAAAAGAATGGCATTCTCTTTATCTTTATTAGTACCAAAATTGCAAGAAAAAATAACTGAAACTACAATAATAAAACAGGTTGATTTCAGGTACATGCTATATTATATAAATCTAAATTCACGGTAGGGTTATTAATAAACAAAACCGTTTTCCGTTGCGTATTTTTGTTGTGCTTGTTGCAGGTTCGATACTACATCTGCCTGTGCTTTTATAATGGATTCCATTTGTTTGGCTTTGGCCGATTTTTCTGCATCGTCTTTTGCTAAAGCTATTTCTTTATAAGTAGTATAAATACTTTTCATATATTCAAAGTACCTTGTAGCTATTAGTTTAAAATCTGCTCCGTTTACACCCACCGGTGATATTTTATTGAGTTCATCAATTCTTAATTGAATGCTGTCTTCAATAGCTTTGGCCGATTGTACAACACCTTCCATATTGCCATTTTGGCTTCTTACTTTAATCTCTGCTTCAGCTTTTAATATGGGTTCTGCCATACTGTTTTCCAGGTCAATAACTTTTTGATTTAATTGAACGGGTGTAAAAACCTGCCCTGCCCGGTTAGCATTATTATTTTCGGGTTCTCCAGTTTGCCGATTTTTACAGGATAGCAATAAAACAATGCATAATAGGAAGAATATATTTTTTATCATTACAAGAATATTTTTTTACGAGAATTAATTTTCAACAACTTTTTTACGTTTGTAAAAATAATAAACAGGAATGCCCAATAATGCGATGGCAAGGCCGGCAAGCGATGTGGCGGGTTTTGCATATAATAATCCAACCCCCATTGTAATGGCTATAAGAATATATATGGCAGGAATTACAGGGTATCCAAATGCTTTATAAGGTCTTTCGGCATCGGGTCTTGTTTTTCTTAACCGAAACACCCCTATGATGGTAAGAATATAGAAGGCTACGGTTATAAATACAACATAATCTAATAATAAACCATATTTGCCGCTAAGGCAAAGCACACTGGCCCAAATACACTGTGCCCATAAGGCCCATTGGGGAACACCATTTTTATTAAGATTGGCAGCCTTAGGAATAAACAATTTGTCTTCGGCCATCGTGTAAAAAACTCTGGCACCGGATAATATGAGTCCGTTATTACAACCAAAGGTAGATATCATAATCATTACGGCAATAATAGCTGCACCGTATGTGCCAAATATATTAAATGCAGATGCCGTTGCTACTCTGTCTTGTTTAGCAAAAGCAATGTTGGAATATTGACTAAATTCGGTTGGGTATGCAGCAGCACTTTGAGCCACGTCTCCCGGAATTAAAGGCATTACACTTACATACATAATGTTCATTAATACATAAACAACGGTAACGATTACTGTACCCAGTAAAAGACTTAACCCAACGTTCCTTTTAGGGTTCTTTATCTCCCCTGCAATAAAAGTTACATTTTCCCAGGCCACGCTACTGAATACAGAGCCTACCAATGCGGAGCTAATCAGCCCGATGGTAAACATAAGACCCGGAGAATCTTTAAATAAAGACCAACCTGTTTGATTGCCGGAACTGTCTTTAACTGCTTCGGTAAATTGTAGGTTAAAACCTGTTGACCAGTTTGTGTTCCATATCTCGCTGTTAAAAGCATACAAAAGCCCGGCAATAATTAGTCCAAAAATAGAGAAGAGTTTTATAATGGTAAATACAGTTTGTACAAGTTTTCCATCTTTTACACCTCTGGTATTTACATAAGTGAGAAAAATAACCAGCGCAATTGAAACTAATTGTGCCGGATAAATTTTAAGCCAACCCCATTGAAATAGTAGATTGGCATCGTCAATGGTTAGCGCCGGAATAAAATACCCTGCAAATTTGCTGAAGGCTACACCTACGGCAGCAATGGTGCCGGTTTGTATAACGGAGAAAAAGCTCCAGCCATATAAAAAGCCAGTAAGCGGATTATAGGCTTCTTTTAAATATACATATTGCCCGCCGGCTTTTGGAAACATAGATGATAGTTCCCCATAGGTAATAGCTGCAAAAATGGTCATAATGCCGGTAAGTACCCAAAGTGCAATTAACCAACCTGCGCTGCCTATCTGTCTGGTCATATCGGCACTAACTATAAAAATGCCGGAACCTATCATAGAGCCGGCAACAATCATTGTGCCGTCAAACAAACTAAGGGATTGCTTAAAGGAATGCTTTTGTTCTGCCATACAAGTTTTGTGATTTTAGCAAACAAGATAATACTTTCTGGAAATATATATTGCAAAAAAATGCCTCGCAATTGCAAGGCATTTAAAATAAATTATTTTTTATGCTTGTATTGGTCGTTAAGCCCTTTTAAAACCTTGCTGGTGATATCAAATGTACTGTCTTTGTAATAGAAGAGCCCCGGCTCGTAGGAAAAGATAAAGGAGTACTCCTTGTTGGCATTAAATTGTTTTAGATAATCTTTTATTTCTTTCATAACGCTTAGGTTTTTAGATGCAACAAAGTTGTTGAAATCCTCGGTAAGCGATTGTCTTTTCTCCATAATCTGCTGCTGCAAATTTTGCACGTCTCTTCCGGCGGCCTCCATTTGCTCTTGTGTCATAGCGTTTTGTTTTTGCTGGTAGCCGGCAATTTTATTTTTATAGTTTTTTTCCATTCTCTCCAACTCTGATGTGATGGCTGTTTCTTTTCTTTTAATTTCGTTTTGTACTATTTTGGCCAGCTCATATTTTACCTGAATAGAATCTGTATCAATATAAGCAAATACCAATTTTTTTTCGGTTGCGGAATCTCCCCCTGTTGATTTTGCCGGAGTTGAAATATTATTTTTTTCGCTCGAAAACTGTTTGTATAGTAAATAACTAACAGCAATAACTAATAAAGCATTTATAATTAGTAATAAATTTTTCATTTTCTATTTTTCGTTACTTTTCTTTTTTGTTAAGTGTTAAATGTACAAACAACGTGCAATATACTAAGGAATTAACGATAAAAATATTCTTAACTGGTTTCTTGTGATTCAGTTAACAGTAGTGCCGGTTTGTATAAAAAAAGGCTGTTGTCTTTTAGGAAACAGCCTTTTTATTGTAAAGATTAATAGTCTTATTCTTCTTCGTCAAAACTCATTGCCTCGCGTGTTGTTTGTAACAATTCATACTCTTCTTTGCTTCCTACAATCATGTTTTCAAACTCGCGTAAACCGGTACCAGCAGGGATATGGTGGCCTGTAATTACATTTTCTTTCAGTCCTAACATATCATCGGCTTTACCGTGTATAGCGGCAGAAGATAATACTTTAGTAGTTTCCTGGAAGGATGCAGCGGAAATCCAACTTTGTACACCTAAAGAGGCTTTAGTGATACCTAAAAGGGTAGGAGCTGATGTAGCAGGCTGCGCATCTCTGTATTCAACCGCTTTTTTATCGGCACGGCGTAACACACTGTTTTCTTCTCTCAAATCGCGCAGACTGATGATTTGTCCGGCTTTTAGTTTTGAAGAATCTCCCGGATTGGATACTACTTTTTTCTCATATACATAATCATTTTCTTCAACAAACTCAAATTTGTCAACCAAATCATCTTCAAGGAAACGGGTATCACCCGGATCTACGATGCTCACTTTACGCATCATTTGACGAACAATTACTTCAATATGCTTATCGTTAATACGTACACCTTGTAAGCGATATACTTCCTGAATTTCATTTACAACGTATTGCTGAACAGCAAACGGACCTTGTATAGAAAGAATGTCTTGCGGAGAAATTTGACCATCGGATAAAGCACTGCCGGCTTTCACAAAGTCGCCATCCTGTGCCAATATCTGCCTTGTTAAAGGCACTAAGTATTTCCGGGTTACACCATCCTTGGCCTCAATAATAATTTCTCTGTTACCACGCTTAATAGCACCCATGCTTACCACACCGTCAATTTCACTTACCACTGCCGGATTACTTGGGTTACGTGCTTCAAACAATTCTGTTACACGAGGCAGACCCCCTGTAATATCTTTTAGTTTACCAAGAATACGTGGAATTTTAACCAGTACTTTACCGGCTTTCACTTCATCGCCATCATCTAAAATAATGTGAGACCCGGTTGGTAGGTTATAGGATTTATCTTCCTTCCCTTCTACAATGATAGATGGTATTTTGGTTTTATCTCTGGTTTCAATTACCACTTTTTCGCGGTGGCCGGTTTGTTCGTCAGCCTCTTCGCGGTAAGTAATACCCTCAATTACATTATCAAATTTTAGGACACCGTTGGTTTCTGCCACAATTACATTATTGTATGGATCCCATGAGCAAATAGCATCTCCTTTGTTTATTTTTTGCCCGTCTTTAACCAACAGGGTAGAACCATAAGGAATGTTATTGGTGATTAATAATCGGTCGTTTTTGGTATCAATAATACGAACCTCACCGGTACGCCCAATTACAACCCTTACATCATCTCCTTCGGCATTGGTAGTTGTTACAGAACGCACACCGTCAAATTGTATGGTGCCGTCAAATTTAGCCTGTAAAGTTGACTCAACGGAAGCAGAACCTGCAACACCACCCACGTGGAAGGTACGAAGTGTAAGCTGTGTACCGGGTTCTCCAATGGATTGTGCTGCTATAATACCTACCGCATCACCTTTTTGTGCCAATATGCCTGATGCCAGATTTTTACCGTAACATTTTACGCAACAACCACGTTTGCTTTCGCAAGTAAGTACGGAGCGTATTTCGATAGATTCAATACCAGCTTCTTCAATTTTTTTGGCTACATCTGGAGATATTTCGGTACCGGCTTCAAGTATCAGCTCATCGGTTTGCGGGTCAAACACATCATGTAACGATGTACGGCCTTCAATTCTGTCAGATAACGGCTCAATAATATCTTCATTATCTTTTAAGGCTGAAATATTAATACCACGTAATGTTCCGCAGTCATCCTCCGTTATTACTACATCCTGCGATACATCCACTAAACGACGGGTCAAGTATCCGGCATCTGCTGTTTTAAGGGCGGTATCGGCCAATCCTTTACGGGCACCGTGGGTAGAGATAAAGTAGTCTAATACGTTCAATCCTCCTTTAAAGTTAGAGAGGATAGGGTTTTCAATAATTTCTGAACCGGTAGAACCAGATTTTCTGGGTTTGGCCATCAATCCTCTAATACCTGCCAGCTGTTTGATCTGCTGTTTAGAACCCCGCGCTCCGGAATCCAACATCATGTAAACAGAGTTAAATCCTTGTTTGTCGGAGCTAAGCTCTCTTATCAATGTTTCTGTAAGCCTTGTATCTACCCGGCTCCAAATGTCAACGATCTGATTATAACGCTCGTTATTGGTAATTAACCCCATGTTATAGTTATCCCATACTTCATCTACTTCACCTTTAGCATTCTCTAATAATTCCTGTTTAATTTCAGGAATTATCAGGTCATTGATGCTGAAAGATAAACCGCCCTGAAAGGCTGTGCGGAAACCAAGTTGTTTAATATCATCCAAAAACTTAGCTGTTTTTGGAACATTGGTGATTTTAATAATATCGCCAATAATTTCGCGTAGGTTCTTTTTAGTAAGTAGTGCATTTACAAAACCCACTTCTACAGGAACATGTTGGTTAAATATTACACGGCCTACAGTTGTTTCAATAAGTTTGGGTTCTATTACACCGTTTTCGTTACGTACATTGGCTTTTACTTTAATCCAGGCATGAAGATCAACACGCTTTTCATTATAAGCAATGATTACTTCTTCGGCAGAGTAAAAGGCTTTGCCTTCACCCTTTACAATTTCATCATCCTGACTTTTCTTTCCCTTTGTGATATAATACAGACCTAATACCATGTCCTGAGAAGGAAGCGTGATAGGTGTACCGTTTTGTGGGTTAAGGATATTGTGAGAAGCCAGCATCAATAATTGTGCTTCTAATATTGCAGCATTGCTTAAAGGAACGTGCACAGCCATTTGGTCACCATCAAAGTCGGCATTAAAGGCAGCTGTTACCAACGGGTGTAACTGAATGGCTTTACCTTCAATTAATTTAGGCTGGAAGGCCTGAATGGATAAGCGGTGAAGCGTTGGGGCACGGTTTAACATTACCGGATGCCCTTTTAATATATTTTCAAGAATATCCCAAACAACAGCTTCTTTTTTATCAACTAATTTTCTGGCAGATTTTACTGTTTTTACAATACCTCTTTCAATTAATTTACGAATGATAAATGGCTTAAACAGTTCAGCAGCCATATCTTTTGGTAAGCCGCACTCATGCATTTTCATTTCGGGGCCTACTACAATTACCGAACGACCGGAATAATCCACACGTTTACCCAAAAGGTTTTGACGGAAACGACCTTGCTTTCCTTTTAATACATCTGATAAAGATTTTAAGGCACGTCCACCTTCGGCTTTAACAGCGTTGGATTTACGGGAGTTGTCAAATAAAGAGTCAATAGCTTCCTGAAGCATCCTTTTTTCGTTACGCAGGATAACTTCGGGGGCTTTAATTTCCATCAGCCTTTTTAAACGGTTGTTGCGGATAATTACTCTTCTGTAAAGATCGTTTAAATCTGAAGAGGCAAACCGGCCACCATCTAAAGGTACTAAGGGGCGCAATTCCGGCGGAATTACCGGGATGTACTGCATAATCATCCACTCCGGGCGATTGGCAATGCGGGTATTGGCATCGCGGAAAGCTTCTACTACGCTCAGCCTTTTTAAAGCATCTGCTTTACGTTGCTGAGAGGTTTCGGTGGCAGCAGAGTTTCTTAGGTCAAATGATAGCTGATCCAGATCTATTCTTTCTAAAAGATCATGTACCGCCTCGGCACCCATTTTCGCAATGAATTTTTCGGGATCGTCATCGGGTAAATACTGATTGTCTTTGGGAAGGGTATCTAAAATATCTAAGTACTCTTCTTCCGTCAATAAATCGGCATAGTTTTGGCCTTTATCGGCACGCACACCCGCCTGAATTACCACGTATCTTTCGTAGTAAATGATGGTTTCTAATTTTTTAGAACTCATACCCAGCAAGTACCCAATTTTGTTGGGCAGCGATTTAAAGTACCAGATGTGAACCACGGGAACCACTAATTTTATGTGTCCCATTCTTTCACGGCGTACTTTCTTTTCAGTTACTTCTACACCGCAGCGGTCGCAAACGATGCCTTTATAGCGGATACGCTTGTATTTGCCACAGGCGCATTCATAATCTTTTACCGGTCCAAAAATTCTTTCGCAAAACAAACCATCACGTTCGGGTTTGTAGGTACGATAGTTAATAGTTTCGGGTTTTAATACTTCACCAAAACTTCTTTCAAGAATAGTGTCGGGTGATGATAACCCAATGGTGATTTTTGAAAACGCAGCTTTTGGACGATTCTCTTTTTTAGTAGCCATAATATATGCCCCCTTTAATCCCCCGCCGCGGCGGAGGAATTTTAGGATTAATGTTTTAGAAAATTTAAAAAGAACTTTTATTTCAAATACTTCTCTGTATGCCTGCCTTTTGGGTAGGTTGGGGAGGAGCTTCTAATCAAACGACAGGTCTAAGCCTAAGCCTCTCAGTTCATGAATCAATACGTTGAATGATTCGGGAACACCGGCTTTGGGAACATTGTCGCCTTTTACAATACTTTCGTATGTTTTAGCGCGGCCAATAATATCATCAGACTTAATGGTTAATAATTCCTGTAATATGTTAGATGCACCATAGGCTTCTAATGCCCATACTTCCATTTCACCAAAACGCTGACCACCAAACTGTGCTTTACCACCCAAAGGTTGTTGGGTAATTAAGCTGTATGGTCCAATAGAACGGGCGTGCATTTTATCATCAACCATGTGGTGTAGTTTAATCATATAAATAACGCCTACGGTTGCTTTTTGGTGGAAACGCTCTCCGGTTTCACCGTCGTACAGGTGTGTATGCCCAAATTTAGGAATGCCGGCTTCGTCGCAATAGGATTCAATTTCTTCTGTGCTGGCACCATCAAAAATAGGGGTAGCAAATTTTACACCCAGTTCTTTACCTGCCCAGCCAAGAACGGTTTCATAAATTTGTCCAAGGTTCATACGGCTGGGTACCCCTAACGGGTTTAACACAATATCAACCGGTGAGCCATTTTCAAGGAACGGCATATCTTCCTGACGAACGATTTTGGCAACGATACCTTTGTTACCATGACGCCCCGCCATTTTATCACCCACTTTTAATTTACGTTTAACAGCCAAATATACTTTAGCAAGTTTTAATACACCTGCAGGTAATTCATCACCAATGCTGATGTTGAATTTCTCTCTTTTATAACGGCCTAACTCTTCGTTAAACTTAATATTATAGTTGTGTAATAAGGTATTTACCTGATCATTGATCTTATCATCATTAGTCCATCCTAATGGGTTGATATTAGCAAAATCTAAAGAAGACAGGTTTTTGGCGTTGAATTTAGAACCTTTTCCGATAACAACTTCCTCAAAGCTGTTCATAACACCTGCAGAAGCTTGGTTTTCTAAAATAGTTTCTAATTTTTCCAATAATACCGATAAAAGGTCCTGCTCGTTCTTTTCGTGAATTTTGTCCAGCTTTTCGATAGCGGCTTTTTCACGAACCTTAGCATTTTTATCTTTTTTAGCTCTTTGGAATAGTTTTTTACCAATTACCACGCCTTCTACACCGTTGGGTGCTTTTAAAGAAGCGTCTTTAGCATCTCCGGCTTTATCGCCAAAAATAGCGCGAAGAAGTTTTTCTTCGGGTGTAGGATCGCTTTCTCCTTTTGGAGTAATCTTACCTATTAAAATATCGCCTTCTTTAATTTGTGCTCCAATGCGGATGATACCGTTTTCGTCAAGGTCTTTGGTAGCTTCTTCCGATACGTTTGGAATATCGGCAGTCAATTCTTCTTCACCTAATTTAGTATCGCGTACTTCTAATTCGTATTCAGAAATATGGATGGAAGTAAACATATCTTCCTTAACTACTCTTTCGCTAATTACGATGGCATCCTCAAAGTTGTAACCTTTCCAGGGCATGAAGGCCACTTTCAGGTTTTTACCAAGTGCCAGCTCTCCGTTTTGAGTAGCATAGCCCTGTGTAAGAAATTCGCCTTCTTTAACTTTTTGTCCTTTTTTAACGGCAGGAGTTAGGTTAATACAAGTTTCCTGGTTGGTTTTTATAAATTTGGTAAGGTTGTAAACTCTAAGGTCTTCCTCAAAGCTCACTAACTTATCATTTACATTACGATCGTAGCGTACATGAATTTCGTTAGCGTCAACAAACTCAACCACACCATTACCTTCTGCATGAATCTGAATACGGGCATCCCGGGCGGCTTTACCTTCTAACCCGGTACCTACTACAGGCTCATCAGGGCGTAAAAGTGGTACTGCCTGGCGTTGCATGTTTGAACCCATCAGTGCGCGGTTGGCATCATCATGTTCCAAAAACGGAATTAATGAAGCACTTAAACCTACTATCTGGTTGGGAGCCACGTCCATATATTGTACTTCTTCTTTTTCAAGAATAGGGAAATCGCCGGTTTCGCGGCTGGCAACCCGGTCGTTTACAAAACTGCCGTCTTCATTTAACGGAGCGTTTGCCTGTGCTATCTTAGCTTCGTCTTCTTCCTCCGCACTTAAAAGCTCCAGTTTTTTCATGTTTACTTTACCGTTCTCTACCTTACGATAGGGAGTTTCAATAAAGCCCATTTCGTTGATTTTTGCGTGCACGCAAAGGGTAGAAATCAGTCCAATGTTGGGTCCTTCCGGTGTTTCAATGGTACAAAGACGACCGTAGTGCGAGTAGTGTACGTCACGAACCTCAAACCCGGCACGCTCACGGCTTAAACCGCCTGGCCCTAAGGCTGAAATACGACGTTTGTGTGTAATTTCAGACAGTGGATTGGTTTGGTCTAAGAACTGCGATAACTGGGAAGTACCAAAGAACGAGTTGATAACTGAAGAAAGGGTTCTGGCATTGATCAAATCAACGGGGGTAAACACCTCATTGTCCCTCACGTTCATACGCTCGCGAATGGTACGTGCCATACGAGCCAACCCTACACCAAACTGCGCATATAATTGTTCTCCTACAGTACGTACACGACGGTTGCTCAGGTGATCAATATCATCTATCTCGGCTTTTCCGTTAGTTAAACGTACTAAGTATTTGATAATCTCTATGATATCTTCTTTAGTGAGGGTCTTTTGCGTAAGCTCTGCATCCATGTTCAACTTGCGGTTGATTTTGTAGCGGCCAACTTCACCTAAGTCATAACGCTTATCACTAAAGAATAATTTCTCAATAATACCACGGGCAGTTTCGTTATCTGGTGCATCGGCACCACGTAACTGGCGGTATATGAATTGTACGGCTTCTAACTCGCTGTTAGAAGTATCTTTATTTAATGTATTATATATAATAGCGTAATCGCCACCTACATCTTCTCTTTGAATGAAAACGCTGGCAACATCCATATCTACTATGGTGTCAATGGCTTCCTCATCTAAGATGGTATCGCGCTCCATCACAATTTCATTTCGCTCAATGGAAACCACTTCTCCGGTATCTTCATCCACAAAATCTTCTACCCAGGTACGCAATACACGGGCAGCCAATTTTTTACCAAGATGAACTTCTAATTTCTTTCTGTCGCCTGGTACCTCATCGGCCATGCCAAAAAGTTCCAGAATATCCTTATCGGTTTCGTAACCAATAGAACGTAACAGTGTAGTTACCGGGAATTTTTTCTTACGGTCAATGTATGCATACATTACATTGTTAATATCTGTGGCAAATTCCATCCACGCACCTTTAAAAGGAATAACCCTTGCCGAGTAAATCTTAGTTCCATTTGGGTGAACAGATTGTCCGAAGAACACACCCGGTGAGCGGTGCAATTGGGATACAACCACACGCTCGGCTCCATTAATAACAAAGGTGCCGCGGGGGGTCATATAAGGAATGTTTCCAAGGAATACATCCTGTACAATTGTTTGAAAATCAACGTGCTCCTCGTCGTTACAACTAAGGCGAAGTTTTGCTTTTAAGGGTACGGCATAGGTTAAGCCACGCTCCATACATTCTTCAATACTGTAACGGGGGGGATCAATAAAATAATCCAAAAATTCCAATACGAAAATATTCCGGGTATCGGTAATAGGAAAATTGTCCTTAAATACACGGAATAAACCCTCGATATTTCTTTTATCCGGGGTTGTTTCTAATTGGAAAAACTCTTTAAAAGATTGAATCTGCACTTCAAGGAGATCAGGTGTTTCAGCTAAATGCTTAATTTTCCCGAAGTTTACTCTTGACTTTACGCTTGTTGAAGACATAATTATTAAACCGGTTTTTTAATTGAGTTGATTGTGCACAAAACAATAATAGGGTTGTTTACCAAAGTAGTAAAAACCCTTGAAATTCAATTACTTGAACATGTCTTGTCGAATCAAAATTTTATTGGCCAAAATAAAGGAATGCAAAGGTAAGGAAAAAAGGGAATATGTGCATCAAAAAATTTGCCAAAAAATGCCGTTTAAAGTAATTTTTTTTTAAATCCTTATACGGTAGTGTTTTTAGCCGATACTTTTTTCAGAAAAAATGTAAAATAGGGTGATTTTCCCGTTTTTTCGGGTTCTGATTAAAGGTATTTTTAAAACTTAAATGCTACAGCCATGAATACACTTGTTCAAAATTATATTAATTTTTCAAAAAAGGAAGCAATTGGAGCTATTGTTTTGGCCTGCATAGTTATTCCCCTGGCTGTTTTACCTTTTTTTAAGAATACGGTACAACTTCCGGAAACCGAGTTTAATCATGACTGGACGATGGTAAGTTCGGCATTAGAGAAAAAAGACATTAATAACAATGCTTCGGTTAGTGCCGATAACCGGCAACCGGTGTATTATTCAGATAGCAGAAATGAAAATGACAAAAAGCCGGTAAGTTTATTCAAGTTTGACCCCAATACCGCTTCGCCTGAAGCCTTAAAGGCTTTGGGGCTGCGCGATAAAACCATACAAATTCTTTGTAATTACAGAAATAAAGGAGGCCGGTTTAAAATAGCCGATGATTTAAAAAAGATTTACGGCCTGCGGCCAGATGAATTTGAAAGATTACGTCCCTATATAGCCATTTCATTACCGCCATCAACACATTATCATAATCAACAAAACAAACAATACCGTCAACAGCAGGATTATACACCTGTAGCATCTGAGCCTGTTTTATATAAAAAAACCAAAACAGTTAATATTAACCGTGCTGATACAGCTGATTGGAAATCCTTATACGGTATTGGCAGCAAACTGGCAGCAAGGATTGTAAATTTTAGAAGCAAATTGGGCGGGTTTTATTCGGTTGAACAGGTAGGAGAAACTTATGGTGTTCCCGATAATACTTTTCAGCAAGTAAAACCCTATTTAAAATTAGAGGGAGAAGCAGGCATAATAAAAATGAAAATTAACGAAGTGGGTTATGACCAATTAAACGCCCACCCTTATATCAGTTCAAAATTGGCCTATCTTATTATGAAATACAGAAAAGAGCATGGTAGTATTGCTGATGCTGAAACGCTAAAAGAACTAGTGGCTAAAACCACGGATAGCTATGAAAAATTGATTAATTATATTAGCTTTTAATAAATCTAATCAAATTTTTTAAGTTTTGTAAAATGCCTGCGGGCTTCTTTTAAATAGTTGAGGCCTTTTATAAATGGCCAGTAAGGATGTCCGGCTTTGTTATTGTACTTGCTTATTTTATAGAGTGCCCGCCAATGCTGCAAAATAGTTTTGTAAGCCTCAGTTAAACTCATTCCGCAATCGTAAATATGGTTCGGTTCTGCACCGGCACCATTAAATTCCAAAATAGAGAAATTTTCGCCCTTTTTTAAATCTTCAATACTAGTAGTTTTAATATCATACCTACCATAAAAAAAACTATTATTGTAATGGCTAATTTTATCAAAAACATCTAATAGGTTGTGGTCAATTTCTTTATGCAGGTTGGTAAACTGAGCTCCTCTGTTATGATTGCCGGCGTAAGACAGGTAATAAATTTCTCCCTTGGGTATAATTCTTTCATATATTTTTCCGTGGCGGCTTTCCATTTCTTTAAGGCGGTGTTTAGCTCTGGGATGTGCTTCTACCAATTGTTTTAAATTGCTTGTACCATTACCGGTAACGCTTAATAATTCCTTATGAATAAAGCCTGAAACAATACCGGCTTTTTCCCAAGGGAAACGGTAATAAAATACGCTAACTTCTACGGGGTAATCTATTTTTTCCTGAATAATGTATTCTACCGGAATGCGCTCGTGATATTCTTTAAGCTGTTCTTCCGTTTCAATTACTCTAAATAGGATGCCTTTCATCCCCACATCCGGTTTTACAATAAAGGGGTAACATAATCCCGAAAGTTGTATTTTTCTTTTTACATCTTCAAAATTAGTTGTATGTCTTACATAAATTGTTAGCGGCATCAAGTTATGCGGCAATTGGTCGTACATTTCCTTTTTGCCTTCGCCCTCCATGCCGCCAAATGTAATAGTGGGGTTGGATGGCGTAAAAAACCAAAAAGAACGGCTTTTAAGGCAATACCAAAGCCATACCGGAAAAATGGGAGCATATAAAAGGTTGAAAGGCCATAGCTCCCATTTGAAAATTTTTTGAACAAATTTTACCATCTATGTCCGCAAATATAATTCAGCAATTCATGCAATGTAAAAAAATATTTGGCGGCGTTTTCGTAACTTAGATATTTAAATATTTGTGCAGTCAAATTTTTATTTTCATGAATATTCCTACCATAGCAGAATTATTTGCGAGAAATGAAAGCCCAGAAGTATTATTTTGGGTGGGGTGCGCCGGTAGTTTTGATCAGCGTGCGCAAAGAATTACGAAAGCATTTGCCCAAATATTATTAAAAACGGAAATTAGTTTTGCAGTGTTGGGTAAGGAAGAATTGTGTACAGGTGATCCGGTAAGAAGAGCCGGGAATGAATTTGTTTTTCAGATGATGGCCTATCAGAATATTCAGATTTTAAACGGTTATAATATTCAGAAAATTGTAACTACCTGTCCGCATTGTTTCAATACTTTTAAAAATGAATATCCTGCATTGGGCGGCAATTACGAAGTAATACACCATACTACATTTTTGCAACAGTTGATAGATGCAGGAAAAATACGGCTTAAAGATGGTGGTTATTTTAAAGGTAAAAAAATTACTTATCACGATAGTTGTTATTTGGGCAGGGCAAATAATGTATATGATGCTCCGCGTAAGGTTTTGGAATTGTTAGATGCAGAGCTCGTAGAAATGAAACGTTGCAGAACCAATGGTTTTTGCTGTGGCGCAGGTGGTGCACAAATGTTTAAGGAAGAAGAGAAAGGACAGGAAAGAATAAATATTAATAGAAGTAGAGAAGCCCTAAATACAGGCGCGCAGGTTATAGCTACGGCTTGCCCGTTCTGTAATACCATGCTTACAGACGGCATGAAGAATACAGAAGAGAATACTGACGTGAAAGTGTTAGATATAGCAGAGTTGATAGCAGAAGGACTGAAAGATTAATTTTTTTATAATATAAATATATACATATATGAATCTTGAGTATAAGAGTTTTTTGCAGGAGGATTTTTCTCCCAACTCTAAAGTGTGGGTATATCAGGCCAGCCGTTTATTGCAAATAGATGAAGCCTTGGTAGTGGAACAAATGATTAACGAGTTTGTAGATAGTTGGTTAAGTCATGGAGATGCTGTGAAAGGGCAGGGCTTGATGATTTTTGGATATTTTGTAGTGTTGATTGCCGATGAAACCGATACCGCTGTTGGTGGCTGTAGCACAGACGGCTCCGTGCGGTTTATTAAAACACTTGGAGACCGGCTGGGAGTTGATTTTTTTGACAGGAACCAGTTGGCCTTTGTTGTAAATGATGCCATACAAATATTACCTTATCAGCAGGTACAATATGCAATGGAGCATAATTTTCTTTTTTCAGATTCGTTGTATTTTAACAACTTGGTTTCAACCAAAAAAGAATTAGAGGAGAATTGGATAATTCCGGTGAAAAATAGTTGGTTGGCTAATAAAGTGGCTGTATAGTCTTACCCAAATAAAAAACCGGGCTGCATATTTCCCGGTTTTTTGTTATGCTAAAGATTTTTTAATCTTTCAAATCCTTGTTTACCTCTCTAACGGCATTAGCGGCGGTTGCCAGTTTTTCTTTTTCGCCATCTGTAAGTGGTATGTCCACAATTTGCTCTATACCATTGGCTCCAATCAGGCAGGGTACACCAAGGCAAATATCATCTTGGCCATATTCTCCGTTTAGCAAAACTGAACAAGGAATCATTTTCTTTTGATCGCAAGCAATGGCCTGAACCATTACCGAAACGGCTGCACCTGGTGCATACCAGGCAGATGTGCCTAATAATTTTGTAAGCGTGGCACCACCTACTTTCGTAGCTTCAATTACACTGTTTTGTTGTTCTTCATTAAGGAAAGAAGTAACTGGTACACCGTTGCGGGTAGCTTTTGTAATTAAAGGTAGCATACCTGTATCGCTATGGGCAGCTATTACCATACCATCCACATCAGAAATAGGGCAGCCAATGGCTTCGGCCAGTCTGTATTTAAAACGTGCACTATCTAAAGCACCACCCATGCCTATAATTCTGTTTTTGGGTAAGCCGGAAGTTTTATGTACTAAATAAGCCATAGTATCCATTGGGTTACTTACCACAATGATGATTACATTAGGAGAATGTTTTACCAGATTAGCCGTAACATCTTTTACAATACCTGCGTTAATGCCAATTAGTTCCTCGCGCGTCATACCCGGCTTACGAGGAATGCCTGAAGTGATAACTGCCACCTTCGATCCGGCTGTTTTACTATAGTCCCCGGTAGTACCGGTAATTTGCGTGTCAAATCCATTTAGAGAAGCTGTTTGCATTAAATCCATGGCCTTGCCTTCTGCAAAACCTTCTTTAATGTCAACCAGTACCACTTCTGAGCAAAAGTTTTTCATGGCAATGTATTCTGCACAACTGGCGCCTACTGCTCCTGCACCTACAACTGTTACTTTCATGAGATATGTATTTTTAATTTGAGTAAAAAAATGAGTAGTTGCAAATTTAATCTATACGGTGCTACAATGTGGTAAGAAATCTATGATTTTTGTCAACTTGGGCTGGAGAAATTATATTAAATATTTTTTTTCGGAAAACCACTTGCTGGTAACCATGAAATACTTATTTTTGCACACCCAAATCAAAAAAAAGGTGGTATTGACCCATGGTGTAATGGTAGCACTACTGATTTTGGTTCAGTCAGTTAAGGTTCGAATCCTTATGGGTCAACAAAAAACGCTTCGTTAATACGAAGCGTTTTTTTATTAGCTAACTTTATAAAAAAACATGAACAACAAAAGAGTTTACCAGATGGCATTTGCTAGCGTATATCCTCATTATATTAATAAAGCTGAGAAAAAAGGACGTTCCAGAGAGGAAGTAGATACCATTATTTTTTGGCTTACAGGATACGACAAAAATCTGTTACAAAAAATTATAGATAACAGGGTGAATTTTGAAATGTTTTTTGAACAGGCTCCTTGCATCAACCCAAATGCGTCAAAAATTACAGGAGTAATTTGTGGTTACAGGGTAGAAGATATTACTGATAAATTGATGCAACAGATTCGGTATTTAGATAAATTGATTGATGAGCTTGCCAAAGGAAAACCAATGGAAAAAATTCTAAGAAAATAGTTTCTGCTGTACCAAAAATAAAGCCGGTAATTACAAAGAGATATTGTTTTTTGCATTGATGTGTTTGGACACAATCAGTTGTCTGTATTTCAAAACACACACGTTTACTGTAAACTTAACAATTCAATCCATTCAAAATATATATCTTAGCATTCATGTCTGATATATTGAAAGTAGTAGGGAATACGCCCTTGGTGCAACTAAGCCGGATTCATACAGCTAATAATGTAAATATTTTTTGTAAGCTGGAGGGCAATAATCCGGGCGGTAGTGTAAAAGACCGTACAGCTTTTGGGCTTATTAACGGAGCTATTAAAAAGGGAACTCTTCAAAAAGGTATGAAGTTGGTAGAGCCTACCAGCGGTAATACCGGTATAGCATTGGCTTTAATGGCGGGTTTACTGGGTTATGAAATTGAACTGTTAATGCCTGAAGATGCTTCTCGGGAAAGAGTATTGACCATGCGTGCTTACGGGGCTACGGTTACATTAACACCCAAAGAGCAGGGGATGGAAGGAGCAATCGACAGGGCTAAAGAATTGGTGAATAAAAAAGGGTTTCTAATGCTCAATCAGTTTGCTAACCCCGATAATCCCCAAATACATTACGAAACAACAGGCCCTGAAATTTGGCGCGATACGAATGGGAGTATTACTCATTTTGTATCGGCTATGGGTACTACGGGAACTATTATGGGGGTATCAAAATATTTAAAAGAAAAAAATCCGGATGTAAAAATTATAGGCTGCCAACCGGCAGAAAACTCACGTATTCCCGGCATTCGTAAATGGCCGGAGGCTTACCTGCCTCAATTTTTTGATAGACGGAGAATTGATGACGTGATTGAATTGAGTGAGGGACAAGCAGCTGCTATGACCAAACGGCTGGCAAAAGAAGAAGGTATATTTTGTGGTATGAGCAGTGGTGGGGCTGTACACGCCGCACTACAATTGGCTGCAACATTAAAAGAAGGAAATATTGTTTGTATTATTTGCGACCGGGGCGACCGCTATTTATCTTCAACACTTTTTCAGTAATATTTATTTTAGAATAATATACTTGGGTTATAGGAAGTGTATTGAAATGTAGAGATACCTAAATAATATAAGATAACAGAACATTTGCTGGCTAACCAGCAGTTACTTACCGGTATGCAATAAGCATTTCCTAAACTACCATCCTATAGAACTATTCTCCAAAGTTATCACCTGTTTTTCGTCTCCTATCAACGCAAACGATTGCACTAAAAAGGAAAATCTTCCAGTTTCATAACGAAACTACACATTGTTGAACATGGCAGAAGGCTCTAATTTTAACATTTAATAACAAATAGGTAAAATCTATTTAACAATTAAATGAAATGATTGCCGGAATGCCTGATGTTTCAAAAAAATATTTATACATAGTACTCATTATTATAATGAGCGTGTTTGTGGCTTGTAACTCGGCTAAGAATTCCTCAAAAGGTTTAACAGAAGAGGAGCAGGCATACAGAACCGCTATCGACAATCGCTCGGCCAAAATTGTTGCTACGCTCAATATTCCTGATTCTGCAAAATTTTATAAGGTAAGGGATGTTATAGCTAAGCAATACCGTGATTTAAAGGATTTGCAGGAAGGTAGGGATAGCCAAATACAACAAATCAATGAAAAATATGCAGGTAATAAGGGAGAAGCTGATGTGCAGGTTAAAAATGCAAAGAGAGCATCGGAAGTTAAGGTAAACAAACTGCATAAGGATTATTTGAAAAGATTAGATAAATACCTGTCTGCCGAACAGATAGATAAAATAAAAGATGGTATGACATATGGCGTTTTCCCATTAACCTACAAAGCACATTTAGATATGATTCCCACACTTAAGCCTGAAGAAAAGAAATATATCTGGGATGCTTTATACGAAGCACGGGAGATAGCAATGGACGGAGGCTCATCGGATGAAAAGCATGCTATTTTTGGAAAATACAAAGGGCGTATTAATAATTACTTAGCTGCCCGTGGGTATAATTTAACCCAAGAACGGGAAGCTTGGTATAAGCGAATAGATGCTGCTAAGAAAAACTAAAAACTATCCTAATAATTAAATAAAAGCCGTATGTTAAAAAAACAATTTTTACGATTTTCAGCAATGCTCATGGCTTTGGCATTTTGGTGCGTACAAGCCAATGCACAAACAAAAACCATCACGGGTTCGGTAACCGATTCATCCGGCAGCCCTGTGGTAGGTGTAACTATTAAAGTTAAAGATGGCCCGCAATCGGCCGTAACCAACATGTCCGGAGAGTTTACCATTAATATTCCTGCAACTGGTGCAACATTACAATATTCGCATGTAACGTACGAGTATGGGGAGGTAAATGTTACTGGAGATGGTCCTGTTAATATTGTGCTAACAAAACTGAATATGGCTATGGATGAAGTGGTGGTTATTGGTTATGGTACACAAAAACGCTCAAATGTTACTACTACTATAGCATCAATTAAAGCATCAGAGATTCAGGATGTTCCCTCTCCAAATATTGCAGGTGCATTAAGAGGTAGAATTGCAGGTTTAGGTGTAAGTCAGGCATCAGGTAGACCGGGTGCAAGCATCAGTTTAAATATTCGTAACTCAGCAGCTTCAGAACAAGCAGCACAACTAGGTATAACTTCAGAGCCGTTATATATTATTGATGGTATTACAGTAAGTAAAGATGCTTTTGATAACATTGACCCATCTGTGGTGGAAGATATAACGATTTTAAAAGATGCCGGTTCTGCGGCTATTTATGGTGCTGCCGGTGCAAATGGTGTTGTATTAATTACAACGAAAAGGGGAAAGGTAGGTAAGACCAAACTTTCATATAATGGATATTTGGGCGTGTCAGATGCAACAAGATTACCGGGAATGATGTCTGCTTATGAACAGGCAAAGGCTTTAAATGATGGCTATTTGGTTGGTTATTATGATGAAAGCGATATTATTTCAGATTCTGTGCTTAATTATCTCAAAACTTTACCCAATGGTACATGGTTAGATCAACTATGGCAATCTTCGTTGCTACAAAGGCATAATCTAACCTTATCTGGAGGTAGTGAAAATATGACTTATTTTGTAGGAGGAAGTTTTCAGAATGAAAATGGGAACTATGCAGGA
>JBKEEB010000050.1:0-5080 GCA_047975735.1 Niabella sp.
ATGCAAAACCCGGAAATGTTTCTGCGGTAGATTATGTGAATAATGTGAAATGTCAGATATATACATCCATAATTCATGGTGCTACTGGTATTTTGTTTTGGAACGAGTGGAAAAAATCGCCGGAGGTTTTTGACACGCTGCAAACAGTTTTAAAAGAGCTGAGAAAGAATTTAGATATCATATACCTGAATACAGTAGAATCGAAGCAAATAGGAGACATCCATCTTATGATAAAAAAGGGTGCTAATAGTGTAAATTACATTATTGCAACCAATACAAATATTCATAAATTAGCGCAACTGAATTATGGGAAAATTAAAATAGAACTATCTCCTCTTGAAGTATATATCAAACAGCTTTGACAACTTAATAGTTGGTGTATTAATATGCCAATGGATTATGTATTTTGTATAATTTAAATTCACTGTGAGTTCAAAAAAAACTTACTACCCGTACGTTCTATATAATAAGAAACCTAAAGAATAAGTTTGTGGGTTAATTATTTTTAATTAATTTCGGGTACGTAAACGAAATATGTGCTATATGGTGATGGCTTGTATAATAGTTAGCCATTGTATATATTATCAGCAATAACTTTTTTGAAAATGAAAAATAAAAATTATAGAAGGAAGTTTCGTGCAGCAGGTGCTAAAAGCGCTGCAGATATAGTATTAAGGACAAATGGTGTTTTAGACTTGTATGGAGATATTCTTGTTAAAGACACTTTGGGTAATTTAATAATTTATCCTTTAGGTAGCAATGATGATTCTACAAGGCTTGGATTGCCGGACACACTTTTGAAAGCCTCACAGGATAATTATTTCAGATTTTCAACCCATTTGTTTTGGAATGATTATGAGAATGGGCTAATAACTTGTCCTACTGCTGGTATAGATGGTAACTAGATTGTGAGATTTCCTGTTACTCAAAGAAGAACAGTTACTCAACCTTATGTTTTGGGTAGTAAGGTACGCATACTTAGCAATGCTAATTACAAGAAATATTATGAGTGGCACAAAGGATATGATTCAACTATATATATGTTGACTGCGGGTGGCGATAGAAGTGAATATTTGGTTCTTGCTAAATATACCTTAGCTGGTCGGAATGCTGGTCTGAATGAAACGGCTAGTGTCTCTTGGGCTGTAGTAGATAGCGTTCAACCCATAAATCATACTCAAGGGTTAAGAGTCTGGGGAATATTTCCTTACACGATGCCAAGGACTATTGCAACCAAACCAACTATAACTTATTCGTCAACCAATGGTAATAATTTTTATAATTTTTACACCGAGATACATAGTATCTGGCGAAAGGATTTTTTTAGAGTTAAAAAAAATGGTGATATTATTATGTGGCGCAATTTCGACAGGCATGGTTGGTATGACGGGTTGAATTATGATTAATAGTATATGCAATACTCTAAAGAGACTTTTTTCTATAATATTTATATTTTATGCTTTTTGATAGTTGCATAAACTTTTTTAAAATAAGAAAATTTGTGAATAAATTATTACTATTACTTTACTTTATGTTCTCTTGCTTTTTTTCAAGCGGAAAAGATTATTTCTTAAAAAAAGATTTTGAAATTTCTGATGCTGAAAAACTGGAAGTAAAATGGAAAGGCTTGCCTCTTATTATCGGAGATGAAAATTCATGGTTAAAAGGAAAGCCGTTGGGGGATTTTTCAAAAAATTATACAAAACAAAAAATTGGTAGTTGGGATGTTTTAAATATTTGGAACGAAGGAATACCATTACCCTTCAGGAGGGAGGTGGGAGTTTCCGCTGATGGAAAGTCTGCGGAGCTTAATTTTCAATGTCATCAGGAAGCATTGATGAAATCCTATCCGTTGCCAGTTATCTCGTACAAATTGTTTATTCCCTTATCTGTTTTGGGCGATGCGAGTTGGGAGGCATTTGTTGGCCGTTCGCAGAATGCAAAATGGGAGTTTGGAAGACTTGATTCGGAAACAAAAGACGGACATCTTATTACAGCACGATGGATTAGTTTTAAAACTTCCCACGGCAATCTTACATTCGATTTTAATCCGCAAGGAGTTCCAACATATTTTGTAGCTGGCATGAACACCATTCATTCGCAATGTGTGATTGCAAAAAGTGGAGACAATCTTGTATTCAGTTTCAGTACGCTTGCGTCAAACTCTGGCGGTGACATGACAGTAAAATTTAGGATTTTTGAAGGATCAAAAGATGATTACCTGAACTATCATGCTACCGATTTTTATCACTATTTCTCAGAGATGCCAAAAGATAAACTTTTTTGCTTTGGAGAAAGAGCCTCCCAACTTTTTACAAATGCCGGTATCGAAAAATATAATACAAAGAAACGTTATGGTTGGAAGAGTAATACTGGATTACGTAAAACGGGAGGGGAGTCCGCAGGTGCCTTGTATTCCTGTGCTGCATCTGAAATATCAAATTCTTTTCGTACATCAGGCCTACAATCAGGCTTGTACTTAGTTACATTAAAATCATCTGCCCTTGAATGCGATATTGGGCCTTTTAGTGTGGCTCTAAACGGAGAAAATATATTCGACAATGTAAAGATAAAAAAAGGAAATGTTGCAACAATTACTGTTGCACGTTGGCTTGAGTCGGGGAGTTGTGAATTGAAATTTGATGGAGATTGGGCAGTAAGTGTTGTGGGTTATCAGATGTTCATGCATAGTCAGGAAGACTTTGAGTTTAGGAGAGGGTTTTGGATAAAGGATGATACTTATACGCCGGGAATTCTGTTTTCAAATTATTACAGTACAAAACCTTTTTATGGGAAGTCTCTGCAAACTACAAAGCTTTCTGGAGAAATCAAGGAGATTGATAAGATTCCAGCCTTGCCTGTGCTTAAACCCTCTTTGCCGCAGAATTCACTGGCTTTAAATTGGAGGTTTAACAGCCAGCTGGGAACGATGGGGCCTGATAACTGGGGAACTTTTAAGGAGTTTAACAATTGTCAAAAGATTGATGATAGATTACAGCAGATAAAAGAAGGCGGCGTGAATGCTGTGATTTTAAATGGCCTTCTTTCACGACATACTTATCCAACACATTTAAAAAGAGTTGAAAAAAATATAAGAGCCATAGTTGAAGTAGGTAGAAAAAAAAATATGAAATTTATAGATCATCAAGATCTTACAATTTTGTGGAATGCTGATATGGGTTTCAGGTTTTTAGCAGAGTATCCTGAGTTTTTGCAATACACACTTTCCGATGGGATGCCTACTTGGGGGATATGTCCTTCCAATAAGTTATTCAACGAAAAATACTTTTTCCCTTTCATTTCAAAATTTATTAAGACCACTGGTATTGATGGAATGATGATAGACGAGGCTGCCTTTCACGGAAATAATTTTTGCGGGTGTGGTTACTGTCGTACAGCATTTACTAAAACAACAGGTCTCACATTACCAGATGATGAAACAAGCCCCTTGTTGCGTAATAAAAAATCGCTTTTATGGAAGACATGGATAGAGTGGCGTAAAATTTCGATAGCGCAGTGGCGCATAGAATTTGCGAACCTAACACATAAGATAAATCCAGGATTTAGTAATGTTCAATATTATTCAGAAAGCGGCTTTATTAGCGAGGGGGCTTCCTATGAGCAGGGAGGTGATTTGGCACTGAGTGCTAAATCAATGGATTTTTTAGGTACAGAAATAATGAGCCGCGACATATGGGATGATTATCGGTACACTTTTTCAAGTAGGCACATGTATAATAGTTTACGTGAAACTTATGGATCTCCAATATTTGGATTAGTCTATCCGGCTGGTAAAATAAACAATGCTATCATGGGCTGGGCAATGAATAACATGTTGGGGCAGGTTACGTGGTCATTGATAGATTATACTAATTTCAAAATCATGGATCAATACACTGGCTGGAAACAAAATATGAATAATATTAATGCTAAGCCATTTGCAGATATCGCTATACTATTTTCAAGAAAAACTCGCGATTGGTCGCCAAATAACAAAACTTACCAGCACGAAGTAATGGGGTTAAGCCAATACTTCGCCGAAAAGCATATTCAACATACTTTTATTTTAGACGATGCACTTTTGAACCAAGACCTGTCGAGGTTCAGGGTATTGATGGCAATGGGAATGGATTGTTTATCCGATGATCAGTTATTAAAGTTAAAAAAATTTGTACTGGCAGGTGGCACGGTTTACATTACTGGCGATGCAGGAAAATATGATTCGTTTGGGGAGCGTCGATATGAGCCTGCTTTTTCCTTCATAAAAAAGAATAGGAAAGCCAGCGAAAATAACTATATAATAAAGGTGAATTTTGGCAAAGGTCAATTTATATATAGCGAACAAAAGAATATTTTAAACGAGTATTCTTCTTCGTTTACTACTGGCAGTAAATATGTTTTTAATCAGGATACTAGGAAGACTATGGAAAATGATACCATAATTCGATCTGTAATCGGTCGTAAACTATCGTTTGAGCCAATTCAAATTCCTGAAAAAGTGTTGACATCTGTTTATCACGAGGTTAGAAATGGAGATAATTTGCTGCTCGTACATTTTCTGAATGCAACTGGTGTAACTGTTAAGAACAGTGATATTTTGCCGCTCCCGAATAAGATGTGGAAAAAGATTGATACAGAGATTGTTTTCGAGATAACGACGCCGAATATTTCAAAAGCTTTTTACGTTTCGCCCGATGATGAAGGCCAAAAGTCTGTTAAGGTTGAAAAGATATCAAGTAGTCTGTATAGGGTTACCTTGCCTGTAGGTACGGTTGATAAGTATGGGATTGTTTACTTAAATGAATAGGAGTTGAAGCATATTAGTGATTTTCTAGTCTGTTTTTAATTCAACTGTTACATTCAAGACTCGAATATAGTGCAGGAAAATAATGAATTTTATATTTTTTTATTTATGATGATAAATTTGGTATAGAATTAATTTTTTAAAAGGTTTTTTTTGCATAATTTCGGGTACGTAAACGATTATGGTGCCACTCACTTATAATTCGTCATTTAATAGGTGTTTATAAATCATTAAGGCTATAATGTTAAAAATGGAAAATAAAAATTCAAGAAGAAA
>JBKEEB010000078.1:0-1938 GCA_047975735.1 Niabella sp.
AAAAGAGCTATAAATAAAATTTACAACTCTTTGAAAATCAGGTGGAGAATATCGGAATCGAACCGATGACCTTTTGACTGCCAGTCAAACGCTCTAGCCAACTGAGCTAATCCCCCGTTTGTGGGTGCAAATATAAAAATATTTTTCTCAAAATCCCCCCACGCACAAATCATGGTAAAGTTTTTGTTAGAAAATAAATCCGGAAGAACTTACATTTTGTACATGAACCGTGTTCATACAGGGAATTTCCCGATACATTAAATTAAACCATTTAGGACTTGTAAATAAAGATTATTTTCTATCTTTAAGCCCCGTTTAGAGTAAATAAATTCAGTATAAAACAAGTAAAAAATAGCTAAATATGGAACTAAAAAAATCGCCAAAAGCTGATCTGGAAAGCCGTAAGAATACTTACTGGCTGTTGGGCTTGGTTGTAGCCTTAGGCCTCACTTTTGTTGCTTTCGAATGGACTACCAAACCCAGCAAGGTCGATTCGTTGGGTCAGGTACAGGCACAGGAAGTGGAAGAAGAAATTATTCCGATAACCCGCGAGCAACAGGTTAAACCTCCTCCTCCTCCTCCTCCTCCTAAAGTTGTTGAAGTATTGAATATTGTTGACGACAAGATTAAAATTGAAGCAGAACTTAAAATTGAAGATACCGAGGCAAACGAACATACCGTAATTGACGTTGCGCCGGTAATCCAAACTACCGCCGAAAAGGAAGAAGATGAAGCGCAGGTATTCCTGATTGTGGAAGACATGCCCGAGTTCCCGGGTGGCGACCTGGCATTGCGCACCTACATTGCCAACGCCATTAAATATCCGGTAATAGCTCAGGAAAACGGTATCCAGGGTAAAGTTTATGTAACTTTTGTTGTTGGAAAAGACGGAAAAGTATTCAATGCCAGCATTGCAAGGGGTGTTGACCCGTCCATAGACAAAGAAGCGCTCCGCGTTGTAAACAGCCTTCCTACCTGGAAGCCCGGGAAGCAACGTGGCAAGCCGGTTAACGTTTCTTACACTGTACCGATTAATTTTGTGTTGCAGTAATAACAGAAAGACAATATCTTTGCACTCCTGTTTCCGGTGAAGCAGGAGTTTTTTTGTGTTTAAAATTATAGTAAGATAAATTCAGTGCCAGTAATGTTTAATAATATTACAAAAAAACTTGACCGAAGGGGATAGCAGTATTTTGAGGTATTTAAGTTAGAAGTTTGAGTTCTGAAAATGAGTTTGGGTATAAATACGGATGGGCTTAATATTTAATAATTAAAAAAGATGAAAAAGGCGGTGATATTTATTTTTATATTTTTGGCATTTACTTCTATTTTTAACGGAGTGGCCCAAAATGCTCGGTTGTTTGAATATAAAATGATTGAAAAAGGACCAATAAAGAGTATCTGGTCAAAAGGTAACGGAGACTTTGATGGCGATGGCCATATTGATTTTATGATTGCAGGCGAGGGCACCATAATCTGGTATGAAAATCCTGCCGGTATGGATACAACTACATGGATAAAACATATTGCATACAATGGTTCGAAAGAAATTGGTTTTGAGGGGTCTATGTGCGGTGATATGGACAACGATGGCGACATTGATATTATTGTTGGAGGATATTTTACAAACGTTATTTATTGCTTGGAAAATCCAGGAAGAGGACAGGGTACCTGGAAACTTCATAATTTAGGAGGGCCGAAAACCGATGCGACATACTTATATGATATTGATAACGATGGTAAACTTGATATAATAACAAGGGCTTCAGAATTATATTCGGGAGGTGTGGGAAGAGATATTTTCATTTGGCAGCAGGGAGAAAATCCTTTCAATGCTGAAAATTGGCGAAGGTTCAGAAAAAAAGAGGTAGGTAAAGGAGAACATTTTAACATTGGTGATGTGGATTCAGATGGTAAAATGGACATTGTTGTTGACAA
>JBKEEB010000068.1:0-48174 GCA_047975735.1 Niabella sp.
CTTTTGCCTTAAAATAAAGAAAGGCTATTAAAGTAAAGGTTATTGAGAAAAAGAAAATCCGATATTTTTGGAAGGGTTTATAAAAAAGTAATGCATAAAATGATGCAAAGATTACTATTAGCGAACCAATAAAAAAGAGCAACTGATTTTTCAAAAAATCAAATCTATTTACATTTACTAATTGAATTTGTGCTAATTCTTTCAAGTGATGTAAGACTGGAAATTTGTTATTATACTGCCATACAAGATTAGGTAAAATTAGAACCAAGCCTAATAAGACGGCAAAATACAAAGTAGGTTTTAAAAATATTTTTCTATGTTCGGTAAGCAATAAAGATGGCAACAGTCCAATTAAGAGAAAAACAATATTATATTTATTTAAAAAACCAATAGCAAATGCTGTTGCTCCTATATAAAGCCATTTTGTGTCAGCAGTTTTGATATATTTTAGTAGAATAAAGTATAAAATCGTCCAACTTAATACATCAAAAGAATTGGGCTGATACAATGTGTTTAGTCGCAATAGTGCTGAAAATAGAACACAAGTCGCGCCTAAAATCAATGCAAACAGATTTCCATTTAATTCTTCTATGGCTTTCCAAACGATATAAATTGTCAATGCCCCATACAAGGCAGGGAAGAATTTAACCCAAAAAATGGAATTGCCGAGTAATTGAATAATGTAAGATGTCCAAGAGGTAAAAGGTGGAACAGAAAGATAGCCCCAAGCCAAATGGTTTGCTTGGTCAAGATGCAAATACTCGTCCCTTTGCAGTTCATATTCACTACTTAAAAGAAAGTATTGGAGCAAAAATTTAAGTCCAATGAAACCTATTAAAATTGTCGTTTTTCTTGTCATTGAGAAGGGTCAGTTAAAATTACCGCTAACGCCCCGTGTGTTGGCGAAGTGGGCGTTAAAAAAATTGGTGGAAGCTACTTCACATTTCATAAAAATTATTTACAAGATAAATTTAATACCTAAAGCCGGTATCTACAATTTTTTTATAAGGACACGGGAGCCATCACGGATGTTGCCCATTTACGCCAACACGCAGATGGACGACAGTTTGCCACGGGTGTGTAACCCCTGAACCTTTTGGTTCTTACCGGGCAACATCAGTGAAACGCGGGGCGATGGACAAAATTTAGGTTATGGCAGCTTTGAGGCACGAAAAGCGAAAAACCGTGTGTGCTGGCTTGGTGCAGTGGCAAATTTTGTCCATCTCGTAAATATACGCATGTTTTACATATTGTTAAAAAAATAAATTTACACTATTTTTCCTACAAACCAATACTTTATAAAAAAAATGCGCAATGCGCATTTTTAATAAACATTTTTCGCTAATTTTAAATTTATACAAAATGCGAACCATGTTTATCAAAGAAAATTATAGCTTTCTTTTGGGCGAGCATAACAAAAAACCGGTTATCTGGATTCAGTTTCCTTACAATAACCAGCTTAAAGCACAACTAAAACAATTTGTGAAAGCCAAATGGAGTGCCAGTAAAAAATGTTGGTATTGTATTGATAATGACTATTATAGAGCCCTTTTTGGATTGCCTTTAAAGGAAATAGGCAAAACCGCTATTCTTAAAATACATCCGGTAAACCGGGCCGAATTTGAAAAATACAGGGAAACACTGGTGCTAAAAGCCTACAGCCCCAACACGCTTAAAACTTACCTAACCGAGTTTGCACAATTATTAATAATCATTAAATCCTATCCGGTTACAAAATTGTCCGAAGAAAAACTGCGCGCTTATTTCTTATACTGCATTGAAAAATTAAAACTCTCCGAGCTCCAAATACATAGCCGGTTAAATGCCATCAAATTTTATTTTGAACAGGTTTTGCATCAAAAAAAAATAATCGCAGATATTCCACGCCCCAAAAAACCCTCTACCCTGCCAAAAGCACTCTCTCAAAAAGAAATTGTTAAAATGTTTGAAACGGTTAAAAACCCCAAACATAGTTTAATGCTAAAGCTGTGCTACGGTATGGGGCTTAGGGTAAGCGAAATTGTAAATCTGCAAATTACCGATATTGACAGTAGTGCTATGCGTGTACACATACAAAGAGCCAAAGGAAAAAAAGACAGGGTTGTTAACTTACCGGCTTCGGTGTTGCAACAACTAAGAATTTATTACAAAACGTACCAACCAAAAAAATTTTTGTTTGAAGGGCAATATGGCGGAGCTATTTCCAAGCGTAGTGTACAAGCCGTATTTAAACAGGCCATGAACAATGCGGGTATTAAAAAACCCGTTGGCATTCATAGTTTACGGCATAGCTATGCTACACATTTGTTAGAGCTGGGTACCGATATTTCCCTTATCCAAAAACTATTGGGCCATAACGATATTAAAACCACACTCCGCTACACAAAAGTTAGCGACAGAACGATTGCTAATGTAAAAAGCCCACTCGACCATTTACAATAACACAATGATATATAATACGAGTTTGAATATATTGTTTGCGCCCTATCGGAATAAAATATTACTGTTCTCTTTTCATGTTTTTTAATTATGGCACCAACAACAGTACTACTATGTAGCTTCCTTGCGTCGCACACTTCAACAGTACAACTACTATCCGCAACCTGTTTGTAATACACGAATTTGAATATAGGATATAAAATTACACAATGGCAATTTTCAGCACATCTTCCATCTTATCTACATAATAAAATTGTAAGCCCTTAATAAAATCGGGTTCCACTTCACTCACATCTTTTTCGTTTTGGCTGCAAAGAACAATTTCTTTAATACCGGCACGGCGGGCGGCTAATATTTTTTCCTTAATACCGCCTACGGGTAATACCTGTCCTCTTAAAGTTATTTCGCCCGTCATAGCCAAATAAGGTTTTATTTTTTTACCTGTTAAGGCAGATGTAATGGCGGTCATCATAGTAATACCGGCACTGGGGCCATCCTTAGGCGTGGCACCTTCGGGTACATGAATATGTATATTCTTTTTTTGAAACAAAGAGGCATCTATATTATATTTTCCGGCATTGGATTTTAAATATGTGAGTGCCGTGGTAGCACTTTCTTTCATTACATTGCCCAAATTACCGGTAAGGCTCAATTCTCCCTTACCATCGCTCAGGGTCGATTCTATAAACAATATATCGCCGCCCACTGCTGTCCACGCCAGTCCTACGGCCACACCGGGTATGTTTACGGTTTTATACAGGTCATTACTATAACGGGGCTTGCCCAAAATATCCTCCACATCATTTGCCAATAAAGCGTTACCCGGTTTTTCGTTCATAGCTACTTTTTTTGCCAGGTTCCGCATAATGGCAGCCAGCACCCTGTCTAACTCGCGTACACCGCTTTCGCGGGTATAGCCGGCAATAATTTTTTCTAAAACCTTATCACCAATTTTAAAGCGGGTTTTACGCAGTCCGTGTGCTTCTTTTTGTTTGGGAATCAAATGCCTTTTAGCAATTTCTATTTTCTCTTCCACGGCATAGCCACTGAGGTCAATAATTTCCAAACGGTCTCTTAAAGCAGGCTGAATATTAGCCATTGAATTAGCAGTGGCAATAAACAGCACTTTGCTAAGGTCGTATTCTAACTCTAAATAATTATCGTAAAAACTGTTGTTCTGCTCCGGGTCTAACACCTCTAACAAGGCACTGCTGGGGTCGCCACGGAAATCGTTGCCAATCTTATCTATCTCGTCTAAAACAATTACAGGGTTACTGCTTTTGGCTTTGCGCAGCGATTGTAAAATGCGGCCCGGCATAGCTCCTATATATGTTTTACGATGCCCGCGAATTTCGCTTTCATCATGTATGCCGCCTAAGCTCAGGCGAATGTACTTTCTGCCCAATGCATTGGCTATGCTTTTTCCCAAACTGGTTTTTCCAATACCGGGAGGGCCTAAAAAACAAAGGATGGGGCTTTTCATATCGCCCTTTAGTTTTAAAACGGCAAGATATTCCAATATGCGGCTTTTAATTTTTGCCATGCCATAATGGTCGTTATCAAGGGTGTTTTGTGCATTACCAAGGTCATAATGATCTTGCGTATAAGACTCCCATGGTAGCTCCAGCATCAAATCTAAATGGTTATATACTACCGAGTAGTCTGGCGTACTGGGATGCATACGCTCTAATTTTTCAATACCTTTTTGAAATGCTTCTTTAGCGGTTGCCGGCCATTTTTTAGCATCCCCTTTCTTCTGCATTTCTTTTATTTCCTGCGTATTGTTGTCGCCACCCAACTCTTCCTTAATACTTTTTAATTGTTGTTGTAAAAAGTACTCACGTTGTTGTTTGTCAAGCTCTGTACGGGTTTTATTGGTAACCTTGTTTTTTAGTTCTACAAAAAGCAAATCTTTTTGAAGCAATTGCATTAGCTCTACGGCACGTTTTCTAATATCGGTTATTTCTAACAACCGCTGCTTTTCCTGAACTGTTGTGTTAAGGTTACTGCTTACAAAGTGAATGAGAAATGCAGGCTTTTCAATATTTTTTAATATTAGTGTAGCCTCAGAAGGCATATTGGGCGATTGCTGAATGATATTAGCCGCTATATCTTTTATATTTGAGATATGAGCATCAAAGTCCGCATCTATGGGAGCATCCGCTTCAATAAGTTTACTAATCCTGGCTCTAAAATATGGCTCGATGGTTATAATGCTGTCCAAAGAAAATTTGCTTCTTCCCTGTATAATAACGGTAGTACCACCATCGGGCATTTTTATCAGCTTAAGAATTTTGGCAACTGTACCTGTTTTTACTAAATCCTTCGCTTCGGGGTCTTCAATATTACTATCGGTTTGGGCCACAACGCCAATAAATTTATTGCTTTTGTAGGCATCATTTACAGCCTGTATGCTTTTATCTCTGCCTACGGTAATGGGTAATACTACACCCGGGAACAGTACGGTATTTCTTAAAGGAAGTATGGATATTTCTTCCGGAATAAGATCATCGTCTGCATCACTGTCATTTTCATTAATGGGTATGATGGGCATAAAATCCAAATAATCTTCTGGCCTTAAAAACACTTTATCTAAATTCATGCTATTATATTATTCAGTCAATTTGTCATCATTATAACGATAACAATTAAGTAAATTACGGTGTACATATATGGCAATATTAATGCCATCTGCAAATATGCGGTAAGTTTGACTTATAAAAAAGCAGTGTGGGAAAAATATGACAGAAACTGCTTGATATTAACCAATATCTTCTCTGGAAAAATGTTGTAGGTACTATTAACTAAAAAAGCCGTACCAATATACTGATACGGCTTTGCCTATAATAAAATTTTACTTAAAATGCCAACCCTACGGATAACTGTATAGCCTGGGCTTTCCACTTATCGGTATCGTTTACTTCGCCAATATTATCTAAACCCACAACATACCGGCCTGATACACGGAATCTGCTGGCTTTTATTTTTACACCCCCAATAACAGAAAAATCGCCGCTTTTAAAGGCGTTTTCACCATTTTTAAGCAGATTTTCATCAGAATTAATTAAAATACTGTACTGCGGGCCTAACTCAAGATTAAGCGGCCCCACTAAGCGGATATTGGCCAAGAGGGGAATAGACAGAAAGTTGAGTTTGGCTTTGGCCTGATCGGTATTAAAAATACTACCGTCTGCGTTTTCGGCTAAGCTGGTACTGGCCTGGCTAAAAATAACTTCGGGGCTAACACTAAAGGTTTGACCAAGGCCAATTTCGGCAAAGCCACCAACAAGGTAATTGTACTCAAACTTGTCGTTAAAAGACACGTTATCAATTTTTGTAGCATTTAAACCTGCTTTTATGCCAATGTTAAATTGGGCATAAATGCTTGTACTAAGCAGTAGTAATACGGGGAAGAGGAGCTTTTTCTTCATAATACTTATTTTTTTAATGATGGTGTAAAAATATTGTTTTCGGCAGGAAGAAAAGAAGAATGAATAATGATTTTTTAAGAATTTTATATAACTAACTCATAATTAAATACTTCATCCTGTAAGCCACTTGCTAAAGTAATTTTTCCGCTATGCGTAAACCTAAAACCTACACTCTGTATGGCCGCTTTGGATGCCAAATTGTTTTTGCGGTGATTGATGATTAATTTTTGTACTCCTTTTTCTTTGGCCCATTGCATACGCGCTGTAAATAATTGTTTCGATAGTCCCAAACCCCTGTATTGTTTTTGTATATAGGAATGAGTGAGGTGGCCAACACAATGCTCTTCAATTAAAATAGCTGTAATGCCAATAAGTTCTTCTGCATGGTACAACCCAAAAATGATACCCTCGGGATTGGAAATTCTTTGTACCCAAGCCTCCTGAGACATTGAGGCTTCTTTTTCAAAGCTATTGCAATAGCTTTGTGGGTCGGTTTTCAAAGCTTGTAACCGAATGCGTTTATAAGCGTCCAGCTCATTCAGTGTTAATGCTTTTATATAAAAATTCATATCAAACCAAGGTTATAACAGTAATTTCGGGTAAAATACCCACCCGGCCGGGATAACCTATAAAACCAAAGCCCCTGTTTACATATAATTTTTGATGGGCTTTTTCATATAAGCCGGCCCATTGTTTATATACATACTTCACGGGGCTCCATTTAAATCCCGGTAATTCTACTCCAAATTGCATGCCATGTGTATGACCGCTCAACATTAAATCAATATCTTTAAATCGGGTATTCACTTCACTATCCCAATGAGAAGGATCATGGCTCATTAGTATTTTAAAAGGGTAGGCTTCGGCTCCCTGCATAGCTTTGGGCAAATTGCCATAACTGTGAAAGTTTCTTTTACCGCTGATGTTTTGAACACCAATCAAACCAATTTGTGCATCACCTTTTTGCAACGGCAAATGCTCATCTAACAGTAGCCGCCAACCCATTTGGCCATGAATGCTTTTAAGCGTTTCTAAATTAGCCTGTTTTGCGTTGGCACTCTCCCATTGGGAATAATCGCCATAATCATGATTACCCAATACCGAATATACACCCATAGGAGCTTTCAGTTTTTGAAAAACATCTTTGTAGTTCTGCATTTCGGTAGCTTTATTATTAACCAAATCACCGGTAAACAGAATAACATCGGCTTGTTGTGCCAGTATCATATCTACCCCTTTTGAAACTGCTGTTTTATTGGTAAAGCTGCCGCTGTGGATATCTGATATTTGTACAATCTTTAATCCTTTAAATGCTGCAGGAAGGTTGGCAAAAGATAATTGCAACTTTTTTATTTTGTAATTATATTTATTGCCAAGTCCATATACAAAGGTAGAAAACATACCGCCGCCGGCAATCATGCCCAACCATGTTAAAAATACAGAACGGGAAATGCCATCGCCCTCGCCGGTACTGATTTCGCCTATTTCGTTTGTGGAGGAAAACAATTTTCCTGCAACCCATTGTACGCCACGGCGTATATCATCCACCATAAAAAATAAAGCCGCTACCAGCTTGGCAAAAAACAGGGCAAATACCAGTGCAAAAATAGTGCTGCGGAACAGGGTGTTTTGATGCTGAAACTGTAAGTAAGGCAGCACAAATAATAATACAAGAGCCGTAACGGAAAAAGAGGCGTAAACAATTGTATAAACGGTTCGGGTCTTTGAGGAAGAGTCGTTAAAAAGAGAGCGGAGGGCAAAGTAAACATACACATCCACCAACACCATTATAATAATGATAACCCACCACATAGGAGAATTTCGCATAAATAAAATTTTGATGGTAAAGCTAATAAATATTGCTAAGGATAAAAAAAATCCCACCGGCATAAAATGCGGTGGGATTGGCTATTAAAAAAAGATGAATTACCAATCTTGTTTAGCAATGCCGGCTTTAATAGCGGCTAATGCTTTTTCTTCGCCTAATAAAGATGTTAATTTATTTCCTTTACCGTCGTGCCCTTTTGCAATATAACCACCTTTAGATGTTCTGGAAATCACAGCATCCTGAATGGGTACATTTTTTTCTTTTGTTTTTACATTGTAGGCTGTTAAAGTAACGTTCGACATAATTATTGAGTTTTATTGATGATTATTAAAAGGCCAAAATAGTATATTTTATTTGTTTTTTGACCTATAAAATTGCAAAAACCTGCATATTTTTATATAATAGATTGATAATTAATACTTTATACTTATACATCTAATTTGGCATAACGGGCATTGTTTTCAATAAACTCGCGTCTGGGGGCTACTTCATCACCCATGAGCATACTAAATACGGTGTCTGCCTCAGCAGCACTTTCAATAGTAACCTGCTTTAAAGTGCGGGTATCGGGATTCATGGTAGTATCCCAAAGTTGGTCAGCGTTCATTTCTCCCAAACCTTTATAGCGTTGAATATTTACCGATTCGTCTTTACCGCCACCCATTTTTTGTACCAATGCTTTACGCTGTTCTTCGCTATAAGCATATTCCGCTTCGCGACCTTTTTTTACGAGGTAAAGTGGTGGTTGGGCAATATATACATATCCTTGCTCAACCAATTCCTTCATGTAACGATATACAAAAGTGAGAATAAGTGTAGCAATGTGGCTTCCGTCCACATCGGCATCCGTCATAATAATTAGTTTATGATAACGGAGTTTTACTAAGTTCAAAGCCTTGGGGTCGTCTGGTGTGCCCACTGTTACCCCTAATGCTGTATATATATTCCTAATTTCTTCGTTCTCGTAAATTTTATGCTCCATAGCTTTTTCCACATTCAGTATTTTACCCCTTAGCGGTAAAATAGCCTGAAAGCTTCTATCGCGGCCTTGTTTGGCGGTACCGCCGGCTGAATCTCCCTCCACAAGGTATAACTCACATCTTTTGGCGTCCCTGTCGCTACAATCTGCTAGTTTGCCGGGTAGCCCACCTCCGCTTAAAACAGATTTACGCTGTACCAGCTCTCTGGCCTTTCTGGCAGCGGCTCTGGCTTGTGCTGCCAAAATTACTTTGCTAATGATGTTGCGGGCATCTTTGGGATTTTCCTCCAAATAAGCCTCTATTACTTTTGATACAGTTGTTTCTACAACGCCGCTTACTTCGGAGTTACCCAACTTTGTTTTGGTTTGCCCCTCAAATTGCGGCTCGGGTACTTTTACCGAAATGATGGTGCTTAAGCCTTCCCTAAAATCGTCCCCTTCAATATTTACCTTAGCTTTCTCAAAAAGCCCGTTCTTGTCGCCATAACTTTTAAATACCCTGGTTAAAGCTCTCCTAAATCCGGTAACATGTGTACCGCCTTCTATTGTATTAATATTATTAACGTAGGAATAAATATGCTCGTTAAAAGAGTCATTGTACGTTAATGCCACATCAACGGCTACATTAGAGTTTTCATCATAACCCTCTACATATAATACTTTAGGTATCAATGCACTGCGTCCGGCATTTCTATCCAGCATTTCAACAAATTCTACTATACCGCCTTCACTGTAAAACCTTTCTGATTTTATATTACCGGCATCGTCCTTCTCACGCTTGTCGGTAAGGGTAATGCTAATACCTTTGTTCAGATAAGAAAGCTCTCTTAAGCGGCTTTTCAAAATATCCCACTTATATTCAATGGTCATAAAAATGGTATTATCAGGCCAAAAATGCTGATAAGTACCTGTTTTTTCGGTAACTCCAATTTCCCTTACATCGTATTGGGGAATACCAATTTTATATTCCTGCTCAAATATTTTACCTTCCCTGTGTACAGTTGTATGCATTTTAGTGCTTAAAGCGTTCACGCAACTCACCCCTACCCCATGCAATCCCCCGGACACCTTATAAGAACCTTTATCAAATTTACCTCCGGCGTGTAATACCGTCATGGCCACCTGCAGGGCACTAACCCCTTGTTTTTGGTTGATACCGGTAGGTATGCCGCGACCATCATCTTCTACCGAAATGGAATTGTCTTCATGTATGGTAACCTCAATATTTTTACAATAACCGGCTAAGGCCTCATCTATTGAGTTATCAACTACTTCATATACAAGGTGGTGTAATCCTTTTTCCGAAATATCGCCAATGTACATGGCAGGTCTTTTCCTAACGGCTTCCAAACCTTCAAGCACCTGAATACTATCTGCCCCATATCCGGGTTTTTGAACTGCTTCCTGCCCGTTTAAATCCTCGCTCATAAATAATAAATATGATTTTTTTTGCTAAAAACTAATAGACAAAAGTACGAAAAATACAGCGCATTTCCCAGTTATATGGGCTAATTGTGTATATGATGTATATATCCTGTTTTTTTAACAATTTTTCCTAATAAGCAGGAGTGAAAACAGCCTAATTTTGCTCCCCTGATTATCAATTAAAACGTTTGCGTAAATAAATAACTGCTATCAGTTGTAACGGTATATATTTTAAAGTAACTTGTAGCCTCTAATCTTTTTTTTGTTTAAAGAACTTGCCTCATGCTCAATAAAATTCTGATTTCTTTTATTTCCTTGTGTTTTGCAATGATAGCAGGGGCCCAGGAAAAACCTTGGATTTTACCAAAAGTACAATCCCCTGTTTTTAAAAATGTTGCATACAGTATTGTGAAAAACGGAGCAAAGCCCGATGGATTGATGCTGAATACAAAGGCCATTCAAAAAACAATCGACGAATGTTCTGCCAAGGGAGGCGGCATGGTAAAAGTTCCGGGAGGTCTTTGGTTAACCGGGCCCATAGTATTAAAGTCGAATGTAAACCTGAATCTGGCACAGGGAGCCACCCTTTTATTTACAGCTGATAAATCCCAGTATCCTTTGGTAAAAGCCAACTGGGAGGGTTTTCCGCAAATGCGCAACCAGTCGCCCGTTTCTGCTACCAATGCCACCAATATTGCTATTACAGGCAAAGGAATTATTGATGGTAACGGAGATGCCTGGCGGGCGGTAAAAAAAGATAAACTTACCGAATCGCAATGGAAGAAACTACTGGCATCGGGAGGCCTGCTTACTGAGGATAAAAGGATATGGATGCCGTCAGAAAACTTTGCAAAAGGCCAATCTGTGAAAGACGCAGGAAGAATGCTGCCCGGCAGAGATGAAGCCTATTTTCAATCGGTAAAAGATTTTTTGCGCCCTAACCTGGTGGTATTTACAAACTGTAATAAAATCCTGTTGGAAGATGTAACATTTCAAAACTCACCGGCCTGGTGTTTGCACCCCCTCATGAGTAAAAACATTACCCTAAGAAATGTTTTTGTAAAAAACCCTTGGTATGCGCAAAATGGCGACGGTATTGATCTGGAAAGTTGCAGTAATACGCTCATCGAAAATTCGGTTTTTGATGTAGGCGATGACGGCTTATGTATTAAAAGCGGCCGCGATGCCGATGGCAGGGCCAGAGCCATGCCTACTAAGGATGTAATCATAAGAGGATGTACCGTATATGCCTCACACGGAGGATTTGTTATTGGCAGCGAAATGAGTGGTGGTGCAAATAATATTTATGTAAGTAACTGTACGTTCATCGGGTCTGATATCGGACTGCGGTTTAAGACAAAAAGAGACAGGGGCGGCGTAGTGGAAAATATTTTTATTAAAGATATTTACATGAAGGATATTCCCGGCGATGCCATTTTGTTTGACATGTATTATATGGGTAAAGATCCCGTTCCGCTGGAAGGAGAACAGCGTGTTTTGCCGAAAGTAGAGGTACTCCCGGTTGATGAAACCACACCTGTTTTTCGCAACTTCCATATTAGTAATGTATATGTGAACGGTGCCGAAAAAGCCATCTTTATAAGAGGGTTGCCCGAAATGCATGTAAGCAATATAGTTATAGAAAACGCTGTATTCCAAAGTAAAAAAGGAGTTGATATACAGGAGGCCAGTAATATTCAGTTAAAAAATATAAAATTGTTCTCTAAGGAAACGCTCCCTGTAATTGATATTACCCAAAGTGATGAAATTAGTATAGACAATGTGGACTATACCAATAAGGCTTCCCTCCTATTACGGGTTAGCGGAAACAGATCAAAAAACATTCAAATGAAAAAGACCGATTATAGCAAAGCATTGATAAAAGCAAGTGCCGAGCTGGGTGCTGCAGAGGCCGTTATTAAATTATTTTAAAATTATTAAAGCAAAGTATAGTAGATGAAAAAGTTCTTTTTATGTTTTTTATTAGTGGCCTCATTTAATGCGGAAGCACAAGTGGTTCCCTACTCTCAACAATTGGCCAATACAGCCATTCATCTTTGGCCCGATTCGTTCTCCGTGGTGCCGGGTCGTGCCGCAAGGTGGAGTTACGACCAAGGCGTAATATTAAAAGGAATTGAAGGTATATGGCTGGCCACAGGCGATCCCAAATGGTTCAATTATATTCAAAAACAAATGGATTATTATGTAGCACCGGACGGCTCGTCTATTAAAGATTATGAGAGCGATACTTATAATATTGACCATGTAAATAATGGCAAAGTACTGCTTACACTTTACCGTGTTACGGGCAAAGAAAAATATAAAAAAGCCATACAACTATTACGGGAGCAGCTAAAGCATCACCCAAGAACAAAAGAAGGCGGCTTTTGGCATAAAAAAGTATATCCTTATCAAATGTGGTTAGATGGTTTATACATGGGGCAACCTTTTTATGCTGAGTATGCCATGGTTTTTGGCGAGGATACTATTTTTAACGATGTTGCCCGTCAATTTGTATTGATGGAAAAACATTCACGAGATGCAAAAACAGGGTTACTCTATCATGGTTATGATGAAAGCCGCCAGCAAGAATGGGCCGATAAAACCACCGGCCGATCACCCAATTTTTGGGGAAGAGCATTAGGTTGGTACGGCATGGCAATGGTGGATGCATTGGATTATTTTCCGCAAAATCATCCCGGCCGCAAACAAATTATTGATATTTTGAATCGCTTTGCCAAAGCTGTGGTGAAAGTTCAGGACACAAAAACAGGAATGTGGTACGATGTAGTGAATATGCCTGAGCGCTCACCTAATTATTTTGAATCATCCGCAACAGCCATGCTTTCATATACATTGGCCAAAGGTGTACGCATGGGCTATCTGCCAGCAATATATACAGCCAATGCACGGAGGGCTTTTGAAGGCTTGGTAAAAAACAAATTGACTGTTGACAAGGACGGCCTTACCCATCTGGAAGGGACAGTATCGGTTTCAGGACTGGGCGGCAACCCCTACCGGGATGGCAGTTTTGAATATTATATGAGGGAAAAAGTAGTACAGGACGATCCTAAAGGCATGGGAGCCTTTATTAAAGCAGCTAATGAAATAGAGATGCTGCCTAACCTACCCATAGGAAAAGGCCGCCGGGTGGTTTTGGACAATTTTTTTAATAATGAATGGACAAAAGGATCTAATGGAAACCAAATTCCCTTTCATTATATATGGGAAGAAAGAGATAATAACGGATACTATTTTCTCGGAAATATTTTTCAGCAATACGGTGCACAAATCGCTACTTTAAAACAATCGCCAACGGCGGCAAATCTAAAAAATGCATCCGTATATATTATTGTAGATCCCGATACCGAAAAAGAAACCGCTACGCCTAATTATATGAATGAGCAGGCGGCAACTATCATAGCCAAATGGGTAAAAAAAGGCGGTGTGTTGGTTTTACTGGGTAATAATCACGGCAATGCCGAAATGCAGCAGTTTAATATCCTTGCCAAAAGATTTGGTGTTGTGTTTAATGATGATGACCAAATGATGGTGAAGAACGACCAATACGAAACAGGCTCACATCTAATCCCGGCCGGTAACCCGATTTTTAAAACGGCTAAAACTATTTACACAAAAGAAGTAAGTTCTTTAACTGCAACTCCTCAGGCTATTGTTGTGCTGAAAAAAGATGGTAAGGATTATATGACTGTTTCAAAATATGGGAAAGGCTCCGTAGTGGTTTTGGGCGATCCCTGGATTTACAATGAGTATGTTGACGGACGAAAACTTCCGTTGCAGTACGAGAACTACCGGGGAGCCAGAGATTGGGTACAATATTTATTGCAGAATGCGCAGCCTAAGAAATAAACTAATACCTTAGTGCCCAAAAAATAATATATGGCGGAATTAGTTTTAAAAGTACATCCTAAAGATAATGTGATAGTGGCCTTAAGAGATTTAAAAAAAGGCCAGCAGGTTTCTTATGCGGGAGAGGAATATGTTTTGCAGGACGATATTAATGCAAAACATAAGTTTTTTACTCATGATATGTATTCCGGTGATGAAATTATAATGTATGGCGTATTGGTAGGTAAAACCCAGTATAATGTTCCGCGCGGTGGTCTCATGTCTGTTGATAATACCAAACATGCTGCCGACCCATTCGAATACAGACCCTATCAATACCAATGGTCGCCACCCGATGTAGCGAAATACAAAAACAGAACCTTTAATGGCTATCACCGTACTGACGGAAGTGTAGGTACTGCAAACTACTGGCTTTTTATACCAACAGTTTTTTGTGAAAACAGAAATTTAGATGTAATACGCGAAGCCCTACATAACAATTTAGGCTATGCTGTTACAGATAAATATAAAAAATATGCTAATGCCTTAGTAAAAGCTTTTCAAAAAGGGGAAGACTTATCAACACTTGATTTTCCCTCTCTTTCGGCTACCAATAATCAGGTTGATAGAGTATTTAAAAATGTCGATGGCATTAAATTCCTTAACCACCAGGGAGGTTGCGGAGGTACCCGTCAGGATGCCGATACACTTGGTAAATTACTGGCAGCTTATGCCGACCATCCCAATGTGGCTGGTATTACAATTTTAAGTTTAGGATGCCAACATTTACAAACAAAAGCTTTGTTAGAGGATATTAAAACCCGCAATGCAAACTTTGATAAGCCCGTTTTAGTATTTGAGCAACAGCAATCCCAAAGTGAAGAACAACTGATTGGTAATGCCATACAAAAAACTTTTGAAGGATTAATTGAAATAAATAAATTAGAAAGAAAGCCGGCACCACTATCAGCCCTCACTGTAGGTGTAAAATGCGGTGGCAGCGATGGCTTTAGCGGTATTAGTGCTAATCCCTCGGTAGGTTATACCAGCGATTTACTGGTAGCCTTAGGTGCCAAGGTTTTGCTGGCCGAGTTTCCGGAATTATGTGGCGCAGAGCAACAAATGATTGACAGGACTATTGATGAAACAGCTGCCAAAAAATTTATTCGCTTAATGACGGAGTATAATGCCCAGGCCGAAAGTGTGGGCTCGGGTTTTTATATGAACCCCTCTCCCGGTAATATTAAAGACGGCTTAATTACCGATGCTATTAAAAGTACCGGTGCAGCAAAAAAAGGCGGCACAGCTCCAATATCAGATGTGTTAGATTATACCGAAAAAGCAGTTAAGTCCGGCTTAAACTTAGTGTGTACACCCGGTAACGATGTAGAAGCCACAACCGGCAAAGCAGCTGCAGGTGCTACATTAATTCTGTTTACAACCGGTTTGGGTACGCCTACTGGCAATCCGGTATGTCCGGTTATAAAAGTAGCAACCAATAATGAATTGGCACAAAGAATGAGTGATATTATTGACATTAATACAGGTGCAATTATTGATGGTGAAAAAACCATTGAACAGATGGGTGAAGAAATTTTGGAGTACTGCATCAAAGCTGCCAGTGGCGGCGTAATACCCAAAGCAGTATTACTCAACCAGGACGATTTTATTCCCTGGAAACGAGGGGTGAGTTTATAAAAGCATTACGCTCTTTTGGGGAAGGGGTTGTGGGTAGGCCGAATAATAAGATTTAAAATATAAAATGTATGAAAGATTTTTTAAACGATAATTTCCTGCTGCAAACAAAAACAGCCGAGAAATTATACCACGATTATGCAAAGCAGATGCCCATTATTGATTATCACTGCCACCTGCCCCCCGACCAAATTGCAACCGACAAACAATTTGATAACCTGACGCAGATTTGGTTATACGGAGATCATTATAAATGGCGTGCCATGCGTACGAATGGCGTGGACGAAAGTTATTGCACCGGCAGCAAAAGTGATTTTGAGAAATTTGAAAAATGGGCCGAAACGGTTCCTTATACTATGCGCAACCCACTATACCATTGGACGCACATGGAACTGCAACGTTACTTTAATGTACATGAAATTCTAAATAAAGATTCGGCTAAAAAAATTTACGACGACTGCACGGCAAAATTGCAAACGCCTGAATACAGCGTAAAAAATCTTTTACGCAAAATGAATGTAAAAACCGTTTGCACCACCGATGACCCGGTGGATACATTGGAGTATCATCAAAAAATAAAAGCAGATGGTTTTGAAATTCCAATACTGCCGGCTTGGCGACCGGACAATGCCATGAACCTGTCAAACGCTTCTAATTTTGTTGCATATACTAAAAAATTAGAGGCTGCAGCCGATATACATATCGTTTACCTGAATGATTTTTTAGATGCTTTAAAAAAACGGCACGACTTTTTTGCCACCATGGGTTGCTCGGTTTCGGATCATGGGTTAGAACAGATTTATGCCGAGGATTATACCGAACATGAGATCAATGAAATCTTTGATAAAGTATATGCCGGGCACGATGTAACAATAGAGGAGCAAAATAAATTCCGATCTGCAATGCTGGTAATTTTTGCCGAATGGGATTATGAAAAAGGTTGGGTGCAACAGTATCATCTTGGGGCTTTACGTAATAATAATTTAAAAGCCATGCGGGAACTTGGTCCCGATACCGGTTGGGATTCCATTGGCGATTTTTCGCAAGCTGGGGCAATATCCAAATTATTAGGCGGATTGATTGATAAAAACAAACTCGCTAAAACCATTCTGTACAATTTAAACCCTGCCGACAACGAACTGTTTGCCACTATGATTGGCAACTTTAATGATGGCTCGGCTCCGGGAAAAATTCAATGGGGCAGTGGCTGGTGGTTTTTAGACCAAAAAGATGGTATGACAAAGCAACTAAACGCATTGTCTAATATGGGCTTGCTTAGCAGATTTGTGGGTATGCTTACCGACTCCCGCAGCTTTTTAAGCTATCCGCGCCATGAGTATTTCAGACGCATACTGTGTAATCTTTTTGGCAATGATATTGAAAACGGAGAACTGCCCAACGATATTAATTGGATTGGAAAACTCGTTCAGGATATTTGCTTTAATAACGCTAACGAATACTTTGGTTTTAATATAAAATAGCTTATGGTGCATACAAAAGCACCTCTAACACATAATAAACAATGCAAAACTATTTCAACTTAAAAGGTAAAACAGCCATTGTTACCGGCGGTAATAAAGGCATTGGTGAAGGAATGGCAAAAGGGCTCGCAGATGCCGGTGCCGATATTATTGTAGCTTCAAGAAGTATTGAAGCCGGGTCGGAAATTGAAAAATATGTAACGGCTCTTGGTCAAAAATTCAGCCATTATAAATTAGATGCCGCTAATAGAGATTCCGTGTATCAGTTTATTACGGATGTTTTAAAAAACAATAGTAAAATTGATATTTTAATAAACAATGCCGGCACCATCATGCGCAAACCCATTGCAGAGCATCCTGATGAATGGTGGGACAATGTACTTGCTATTAATTTAGATACGCCCTTTATTTTAGCGCGTGAGTTTGGCAAACACATGTTGATGAATGGTAGTGGTAAAATTATTTTCACCTGTTCTTTACTTACTTTTCAGGGAGGCATTACGGTGCCCGGTTATGCTGCCAGTAAAGCCGCTTTGTCAAGTGTTATCAAAGCCATGAGCAATGAGTGGGCATCCAAAGGAATTAACGTAAACGGTATTGCACCGGGTTATATAGCCACCGATAATACACAGGCTTTACGCGATGATGCGGACAGAAGTGCTTCTATTCTTGCTCGTATTCCTGCCGGAAGATGGGGTACACCACAGGATTTTGCCGGCCCGGCAATCTTTCTTGCTTCTGAAGCCAGTAATTATGTGAACGGAGAAATTTTGGTGGTTGATGGCGGCTGGATGGGTAGGTAAATGAGAAGCGAGAATAAAAAATTAAAAACTATAATTAATAATTAAAAAAGTGTTGAGGGCGTGTTCAAACTATGATTTATTATCGATGAACAATCAACCATCAACCATGAACGAAAATGGAAATACGATTTGCAAATAGTCCCGCCGAAACGAAGGCCATGGACACAGAACAGTTAAGGGCTAATTTTTTAGTAGAAAATTTAATGCAGGCCAACAAGTTAACCCTTGTTTACAGCCATTACGACCGGGTGATTGTTGGCGGAGTAAAACCGCTTAGTAAAGCTGTGGAGTTAAAAAATGAAAGCGAGTTGAAAGCCGATTTTTTCCTGCAAAGGAGAGAAATGGGCGTAATTAATGTGGGTGGAAAAGGCACTGTTACGGTAGATGGAAAAAAACATTCACTAAATAAGTTAGAATGTTTGTACATCGGTCGCGGTTCAAAAAAAGTAAGCTTTGCCAGTGCCGGCAGTAAAGCACCGGCCTTGTTTTATCTGCTTTCTGCTCCGGCACATAAAGAATACCCTACAACTAAATATACCAAAGAGCAAGCAGCACCGGTAAACTTGGGAGCTATTGAAACTTCTAACAAGAGAACTATTTATAAATACATTCACGACGATGGCATTCAAAGTTGCCAGTTGGTAATGGGGCTAACGGTATTAGAGCCCGGCAGTGTTTGGAACTCGGTACCGCCGCATACGCATACCCGCCGGATGGAAGTGTATTTTTATTTTGATTTGCCACAGGAGCAAAGATTATTTCATATGATGGGCGAGCCACAGCAAACCCGCCATATTATTATGCAAAATAACGAAGCGGTTATTTCTCCGCCCTGGAGCGGACACTATGGTTGTGGCACTTCCAATTACGGATTTATATGGGGTATGGCCGGAGAAAACAAGCAGTTTACAGATATGGATGCTACACCGGTAACAATCTTGAAGTAGCAGGAATGTTCTTTTAAATAAAAATGATTATGGTAGGAGATGTCTCCTTTCACTCGACATGAAGATTAGAATTTTCCGTCATTTCGACAAAGCAACCCGAAAGGTTGCAAGGAGAAATCTCTTAGATGGGTATCATTTTTATCGCAGATAAATTTTAAATTGGCAGGAGATGTCTCGCTTCGCTCGACATGACGATTAGAATTTTCGGCATTTCGACAAAGCAACCTGAAAGGTAGCGGGGAGAAATCTCCCTGAATGCAGAGATTGATAATCAAAAAGATGAATTTCTTTTTGATTAGTGTAATGAATTGTTTCGTTAATTGAAAAATAAAATTTCTTTCAAAATAAAAATAAAATGTCAAAAAAAGTAGTAACCCTTGGCGAAATCATGTTGCGGCTTTCTACACCCGGCCATCAACGTTTTGTGCAAGCAGAGTCTTTAGATGTAACTTATGGTGGTGGCGAGGCCAATGTAGCCGTAGCACTTTGTAATTATGGATTAGATGGCGTGTTTGTAAGCAAAGTGCCCGAAAACGCCATCGGCCAATCGGCCATCAACCACCTGCGCCGTTATGGTGTAGATACCAACTTTGTAGCCCGTGGCGGAGAAAGGCTGGGGATTTATTTTTTAGAAACAGGAGCATCCATGCGCGCCTCTCAGGTAATTTATGATCGTGCCGGAGCCTCCATTGCCGATGCGGATGCCGGAGAGTTTAACTGGGATGCTATTTTTGATGGGGCAGACTGGTTTCACACCACAGGTATTACGCCTGCGTTAAGTGATAAAGCTGCTTCATTAACCGAAGCAGCTTTAAAAACGGCCAAAGCAAAAGGCATTACAACCAGCATCGACTTAAACTACCGTAAAAAATTATGGAGTAAGGAAAAAGCGCAAAAAGTAATGACAGAACTGTGCAAGTATGTAGATGTGTGTATCGGTAATGAAGAAGATGCAGAAACCACGCTGGGTTTTAAAGCCGCACATTCAGATATTACAAAAGGAGAATTGAATTTGGATGGCTATAAAGATGTTATCCGTCAGATGAAAGAAAAATTCGGCTTTAAATATGTGGCTTCTTCCCTGCGCGAAAGTTACAGTGCCAGTGATAATGGATGGAGTGCATTGGTAAGCGACGGTTCCGATTTTTATCATACAAAAAAATACGAAGTACGCATTGTTGACCGTGTGGGTAGTGGCGATAGTTTTGCCAGTGGTTTAATTTACGGATTAGTAACAGGCATGAGCATGGCTGATGCGGCAGAGTTTGGCGTGGCGGCATCGGCATTAAAACACACTATTCCGGGAGATTTGAATCATGCTACGCTAAGTGATGTAAAAACGCTGATGAAGGGCGATGCCAGCGGCAGGGTGCAAAGATAAGCCCCTAAATCCCCCGAAGGGGAACTTTAAAGAGCGTTTCAAATTTTGCAGTTCTTTTTATTTGTTAATTATATTCTTAATTACTAAAACACTTTCTGTATAAGAAAGAATGTTTGTTCTAAAATTCCTCCCCCTCGGGGAGGGTTAGGGAGGGGCTAATATGATTATCGATAGCATAAAAAATATCAATCAGTACACCTGTGCACATCCATTGTTTGCAAAGGCAATTAATTATATTCAATCAACAAATTTTTCCGATATTGAACCGGGAACCTATGTGGTTGAAGAAAATAATATTAAAGCCATTGTTTCGGATGGAATGGGAAAAACCAGAGAACAGGCACAGGAGCGTTTTGAATGCCATAATCAATTTATCGACATTCAACTATTAATCAATGGTGTAGAAGAAATGGGCTGGAAGCCTCGTGGCAACTGTGTTTCGCCACAAGGCGATTATAATGCCGAAAAAGATGTATTGTTTTATTACGATGCACCCGATATGTTTTTTACACTTCATCCATCACAGTTTGTAATATTTTTTCCGGAAGACGTGCATGCGCCAATGATTAGTGCCGGAGCAATAAAAAAACTGGTAATGAAAATCAAACTTAATAATTAAGATTCATAACAATGATAGCAAATAGTCAACAGGTAATTGAAACAATTATAGCGCAGGGCATGCTACCCCTTTATTATAATGCTGATGAAACTGTAAGTGTACAAATTCTTAAAGCAGTATATAGAGGGGGTGTAAAAGCCATTGAATATACCAACAGAGGAGATGCTGCTTTAAGTAATTTTAAAAAATTAGTGGCTGTACGTAATGCAGAAATGCCCGGATTATTACTGGGTGTAGGTACTGTAAAAAACATGAATGATGTACAGGCTTATATAGATGCCGGTGCTGATTTTTTGGTAAGCCCCGGTTATGTACAGGCAATAGCAGATTACGCAGTTCCTAACGATATTTTTTATGCACCCGGCTGTATGACACCCTCTGAAATTATTGCTGCCGAAAACAGTGGTATTAAATTTATCAAACTATTTCCCGGAGATATTTTAGGCCCTAAATATTTAAGTAATATTAAACCGGTTTTCCCTAAATTGTACTTTATGCCTACCGGTGGTGTTGACACGAGCAAAGAAAATATTGAAGGCTGGTTCAAAGCAGGAGTATGTGCCGTAGGGATGGGCAGTAAACTCATTAGCAAACAACTGATGGATGACAAGAATTTTGAACAGATTGAAAACAAAACCAAAGAGGTTTTAAATACCATACAATCAATAAAAGGATAAAATATGAATACAGACACGATTGCAAAACAAAAAATGACAAGGTATCGCTGGGTAATTACGGCTTTATTGTTTTTTGCCACCACCATTAATTACCTGGACAGGCAGGTACTTTCCCTAACCTGGAAGGATTTCATTGTTCCCGAATTTCACTGGACCGATTCGGACTATGGTACCATTACCGGGTGGTTTTCCATTTTTTATGCAGTAGGGCTGCTACTTGCCGGAAGGTTTGTAGATTGGTTAGATACAAAAAAAGGATTTCTTTGGGCAATTGGTATTTGGTCGGTAGGTGCGGTATTACATGCTTTTTGCGGCATAGCAACTTCGGGCATTATTACAGGAAACTGGTTTGTAAGTTTTGAAGGTGCAAAAGAGGCTTTAGCTACAGTAAATGATGTATCGAGGGTGATGACAGTAAGTGTATCGCTGTTTATTTTTGCACGCTTTGTTTTGGCCATTGGTGAAGCCGGTAACTTCCCGGCTGCCATTAAAACTACTGCGGAGTATTTCCCTAAAAAAGACAGAGCCTATTCTACCAGTATTTTTAACGCAGGAGCAACAGTAGGTGCGCTGCTGGCTCCCGTTTCTATTCCTTTTATTGCCAAAGCTTATGGATGGGAAATGGCCTTTATTATTATTGGTGCGCTGGGATTTATTTGGATGGGCTTTTGGATATTTATGTACAAGAAGCCCGAAGCTAACCCCAAAGTAAATGCGGCGGAGTTAGCATATATTCAGCAGGACGATGCAGATGAAAAAACACAAACTGCTGATGCTTCACAAGAAAAAAAGAAAGGAGTGCCATTTCTTAAACTATTCAGTTATAAGCAAACATGGGCTTTTGCAGTTGGTAAATTTATGACGGACGGCGTATGGTGGTTTTTTCTTTTCTGGACTCCGGCTTATCTGAGTTCTGTATATGGGTTAGATTCAACCCAAAGTGCTCCGCAAATTTTTGTCTTATATCTGATTACATTATTGTCGATTATTGGCGGATGGTTACCTACTTATTTTGTTGACAAAAAAGGAATGAACCCTTATGCCGGAAGGATGCGTTCTATGTTGATTTTTGCCTTCTTCCCTTTGCTTACTTTATTGGCACAACCTTTGGGTCATATATCCGTTTGGATACCGGTAATCATCATTGGTATTGCCGGTGCTGCCCATCAGGCATGGAGTGCCAATATCTTTTCTACCGTAGGTGATATGTTTCCCAAAAAAGCAATTGCAACCATTACAGGAATTGGAGGCATGGCAGGCGGTTTAGGTTCTTTTGTAATTAACAAAGGCTCCGGCGTATTATTTGATGCTGCTAAAGGCACTACAATGGTTGATGGGAAGGAAACTGTAATGACAAAAGAATTATTAGAACAAGGAGCGCAATTTATAAAACAACCTATAGAATTATTTGGCTTTAGGGGTATTGAGTCTGGTTATTTTATTATTTTTTGTATTTGTGGGGTGGCCTACTTAATCGGGTGGATTATTATGAAAACATTAGTACCTAAATATAAAGTGATCACAGATCTGTAATAATTGTTTTTAAATACTTATAAATAATTTAAAGTGGCTGCGGCCACTTTTTTTGTAGTACGACAACACATCAGTAAATTTGTTTGAGACAATAATGAGATTGCAATAATTCCTAAAACTTTTGCCTTTTAACTTTTTAATTTTCACTTAATGCTTATCACATGAAAAGAAGAAAATTTTTATCGCAAACCGCAATGAGCGTTGCGGCATTTACTATTGTACCGCGTAATGTTTTGGGAGGTAAGGGATATCTGGCACCCAGTGATAGAATAACACTCGGCTATATTGGCGTTGGAAGACAAAGCTTGGGATTGCTTAACAGCATTAATGGGTGTAAGGAAACACTGGTGTTAGCCGCTTGCGATGTAGATAAAAGAAAACTGGAGCGATTTAAAAGTCTTGCGGAAAAAGCAAATGAATCTAAAGTAAAAACTGCCGTTACTACGTACGGAAATTACCGTGATTTATTAGATAGAAAAGATATTGATGCCGTAGTAATTATAACCCCCGATCACTGGCATGCGCAAATGGCCGTGGACGCAGCTAAAGCCGGAAAAGATATTTACTGCGAAAAGCCGCTATCATTAACAATTGCCGAAGGCAGAGCTATGGTAAATGCAACCAGAAAATATAAAAGAGTCTTTCAAACTGGCAATATGCAACGCTCCTGGAAGGATTTTAGAAAAGCAGTAGAACTTATTCGTAGCGGATATATAGGTGAGATAAAGGAAGTGAATGTATCGGTTGGCGCACCGCCAAAAGAAAATGATTTTCCTATTATTGATACGCCTGATTATATTGACTGGGATATGTGGATTGGTCCATCGCCATACAACGGTTATAGTCCTGTGTTGGCTAATCCGATGGAAGCAAAAGAATGGGCACTTTGGCGTGAGTATAGAAATTTTGGAGGCGGCTATATTACAGACTGGGGTGCACACATGTTTGATATTGTGCAATGGGCTTTAAATAAAGATGATTCCGGGCCGCTACGTTTTATACCCCCGGCAAAACCCGCCACTACGGGTTGTTATTTTGAGTATGACAATGGCGTAAAAGTAACGCATACGAATTGGGGCGAAAATAATGCCATACAGTTTATAGGAACCAATGGTGTGTTAGAAGTAAGCCGTAGCTTTTTACGTTCAAAACCCGGTAGTATTGTTGAAACAGAAATAAAATCTACTGATAAGCATGTGTATAAAAGCGATAATCATTACCAGGATTGGATAGATGCGATTAAAAAGCGCAGCAAACCTATTAGTGATGTAGAAATTGGCCACCGCACCTGCACGGTTTGTAATGCCGTAAATATTGCGTACCAGTTACAACGCCCACTAATTTGGGATTCCAAAAAGGAAAAATTTGATGATGCCGATGCCAACAGGTTACGCAGCAGAGCATACAGAGGCGAATGGGATTTTACGAAGTTTTAAAAAAAACTGTAAATAGTATTCATGACTGAAACAAAGCAGATCGGCTTACAATTATGGTCATTAAAAACAGCTATGCAAGAGGATGCTAATGCCACCATTACTCGTGTAGCAAAAGAAGGATATAATTTTGTAGAACTTGCCGGTCATGATGCAGGTGCCGGAACTTTTCATGGATTACAACCCGATGTTATTAGTAAAAGAATACAAAACACCGGTATGCAAATTAAAAGTGTACATTGCAATATCAATCCTTTTAATGCAGTACAAGTATGTGAGCAGGCAGTAGCAACCGGCACGCAATATATTGTGCTATCGTTTCTTACTAACGAACAACGACAATCAGTAGAAACTTATAAGCAGGCTGCGGAAGATTTTAATAAAATAGGAGCCGTTGCAAAAACATATAACCTGCAATTTTGCTTTCACAATCATGCGCAGGAATTTGAAACAAAACAAGGCCTTATACCTTACGAAATATTATTGGCAGAAACGGATTCGCATCTTGTAAATTTTCAGATGGACATAGGATGGACAGTATTTGCAAACCAACAACCTGAACAGTATTTTAAAAAACATCCCGGCCGGTTTCCTTTATGGCATTTGCGCGACTTTGATGCACAAACAGGATATACCACAGCCGTGGGTAAGGGAGTGGTGGATTTTGCCCGCATCTTTAACGAAGAAAAAACTGCAGGGTTTAAACTTGGTATCGTGGAACTAAGCTCACACGACACAGTAAACGCATGGAACAATATACAAAACAGTTATCAATACCTACATAAAGCACCCTTTGGGTAAATGGAAAAGGTGATTGTAGTATGTAATAAAAAACAATCATGATGTTTTTAAAAAAGCGTAAAAAGGTTGGATTGGCATTAAGTGGTGGCGGTGCCAGAGGATATGCACATATTGGTGTATATAAAGCAATGCAGGAAGAAGGGTTAAAGCCGCAGGTTATTTCCGGCACAAGCATTGGTGCCATAATGGGAGCACTTATTGCTAACGGATACTCTGCAGAAGAGTTGGTTACAATTGCAAGAGAATACGGTAAAGCACGGATATTAAATTTTACAGGTTTAAGACTGGGTTTATCATCCCATAAAAATATCCGCGGAATACTAAGCAATTTATTGCCCGATAGTTTTGAACAGCTAAAAATGCCTTTATATGTTGCTGCCTCAAACCTTAATACAGCCTCACTATCTGTTTTTCATTCAGGCTCATTAATTGACAGTCTTTTGGCTTCCATCTCAATTCCCATTGTTTTTAAACCTTTTTTATTAAACGGCAATTACTATGCTGATGGCGGATTATTTAAGAACCTTCCTGCATCCTTAATTCGAAAACAATGCAATATACTGGTAGGCTCTCATGTAAATCATTTACACAAATTGTCTAATTTTAAAAGCACTACAGCATTAGTAGATCGTTGTATTAGAATAGGCATAGCTAACACTATACAAGCAGACATTGAACTCTGTGATATTTATATCGACCCCGAACATAGTAGCAATTATAGTGTTTTAAATTTTAAAGCAGTTGATGAAATTATCGACATCGGATACAAGGCTGCCCAAAAAGTGCTGATTGGCAGAAAATAATTTTTTGACGACATTGTAACAATTTTAAATGCATCCGTAACAAACTCCAGTCTGTTTTGCTTTATTCGTAACTTTACAATGGCTTTTAAAATAATTGTAAAAGCAATTATATGGCAACAGTACCATCTAAAATTTCCTTTACGCTGTTACTTTTGATCATATCATTCATTTTGTCTGCACAAAATGAATGGATTACAGTTTCAGGAGTTGTAAAAGACAGCAAAACACGAAGCCGGATTGCGAATGCTGCCATCTCGGTTCGAGGAATAGCTATGGGTACTGTTTCCAATGTTGATGGTGAATTTATATTTAAAATTCCCACCTCTTTTCAAAACGACAGTTTTTCTATTTCACACATTACTTACGAAACAAAGGCATTACCTGTATTAGCGTATATCAACAAAGGCAATACTATTTTCCTCACAGCACATATTGCACAGTTAAGTGAAATACAGGTCAATCCGGCCGATCCCAAACAAGTAGTAAAACTTGCTTTTCAAAAAATAAAACAAAACTATAGCAAATCGCCCAACCTAATGACGGCATTTTATAGAGAAAGTGTACGCCAGCGGCGCAAGTATATATCCATTACAGAAGCATTAGTAAAAATATCAAAAGCATCTTACTCAAATACCAGAGATGATGCAGTAAGTATTCTTAAAGGCAGAAAAGGAGTAAATGTAAGCAAAGCAGACACGCTCAATGTATTGCTACAAGGCGGGCCTAAAGTATTGTTATATATTGACGTTCCTAAAAATCCGGCATTAGGATTAGCCCTAATAAACTGGGATAATTATCGCTTTACCTATGCACATCCTGTAAGTATTGACGGAAGACCTCATTATGCCATTGATTTTACTCCGGCCAAAACACTTAGCGACCCTTTATATAACGGCAGTATATATATTGACCAACAAAATTTTTCCATCGCTCGTGTAGAATTTAGTCTGGATATTTCTGATGAACAAAAAGCAGCAGAAATGCTGATTCAGAAAAAACCAAATGACCTTATTTTTGTTCCGATGGAAACCAAATACCTCGCCAATTTTAAATACCAGGACAATAGATATTATCTAAACTATTTACGGTTTGACGTAAAATTTAAAAGCGATTGGAAAAGAAAATTATTTAAGAATACTTATACGATTATATCAGAAATGGCTATTACCCAAATAGAAGATACTATAGCAACAAAAATACCGTTTGCCCAAAGGTTTAAATCTAACATGATACTCCACAATGAGGTAAGTGCTTTTTACGATGCTGATTTTTGGGGACCTTACAATATCATCGAACCGGAGGAATCTATTGAAAATGCTATAAAACGGCTTACCCGTAAAATGAACTGACAAAACCCAATAGCAACTAACCATTTCTGGGTATTCAAAAATTCACCATTTTCGGGATTGTATGCATAGCCTTTTAGTCCTTACTTTGTATGGGAAATAATCGTTATAACATGAAAAATTTTATCAACCTACTTATATGCCTACTAATACTATTTACAGGCTGTATTAAACCGGAAGTAATTCCCAATAATCCTATACCCACAGATGAAAAAGAAGTAAGTTACACAAATGTTACTTATGGTACTGACACAAAGCAGGTAATGGATATTTATTTACCGGAAGGACGGACGACCTCCAATACGAAAGTTCTAATTTTGATACATGGCGGTGGCTGGGCCGGTGGCGATAAAGCCGATTTTAAAATCGTAATTGATTCACTAAAAAACAGATTACCGGGCTGGGCTATTTTTAATCTTAATTACAGATTAGGAGCTCTGGGCGTGAATCTGTTCCCGACACAGGAAAACGATATTAAAACAGCCATCCAGCATATTTACAATAGAATGGGAGAATATAAAATATCATCCCAATGGGTATATGCCGGAGCCAGTGCCGGCGGCCATTTAGCCATGTTGCAGGGATATAAAAATAATTCTTTAATAAAACCCAAAGCCGTTATTAATTATTTTGGCCCTGCAGATTTGGATGCGCTACTGGCCACCACCAATGCAGATTTAATTACTAAATTATTATTTAACGGACTGTTTAACGGTACTAATTATGCCAGTAGCCCCATTCATTTTATTAATGCGCAAACCCCGCCTACTATTACGTTTCAGGGAGGCAAAGACGGGTTGGTTCCGCCTACTTTACAAACAGCGTTGCATGCAAAATTAAAAGCCAACGGCATTGCCGAAGAATACAATTTTTATGAAAATGAAAACCACGGTTTTGGTGAAGCGGCTATGACACAGTCATACAATTCTATTGTAGCTTTCTTAAAAATACATGCCCCTTAACTCAAATACAAAAAAATTTGTGTTATGAAAAAAATAATAATGGTATTGGCGGTTATAGTTGTACTACTTACAGGTTGTAGTAAAAGCGCAGTTCAAGTAGTACCCGATTTTTCAAACATCTTTGATGAATATCAAAACCGTACCGAAGTAAAAATATCCACCTATGCACCCGATTATTTTGAAGAACCTGTTTCCTATACCGAAGCTGGTTCGGCTATCGCTGTTCCATCAAAAACTAAAGTAAAATTATCCTATACCGTTACAAACGGAACGGTTAAAAGTGCCCAATGGTATATCAACGATTCACTAATTGGCAGCGGAAATGATTTGGAAATATTTTCTCCTGATTTAGGTGATAAAAAACTTACAATTGTTATGAAGAATAATGATAATAAAGAGTTTTCAAAAACATTGAACCTCAGCGTTTTTAAATATGTAAATACAAATCTGCAATTAATATTGCCGGATTCGCTTTGTACCGATCTTGAAATAATCGGGGGCATTAAGGTAAAACCTGCCATTGTAGATTGCGAAAAACATACAGCAACTGCCAATAGCATCAAATTATCAATATATAATTACACCACACCTATATTGATAGGCTACATGAAAAAGGGTCAACCGTTTACGGCAAAACTGTCAATTCTAACTCCAGCATCAGTTAATAACTTTATACCAGGAACATATGATGTTGCAGGAAATATAATTACGATTATAGAATAGGCTCCTTATTCAACTATTATAAACAGCCGGAAAGTGTATTACATTCTTTCCGGCACTTTTATACCCAGTAAAGCCATTGCCGCTGCAATTGTATGTGCCGTAAGCGAGCATATTTTTAAACGCAGTTGTTTTTTATCTTCCGTTTCAGCATTACGCACAGAGTGTGCGGCGTAAAAACTGTTAAACAGTTTGGCAATATTAAATGCGTAAATAGCTAATAGAGAGGGATTGTGCTCCGCAGCCGCCTGCTGAACCGTAATACCGTATTGTTCTAATAAAATAATAAGTTCCTTTTCCAATGGTAAAAGGTCAGTAGTAGTATGTTCGGCATTACTAACGGCTTCTGACCTTAAAATTGATTTAATACGTGCATGCGTGTATTGTACAAAAGGGCCGGTAAACCCATGAAAGTCGATGCTCTCCTCAGGATTAAACACCATCCGTTTTTTAGGATCCACTCTTAGTAAGAAAAATTTTAAAGCCCCCAGGCCAATGGTATTATACAGTTCGTTTAACTCCTCTTCCGAAAAATCTTTTACCTTACCCAGTTCTTCAGTTTTTGCGGCAGCTACTTTTACCAACTCGTCCACCATATCATCAGCATCAACTACTGTCCCTTCACGGGTTTTCATTCTGCCACTGGGCAATTCTACCATGCCATAGCTAAGGTGGTAAATACCGTTGGCATAAGGTTTTCCGAGTTTTTGTAAAATCAATTTCAAAACTTTCATGTGATAGTTTTGCTCATCAGCAATCACATATATACTTTGGTTGTAAGGAAAATCCTTATATTTTTCATCAGCCAAACCTAAGTCCTGCGTAATATAAACAGAAGTGCCATCTTTTCTTAAAACTAATTTTTCATCAAGGCCTTCGGCAGTTAAATCAATCCACACACTACCATCTTCCTTTTTAAAGAAAACTCCCTTTTGCAATCCTTCTTCTACCAACTCTTTTCCTAATAGATAGGTTTCGCTTTCATAATAGTGCTTATCAAAATCCACTCCAATACGGGTGTAGGTTTCATCAAAACCGGCATATACCCAATTGTTCATTTTTTCCCAAAGTGCTATCACATCTTTATCACCATTTTCCCAATTTACCAACATTTGTTGTGCAGCTTTCATAATGGGGGCTTCTTTTTCAGCATCTTCTTTACCCATCCCCTGCTGCATTAGTGCCGCTACCTGCTCTTTATGTTTTTGCCCAAATAATACATAGTAATCACCTACCAAATGATCGCCCTTAATTCCGGACGATTCGGGTGTAGCACCATTCGCAAACAACTGCCAAGCAATCATTGATTTATTAATATGAATACCACGATTATTGGAAATAGAAGTTTTTTGAACTTCACAACCTGTTGTCTTTAAAATTTCGGCAATTGACCAACCCAGAAAAATATTTCTAAGATGTCCCAAATGCAGCGGTTTATTGGTATTGGGTGATGCATACTCTACCATCACTTTTTCGCCCTGCGGTATAAAATTGGATGGATTTGTTTTTGTATAATTGTTTTGTATAAAACTTACCCAAAAATCTTCCTGAATGCTTAAGTTTAAAAATCCTTTTATTACATTGTAACCGCTAATAAGCGATGGGTTTTGCTCAATTAAATATGTCCCAATTTCATTCCCCAAATCTTCTGGCTTCTTTTTTAAATCTTTTACAAAAGAAAAAAGCACTAAAGTATAATCACCTTCAAATTCCGGTTTTGTTTGGTTAATGGTAATAGCGGCTTCGCTAAAGTTTTGTTGATATAACTCCAGTAACGATTTTTGTATAATGGGTTTCAGTATTGCTACAATGCTCATTTTTTTCAATTTGTGCAAATTTAGGTAGATTAGCCTTTTTGTCTGTTCTATAACTTCATATATTTGAAATATGCCTGATTGCAACGAAAATATAATAACTTCTTTTTTAAAGAGCTATCCGCCACTTGTACAAGAAGGGGTAGATACTCTTAGGATAATTATCAAAAAATATTTACCGAAAATTCAGGAACAGGCAGACCTACCTGCCAAAATGATTGCTTATGTTTACGGAGAACGATACACTGATATGATTTGCTGTATGTTCCCATCTAAAAATGGGTTTAAGTTAAGTTTTTACAGAGGAGTTGATTTACCCGATTTGGATAATTACTTAAAAGGTAAAGCTAAAACTACCAGGTACCTGAGCTATAAAACAGCGAAAGATATAAACATCAAACAACTAAAATACTTTTTATTCGAGGCTTTGAAAATGTATGAAGCGAGAAAAAAACAAAACTGATAATTACTGATACCAGGGATGGTCGAATACCCGCCAGGTACCATTTCCCGACCCATGAATAATACGCCTTGCCGCCACAAATCTTTTCCCGTTATGCGCATCATAGTTATTATCTGCAGGGTTTAAACTACTCATTTGAACACAACCGTCCCCGGCCTGAATAAATTGTTTGTTTTGTAAATAAATTCCTGTGTGTATTATACGGTAGCCCGATGGTTCTTCTTCATTTTTATACCCAAAAAACAGCAGGTCGCCTTTTTGCAAAAAAGCTAATTGATTTGTTGTATCTACGTTGGCTCCGGTAAGGTATTGCTGTCTGGCATCACGCGGTAAAATAATACCGTGCATAAAATAAGTGGCTTTGGTAAGGCCGCTGCAATCTACACCTCTGGTAGATACTCCACCCCAAAAATAAGGCAGGCCAATATATTTTGCTGCCACTTGTAGAATACTTTCCCCTGTTAGCCGTATAGAACTTCTCCAATCTTCCCATTTTTTAACAGCCGCAACTTTTATATAACCTTTTCGGCCATCGGGTAATGATACTTTGTAAAGGCCTTTTTGTTTTTTAGGACTATCTGCATAAACAATATTCCCCATCACTACTTCGGCTACAATTTGTTTTTTATTTTTCCCTTCGTACACAAAACTATTATTGGCAGTTACAATAATTCTGGGTCGCATATTCATTTGGTGTAAGGTAACAGAGTCCATCCGACGCAAAGATGATGAAATCCACCCTTCATATCCTTCCGGTGTTACAATTTGATACCAACCTCTTTTCTTTGCAAGAACCTTCAACGGTGTTCCCAACAAAACCTGCGTGGTCATTTCTGCTCTGTAAGTAGGATCAACATAAACATTAATAACAGATTGTGATGCCACAGCCCATACTTTTCCGTTTAGCTCACTGGCAGGAATAATACTTGTATCAATCACATTAGGCTGTGCATGTACCGAAGTTGTTTCTAAAAAAAATAATATTATCCAAAACCACTTTTTCATGATGTTTCATTTTGTAAAAAAATTTTGCCGTAAACAAAATCCATTTGCGAAAGATTGTATTACTTCACGCTCGCCTTTATTTCCTGCAACTTTAATAAAGCTTCTACGGGTGTTAAACGATTAATATCAATACTGTTTAAAGATCTTCTGATCTCATCAAAGGTTTCACTATGTGCATCAAAAATAGATAACTGAAACTGCAGTGCTTCAATATCTTTTACTTTTTCTTTTACAGGCTTATCTCCCTCCTCCACATGTTGCGTTTCTAATTGTGCTAATATCTCATTCGCCCTTTTTATCAGCGATGGCGGCATACCGGCCATCTTAGCCACATGAATACCAAAACTATGGGTGCTGCCACCGGGTGCCAGTTTTCTTAAAAAAATAATTTTATTGCCCACTTCTTTGTTGGTGATATGAAAATTTTTCACCCGAGGTAACCGCTCTTCCAATTCATTTAGCTCATGATAATGGGTAGCAAAAAGGGTAATAGGTTTTTGTGGCGCATTGTGCAGGTGTTCTGCAATACTCCACGCAATAGAAATACCATCATAGGTACTGGTACCCCGGCCAATTTCATCTAATAATATCAAACTACTATTGGTAATATTATTAATAATAGAGGCCGTTTCATTCATCTCAACCATAAAAGTACTTTCACCGCCGCTGAGGTTATCCGATGCACCCACACGGGTCAAAATTTTATCGGTAAGTGGTATTTTAGCCTCAGTTGCTGGTACAAAGCTTCCAATATGAGCCATTAAAGTAATTAAAGCTGTTTGCCTAAGCAGTGCCGATTTACCACTCATATTAGGCCCTGTAAGAATTATAATTTGCTGATAAGTTTTGTTTAATTCTACATCATTATGAATATAACTTTCGCCAATGGGTAAATTTCTTTCTATCACCGGGTGCCGCCCTTCTTTTACTACCCAGCCCTCTCCTTTATGTACCACTGGTTTTTTATATTGATGATGAATGGCATTGTGTGCAAAGCAGCAAAGACAATCCAGCGTAGCTACTAAATACCCGTTGGTTTGAATGGGTGCCAGATAATCAGATAATTCGCTCAGTAACTCATCGTACAATTGCAACTCTAATGCCAATATTTTTTCTTCGGCACCGGTTATTTTTTCTTCATACTCTTTTAATTCCGGTGTAATATACCGCTCTGCATTAGCAAGGGTTTGTTTACGCATCCACCCTTCGGGTACTTTGCTTTTGTGTACGTTGGTTACTTCTAAATAATAGCCAAATACATTATTAAACCCTATTTTTAAGGAACTGATACCGGTCTTTTCGGCGTCCTCGGTTTGCAATTTTGCCAGGTAATCTTTACCGCTTCTGGAAATGATCCTTAGTTCATCTAATGATGAATTGATCCCTGATTGTATCACACCTCCTTTTGTGGCAATAGCCGGAGGATTATCAATAATTTCTTTTGAAATTTTTTCTGCAATTACAAGGCAGGGGTTTAATGTATCGCCAATCCTTTTTAAATAAGGGTTAGACTGATTGATACATATTTGTTTCATCTTTTCTACCTGAGCCAACCCTTTTGCCAATTGCAAAACCTCTCTTGGATTAATTTTTTTAGATGGTATTTTAGATACCAGCCTTTCAATATCGCCACACTGTTTTATACACTGCACTAAAACCTGTCTTAAATCGGTATCTTTTATCAACTCCTCTGTAACATCTAACCGCTCATTAATCTTATGAATGTCAATCAAAGGAAAAATAATCCAACGTTTTAACATTCTGGCACCCATTGGAGATGCTGTATTATCAAGCACACTTAGTAAAGTATGGTTGCCATCGCTATGGCCGTTTACTAATTCCAGATTACGAATGGTAAACCTGTCCATCCATAAAAAATCGCTACGGTGAATACTTTGCAGCGATGTGATGTGTTGCAGATTGGGGTGTTCTGTATCCTTTAAATAATGTATGATAGCCCCGGCTGCTGTTAGCCCTAATGGCAACCCGTCAACACCAAAACCCTTTAAACTATGTGTTTGAAAGTGTTTTAGTAAAATATCTTCGGCATAAGCAATATCAAAAATCCACTCATCCAAGGTATATACATACATTTTACCGCCAAAATACTCTTTAAACTTTTTTTGCTGTTGGCGTTGAAAAATCACTTCTGCCGGACTAAAACTTTGCAGCAATTTATCTGCATATTCCCTATCTCCTTCGGCAATAAAAAACTCACCGGTACTAAGGTCTAAAAACGATAAGCCAAACTGGTCATCTCCGGCAAAATGAATACCCGCCAAAAAATTATTACTATTATGCTCTAATAATTTATCATTAATGGTGGTACCGGGTGATACCATTTCTGTTACACCCCTTTTTACAATACCCTTGGCTTGCTTAGGATCTTCCAACTGATCGCAAATAGCCACCCTATAACCGGCCTTTACTAACTTGTGTAAATAGGTATCCAGAGAATGGTACGGAAATCCCGCCAAATCAAGCGAAGCAGCCGCCCCGTTGTTTCGTTTGGTAAGTGTAATTCCCAAAACCTGAGAAGCTATAATGGCATCCTGCCCAAAGGTTTCATAAAAATCGCCCACACGAAATAACAATAATGCATCAGGATATTTCTGCTTGATAGCCTTATGCTGCTGCATCAGCGGTGTATCGTTAGGATCTTTCTTTGATTTTGCCATGGCAGACAAATGTAAAATATATATCCTAACTGGTAAATTTTATTGTAAGGAACTAATAATATTTTTATAATGTACCAGCATCGGCTTAGTCCCGCATTATTTAGATGCAATTTGCTGCTATTTTTGCGATATATTACTTTAGCAGATAAAACATTCATTTATGCATGATATAGATATGAACCTGATTGAGATGAGCCTGGATATTATGAAATATGCCATCCATCGCATTACAGAAAAAAACCCCGCTTTAGGAAATTACAAGAGCGAAGCGGAATTAAATGCTTTGGTAGGTCAAACCATCACACCCGAAGGCATTACAGGAGAAAAAGCCTTACACATTTGGAAAACCGTTTTATCCAAGGCCACTATTACTATCGATCATCCCCGTCATTTATCCTTTGTTCCGGCATCTCCTTCCCGGTCATCTGTAATGTTCGATCTAATTACATCCGCTTCATCTGTACACGGGGCTTATTGGTTAGAAGGAGCCGGGGCTATTTTTGCAGAAAACCAGGCTATGGAATGGCTGGTATCACTTACCGGATTACCTAAAGGTGCATTTGGGGTATTTACAAGTGGAGGCACCGCCGCTAACCTCTCGGCCATTGTTACCGCACGTGAAAACTGGCGCAACCTGAATCCCGAAAACGAAACAAAGCGAGGAATCATCATCACCTCTGCCGGAGCCCATTCCTCTGTAAAAGCAATGGCAAAAGTTATTGATGCTGAAATTATTTTAATAGAGATTGAAGAAAAACTTACTGCTAATGAATTAAATGAAATCCTTGGCCAATTACCCAAAGAAAAAAGAGCATCGGTTTTTGCTGTAGTAGCAACCGGCGGCACTACCAATGCCGGTATTATTGACGATCTGGAAAGCATTGCCTCCGTGTGTAAAATGGAAAATCTTTGGTTTCATGTTGACTGCGCTTATGGCGGCGGGGCATTGGCCACAGAAACCGTAAAACATCTGTTTAAAGGAATTGAAGAAGCTGATAGCATTACCATTGATCCACATAAATGGCTGTTCTCTCCTTACGATTGCGGTGCAATAATATACAGAAATCCCGAACTGGCTAAAAAAGCACACGGGCAGGAGGGCGCTTATTTAGATATTTTTAAAGACGCAGAAGGCTTTAACCCCAGCGAATATCAAATACAACTAACCCGGCGCGTAAGGGGTTTACCATTATGGTTCTCATTGGCTATGCACGGTACAGATGTTTACAAAAAAGCAATTGAAAGAGGTATAGAACTGGCTCATATAGCAGCAGAAAAAATAAGAACCCATCCATTGTTAGAACTGGTGCGGGAACCGGGATTAAGCTGTGTATTGTTTAGGCGAAAAGGATGGCAACACGCAGATTATAACCGCTGGACTTTTAAAAATCTTGAAGACGGCTTTGCGCTTGTAACACCCACTAAATGGAAAACAGGCAACAATATGGAAACAGTTGCAAGGTTTTGTTTTATTAATCCCGATACATCGGAAAAAGATATTGACGATATTTTAGAAACAATGCAATAAATAAAGAATGAAGAAAAATGAATTGTTTGTACACCATAGCGTTGGGAGGATAAAAAAAATTTTAAAAGGTACGCTTAAAATTACCGGAGTTATTATTGTATTATTGATAATCTATGCTATTGCTGCGCTTACATTGTACCGGATTCCCGTAAATAAAAATGTGAATTATACCGCACCAAATGATGTTACCATTTATCTTTTATCAAGCGGTGTACATACTGATGTGGTAGTTCCGGTAAAAAACGAAATAATGGACTGGAGCAGGTTTATCAAATTTGAAGATACCGATTGCAAAGACAGCAGTTATCAGTTTGTAGGGATTGGATGGGGCGATAAAGGATTTTTTCTGCAAACACCTGAATGGAAAGATTTAAAATTAAGTGTTGCCTTAAAAGCAGGGCTACACCTAAGTACAGCTGCCATACACGCCACATTTCATCATACTATTGATACTTTGATTGAAAAAAGTGCTGTTTTGCATATCTCAAATGAAGCGTATAAAAATCTGGCTAACTATATTATTAACAGTTTTGATTTAGACCTACAAGGCAACAGCATCCATATTCCCAGTACAAATGACGGCTATGGCAATAACGATGCTTTTTATGAAGCAAAAGGCTCCTACAGCCTTTTTTACACTTGTAATACCTGGAGTAATAATGCTTTGAAAGCGGCCAAACAAAAAGCCTCTTTTTGGACTTTATTGGATAAAGGCATATTTTACCACTATCCAAAATCATAAAAATAAAACATGAGCAATCCGGAAAAACCCGTCTATTTTAAAACCATTGAAGCATTTAGAAAATGGCTTGAAAAAAATCATGAAAAAGCTACAGAATTATGGGTAGGGTATTATAAAAAACATACCGGAAAAAAAGGCATTACCTGGAGTGAATCGGTTGATGTAGCACTTTGTTTTGGTTGGATTGACAGTGTAAGAAAATCGGTTAATGAAAACAGTTATTGTAATAGGTTTACTCCCAGAAGACCAGGCAGTAACTGGAACAATATTAATATAGCAAAAGTAAAACAACTTACCAAGCAAGGGTTAATGCACAAGACCGGCCTTGATGCTTTTAAGAAAAGAAAAACCAATTTACCAAAGGATAAATAAAAAAAGTGCCAATCAGCACTTTTAAAATATTATTATATCATTTTTTAATGATCGTGATGCGGGTGGCTCAATGTTTTTAAATAAGCAACATGCGATTTGAAAGCACTGGTTACTCTGGGATACTCAATGTACGACACACTAAACTCCTTGCAAGTACTCTTAATAATTTTATTAATTTTAGGATAGTGTATATGAGAGATTTTAGGAAAAAGATGATGCTCCACCTGAAAGTTTAACCCACCCATAAACCAACTGGCCAGCCTGCTTTTGGTGGCAAAGTTAGCCGTGGTTTTTAATTGATGTACTGCCCATTCGTCTTCTAATTTATTGGTATCGGGGTTGGCTACCGGAAAATGGGTATGTTCAACCGTATGGGCTAATTGAAACACTATACTCAAAACAAATCCGGCAAAAAGTGTATAAATTAAGAACCCGATTAACCATGTTTTAAAACCAACAACATAAATGGGGAGTGCTACAAATAAAAAAATATGTAGTAGTTTGAACCCCCAAAAAGTAAGATGATCTTTGGCTTTCATTTTCTTTAGAGGAATTTCACCAACTTTACCCCTGAAGTATTTTTTATAATCAGAAACAAATATCCAAAACAAATAAAGCAGAGAATAAGCCATCCAAAAATATATATGTTGGTAACGGTGAAACTTATAGTATTTCTGGCTTTCACATAATCTTAAAAAGGGTTTGGCATCTAAATCATCGTCTATCCCATCCACATTTGTATAGGCATGATGGATTACATTATGCTTCATCTTCCACATAAATGTATTAGCTCCTAAAAAATTAAGCGAAGAAGCTGCAATTGTATTCACCCAGGGTTTGCTGCTAAAACTTCCATGAGCTCCATCGTGCATTATATTAAAGCCAATTGCCGATGTAAACAAACTTAACAATAAACATTCAACTACAGCCCACGCTGTGGGCGGTGTAAAAAAAACCAAATGCACATACAATGCAAGAAATCCGGCTATAAGAAATAGTGCTTTAGAGTACAATCGTAAATTTCCGGTGCTGCGCACTCCTTTCTGTTCAAAATACTCATGTATTCTGTTTTTTAAAACCGTGTGAAAAGAGGGCGGCGGCGGTGCCGCAAATTTAGGAAACGACATGTTTATTATTTATTTAATTTGGTGTGCAAAGGTAACCAAAACCGTTGGCTTTTAATGTATTTACACAAAAAATATTCAATAAAAATTGTTAGGTTTCATTAAGAATAATAGCTCCAAAATTCTCAAGGCCAATGCTTTTATCGCTCATAAACCCTTCAGCATATTTAACGCCAATACGCTTTCCCAACACCCGGCTTCTGGCCAGAATACTCTCTTTGAATTCGGGGGTAGAGATATATGTTACAGGGCCGGCAGCATCACTACTACCGGTATGAAACTGGGTAGAATATGCCTCTATTGCCTTCATTTTCAACTCTATAACATCACTTATATCAATGAGAACATCCGGATTATGATACCAGTCCTGCATATATTGAAAAAAATATCTTGGCCGCCATTTTTCCTGCGGATTCCCCTGTTCATCAGTGGTTTCAATTTTAGCTAACCCCGACAAAAAGCAGGCGTCTTTAATTAAATGCCCTGCCCTGCCATGATCGGGGTGCCTGTCGTGCATTACATTGCCTAAAACAATATCTGGCCTGTACTTGCGTAAAGCTTTTATAAGCAATAACTGATGTTCTTCATCATTTTTAAAAAAACCATCCCGCATTTTCAGGTTTTCCCTTACTGCCACACCCATAACTTCTGCAGCCTTGGCCGCCTCTTCATAACGGGTAGCAACCGTACCTCTGGTACCCAGTTCCCCCTGCGTTAAATCAACAATACCAGCCAGTTTACCGGATTGTATTTCTTTTAATAACGCCCCGGAACAACATAGTTCCACATCATCGGGGTGTACACCTATAGCCAATATATCCAACTTCATTTGTGCAAGATAATAAATTATACTACAGCTTCTATGATAATAACTTTTTTGATAAATCGCTATTATTTAATGCATGTTATTTCCTAAAATCCTTATAACACACTTTTACAAATTATAACAAGCGTTAGTTATTATTAGATAAAAAACAATAAAATAACTGATTATTTTGAATGTTTTTATATATTTGACATTCAAATGAAGTCAACTATATTTTATACATGGTTTTATTTTAGCTTTTTTTATTTTAGAAAAAGGCCGGGAATCCTGTTGTTGAAATCATTTCAATCAAAATAAAGATTAACAACATATTGAATCCCGGCTAATAAAAGCCGGGATTTTTTTTAAACAACATAATGAGCAAAACAATAAATAATAGCATCCCCCACATGGCTATTCAGGGTTATGAAGGCAGTTTTCACCAACAGGCCGCCAATGTTTTTTTTAACAAGAATGTAACCGTGGAGTGTTGTGATACTTTTAGAGACCTGATGGCAGCTGCTAAAGACCCAAAACGCACTAACGGTGCCGTAATGGCCATTGAAAATTCAATAGCAGGCAGCATCTTACCCAATTACAAATTATTGCAGAGTAGTAATCTTAAAATTGTTGGCGAAGTATATTTACAAATCAATCAAAATCTATTGGTAAATCATGGTGTTGTATTAGAAGATATTAAAGAAGTACACTCCCACACCATGGCTTTGCAGCAATGCTATGAATACTTAGACCAACACCATTGGAAATTGGTTGAGAGTGAAGATACCGCACTAAGTGCCAAGCATATTGCCCGCCATAACAGCAAACATATTGCAGCAATTGCCAGCAGCACTGCCGCCGAAATTTATGGTTTGAAAGTACTGGCACCAAAAATTCAAACTTTAAAAAAGAACTATACAAGATTTTTAGTTTTAAAAAGACCACAGGATGTTACAGAAGAACAAATAGGCAATAAAGCGTCTATTAATTTTCAAACAGTGCACAAAGAAGGAAGCCTGGCCAGGGTTTTAGGTGTTATAGCCATCAACGGTATAAACCTTACCAAACTGCAAAGTTTTCCTATACCGGGGTCTGAATTCAAATACCAGTTTCATGCAGATATGGAATTTGACAGTATGAAAAAATTTCAGCGAGTTATTGAAAAAATAAAACCTTTAACGGAAGAAATAAAAATTTACGGAATTTATAATAAGGGAATATGGAAATAGCAAAACGTTTACAAGGTGTAGGAGAATATTATTTCGCTACCAAACTAAGAGAGATTGATGAACTGAACAAACAGGGCAAGAATATCATTAATCTTGGTATAGGCAGTCCCGATTTACCGCCACATCCTGATGTGGTAAATACATTGCATCAAGAAGCACTAAAACCCAATACCCATGGCTATCAGAATTACAAAGGAAGTCCTGTGCTACGTAAGGCGTTTGCCAACTGGTATCAACAATGGTATGGCGTTATGCTTGATCTTAATACTGAAATACTACCACTTATTGGTAGTAAAGAAGGCATTATGCATATATGCATGACATACTTAAACGAAGGTGATGCAGCATTAGTGCCCAACCCGGGTTACCCCACCTATCGCAGCAATGTTACCATTGCCGGCGGTACTTGTATTAATTATGAACTGAAAGAGGAAAACCAATACCAACCCGACTTTGAAGCGATTGAAAAAAATGATTTAAGCAGGGTTAAACTCTTTTTTGTTAATTATCCGCAAATGCCTACCGGGCAAAAGCCCGATAAAAAAGTTTTTGAACAACTGGTTTCCTTTGCAAAAAAACATAATATACTTATTGTTCATGATAATCCTTATAGTTTCATATTAAATGATAATCCTGAAAGTCTATTAAGTATTGATGGAGCTAAAGATGTAGTGGTAGAACTAAACTCGTTAAGCAAATCGCACAATATGGCCGGATGGCGTATTGGTGTTTTATGCGGAGCCGCCGAAAGGATTAGCGAAGTGATGCGTTTTAAAAGCAATATGGACAGCGGTATGTTTTTACCATTGCAATTAGCTGCTGCCAAAGCACTTACACTCGACAGAAGTTGGTTTGATGAAGTGAATAAAACATATAGGCAAAGAAGAGAAAAGGTTTTCGAATTATTAGACTTGTTGCAATGTAGATACGCAACCAATCAGGTAGGTATGTTTGTTTGGGGCCGTATTCCCGCACAATACAAGGATTGTTATGAATTAGCCGATGAGGTACTATACAAATCAAATGTATTTATTACGCCGGGAGGCATCTTTGGTAGTGCGGGCGAGTATTATATACGCATCAGCCTTTGCGGTTCAATTGATAGATTTGAAGATGCAATAAATCGAATTAAAAATGGTATTCAATAAATATTACTGTCAAGTTCAAAAGTTATAAAACAGTTATATGCATAACAGAAAAAAAATAGCCATTGTTGGAGTTGGTTTAATTGGCGGCTCTTTAGCAATACAATTACACGAAAAAAAGCTGTCGTCCAGACTCATTGGTGTTGAGGTAAGTGCCAATCATGCCAAAGAAGCCTTAGAAGCAGAGTTGGTAGATGAGATTTTGCCATTGCATGATGCCGTTAAAGAAGCCGATATTATAATACTTTCTACCCCGGTAAATACGCTTAATACCTTAGTTCCCGAAATTTTGGATATGATTGATAACCAGATTGTAATTGATTTGGGTTCCACTAAGCAGGATATTATTAAAGCTGTAAACAACCATCCCAAAAGAGGCAGATATGTAGCTACCCATCCTATGTGGGGAACAGAATTCAGTGGGCCCAAAGCTGCTGTACGCGGGGCTTTTGAGGGAAAATCTGTAATTATTTGTAACCGCAAAGATAGTGATGCCGATGCCATAGCGTGGGTAGAGAAGATGTACACCAAAATAGGTATGCGTATTACCGATATGGATGCCAAAGCCCACGATTTGCATGTGGCTTATGTAAGTCATATTTCACATATCACCTCATTTGCCTTAGCCAATACGGTATTGGAAAAAGAAAAAGTTGAAAGTGCTATTTTCCAGATTGCATCAGCAGGTTTTGAAAGCACAGTAAGACTGGCTAAAAGTAATTCCAGCATGTGGGTGCCAATTTTTATGCAGAATAAAGAAAATATATTAGATGTACTCAACGAGCATATCGACCAGCTGTCAAAATTCAGGGACTCCATAAAAAACGAAGATGCCCATGCACTAAAAGCATTAATCATAGATGCCAATAAAATCAAACGAATTTTAAAATAATACAATAACTTAGCCGTTTCCGTAAACCCTTACGGGAACAATAAATTTTTAAAAATGGTAGTTGAAAGAACAAGCAAAGAAAAACTAAATGCTATTTGGAACAAAAGACCGTTAATTATTAGCGGCCCTTGTAGCGCAGAAACCGAAGAACAGGTTGTAGAAACAGCCAAACAGTTAGCCGCCACAGGCAAGGTAGATGTATTGAGAGCCGGCATTTGGAAACCTAGGACCAAACCCGGAGGCTTTGAAGGCATTGGTGCCAAAGGCCTTCCTTGGCTGCAAAAAGCCGAGCAGGAAACAGGGTTGTTAACTGCCTGTGAAGTAGCTACTGCCAAGCAGGTGCAGGATGCACTTACATTTGATGTGGACATACTTTGGATTGGTGCCCGCACCACAGTAAACCCCTTTAGTATGCAGGAAGTAGCCGATGCATTAAGAGGTGTGGATGTACCCGTTTTGGTAAAAAACCCCGTAAATCCCGATATTGAATTATGGAGTGGCGGCGTAGAACGTATTGCCCGTGCCGGTGTAAAAAATATTGGCCTTATCCACCGTGGGTTTTCTTCCTACGGCAATACGCAATACCGCAATGCCCCCATGTGGCATTTAGCCATTGATATGAAACTGCGTTTTCCTGATATGCCCATGATCACAGACCCATCGCATATATGCGGCAACAGGGAAGGCTTACAGGAAGTATGCCAAAGAGCTGTGGATATTGATTTTGACGGGCTGATTATTGAAAGCCATATTGACCCGGACAATGCCTGGAGCGATGCCAAACAACAGGTAACCCCCACAAGGCTAAAAGAAATGCTGGATGCAATCATTTGGAGAAAAGAAGTAAGTTCTAACAAAGAATTTCAACAGGCATTGGAAAAACTACGGCAGCAAATCAATCATTTAGATGATGAATTGTTGCAGATTTTAAGCCAGCGCATGAAAATTGCCGACCAGATTGGCCAGTATAAAAAAGACAACAACATTACTATTTTACAACCATCCCGATGGCACGAAATAGTAGAAGTTACAGTACTAAAAGCAGAAAAAATAGGCCTTAGCCGCGAATTTATTAATAAGTACCTTGATGCCGTTCATATTGAAAGCATCAACCATCAGAAAAAAATTATGGACGCCTAAGCAGCCTAACAGGGGGTTCTTTTTAAAGGATTTGATATTAAAGACTACTACTTAGAGGCCTGAGAGCTTTGCTGAGTAGTAGTTTAAAATGTAGCATTCAAGGGTTACCTTATACACTACTCACTCATTATATTTTTACGTTATGAAGCCGATTACTTATAAATTTTCAAACAGTGCTACAAACTTTTACTTTGACAGTAGTTTTAGTCATCTAAAAAATATTGTTGATAAAAAATCGGCCATTATTATTACAGATGAAAATGTTTTTACGGCTCATAAAAATAAATTCAAAGGGTACAACTGCATTGTATTAAAGCCCGGAGAGGAATATAAAATTCAGGCAACAGTTGACGGTATTATTGATACACTTATTAAAATGCAGGCCGACAGGAAATCTGTTTTAATTGGCGTTGGCGGCGGTGTAATTACCGATATTACCGGATATGCAGCATCCGTATATATGCGAGGCATAAAATTTGGTTTTGTACCTACTTCTATTTTAGCATTGGTAGATGCCTCTATTGGCGGCAAAAACGGTATTGACGTGGGTGTGTACAAAAATCTGGTAGGCATCATTAACCAACCTTCATTTATTTTACACGACGTAACACTGTTACGCTCCTTACCGCAAAGCGAGTGGGAGAACGGTTTTGCTGAAATTATAAAACACGCCTGCATAAAAGATGCCGCCATGTTTAAGCAATTACAACAACGCTCTTTACAGGATTTTATGAAAAACAAATCTCTGTTAACAGCACTTATAAAACGCAATACGCTTATAAAAGTAAATGTTGTACAAAAAGATGAGTTTGAAAAAGGCGACAGGCGTTTGCTCAATTTCGGGCACACCTTAGGTCATGCTGTAGAAACCCAATATGAGCTGTTACACGGCCAAGCCATTGCTATCGGAATGACCTACGCCTGTCATTTATCGGAGATCCTTACCGGATTTAAGCAAACAGCGCAGGTAACATCGCTGCTTGAACAATATAATTTACCAACCTATGCCGCTTTTAATAAAAAGAAAGTTTTTGAAGTATTAAAAATGGATAAAAAGCGCATTCAAAAAGAAATGAACTTTGTTTTATTAAATAAAATTGGTAAAGCAATAATTCACCCTATTGAAATGAAAAAACTAGAAAAACTGGTGATGGCGATACAATAATATTCACATAATCATCCGGCACATTAGTTATAATACATGCAACATATAAATATATATCCTTCGCAACTAAGCGGCAACATTCAGGCACCGGCATCAAAAAGTTCTATGCAAAGAGCTTGTGCTGCGGCATTGCTATCGCTTAATAAAACAACCATCTACAACCCCGGGCATAGCAATGATGATAAAGCGGCTTTATCCATTATACAAAGCCTCGGTGCTTTCATTACTAACAAAAATGATGATGTAATTACAATTACCAGTAATTTTTTATCGGATGTAAAAAATATTATTGCAACCAATAATCATATTCACTGTGGAGAAAGCGGCCTGAGCATTAGAATGTTCACTCCTATTGCAGCTTTATGTAAGAACGAAATTAATATTACAGGTGAAGGCAGTCTCACCACCCGCCCACTTAATTTTTTTGATACAATTTTCCCTCAATTAGGTATTAAAGTGCAATCCAATAACGGCAAATTGCCCATTACCATACAAGGGTCGCTACTACCAAAAGATATTGAAATTGACGGGTCGCTGAGTTCTCAATTTCTCACAGGATTATTATTTGCATTTGCTGTGGCACCACATCAAAATAGCAGCGAAACAGTAAGCATTAGGGTAAACAATCTTAAAAGCAAACCATATATTGACCTTACTTTAAATGTAATGAAACAATTTGGATTGCCCCTGCCTGAAAATAAAGATTATAAAGAATTTATTTTTTATAAAAAAGACAAAGAATATTTTTATCAAAATAAAACAGCAAAAGAAATTACTTATACTGTAGAAGGTGATTGGAGTGGTGGTGCTTTTTTATTAGTAGCCGGAGCTATTGCCGGGCCAATAACCGTTACAGGGCTTAGCCTATCCAGCACACAGGCCGATAAAAAAATTGTAGATGCGTTAATGGCAGCCAATGCCGGTATTGCAATGGAAGCTAAAGGCATTAAAATACACCCGGCTCCTATGCAGGCTTTTGAATTTGACGCAACCGACTGCCCCGATTTATTTCCGCCGCTTGTTGCTTTAGCCGCCTATTGCAACGGTACTACATCCATCAAAGGCGTAAGCCGGTTGGCACACAAAGAAAGTAATAGAGGATTAACATTACAGGAAGAGTTTGGCAAAATGGGCATCAAAATTGAACTGGATGATGATATAATGCGAGTACATGGCGGCACTATTAAAGGCAACAAAGTACATTCCCGCCACGATCATCGGATTGCAATGGCCTGTGCTGTGGCAGCTTTAAAAGCAGAAGGCATCACACATATTGAGGAGGCTGGCGCGATTAACAAATCTTATCCCGACTTTTATATACACTTGCAACAATTGGGTGTAAAAGTTGATACCGGGCTTGATATCGAATCTATCAAAAAGGCATTTTTAGCTGCGCAAAACAACCATTAAGAAATTAAAATATTATCATGAACGCTATTGGAAGAATTTTTAAGGTACAGGTATTTGGAGAGTCGCATGGATTTTGCGTAGGCGTAGTAATAGATGGTTGTCCAGCCGGTTTAGCAGTACCTGTAGAAGATTTTTTACCCGATATGGAACGCCGCAAAGGCGGTAAGCAAAAAGGCACAACGCCCCGGCAGGAAGAAGATATACCTGCATTAATGAGTGGAGTTTTTAACGGTAAAACAACCGGCTTCCCCATTATGATATATTTTGAGAATAAAAATACGCGCAGTGGTGATTATGATAAACTAAGAAATATACCGCGTCCCAGTCATGCCGATTTTGTAGCTCACAAAAAATTTGGCGGATATGAGGACTACCGTGGCGGCGGTCATTTTAGTGCCAGGCTTACTACCGGTTTGGTAGCAGCCGGTGTAATTGCCAAAAAGCTATTAAAAGGAATTAGTATTGAAGCCAAAGTTATTGAAGCCGGAGGAGAACCTGATATAGAAAAAGGATTACAAAAAGCTATTGATGCAAAAGACTCGGTTGGTGGTATTATTGAGTGCCGCATAAACGGCCTTCCCATCGGGCTTGGGGAACCTCATTTTGATTCGGTAGAATCGGTGATTGCCCATGCTATGTTTAGCATTCCTGCTGTAAAAGGTGTTGAGTTTGGTGCCGGATTTAATGCTGCAAAAATGTTTGGCAGTCAGCATAACGATGCTATTATTGATGTGGATGGAACAACTAAAACCAATTACGCCGGCGGTATAGTGGGAGGCATTACCAATGGTAACGAATTGGTGTTCAAAATTGCCGTAAAACCTACAGCCTCTACACCCAAAGAGCAGGAAAGTCTTAATTGGGATACAGGCCTTGTTGAAAAGTTTTCTGTAAAAGGTAGGCACGACTTATGCGTGGCTTTAAGAGCCCCGGTAATTGTAGAAGCCGCCACAGCTATTGTTTTAACCGATTTAATGATGCTTGAAAATAAAATCCATCGCGTGCTTAATTAACACCCCTTAAGACGGAGGTTTTAAAAACTCCAGCAAAGGAACATTTACATTGCGTAAAATAAAATAGACTACGAAAAGCACAAATAAAAACCATAGGAAGGTATTATTGTAAACAATACCAATTTTCCAATACCTGTTAAAAAAATGGCGGAGGATATACTGCACAACTAAAGCTATTGTAAATGGTAACATAACTACCATTAACGGATTGTACTTAAAAGCTTCTTTTAAATGAAAATGTAGTAATTGGTGTACTGCCCGTTGCGAGCCGCAACCCGGACAGTATATATTAAAAAGAGCTCTGGATGGGCATGTAGGAAATTGCCCTTGATGCTGCGTAGGATTAAAATTATAATAAACATAAAAAGCCCCGGCCAGTAAAAGACCGAGGCTAATAAATTTAATTGTTTTAGATAACATTAGCGGAAAGAAGCCATGCTACCAAAACCTATAACTACAAAAAATAGTATATACAATACTATTACTACACCGCCAGC